>NZ_JBEXEA010000002.1:0-647660 GCF_040606035.1 Streptomyces sp. NPDC005483
CCGGATCTGGAAGCCCAGTAATGGGTGGAGGTGACCGGTACTAATAGGCCGAGGGCTTGTCCTCAGTTGCTCGCGTCCACTGTGTTAGTTCTGAGGCAACGACTGTGTCTTTTTCCGGTCGAAACTTCATAGTGTTTCGGTGGTCATAGCGTGAGGGAAACGCCCGGTTACATTTCGAACCCGGAAGCTAAGCCTCACAGCGCCGATGGTACTGCAGGGGGGACCCTGTGGGAGAGTAGGACACCGCCGAACAATCATTCAAAGGGTTGGATCCTGAACTTCGGTTCAGGGTCCAACCCTTTTTTGTTGGGCGTCACTTGAAGTTCACGTTGCGCAACCACCATCCGCAGCATGGGTACTGCTGCAATGCTCAGGGCCGCCGGCGTCGGAGTCGGTGACGAGGTCGTCGTACCGGCCTTCGGAAACGTGGAGGTCGCCGAGGCGGTGACACTCGCGGGTGCGCTTCCGGTGTTCGCGGACATACATCCGGTCAGCTACTGCCTTGACGCGTCCGCTGTGGAGGCGGCCGTAACTCCGCGGACCGCGGCGGTCGTTGCCGTACACCGATTCGGGCGACCCGCCGACATGGCGCGGCTGCTCGGGGTCGGGCGGCGGCACGGGTTGCTGGTGCTGCAGGAGGGCGAGTCCGAGGCGCCGTACGACGAGGTCGCCCAGCGTCGGGAGCGGGCCTGCTATCTCGATGGGAAGTTGCGCGGGGTGCGCACGCCCGACGGCGGGGACGGGCACACCTATCAGCAGTACGTCGTGCGCGTCCCGGGTAATGGCCGGCCGGACCGGGACGCATTCGCCCGGGCTCTGCGGAGCAAGGGAGTTGACTGCCGGGTGCCGGTGAAGACGCCCGTGCACCGGTTGCCCGAGTTCCGGCGTTGTGTGTCGCTGCCGGAAACGGAGCGGGCCGCCGACGAGACGCTTGCGCTGCCGGTGGATGCCTCGCTGACCAAGCGGGACATGCAGCGGGTCGTAGCCGCGTGCAATGCGCTCGGGGGACTGCTTCAGCCTGCTTTCTGAGCGAGTTGGGAGCACGGGTCTGTTCGGGGTATGATCTATTCCGTTGCCGCGAGGGAAACCTCGAAAAGTGACAGGCCCCCTTAGCTCAGTCGGCAGAGCGTCTCCATGGTAAGGAGAAGGTCAACGGTTCGATTCCGTTAGGGGGCTCCAGCCAAAAGGCCCCGCCCATTCGGGCGGGGCCTTTTTCGTGCTCTCAGTCCTGGTGGAGGCCCGGGACGCGCATGGCCAGGATCGCCATGTCGTCGGACGGGGCGTCGGAGGCGAAGCGCTCGACCGCCCGCATGATGCGGGCCGCGACCGCGCCGGCCGTCAGGCCCGTGCAGGTGGTGAGGACGTCGGCGAGACCGTCGTCGCCCAGCATGCGGGTGCCTTCGCGGCGTTCGGTGACGCCGTCCGTGACGCACAGGAGGACGTCGCCCGGGTCGAGGGTGACCGTCTGTTCGTAGAGCTCCAGATCGTCCATGACGCCGAGCAGCGGCTGGGGTTCGGCGGCCGGTTCCACGGTGCCGTCCTGGCGCAGGCGGAGCGGGAGCGGGTGGCCGGCGCAGACGACCTTCAGGCGGGCGCTGCCGTCCTCCTGCGGCCACAGCTCGCCGTAGAGGAGGGTCAGGAAGCGGCTGCGGGCGCCCTCGTCGAGGATGGCGGAGTTCAGGCGCTCCAGGACCGCCGGGCCGCTCAGGCCCTCTCTGGCCAGCAGACGGAGGGCGTGCCGGGCGAGGCCGGTCACTGCCGCCGCGTTCGGTCCCGTACCGCAGACGTCGCCGATGGCGAAGCCGTACGCGCCGTCGCTGATGGGGAAGACGTCGTAGAAGTCGCCGCCGACCTCGTTGCCCTCGCCGGCCGCGCGGTAGATGACCTCGACCTCGACGCCCTCGATCTCGGGCAGCTCGGGCGGCAGGAGGCTGCGCTGGAGGGACTGGCTGATGGCCGTGCGCTCGGAGTAGAGGCGGGCGTTGTCGAGGGCGAGGGCGGCCCGGCGGGACAAGTCCTCGGCCAGTTCCAGGATTTCCTGGCGGAAGTGTTCGTCGGCGGGCTTGCCGAGGGTCAGCATGCCGATGACGCGGTTGCGGGCGACCAGGGGGAGGACGACGGTCTCGCCGCCCACCGCCGAGGCCGTGGCGAGTGTGGGGCCGATTCCGGAGGCGATCTGGCGGGTGGGGCCGCCGCTGAGGCCGAGGCTGCGCATGGAGCTGCGCAGGGCCGCCTGGTGGGCCGCCTCGCCGGGAGCCGACCAGACGCGGGCGCCGGGGGTGGGGACCGGGTCCGGGGGCTGGATCTTGGAGAGCAACGACTTGATGCCGTCGATGAGTTCCTCGTCCTCGTGCAGGACGTACGACAGGTAGGGATCGGAGGCCTGGTCGGCAATCGTGTAGACGGCACACCAGGTGGCCAGTGTCGGGACGGTCATCTGGGCCATGAGCGCCAGGGTCTGATCGCGGTCCAGCGTGCCGGCCAGGAGGTCGGAGGCCTCGACGAGGAAGCTCAGTGAGCCTCGGCGCAACTTCTCCAGTTCACCCAGACGAGCTGATTCGACCGCCAACGCGATGCGGTCGGCGGCGAACTGGAGGCGCAGGGCTTCTTCGTTCGAGTATTTGCCGGGGCCCTCCGCGGCCACGCCCAGGGAGCCGGTCAGGCGGCCCTCCACCTTCAGCGGGACGGTGACGACCGAGCGCATGCCGGTGCCGTTCAGGAGCGGTACGGCGCCCGGTACGGCCGCGAGGTCGTCGTGGACGGCGGGCATACGGGCGGAGCTGTAACGGCCGGGGCCGGCCTCGACGGGCACGCGCGCGAAGCGCTGGCGGGCGGACGGAAGGCCCGTGGAGGCGCGGACCTCCAGTTCCGTCTCGTCGTCGGTCGCGAGGAGCAGGAAGGCGGAATCGCCGTCGAGCATGTCGCGCGCGCGTTCGACCGTGCGCTGGAGGAGGCCGTCGAGATCGTCCGGGGCGGGCGAGCCGATGAACACCTCGAAGGGGTCGCTGCTCTGGCCGTCGGAGGAGGCGCCGGTGTCGGAGGCGGACATGCGCAACGGCGTCTGGAGCACGGCCCGTTCGTGGTCGCGCACCAGGAGGCAGACCGTGGAGGGCTCGCCGCCGGTGTCACGGACGCGCAGGTGGGAGGCGTAGACGGAGGTGACGCGGCCGTTGGCTGCCCTTATGCCGTAACTGCCCTCCCAGCGCGAGAGCTGGAGCGCCTCGGCGATTCCGGTGCTGGTGCCCGGGGTGTGCGGCCAGGCCGCGAGGTCGGTCAGGGGCTTGCCGATGACCTGTTCGGCGGCGTAGCCGAAGAGTTCCTCGGCGTCCTCGTTCCACGAGGTGATGGCGCACGTACGGTCGATCTGTACGACGGCGACGCGGACGCGGCCGTCGGCCAGCGGGAGGAGGTCCGCAGGCAGGGACGGTCCTGCCGTGCGGATGCCCACCCGGCGTTCGGGGAGGTCGAGTTGGAACCAGACCTGCTTCTGGGTGGGGGTGTACTCGACGCCCCAGCGGCCGGCGAGCGCGGCGCAGAGCTGGAGGCCGCGGCCGCCCTCTCGGTCGAGGTTGCCCATGTTGACGGCCTGACCCTGGAGGGGGATCTCCCGCTCGGGGTAGCGGTCGGCCACCTCGATCCGCACACCGTCGTCACTGCGCAGGCACAGAACATCGGCGGAGGTGCCGGCGTGGACCACGGCGTTGGTGACGAGTTCGCTGGTGAGGACCACGGCGTCGTCGACGATGTCGGCGAAGCCCCAGCCCTGGAGGGTGTCGCGGACGAAGGAGCGGGCGGTCGCTACCGATCGCCCGAGAGGCTCGAAGCTGGCGGCCGCGCGCGCGGTGATCACAGAACTCCTCGACCGGTTGTCGACGTGCAGGGCTGCCTGGCCGACCGGCTCGTGCCGCTGCTGCGGCAGGCCGCCCGTCGGCCGGGGATCCGGGTTCTGTCCCCCGGGGACCAGTCCGGTGGTCATGTGTGCGGCCGCCCTCCGATGCCCGCTCGTGCTCGTGCCACCGCCCAGGCCGGACGGACCGGCTCGGCTGGACAGCCGCATGCAAGGTTACTTACCTTCGACGGCCATGCGGATGCCGGTCTGCAGTGTTTCCGTCCGGAGGGTGTGCGGACGATGTGCGAAGCTGCCGAACTGTTATGGCCGGGTTCAACCAGGGTGAAACACTGGGCAGGCTCTTGAAGAAGGTTCGGGCAGGCCGAGTGGCTTGAGCGTACGGCGGGCAGCAGCCCGTGGTGCGGCTTCGCATGCCTGGTTGAAATATCGCTGTAGTAAGCAGAAGCACGCGGCAGCAACCGGTATGCCGCGCGGTACCACCTGAGCACAGCAGTAACGGTCGACCCCTGCGGGAGGGACACAGTGGAGTCTGGCGCAGCGACGCGGGGCACTAAAACGCGCGCGAAGGGCGGACAGTCCGCGAGCGGCCAGCGCAAACCGCGGGGTGGGACCACCGCGGTGGACACGGCTGCCCTGGACCGGCTGATGGCGGCGCTGGTCTCGATGCGTGACGGGAACTTCCGCAAGCGGCTCACGGTGTCCGGCGACGGCGTGATGTCGGAGATCGCGGCCGTGTTCAACGAGGTGGCCGACCGCAACCTGCATCTGACGGGTGAGCTGTCGCGGGTGCGGCGCATGGTGGGCCGTGAGGGAAAGCTCACGGAAAGGCTGGAAACAGGCGCCTGTGAGGGCTCCTGGGCGTCCGCCATCGATGCCTCCAACGCACTCGTGGACGATCTCGTACGGCCCGTCTCCGAGGTCGGCCGGGTGCTGTCCGCGGTCGCGGAGGGCGATCTGTCGCCTCGCATGGAGCTCAGGACCCAGGCGCCGGACGGGACGGGGCATCCCCTGCGCGGGGAGTTCCTGAAGGTCGGACGGACGGTGAACAACCTTGTCGATCAGTTGTCGACGTTCACCGACGAGGTCACGCGAGTGGCCAGTGAGGTCGGGACCGAGGGCAAGCTCGGCGGGCAGGCACGCGTGCGTGGCATGTCGGGTTCCTGGAAGGACCTGACCGAGTCCGTCAACACGATGGCGTACCGGCTGACGGCCCAGGTGCGGGACATCGCGCTGGTGACCACGGCCGTCGCCAAGGGTGATCTCTCGCGGAAGGTCACGGTTCACGTGGCCGGCGAGATGCTGGAGCTGAAGAACACCGTCAACACGATGGTGGACCAGCTCTCGTCCTTCTCCTCCGAGGTGACCCGCGTCGCGCGCGAGGTGGGTGTCGAGGGCGAGCTCGGCGGCCAGGCGCAGGTGCCGGGTGTGGCCGGGGTGTGGAAGGACCTCACCGATTCGGTGAACCTCATGGCCGGCAACCTGACGGCCCAGGTGCGCGGGATCGCCCAGGTGACGACGGCGGTCGCCAGTGGTGACCTGTCGCAGAAGGTGACGGTCTCCGCACGCGGCGAGGTCGCGCAGCTCGCCGACACGATCAACCAGATGACCGAGACGCTGCGGATCTTCGCGGACGAGGTCACCCGCGTGGCCAACGAGGTCGGTGCGGAGGGACAGCTCGGCGGACAGGCGAACGTGCCGGGTGCGGCGGGGACGTGGAAGGACCTCACCGATTCGGTGAACACGGTCTTCCGGAACCTCACCACGCAGGTGCGGGACATCGCCGCCGTGACGACGGCGGTGGCCAACGGTGACCTGTCGCAGAAGGTCACCGTGGACGTGGCCGGCGAGATGCTGGAGCTGAAGAACACCGTCAACGGGATGGTGGACCAGCTGTCCGCGTTCGGTGCCGAGGTCACCCGCGTGGCGCGCGAGATCGGTGTCGAGGGTGAGCTGGGTGGGCAGGCGCAGGTGCCCGGGGCCGCCGGTACCTGGAAGGACCTCACCGATTCCGTCAACACCGCGTTCCGGAATCTCACCGGACAGGTGAGGAACATCGCCCAGGTGACGACGGCGGTGGCCAACGGTGACCTGTCGCAGAAGGTCACCGTGGACGTCTCTGGCGAGATGCTGCAGCTGAAGAACACCGTGAACACCATGGTGGACCAGCTGTCGGCCTTCGCCGACCAGGTGACGCGGATGGCCCGGGACGTGGGCACCGAGGGCCGGCTGGGCGGTCAGGCGGTCGTACCCGGCGTGTCCGGGACGTGGAAGGAGCTCACGGACTCCGTCAACTTCATGGGTGGCAACCTCACCTCTCAGGTGCGGCAGATCGCCCAGGTGACGACGGCGGTGGCCCGGGGTGACCTCTCCCAGAAGATCGACGTGGACGCGCGCGGCGAGATCCTGGAGCTGAAGAACACCATCAACACGATGGTCGACCAGCTGTCCGCCTTCGCCGACCAGGTGACCAGGGTGGCCCGCGAGGTGGGCACCGAGGGACGCCTCGGCGGACAGGCGCAGGTGCCCGGCGTCGCCGGTGTGTGGCGCGACCTGACCGACTCCGTGAACGGAATGGCAGGAAACCTTACCGCCCAGGTGCGCAACATCGCCCAGGTGGCCACCGCGGTGGCCCGGGGTGACCTCTCCCAGAAGATCGACGTGGACGCGCGCGGCGAGATCCTGGAGCTGAAGAACACCCTCAACACGATGGTCGACCAGCTCTCCAGCTTCGCCGACCAGGTGACGCGGGTGGCCCGGGAGGTGGGCACCGAGGGCATCCTGGGGGGCCAGGCCGAGGTGCAGGGTGTCTCCGGCACCTGGAAGGACCTCACGCAGTCGGTGAACTTCATGGCGAACAACCTGACCATTCAGGTGCGCAACATCGCCGAGGTCACCACCGCGGTCGCCAAGGGCGATCTCTCGAAGAAGATCACCGTCGACGCCAAGGGCGAGATCCTCGAGCTCGTCACCACCGTCAACACGATGGTCGACCAGCTGTCGTCCTTCGCCGAGCAGGTGACCCGGGTGGCCCGTGAGGTGGGTACCGAGGGTCAGCTGGGTGGTCAGGCGCGGGTGCCGGGTGTCACGGGCATCTGGAAGGACCTCAGCGACAACGTGAACCTGATGGCCAACAACCTGACCATGCAGGTGCGCAACATCTCCCAGGTCGCTAACGCGGTCGCCAACGGCGACCTGACCCGGACGGTGACGATCGAGGCGCGCGGTGAGGTCGCGCAGCTCGCGGACACCTTCAACACCATGGTGAAGACGCTCAGTTCGTTCGCCGACCAGGTCACCAAGGTGGCCCGTGAGGTGGGCACGGACGGCATCCTGGGTGGCCAGGCGCGGGTGCCCGGTGTGGCCGGCACCTGGAAGGACCTCACCGAGTCCGTGAACCAGATGGCGTCCAACCTGACGGGTCAGGTGCGGAACATCGCCATGGTGACCACGGCCATCGCCAAGGGTGACCTGACGAAGAAGATCGACATCGACGCCCGCGGCGAGATTCTGGAGCTGAAGACGACCATCAACACGATGGTCGACCAGCTGTCGTCCTTCGCCGAGGAGGTCACCCGGGTGGCCCGCGAGGTGGGTACCGAAGGACAGCTCGGCGGCCAGGCACGCGTGCGTGACGTCGATGGCACCTGGCGCGACCTGACCGAGTCCGTGAACGAGATGGCAGGAAACCTCACCCGTCAGGTGCGCGCCATCGCGCGCGTGGCGACCGCGGTGACCAGGGGCGACCTGAACCTGAAGATCGACGTGGACGCGTCCGGCGAGATCCAGGAGCTCCAGGACTACATCAACAAGATGATCGCCAACCTGCGCGACACCACGATCGCCAACAAGGAGCAGGACTGGCTCAAGGGCAACCTGGCCCGTATCTCGGCGCTCATGCAGGGCCGCCGGGACCTGGAGGACGTGGCCTCGCTGATCATGAGCGAGCTGACGCCGGTGGTGACCGCGCAGCACGGCGCGTTCTTCGTCGCGATGCCGCTCCTGGACGGCAAGGACCTGAGCGCGGAGGCGGAGGACCAGTACGAGTTGCGGATGCTCGGGTCGTACGGCTACTCGATGGGCTCCATGCCGACGTCGTTCCGGCCGGGGGAGGCGCTCATCGGGACGGCCGCCGAGGAGAAGCGCACGATCCTGGTGGAGAACGCGCCCAGCGGCTACCTGAAGATCTCCTCCGGTCTCGGAGAGGCGCCGCCCGCGCAGGTGATCGTCCTCCCGGTGCTGTTCGAGGGCAAGGTGCTCGGTGTCATCGAACTCGCGTCCTTCACCCCCTTCACGCAGATCCAGAAGGACTTCCTCAACCAGATCGCCGAGATGATCGCGACCAGCGTCAACACCATCTCCGTCAACACCAAGACGGAGGTGCTGCTGAAGCAGTCGCAGGAACTCACCGAGCAACTCCGTGAGCGGTCCGCCGAGTTGGAGAACCGGCAGAAGGCCCTCCAGGCGTCCAACGCCGAGCTGGAGGAGAAGGCCGAGCTGCTGGCCCAGCAGAACCGCGACATCGAGGTCAAGAACACCGAGATCGAGGAGGCGCGGCAGGTACTGGAGGAGCGCGCCGAACAGCTCGCCGTGTCCATGCGGTACAAGAGCGAGTTCCTGGCCAACATGTCGCACGAGCTGCGTACGCCGCTGAACTCGCTGCTGATCCTCGCCAAGCTGCTCGCCGACAACGCGGACTCCAACCTCACGCCGAAGCAGGTCGAGTTCGCCGAGACCATCCACGGCGCGGGCTCCGACCTGCTCCAGCTCATCAACGACATCCTCGACCTGTCGAAGGTCGAGGCGGGCAAGATGGACGTGTCCCCGACGCGCATCGCGCTGGTGCAGCTCGTGGACTACGTGGAGGCCACCTTCCGGCCGCTGACGGCGGAGAAGGGCCTGGATCTGTCCGTACGGGTCTCGCCCGAGCTGCCCGCCACGCTGCACACCGACGAGCAGCGGCTGCTCCAGGTACTGCGCAACCTGCTGTCCAACGCGGTGAAGTTCACTGACTCCGGGGCCGTCGAGCTGGTGATCCGGCCCGCCGGGCGGGATGTGCCGGTGGCGATCCGGGAGCAGTTGCTGGAGGCCGGTTCGCTGCGCGACCCGGACGCCGACCTGATCGCGTTCTCGGTGACCGACACTGGTATCGGTATCGCGGCCAGCAAGATGCGGGTGATCTTCGAGGCGTTCAAGCAGGCCGACGGCACGACCAGTCGCAAGTACGGCGGCACGGGACTCGGGCTGTCGATCTCGCGGGAGATCGCGCAATTGCTCGGCGGAGAGATTTACGCGCAGAGCGAGCCGGGACGCGGATCGACGTTCACGCTGTATTTGCCGTTGCACCCCAGCGAACTGCCGCCGCAGGGTTACCAGCAGTCCATGCCGGCTCTGGAGGCCGGCGACCTGGTGGCGTCCAGGGCGGAGAACGGGCTGTCCGGGGTCGAGGTCGAGACGCCGGCCGAGGTGAAGTCGTACCAGGAGACGCAGAACGGTGCCGCGGCGCTCTTCCGGCGCCGTCGCAGGACCGCACCGGCCCTCGAGCAGCGGATTGGTCAGCCGGACCAGTGGTCGGCGGTGGAGCACCAGGCCGCGCCGCAGCCGCGCCGGGGCATCCGGTTCGGCGGGGAGAAGGTGCTGATCGTCGACGACGACATCCGCAACGTCTTCGCGCTCACCAGCGTCCTCGAACAGCACGGACTGTCGGTGCTCTACGCGGAGAACGGCCGGGAGGGCATCGAGGTGCTGGAACAGCACGAGGACGTGGCGGTCGTCCTGATGGACATCATGATGCCCGAGATGGACGGGTACGCGACGACCACCGCGATCCGCAGGATGCCGCAGTTCGCCGGGCTCCCGATCATCGCGCTGACCGCCAAGGCGATGAAGGGCGACCGGGAGAAGGCGATCGAGTCGGGTGCCTCCGACTACGTGACCAAGCCGGTCGATCCCGATCATCTGCTGTCGGTGATGGACCAGTGGATGCGAGGGGAATGAAGGGAATCAGCGAAGTTCACGCGGAGTTGCTGACTCGGTGTGCCCGACGCCGTGTAGAAGTACGGGATTCGGGGAACCTTCTGGTCTCCCGCTACGTTTCTCTACGTGCACAGTGACATCACGGTGACAGGGTGTGGCGACAGACAGGGTGCGGCTACGATGACCGGCACAAGGACGGGCGGCGAAAGGGAGTCGTCCCCAGGGGCGGCACCCGGTGCACATCCGGGGCGAGGAGGGCGGGCCATGGTGCAGAAGGCCAAGATCCTCCTGGTCGATGACCGGCCGGAGAATCTGCTGGCGCTGGAGGCCATCCTCTCCGCGCTCGATCAGACACTGGTGCGGGCATCGTCCGGGGAGGAAGCGCTCAAGGCACTGCTCACGGACGACTTCGCGGTGATTCTGCTGGACGTCCAGATGCCGGGCATGGACGGCTTCGAGACCGCGGCGCACATCAAACGGCGGGAGCGGACCCGGGACATCCCGATCATCTTCCTCACCGCCATCAACCACGGTCCGCATCACACCTTCCGGGGGTATGCGGCGGGTGCGGTGGACTACATCTCCAAGCCCTTCGACCCGTGGGTGCTGCGCGCGAAGGTCTCGGTGTTCGTCGAGCTCTACATGAAGAACTGCCAGCTGCGGGAGCAGGCGGCGCTGCTGCGGCTCCAGTTGGAGGGCGGCGGCAAGGCGGCGGCCGGGGACGCGAAGGAGCCGGCGGGTCTGCTCGCTGAGTTGTCCGCGCGGCTCGCGGCGGTCGAGGAACAGGCCGAGGCGCTCTCCAAACAACTGGACGACGAGTCCGCGGACGCGGCCGCGGTGGCCACCGCGGCCCATCTCGAACGCAAACTCACGGGGTTGCGGCGGGCGCTGGACGCGCTGGAGCCGGGCACCGGGAGTTCGCCCTCGGTGTCCTCGCAGAACTGAGGGGAGCCGACGTGAGGCGCAAGTGTTCCCGCGTCTCACGCGGGTGAGCCCGCGTCAGCTCGGCACCTCCCCGGTAGCGACACGAACGGGTGAAGCAGTGGGCACACGTGTCCGCGGGCGTCTCCACCGGTAATCTCACACCTATGGCCTCACGACCCTCCGCAGCCAAGAAGCAGCCCGCCAAGAAGGCTGCCGCTCCCGCGAAGGGTCCGGCGAGGAAGGCACCCGCGAAGAAAGCACCGGCGAAGAAGGCGCCCGCCAGGAAGGCCGCGGCGAAGAAGGCCGTGCCGCCGAGGCCGGCGCCCAGCCCGACCGGAGGCGTCCTCCGGCTCATCCGCGCCGTGTGGCTCGGTATCGCCCATGCCGTCGGCGCGGTGTTCCGCGGGATAGGGCAGGGCGCGAAGAACCTCGACCCCGCGCACCGGAAGGACGGCGTGGCACTCCTGCTGCTGGCCCTCGGCCTGATCGTGGCCGCCGGTACCTGGTCGAACCTGCGCGGTCCCGTCGGCGACCTCGTCGAGATCATCGTGACCGGCGCCTTCGGCAGGCTCGACCTGCTCGTGCCGATACTGCTCGCGGTCATCGCCGTACGGTTCATCCGGCACCCTGAGAAGCCCGAGGCCAACGGCCGGATCGTGATCGGCCTGTCCGCGCTCGTGATCGGCGTGCTCGGGCAGGTCCACATCGCCTGCGGCTCACCCGCCCGCAGCGACGGCATGCAGGCGATAAGGGACGCGGGCGGCCTCATCGGCTGGGGAGCGGCGACCCCGCTGACGTACACCATGGGTGAGGTCCTCGCCGTACCGCTGCTCGTACTGCTGACGATCTTCGGGCTGCTCGTCGTCACGGCCACCCCGGTCAACGCCATTCCGCGGCGGCTGCGGGAGCTCGGGGTACGGCTCGGCATCCTCCCGGACCCGGTCGTGGACGAGTTCGGCGAGGACGACGAGCGCTACGACGAGCAGTGGCGCGAGGCGCTGCCCGCGCGCGGGCGAAGGCGTGGCCCCGCGCCCGAGTCGTACGACCCCGACGGAGCGGAGCAGGAGGCCCTCTCGCAGCGTCGGGGGCGCCCCCGACGGTCCGCGGTGCCGCAGCCCGCGATGGACCGGCGGATGGACGCCGTGGACATCGCCGCGGCCGCCGCCGCGGATCTGGACGGCGTCGTCATGCACGGCCTGCCGCCCTCGCCGCTGGTCGCCGACCTCACCCAGGGCGTCAGCGTGGGCGACCGGGTGGAGACGACCCCCGTACCCACACCGGTCCCGGCCGCGCGGCCCAAGCAGGAGGCACGTCCGAAGCAGGACAAGCTCAAGGTCGAGGTCGCCGACCTCACCAAGCCAGCTCCTGAGGCTCCGAGCGCCATGCCCGCGCGCGCGGAGCAGCTCCAGCTCTCCGGCGACATCACCTACGCCCTGCCCTCCCTCGACCTCCTGGAGCGCGGTGGCCCGGGCAAGGCGCGCAGCGCGGCCAACGACGCCATCGTCGCCTCGCTGACGACCGTCTTCACCGAGTTCAAGGTCGACGCCGCCGTCACCGGCTTCACGCGCGGGCCGACGGTCACCCGCTACGAGGTCGAGCTCGGGCCCGCCGTGAAGGTCGAGCGGATCACCGCGCTGGCCAAGAACATCGCGTACGCCGTCGCCAGCCCGGACGTGCGGATCATCAGCCCGATCCCCGGAAAGTCCGCGGTCGGCATCGAGATCCCCAACACCGACCGGGAGATGGTCAACCTCGGGGACGTGCTGCGGCTCGCGGCGGCCGCCGAGGACGAGCACCCCATGCTGGTCGCGCTCGGCAAGGACGTCGAGGGCGGCTATGTGATGGCCAACCTGGCGAAGATGCCGCACGTGCTCGTCGCCGGAGCCACCGGTTCCGGTAAGTCGTCGTGCATTAACTGCTTGATCACTTCCATCATGGTCCGCGCGACCCCCGAGGACGTGCGCATGGTCCTCGTCGACCCCAAGCGCGTGGAGCTGACGGCCTATGAGGGCATCCCGCACCTGATCACGCCGATCATCACCAACCCGAAGCGGGCCGCCGAGGCGCTCCAGTGGGTCGTACGGGAGATGGACCTTCGCTACGACGACCTGGCGGCCTACGGCTTCCGGCACATCGACGACTTCAACGAGGCCATCAGGAACGGCAAGGTCAAACTGCCCGAGGGCAGTGAGCGGGAGCTCCAGCCGTACCCCTATCTGCTGGTGATCGTCGACGAGCTCGCCGACCTGATGATGGTCGCCCCGCGGGACGTCGAGGACGCGATCGTGCGGATCACGCAGCTCGCGCGCGCGGCCGGCATCCACCTGGTGCTCGCCACCCAGCGGCCGTCGGTGGACGTCGTCACCGGTCTGATCAAGGCGAACGTGCCCTCGCGGCTCGCCTTCGCCACCTCCTCGCTCGCCGACTCCCGGGTCATCCTCGACCAGCCGGGTGCCGAGAAGCTGATCGGCAAGGGCGACGGGCTGTTCCTGCCGATGGGCGCCAACAAGCCCACCCGTATGCAGGGCGCCTTCGTGACCGAGGAAGAGGTCGCGGCGATCGTCCAGCACTGCAAGGACCAGATGGCCCCGGTCTTCCGGGACGACGTCGTCGTGGGCACCAAGCAGAAGAAGGAGATCGACGAGGAGATCGGCGACGACCTCGACCTGCTGTGCCAGGCGGCCGAGCTGGTCGTCTCCACGCAGTTCGGGTCGACCTCCATGCTCCAGCGCAAGCTGCGGGTCGGGTTCGCGAAGGCGGGTCGGCTGATGGACCTGATGGAGTCCCGGGGCATCGTCGGACCCAGCGAGGGATCCAAGGCACGTGACGTTCTTGTGAAGGCTGACGAGCTGGACGGCGTGCTCGCGGTCATCCGCGGGGAGGCTTGAGAAGAGCCCGGAGCGGGTGTGGCCACCGATGTTCGATCGTGACTCACCCGTAAGAAATCATCGAGCAACCGTTTCCCTTCGACGTACGTCAAGTTGAGGGAAGCGAAAAGCTGCTGCCCCACCATCGGCGTGTTCGGCCATTCCGATGGCGTACAAAGTCCCACCGCCCGGTTGCCCCACCCTTTCGCACCCCCCCTAGACTGAACCTCCAGCACAGGTGGCTAAACGCTCGAAAGGCGCCCCCGTGTCCATCGGCAACTCCCCTGAAGACGAGCGTCCGTTCGAAGACGACCCGCAGGAAGCCCACCTCTCCGTCGGCCACGCCCTGAAACAGGCGCGGATCGCGGCCGGGCTGACCGTCGACGACGTCAGCAACGCCACCAGGGTCCGCATCGCCATCGTGCATGCCATCGAGGCGGACGACTTCGCCCCCTGCGGCGGCGATGTGTACGCCCGGGGCCACATCCGGACCCTGGCCAAGGCCGTCCATCTGGATCCGGCCCCCCTTCTGGACCGGTTCGCCGCCGATCACGGTGGCGGACGTCCGGCCCCGACCCCGGCGGCCCCGCTGTTCGAGGCGGAACGCATCCGTCCCGAGCGGCGCGGGCCGAACTGGACCGCGGCCATGGTCGCCGCGATCGTCGCCGTCGTCGGCTTCGTCGGGTTCACCGCCTTCAAGGGCGGCGACGACGGCGGGACGGCACAGGTCGCCGACGGCACCACGCCCGCCACCACCAAGTCCCCGACACCCAAGTCCGACAAGACCACCAAGGACCCGAAGCCCACGCCGTCCGACAGCGCCATCGCGGCGGCGCCCCAGGACAAGGTGACCGTGCAGGTCAGCGCCGCCGACGGAAAGAGCTGGATCCTCGCCAAGGACCACAACGGCCGGACCCTCTTCGACGGACTGCTCAAGCAGGGCGACTCCAAGACCTTCCAGGACAGCGACAAGGTCAATCTCGTCCTCGGTGACGCCGGGGCGATCCAGCTGTACGTGAACGGCAAGAAGATCGACGACGACTGGCAGCCCGGAGCCGTGGAGCGCCTGACGTACACCAAGGGCGACCCCCAGGTCGGATAGCTCGCGGTTCGTGTTCTCGCTGTGAAGGGGTTGGCCGGGATCGGCCAACCCCTTCGACGTGGGGTGTCAGTGGGACGAAGTAGTCTTGAGCCCATGCCTGAACGCCGTACCGTCGCACTCGTCACTCTTGGCTGCGCCCGCAACGAGGTGGACTCGGAGGAGCTCGCAGGCCGTTTGGAGGCGGACGGCTGGGATCTCGTGGAGGACGCCGCCGACGCGGACGTCGCCGTCGTCAACACCTGTGGCTTCGTCGAGGCCGCCAAGAAGGACTCCGTCGACGCCCTCCTGGAGGCCAACGACCTCAAGGGGCACGGCAGAACCCAGGCCGTCGTGGCGGTGGGCTGCATGGCCGAGCGCTACGGCAAGGACCTCGCCGAAGCCCTGCCGGAAGCGGACGGGGTGCTCGGCTTCGACGACTACGCCGACATCTCCGACCGCCTGCAGACGATCCTCAGCGGTGGCATCCACGCCGCGCACACCCCGCGCGACCGGCGCAAGCTGCTGCCGATCAGCCCCGCCCAGCGACAGGAGTCGGCGGCGTCCGTCGCGCTGCCGGGCCACGGTCCGGCCGAGGAGGCCGTGCCCGCCCCCGCCGACCTCCCGGACGGCCTCGCCCCTGCCTCGGGCCCCCGTGCGCCCCTGCGGCGCCGTCTGGACGGCTCCCCGGTCGCCTCGGTGAAGCTCGCCTCCGGCTGCGACCGGCGCTGCTCCTTCTGCGCCATCCCGTCCTTCCGCGGCTCCTTCATCTCCCGCCGCCCCTCGGACGTCCTCAACGAGACGCGCTGGCTGGCCGAGCAGGGCGTCAAGGAGATCATGCTGGTCTCCGAGAACAACACGTCGTACGGCAAGGACCTCGGCGACATCCGCCTGCTGGAGTCCCTCCTGCCCGAACTCGCCGAGGTGGCCGGCCTCGAACGCGTGCGCGTCAGCTACCTCCAGCCCGCCGAGATGCGGCCCGGCCTCATCGACGTGCTCACCTCCACACCCAAGGTCGTGCCCTACTTCGACCTGTCCTTCCAGCACTCCGCCCCCGGCGTGCTGCGCGCGATGCGCCGCTTCGGCGACACCGACCGCTTCCTGGAACTCCTCGACACCATCCGCGGCAAGGCCCCCGAGGCCGGCGTGCGCTCCAACTTCATCGTGGGTTTCCCCGGCGAGACCGAGGCCGACCTCGCCGAGCTGGAGCGGTTCCTGACCGGCGCGCGACTGGACGCCATCGGCGTCTTCGGGTACTCCGACGAGGAGGGCACCGAAGCGGCGACGTACGACAACAAGCTGGACGAGGACGTCGTCGCCGAGCGGCTGGCACGTGTCTCCCGGCTTGCCGAGGAACTCGTCTCGCAGCGCGCCGAGGAGCGCGTCGGCGAGACCGTGCACGTGCTCGTCGAGTCCGTGGACGAGGAGGGCGTGTACGGCCGTGGCGCGCACCAGGCGCCGGAGACCGACGGCCAGGTGCTGCTCACGAGCGGCGAAGGTCTGAGTGTCGGTCGTATGGTCGAGGCGAAGGTGGTCGGTACGGAAGGTGTCGATTTGGTGGCCGAGTCGCTCGACGGCTCGCTCGCGTGTAGTGAGGAGGCGGGCAGATGACCGGAGTTCCGGCGTCCGCCGCGGGTGGCCCCTCCGCCGCGAAGGGCGGACCGGCGGGCGCGGTCCCGGGCGCCGCGTCCGGCGTGGCACCGAGCGCTCCTGCGGACACGGTCTCCGATACGGCTGCCGAAGCACCGGTCAGTGCCGTTCCGGCTACGGCCGTCGAGGCGCGGGCGGGTGTGGTCCCCGGCGTGGGTGTCGTCACCGGGACGGCTTCGGACGACGGCGCCGACTCGGACGGGAAGCCCGCGCGGGGCAAGAAGATCGCTGCCGCCGCCGTCAACCAGGCCAGCGTCTGGAACATCGCCAATCTGCTGACCATGCTCCGGCTGGTCCTCGTGCCCGGCTTCGTCGCCCTGATGCTGGCCGACGGCGGGCACGACCCCGCGTGGCGCTCGTTCGCCTGGGCGGCCTTCGCCATCGCCATGATCACCGACCTGTTCGACGGGCACCTGGCGCGCGCCTACGACCTCGTCACCGACTTCGGGAAGATCGCCGACCCCATCGCCGACAAGGCGATCATGGGGGCGGCGCTGATCTGTCTCTCCGGGCTCGGCGACCTGCCCTGGTGGGTGACCATCGTCATCCTCGGCAGGGAACTCGGAATCACCCTGCTGCGTTTTCTCGTCATCCGGTACGGCGTGATCCCGGCGAGCCGGGGCGGCAAGCTCAAGACCCTCAGCCAGGGCATCGCCGTGGGGATGTACATCCTGGCGCTGACGGGGTGGCTGGCCACCGCGCGGTTCTGGGTGATGGCTGTGGCGGTCGTGCTGACCGTCGTGACCGGGCTCGACTATGTGAGACAGGCCATTGTGCTGCGCAGGCAGGGAATCGCCGAGCGCAGGGCGGCGTTGGAGGAGACGGAAGCGTGAGTTCCCCGGCCGTCCAAGTGGTGCAACTACTCACCGTGAAGGGTCAGACGCTCGCGGTCGCCGAGTCGCTCACCGGCGGACTGGTCGCGGCGGAAATCACAGCGGTTCCCGGGGCGTCCCAGGCGTTCCGGGGTTCGGTGACTGCCTACGCCACCGGACTGAAGCGTCAGCTGCTGGGTGTCGACGCCACCCTGCTGGACCAGCGAGGTGCGGTGGATCCGCAGGTCGCGGCCCAGATGGCGGCCGGAGTGCGCAAGGCACTCGGTGCCGACTGGGGCATCGCGACCACCGGAGTCGCGGGCCCCGAGCCACAGGACGGCAAGCCCGTCGGAACGGTTTTCGTGGCTGTCGACGGGCCCTCCGCGGGCGCTTCCGAGGCAGCGGGTGGCGGGAAAGTGGCCGCGCTGCGGTTGAACGGCGACCGGGCGGAAATTCGTATGGAGAGTGTACGGAGCGTGCTCGCACTGCTTCTTGAAGAGCTTGCGAGCGAGCAGACCGGGAATGAGCGGGCACAGGATACGGAACGGAACGGGGGGTTTTGATGTTTGCAGCCCTGAGTGAACACGACATCGCTCCCCGCACGGCCGCGGCGCAAGGCGGTACGGTGGGGCGTGAAGGATGCGGCTACGCGGTCCGAGGAGGGAGCCACCGATGATTCTGCTCCGTCGCCTGCTGGGTGACGTGCTGCGTCGGCAGCGCCAGCGCCAGGGCCGTACTCTGCGCGAAGTCTCCTCCTCCGCCCGAGTCTCACTCGGCTATCTCTCCGAGGTGGAGCGGGGGCAGAAGGAGGCTTCCTCCGAACTGCTCTCCGCGATCTGCGACGCGTTGGACGTACGGATGTCCGAGCTCATGCGGGAAGTGAGCGACGAACTCGCCCTCGCCGAGCTGGCCCAGTCTGCTGCGGCCACCCCCAGCGAGCCCGTGCCGGCGCCCGTGCGCCCGATGCTGGGTTCCGTGTCGGTGAAGGGTGTGCCACCGGAACGGGTGACCATCAAGGCACCGAGCGAAGCTGTGGACGTCGTAGCGGCGTGACACTCGCGCTCGGTCAGCCATGAGCTGATGGCTCGCCGAGATGAAGTCTGCGAGGCCCCGGACGGGTTTCTCCAGCTGGTCTGGAGAGGCGCCGGTCGGGGTTTTCGTGCATCTTGGAGCGACGGCCGCGTCGATGCGTCCGTGTGCCCTTGGTGCGCCCTCCCCGTGGGTGCGGCGGCGGTCTAGCGTCCGGGCTGGAGGTGGCTGCATGGCGGGGCCGGCAGTACGCCGGGGGGTGGCTCTCGGGTTCGGGGCACTGTGGTGGTGGGCCGCGGCGCGGCTGCTGCTGGCGCCGGACGCCGGTGTGCTCGAAGGTGCGGTCGCGGCGGGTGGGTGGGGGCTGAGCCTGCTGCCGGTGCACTGTGTGCCGAAGACGCGGGCCA
This sequence comes from Streptomyces sp. NPDC005483, assembly GCF_040606035.1. NCBI lineage: Bacteria > Bacillati > Actinomycetota > Actinomycetes > Kitasatosporales > Streptomycetaceae > Streptomyces > Streptomyces sp. NPDC005483. The sequence goes on from NZ_JBEXEA010000002.1 coordinate 18,591, forward strand.
CGGGGGCCGTAGCCGCTGGGCGGTGGCGTCAGGCGTGGCGGGCGGGGAGGCCTGCGGAGCCCGGGCCGGCCGGGGAGGTCGGGCCGACGGGAGCGCCTACCACGGCATCGCCACCCCGCCGTTCGGGCGGAGGATCTGGCCCGTCATGAAGGACGAGGCGTCGGAGGCCAGGTACAGCACGGCGTGGGCGACGTCCTCCGGTTCGCCCACTCGCTTGAGCGGTGACATACGGGACATGAGCGCCTCGGTACGGGCCTGGGCCTCCTCGTCGTGGCGGTCGGTCATGGGGGTGCGGATCCAGCCGGGAGCTACGGCGTTGACCCGGATGCCGTATCCGCCGACCTCGGTGGCCAGGGTCTTGGTGAGTTGGACCACGGCCGCCTTGGCCGCGCCGTAGCAGAGCAGGCCGGGGCCGCCGGTGTCCACGGCGCCGGAGGCCATCGTGACGATGCTGCCCCTCGTCCTCCGGTCGAGCATCAGGCGGGCCGCCACTTGGCAGGCGTGGAGCACACCCTTGAGGTTGACGTTCAGGACGCGGTCGAGGTCCTCGTCCCGGGTCTCCAGGACCGGGCTGCTGTGCATGATCCCGGCGATCGCGGCCAGTACGTCCAGGCGCTCGCAGGAGGTGATGGCCTGCTGGAGCTGCTCGCGGTCGGTGACGTCGAGGGGATGGCTGTGCGCGCTGCCGCCGGCGTCCTTGATCAGGGTCGCCGTCTCGTGCAGCCCCGACGCGTCGAGGTCGGCGCAGTGGACGGTGGCGCCCGCCTCGGCGAGCAGCACGGCGGTCGCGCGGCCGATGCCGCCGGCGGCGCCGGTGACGAACGCGCTGCGTCCGGTGAGGTCGTACGCGCTGACGGCCATGGAGCGACGGTACGAGCGTTTCTGACGGGTCGTCAATTGGTCGTACGGCGTGAGGTTCTGGGGTGTGTTCCCGCCGGTGCCCTGCGGAGCGGGCTCGGGGCTGGGCCGATCTGGCAGGTCGGGCACCAGTAGGTGGGGCGCTCTCGGGAGCCGTCGCCCTGGTCGGCGATGCGGATCGAGGTGTGGCAGCGGAGGCAGGGGCGGGGTGCGCGGCCGTAGACGAACAGGTCCTGGCCGCGGCGGCCGGTCGTCGTGCGGACCGGGCGGTCGCGGTTGGTCTCCAGGAGCTTCTTGGCGAGCGCGGGGAGCTGCGCGGCGCGGTCCGCGGGGAGGGCGCCGACGGGGAGCCAGGGGGTGGCGCCGAGCAGGAAGCAGAGCTCGCTCTTGTAGACGTTGCCGATACCGGCGAGATTGCGCTGGTCGAGCAGGGCCTCGCCGAGCGGGCGGGCGGGGTCCTGGAGGAGGTTCGCGAGAGCGCGCTCGGGGTCCCAGTCCGGGCCGAGGAGGTCGGGGCCGAGGTGGCCGACGGACCTGTGCTCGTCCGCGGTGCGGAGCAGTTCGAGGACGGGGAGGCGGTAGCCGACGGCCGTGTGGTCCTTGTTGGCCAGGATCGCGCGGATCTGGTGGGTGGGGCCGCCTGTCCAGCGCTGGTCTTCCGCGTACACCTTCCAGGAGCCGTCCATGCGGAGGTGGGAGTGGAGGGTCAGGCCGCCTTCGATGCGGGTGAGGAGGTGTTTGCCGCGGGGGGTGACGTCGAGGACTCTGCGGCCCGTGAGGTCGGCTGTGGCGTACTTCGGCACCCTCAGGTCGCTGCGGGTCAGCACCTTGTCCGCGAGGGCGGTGTGCAGGCGCTTCGCGGCTTGCCAGACGGTGTCTCCTTCGGGCATGGGTCAAGGGTGGCACGGGGGAGGGCGGTGAGGGTGCGGGGTCGTGGGGGGAGTGGTGGTGGGTTCGGCCTCGGCTTCGCCTTCGGCCGGTCTGGTCCCACCCGCACCACCCGTGCGGGTTTCGTGGTCGGGTGCGAGTGGCCCCTGTGGGGCGTGCTCACTGTCGGCGGCTGCGGGGGCGTGGGTGGCGGGTGACGTGCGTGTGGCGGCCAGGGTGGGTGTGTGCGGTGGTCGGACCGGCCCGTGGCACCGTCGGCGAGCAGAGGGAAGCACTGAGGTGCGGTGCGTCGGGTCACGCGCGTAGGCGCAGGCCCCGGGGGGTGGCGATGAAGCCTGCTGTCTCCAGGAGGGTGCCCAGGGGGGAGGTCAGGGCGGAGGTGCCGTTGATGCGTTCCACCGTGACCGTGCCCAGGGAACCGGCCTTGGCGGCTGCGGCGAGGGCTTCGGACGCTGTGCGGAGGCGGGGGTCGTCGGTGGGCGTGGTGTCGGGGGCGGTGGGCCAGGCCAGGAGGGTCTTGCCGCCCCGCTCCATGTAGAGCGTGAGCTCGCCGTCCACGAGGACCACGAGGGAGCCCGCCTTGCGGCCCGGCTTGTGGCCTGCCTCGGTCGGGGGGTCGGGCCAGGGGAGGGCGGCGCCGTAGGCGTTGGCGGGGTCGGCCGCGGCGAGGACCACGGCCCGGGAGGCGTCGGAGGTGTTGTGCCTGCGGTTGCCGAAGCCGGAATCGTACGCGGGGGTGCCTTGCCAGTGCCGCGGGGTGGGCTGGGGCGGGTAGTCGCGCGGTGAGATGTACTCGTCGCGGGAGGCGGGGGACACGGGGGCCGGGGGACCGTCTGTGCCGGCTTCGAGGCTGCCTTGGTTGTCGAAGGCGCGGGTCCAGTCCCAGTCCTCGGCCGCGGGGTCGCCCTGTGTTGCGTCCGCACTCCAGATGTCGGGGCCGCCGGCCTCCGGCAGCGGCTCGCCGCGGTCGCGGGCGTTGGACACCGCGCGGAGGCGGTCGACCGCGCCGTCCATCGCGAACTGGGCGGCGCCGAGGCCCTCCACGACATAACCGCGGCGGGCCTGTCCGCTGTCCTCGAAGGCGGAGAGGATGCGGTACGTCGCCGAGAAGCCGCCCTCCACGCCCTCCGCCGCGACCGCTCCACGGGTCACCACTCCGTGGCGGTCGAGGAGGGTGCGGGCCAGAGCGTGGGCGCGCACGGTGGGGTCGGGCTCGCGCTGGGGGAGCAGGGACCAGCGGCCGGCGACGGTCGGCGGGCCGGTGCGCGATGCGGTGCGTGCCGCGGCGGTGAGTGAGCCGTAGCGGCCGCGGGGGATCGTGCGTTTGGCGCGGTGGGCGGTGGAACCGGCGGTGCGGCCGGAGCCCAGCAGGGAGCGCATGGGGGTGAGGGTGTCGTTGGTGAGCCGCCCCGACCAGGCCAGATCCCATACGGCATCGGCCAGTTGGGGGTCGGTGGCGTCGGGGTGCGTGGTGGCGCGGACCTGGTCGGCGATCTGGCGGAAGAACAGGCCGTAGCCGCCCGTGAGGGCGTCCAGGACGGACTGGTGGAGGGCGGTCAGCTCCAGGGGGTGGGGCGGTGGCAGGAGGAGGGGGGCCGCGTCCGCCAGGTACAGGGAGACCCAGCCGTCCTTGCCCGGGAGCGCGCCCGCTCCGGCCCACACGATCTCTCCGGCGGCGGTGAGTTCGTCGAGGATCGCCGGGGTGTAGTTCGTGACGCGGGACGGCAGCACGAGCTTCTCCAGGGCGGAGGCGGGCACGGAGGCGCCCTGCAACTGCTCTACGGCGCGCACCAGTCCGTCGATGCCGCGCAGGGAGTGGCCCTTGCCGATGTGCTGCCACTGCGGCAGGAACTGGGCGAGGGCCGGCGGCGGCACCGGTTCGAGTTCGTGGCGCAGCGCCGCCAGGGAGCGCCGGCGCAGGCGGCGGAGCACGGTCGCGTCGCACCATTCCTGGCCGATGCCCGCCGGGTGGAACTCTCCCTGTACGACTCGTCCGCTCGCGGCCAGGCGCTGCAACGCGCCCTCGGTGACCGCCGTGCCCAGGCCGAAGCGGGCGGCGGCCGCGGCCGAGGTGAAGGGGCCGTGGGTGCGGGCGAAGCGCGCGAGGAGGTCACCGAGAGGGTCCTTGACCGGTTCGGTGAAGGCCTCCGGGACGCCTACCGGCAGCGCTGTGCCGAGGGCGTCGCGCAGACGGCCCGCGTCCTCGATCGCCGCCCAGTGGTCGGCTCCGGCGACCCGGACCTTGATCGCGCGGCGGGCTCCGGCGAGATCTCGCGCCCACTGTGGCTCGGCGCCGCGCTCGGCCAGCTCGGCGTCCGTGAGCGGGCCGAGGACGCGGAGGATGTCCGCGACCCCTTCGGCGTCCTTGACCCGGCGGTCCTCGGTGAGCCACTGGAGCTCGCGCTCCAGCTCGGTCAGAACCTCGGCGTCGAGCAGTTCGCGCAGCTCCGCCTGGCCCAGCAGCTCGGCCAGCAGACGGGAGTCCAGGGAGAGGGCCGCCGCCCGGCGCTCGGCGAGGGGCGAGTCTCCCTCGTACAGGAACTGGGCGACGTAGCCGAAGAGCAGGGAACGGGCGAAGGGGGACGGCTCGGGGGTGGTGACCTCGACCAGGCGGACCCTGCGGGACTCCAGGTCGCCCATCAGCTCGACGAGGCCGGGGACGTCGAAGACGTCCTGGAGGCACTCGCGGACCGCCTCCAGGACGATCGGGAACGAACCGAACTCGCTCGCCACCTGGAGCAGTTGGGAGGCACGCTGGCGCTGCTGCCACAACGGGGTGCGCTTGCCGGGGTTACGGCGCGGCAGCAGCAGCGCCCGGGCGGCGCATTCGCGGAAGCGGGAGGCGAACAGGGCCGAGCCGCCGACCTGGTCGGTGACGACCTGGTCGACCTCGCCCTTGTCGAAGACGACGTCCGCGGCGCCCACCGGGGCCTGTTCGGCGTCGTACTCCGTGCCGATCCTGGTCGGTTCCCGGTCGAGGAGGTCCAGGCTCATCATGTCGGCGTCCGGCAGCCGCAGGACGATGCCGTCGTCGGCGTGCATGACCTGGGCGTCCATGCCGTAGCGCTCAGAGAGCTTGGCACCGAGGGCGAGGGCCCAGGGGGCGTGGACCTGGGCGCCGAACGGGGAGTGGACGACGACCCGCCAGTCGCCGAGTTCGTCGCGGAAGCGCTCCACGACGATGGTGCGGTCGTCCGGGACATGGCCGCAGGCCTCGCGCTGCTCGTCCAGGTACGACAGGACGTTGTCCGCCGCCCACGCGTCCAGGCCCGCGGTGAGCAGACGCAGGCGGGCGTCCTCCTTGGACAGGGAGCCGACCTCGCGGAGGAACGCGCCCACCGCGCGGCCCAGTTCGAGGGGGCGGCCCAGCTGGTCGCCCTTCCAGAAGGGGAGCCTGCCGGGGACGCCGGGGGCGGGGGAGACGAGGACGCGGTCGCGGGTGATGTCCTCGATGCGCCAGGAGCTGGTGCCGAGCGTGAAGACATCCCCCACGCGTGACTCGTAGACCATCTCCTCGTCGAGCTCGCCGACCCTTCCGCCGCCCTTCTTGGGGTCGGAGCCGGCCAGGAAGACGCCGAAGAGGCCGCGGTCGGGGATGGTGCCGCCGGAGGTGACGGCCAGGCGCTGGGCGCCGGGGCGGCCGGTGATCGTGCCGGCGATGCGGTCCCAGACCACGCGCGGGCGCAGTTCTGCGAAGGCGTCGGAGGGGTAGCGGCCGGCGAGCATGTCGAGGACCGCGGTGAAGGCGGACTCGGGGAGGGAGGCGAAGGGGGCCGCCCTGCGGACCGTGGCCAGGAGGTCGTCGAGCTGCCAGGTGTCCATCGCGGTCATCGCGACGAGCTGCTGGGCGAGGACGTCCAAGGGGTTCGCGGGGACCTTGAGGGACTCGATGGAACCGGTCCGCATGCGTTCCGTGACGACCGCCGCCTGGACGAGGTCTCCTCGGTACTTCGGGAAGACCACGCCGGTGGAGACCGCGCCGACCTGGTGGCCCGCGCGGCCGACGCGTTGCAGACCGGAGGCGACGGAGGGGGGCGACTCGACCTGGATCACCAGGTCCACCGCGCCCATGTCGATGCCGAGTTCGAGGCTGGACGTGGCCACTACCGCCGGGAGGCGGCCCGCTTTGAGGTCCTCCTCGACCAGGGCGCGCTGTTCCTTGGAGACCGAGCCGTGGTGGGCGCGGGCGATGACCTGGGGCGCGCCCTGGGCCGCGCCGGAGCCGCCCATGAGTTCGGCCGGGGCGTGGTGTTCGTCCAGGGGCTCGCCGGTGGCGCGCTCGTAGGCGATCTCGTTGAGACGGTTGCAGAGGCGTTCCGCGAGGCGGCGGGAGTTCGCGAAGACGATCGTGGAACGGTGGGACTGGACGAGGTCGGTGATGCGCTCCTCCACGTGGGGCCAGATGGAGGGGCGTTCCGCGCCTTCGTTGCCCTCGGCGACCGGGGAGCCGCCGAGTTCACCCAGGTCCTCAACTGGGACCACGACCGAGAGGTCGAACTCCTTGCCGGACTTCGGCTGAACGATCTCCACCTTGCGCTGGGGGGAGAGATAGCGGGCGATCTCGTCGACCGGGCGGACCGTGGCGGAGAGGCCGATGCGGCGGGCCGGCTTCGGGAGGAGCTCGTCCAGGCGCTCCAGGGAGAGGGCCAGGTGGGCGCCGCGCTTGGTGCCGGCCACGGCATGGACCTCGTCGAGGATCACCGTCTCGATGCCGGCGAGTGCGTCCCGGGTCGCTGACGTCAGCATCAGGAACAGGGATTCCGGGGTGGTGATCAGGATGTCCGGGGGGCGGGTGGACAGGGCCCGGCGCTCGGCCGGCGGGGTGTCGCCGGAGCGGATGCCGACCTTCACCTCGGGCTCGGGGAGGCCCAGGCGGACGGATTCCTGACGGATGCCGGTGAGGGGGCTGCGGAGGTTGCGCTCCACGTCGACGGCGAGGGCCTTGAGGGGCGAGACGTACAGGACGCGGCAGCGCTTCTTGGGGTCCGCGGGCGGGGGTGTGGAGGCCAGCTGGTCGAGGGCGGCCAGGAAGGCGGCCAGGGTCTTGCCGGAGCCGGTGGGGGCGACGACGAGTACGTCCGAGCCCTCCGCGATGGCCTGCCACGCGCCGGCCTGGGCGGTGGTGGGCGCGTCGAACGCGCCCGTGAACCAGCCGCGGGTGGCGGGGGAGAAGCCGTTCAGGGCTCGGTGTGCTGGGCTGACCATGCGTCCATCCTGCACCCCGGCACTGACAATGCCTCCGGCGGTTGGGCGGGTGGGGTTTGTGCGTTTGGCTGCGGGGTCGGTGGGGGTGGGCGTTGTTTGCGCAGTTCCCCGCGCCCCTGGTGCCTGCGGCGGCCTGTTTCGGCTCGGTGGGGGTGTGTGGCGCGTGTGGCTGGTGGCTCAGCCCACCTCGCGGCCGTACGCGCGCAGGGTTTGCAGAGCCTCAATGGTCGCCATGGGGCGTGCTTCGAGGGTGGTGGTGGGTGCCCACTGGCGTCGGCGGACCGGCCAGCCGCCGTCCTCCTGCTGTTCGGCCGCGAGGAAGTCCAGCGAACGGGACATCTCGTCGTCCGTGAACCACGCGCGCGCGAGGGAGCCCGGCGTCTTCGCGTAGTCGTGCGGGAAGTGGTGCTCGCCCGGGGCGTAGCCGGGGGCCGCGGGGAACGCGCCGAGGTCCGAGGGGTCGAGCGCGGCCAGCCGCTGCTCGCGCACCAGGCGGCCCAGGCGGTCGGCGGTCGCCTCCGCGCGCCGGCGGTCGGGGGCGGAGTCCAGGAAGGTCAGGGCGGCCTGGATCTCGTCCGGGTGGGACACCTTGAGGGACTCCACGGCCTGCCAGCAGAAGTCCGTGGCCCGGAACAGCCAGGCGTGCCACACCTCGTTGCGGTGCAGCAGACCGACCACGGGTCCGGTGGTGAGCAGTTCGCTCGGCGGGGCGTCCACGACCGGCAGGAAGGGGGCCGTCGGGTAGCCGCGCTGGGCGGGAGTGACCGCCGGGAGGGCGCCGTCCGGGGTGGACACGGAGGTGAGGTAGCGGCACACGCGTTCCACGCGCTGTCCGCCGCAGCGGCCTACCGCGTCCAGGACCCGCAGGGCGTGAGCGGTGTGCAGGGGCTGGCTGACGGGGCCGCGCAGATCGGGCTCCAGGGCGTGGCCGTAGCCGCCGTCCGCGTTGCGGTAGGCGTCCAGGGCCGTCTCCACCGGGTCGGGGCCGCCGTTCAGGAAGCGGTACGCGAACAGACGCTGTTCCAGCACACGCGCGGTGAGCCAGACGAAGTGTTCGGCGCGGAAGAGCGGGGAGTGCGCCGGTGGCGTCTGGGGGAGTGGGGAAGCTCCTGTTTCGGGCATGCGTCAGACCGTAGAGCGGAAAGCGGTCTCGGCAGGCGGTCCCGGCCCAGGCCCACCCTCAGGGGCGGGATAATCGAGTCATGCGGTTGACGGTCTTCTGGCAGCGGATGGCGGAACACTTCGGTCCGGGGTACGCCGACACCTTCGCGCGCGATCACGTGATGACGGAGCTCGGCGGGCGCACGGTGCACGAGGCGCTGGACGCCGGCTGGGACGCCAAGGACGTGTGGCGCGTGGTCTGCACCGTGATGAACGTTCCGGGCGAGCGGCACTGAGCCGGCGTGGACGTTCCGGGGAGAAGTGCCGCGTGGGCGTGAACATCTCACGAAAGAGGCACTGAGCGGTCACGAAGATCGCAGGACCGGGGCCGATTGTCAGTCACGTGGGCCAGACTTGCACCGTGGCACCCACTGACGAGTCCGGGCAGGCAGCCCAGCACGCATCTCCGCTCGGCACGACGCCGCCCACCCGGCCCCCGGCCGACGGCGCCGGGCCGAACGCCCGCATGCCGCGCTGGCTGCCGCGCGCCATGGTGCTCGCGCTCGCCCTCATCGCCGTGTTCCAGTTCGGCAGTTGGGCCTTCCACCAGCTGATAGGCCTCCTGACCAACATCCTCATCGCGTTCTTCCTGGCCCTGGCCATCGAACCCGCGGTGAGCAAGATGGCGGCGCGGGGCATGCGCAGGGGGCTCGCCACCTTCCTCGTCTTCTTCGGGGTGCTGATCGTCACCGCGGGCTTCGTCACACTGCTCGGTTCGATGCTCGCGGGCCAGATCATCAAGATCGTCGAGGACTTCCCGGACTACCTCGACTCCGTCATCGCCTGGATCAACGGGCACTTCCACACCGAGCTGAAGCGGGTGGACGTCCAGGAGGGGCTGCTGCGCTCCGACTGGCTGCGCAACTACGTGCAGAACAGCGCCACCGGCGTCCTGGACGTCTCCGCCCAGGTTCTGGGCGGCCTCTTCCAGCTGCTGACGATCGCGCTGTTCTCGTTCTACTTCGCCGCGGACGGCCCACGGCTGCGCCGCGCGATCTGCTCCGTCCTGCCGCCCGCCCGCCAGGCCGAGGTGCTGCGCGCGTGGGAGATCGCCGTCGACAAGACCGGCGGCTACCTCTACTCGCGCGGCCTGATGGCGCTCGTCTCCGGAGTCGCGCACTTCGTCCTCCTCCAGGCCCTGGACGTGCCGTACGCGCCCGTGCTCGCCGTGTGGGTCGGCCTGGTCTCGCAGTTCATCCCGACCATCGGCACGTATCTCGCGGGCGCCCTGCCCATGCTGATCGCCTTCACGGTCGATCCCTGGTACGCGCTGTGGGTGCTGGTCTTCGTGGTGATCTACCAGCAGTTCGAGAACTACGTGCTGCAGCCCAAGCTGACCTCGAAGACCGTCGACATCCACCCCGCGGTCGCCTTCGGCTCGGTCATCGCGGGCACCGCCCTGCTCGGCGCGGTCGGTGCCCTGATCGCCATCCCGGCGGTCGCCACGCTGCAGGCGTTCCTGGGGGCCTACGTGAAGCGGTACGCCGTCACCGACGATCCGCGGGTCCACGGGCACCGGAAGCGGGGCGAGGAGCCCTCGCCGGCCACGCGCGTGCGTGCCCTGTGGGAGCGGCGGCGGCCGGGGACGCAGGACTCCACCGACGGCGACGGCTCGTCCTGAGGGCGCCGGGCTCAGTAGGTGAGGGCGGCCCATATGGCGGCGCCGATGACGGCCGTGACGTAGGAGCCGATCGCCGCGTACAGGATGCGTCGCCGTAGCGGCTCGCTCCAGGGCGTGCGCGACAGCAGCCAAGTCAGTGCGGGCAGGACCAGGACCGCGTGCAGGCTCACGCCGTGCAGCGGTTTGAGCGGAGCGGTCGAGCGGTAGGCCGCTTCCTGGTGGCCGGTGCGGGTGAGGACGACACCGCGCGCGATCATGGCGGCGCCCGAGGCGAGCGCGACCAGCAGGATCGCGAACCCCGACCGCACCGCGAGGTCCATCCCCGCCGGACCCGAGGGCCGGTGGCGGAACGAGGCGACCGCGAACACCGACAGCAGCACCACCAGGACGCCGCCGCCCACCGCGAGCGTCATGGACACCGCCGTGTCGAAGGGTGTCTCCATGTCGAGGTGCGAGGGCACCCCGCGCCACGCCTGGAGAGTGATGCCGCCGACCTCCACCACACAGTCGGCCGCGAGGACCGCGAGCAGCAGGGTGCGCAGCCGGGGGCCGACGTGCAGATAGGAGGTGACCCAGGTGACCGCGATCAGGGTCACTCCGAAGGACACCCCGAACGTGACCGGCTTGCGCCACGAGACCGGTCCGTCCCAGGGGCCGCCGTCCACGGCGAACACCACCAGGTGCGCGAGCCCGGAGAGGACCAGGAGGAGACCGGTGGAGTGGCAGAGACGCTCCACGCGGCGTGCATCGCGGGTTCGCGGCGCCGACCTCCGTGTCGGCTCCGCGGGCGCTTCCGTGAGGGCCGGGTCCGTCATTGCCGCTCTCCTCCGCCGGTGGTCGGGGTCAGGATCGCGCCCACCCCGATGAACGGGCCGGCGCCGAGCGGGATGACGACACCGGGCGGCACAGTGGGATGACGTGCCGTCCCGCTGTCGCGTCGGTGGGTGGTCGAGGTCATCTCTCCGGTGCTCGGCGTGGTCTCCATGGCACAAGGCTCGCGAGAACGGGCCGTCCGGTCGTCGTACCGCCGAAGACACCTCAAGTACGCCGCGGGAAGTAGGCGGAGCGGGCCGCGGGCAGTGTCCCGGGTGTCGCGTGGTGCGCTTGACACGAAAATCGAACATCCATTCATATGGAAGCTCCGGCGAAGCCGACGGCGGGCGTTTCGACATGGTTTGCATGGAGAAGTACCCGGGTTATCCACAGGCTGGGCGGGCGTCGGGGCCCATTGTCAGTGGCAGGCGTTAGCGTCTTTGACGTGAAGCGATCGACTCAAGCAAATCGGGTGGAACCCATGGCAGGAACCGACCGCGAGAAGGCGTTGGACGCCGCGCTCGCACAGATTGAACGGCAGTTCGGCAAGGGCGCGGTCATGCGCATGGGCGAGCGGCCGAACGAGCCCATCGAGGTCATCCCCACCGGGTCGACCGCACTCGACGTCGCGCTCGGCGTCGGCGGCATCCCGCGTGGCCGTGTGGTGGAGGTGTACGGGCCGGAGTCCTCCGGCAAGACGACCCTGACCCTGCACGCGGTGGCGAACGCGCAGAAGGCCGGTGGTCAGGTCGCCTTCATCGACGCGGAGCACGCGCTCGACCCCGAGTACGCGAAGAAGCTCGGCGTCGACATCGACAACCTGATCCTGTCCCAGCCCGACAACGGCGAGCAGGCCCTGGAGATCGTGGACATGCTGGTCCGCTCCGGTGCCCTCGACCTCATCGTCATCGACTCCGTCGCCGCGCTCGTTCCGCGCGCGGAGATCGAGGGCGAGATGGGCGACAGCCACGTCGGTCTGCAGGCCCGTCTGATGAGCCAGGCCCTGCGGAAGATCACCAGCGCGCTCAACCAGTCCAAGACCACCGCGATCTTCATCAACCAGCTCCGAGAGAAGATCGGCGTGATGTTCGGCTCCCCGGAGACCACGACCGGTGGCCGGGCGCTGAAGTTCTACGCCTCGGTGCGCATGGACATCCGCCGCATCGAGACCCTGAAGGACGGCACGGACGCGGTCGGCAACCGCACCCGCGTCAAGGTCGTCAAGAACAAGGTCGCACCGCCCTTCAAGCAGGCCGAGTTCGACATCCTCTACGGCCAGGGCATCAGCCGTGAGGGCGGTCTGATCGACATGGGCGTGGAGCACGGCTTCGTCCGCAAGGCCGGCGCCTGGTACACGTACGAGGGCGACCAGCTCGGCCAGGGCAAGGAGAACGCGCGCAACTTCCTGAAGGACAACCCCGACCTGGCCAACGAGATCGAGAAGAAGATCAAGGAGAAGCTGGGCGTCGGCGTGCGGCCCGTGGAGCCTGCCGCGGAGCCGGGTGCGGACGCCGCGGTCTCCGCTGCCTCGGAAGACGCCGCGAAGGTGCCGGCTCCGGCGGCCGCGAAGGTGACGAAGGCCAAGGCTCCGGCCGCCAAGAGCTGATCCTGTGACACGGCGAACCGACTGGGCCGAGTACGAGGGCGCTCCGCGAGAGTGGGGCGGAAAGGGCGACGGGGGTTCTGCCGGGCCGGGCGGCGGCGGGTACGGGGACTGCGCGGGGCATGGAGCGGACGGGGGACACGGCCGTTCGGTGTCATACGGCGACAGGGAGTCCGGCGACGGCTCGGCGTCCTACCGCGGCGGTCGTCCCCACAGCGACGGGGGGACGTACCGCGACGGTGGGCCGAGCGGCGACGAGTCCGGTGACGGGGCGGCACGTGGTTCCGGGACGTTCGGCCGGAGCTCGCGTCGAGGCGGCGGAGCACCTGGCGCGGGTGGTTCCCGTGGGCGTCGGCAGCGCCGACGCGGCTTCGGGGAATCGCCCGGTGAGGACGGAGGCGGCCCCTCCTTGTCGAGGGCCGAGGCGGGGGAACCTCCGGCGGACCCGGTGGAGCGGGCGCGGGCGATCTGTCTGCGCCTGCTCACCGGGACTCCGCGCACGCGCAAGCAACTCGCCGACGCCCTGCGCAAGCGGGAGATCCCGGACGACGCCGCCGAGGAGGTGCTGTCGCGGTTCGAGGAGGTCGGGCTGATCAACGACAGCGCGTTCGCGGACGCCTGGGTGGAGTCCCGGCACCACGGCCGGGGACTCGCCCGGCGGGCGCTCGCCCAGGAGCTGCGCACCAAGGGCGTCGACTCCACGCTGATCGACGCGGCCGTCTCGCAGCTCGACTCCGAGCAGGAGGAGGAGACGGCCCGCGAGCTCGTCGACCGCAAGCTGCGCGCGACGCGTGGCCTCGACCGCGACAAGAGACTGCGCCGCCTCGCGGGGATGCTCGCCCGCAAGGGCTACTCCGAGGGGATGGCTCTGCGGGTGGTCCGGCAGGCGCTGGAGGAGGAGGGGGAGGAGACGGAGTTCCTCGGCGACGAGGGGTTCTGACACGGGGGAGTCTTCGCGAGCCGGGCCTGGCCTGAGCGGAGGGGGTCGGGGCGGAAGAGGGGGGCGGTGTTCGGCGCGGGTGAACGCTTCACCGCTACGACCAGGTATCCCCGGCGGGCAGCGGGCAGCGGGCAGCGGGCAGGGTCCCTGGCAACGTGCCCTGAGCGGGGCCAGGTGCGTGCCTGACGGGGAAACGCCCCGTCACAGGCCCACAGGCCCACAGGCCCGCCGGCCCACCAGGCCCCTCCCCCTCTCGACCTGCCTCGTGCAGGACGCTCGAGCCAGGCGCACTCGCGATGACCGGCAGGCTCTCGTGCGCGCGTCCCACCGCCCGTTTCTACCGTCTGCTGCCGTCGCCGTGCCCGCCGGTGACCGGTAGCCCCGCAGCCCGCCAGGCCTGGAAACCGCCGACCAGGTCCGTGGCCCGGCGCAGGCCGAGCCGGTGCAGGGACTCCGCCGCGAGACTGGAGGCGTAGCCCTCGTCGCACACCACCACGACCCGCAGATCGTGGCCCGTGGCCTCGGGCAGGCGGTGGCTGCCCTTCGGGTCGAGACGCCACTCCAGTTCGTTGCGCTCGACGACCAGGGCACCGGGGATCAGGCCGTCCCGCTCGCGCAGGGCCGCGTACCGGATATCCACCAGCAGCGCTCCACCGGCCCGGACGGCGTCGTGGGCCTCCCGGGCCCCGATCCGCTCGTAGCCCGCGCGCACCCGCTCCAGCAACTCGTCGATGCCGGGCGCCTGTTCGGCCGTACGACTGCCGGAGGGGGCGCTCACTGCCAGTCCTCCGGCCGCTCGACGTGCTCCAGGCGCAGGATCTGGCCGGTGCGGCTGTAGCGGCGGATCTGCGGGAGGGGCGGGTAGTAGGCGTGCACGGAGATCGCGTGGACCTCGGTGGACTCGTTGAGGACCTCGTGGACGTGGTGCTGACCGAAGGAGCGGCCCTTGCCGGCCGGCAGCCGTCGCTCGCGGTCCACGTCGTCGGAGAGTTCGAGGGTCTTCCAGCCGTCGGCAGGCAGCCGGGCGGCGAGGGAGTTCTCCTTGAGCTCGCCGGCGGCGGTGGTGAAGGCGCCCACCGACTCGGCGTGGTCGTGCCAGCCGGTGCCGGTGCCGGGCGGCCAGCCGATCAGCCAGGCCTCGCTGCCGCCGGGCCCCTCCAGGCGCACCCAGGTGCGGCCCTCGGGATCGAGCGGGAGCGAGTCGATCAGCTCGGTGTCGGCGGCGGTGCGCCGTACGAAGTCGAGGAGTTCGGCCTGGGTGGGCGGCGCGACGGCGGAGGTGACCGAGGGGAGGGCGGGGGAGACAGACACGGGTACCGTCCTGAGAAGAGTTCGCGACAGCGTGCCATCGCACAGGCGCGGCACGCGGGGGAGAGAAGAAGGCGAATTCAGCAGGACGGGCGACACACGCAGCCCGCATAGCGGACGAGGTCCATATGGACCCTCCGCCACAGGCGCACACAGGTGTCGGTCACGATCCGGAGTACACCATGACGCCGACGGTCGTTTCAACTCACTGTCACTATGTGGACGCACAGTGACAGTGAGCACGTCAATGCGATCCGGCCCCCGCGTTGGCCTCGGTCTTCGCCGGAGGGCCGCCGAGCGCCGTCTCGGCGGCCGAGTACAGGTCGGCCGGGCGGACCCCGCTCAGCGCCGTGACGAGGTGACCGTCGGGGCGGAGGAGAAGGACCGTGTGCGGGGCCGCACCCGGGTACTCCTCGGCGACCAGGAGCTCGGCGGAGTGCGGCAGCGCGGTCACCGCCGCGGCCAGGCGGGGCATGATTCCGGCGGTCACCCAGTGCTTGCGCTCCCACACCCCGGTGCCCGGCGCGACCAGTAGGACGAGCAGCGCGCCCCGGCCGAGACGCTCGCGCAGTCGTACGAACGAGCCGTCCTCGGCGGTGACCCGCACATCCGTGACCGACTCCCCCGGGAGCGTGTCGACGGGCACCTCTCCTTCGAGGTGCCCGGGTGCGAGGGGCGAGTCGGCGTACGTCCCCGGCGCGCCGAGTGGGCCGCGCCCCAAGTGACCGTCGGTGAGCAACGCGTCGTGGCCGCGGGCCGAGCCGGGGACCACCGAGCGCAGCCCCCCGCCGCCGCGCAGCAGCGGCAGTGCCTGGTCGGCGGCGCGCAGCCGGCCGGCGACGACCGCGCGCCGCTCGGTCTGGTAGCTGTCGAGCAGCGCCTCGTGCGGGCCGTGGTGCCAGGCCAGGGCCAGTTTCCAGGCGAGGTTGTCGGCGTCCCGCAGGCCCTCGTCGAGTCCCTGTGTGCCGAGCGCCCCGAGGCAGTGCGCCGCGTCCCCGGCGAGGAAGACCCGGTCGGCGCGCCAGCGGCGGGCCAGCCGGTGGTGGACGGTGTGGACGCCGGTGTCGAGGAGTTCGTACGGCGGTGTCGAGCCGCCCGTCCAGCCCGCGAGGGTCTCCCGGACGCGGGTCACCAGGAGCTCCGGCGTGACCAGGTCCTTGCCCGGCGGCAGCAGCCAGTCCAGGCGCCACACACCCTCGGGCAGCGGGCGGGCGGCGATCTCCCCGGCCGACGGTCCGGACGTCCGCCACGGTGGCATCCGGTGCAGCAACGCCCGGTCCTCCCAAGGGAGTTCCGCGCGCAGGGCGGCGACCGCGTGGCGCTCCACGGCCGTACGGCCCGGGAAGCGGATGTCCTCGAGCTTGCGCACAGTGGAGCGGGTGCCGTCGCAGCCCACCAGGTAACTCCCGCGCCACCAGGTGCCCTTGGGGCCGCGGGTGTGGGCGGTGACGCCAGAGGGCTCCTGCTCGATGGAGTCGAGACGGCTGTCCGAGGCGAGCTTGACCAGCCGCTCCTCGGTGGCCGCGGCGCGCAGGGCGCCGGTCAGGACGTGCTGGGCCAGGTGCAGGGGTGCCTCCCCGGCCTCCTCGAAGTCGACCTCGCGCATCACCTGCTTGCGGCGCATCGACCGCCATCCGGCCCAGTGCACACCCAGCTCGGTGACCGGCACTCCGGTCAGCCGCGACATGAGGGCGGCGGTGTCCTCGTGCAGTACGGCGGTGCGGGCCAGGCGGGGTTCGTCCTTGCCCGGGCCCTCGTCGAGGACCACGGAGGGGACCTCCTGACGCGCCAGCGCCAGGGCGAGCGTGAGCCCGACGGGCCCCGCTCCGACGATGATCACCGGGTCCACGGCGCGGCGCCCCCCGCCTGCTGCGGAATGCCGGGAGACGTATGTGAACAGGAGGTCGGGGCAGGGTGCACGATCACAGAACGTATGCAACCCATTGCCGGTGCTTGCGTCAAGTGACGGAGGGCAGTGGCGATCATGCCACTGCCCTCCGTGCCCTTCACGCCGCTTGACTGTGCATCAGGTCACCGGGGCGGTTTGTCGTTGAAGGTGAACCCGCTCGGACCGCCGCCCTCTCCGCCGGTCCCGAAGGTACCGCCCACCGCGGCCGGGTTGATCTCCGTGTCCTCGCCGAGCACCGCGCCCGTGCTCTTCTTGCTCCGCCGCAGCCTCTGCTCCAGCCAGCTCGCGAAGCTGGTGAGGAGGAAGTTCACGATGATGTAGATGATGCCGACGACGATGAAGCTGGGGATGACGTTGGCGTAGTTGGCCGCCAGTGTGCTGCGCGCGTTGAGCAGCTCGGTGAAGCCCAGCATCACGCCGCCCAGCGCGGTGTCCTTCACGATGACGACAAGCTGGCTGACGATGGCCGGCAGCATCGCGGTGACCGCCTGCGGGAGCAGGATGCTGGTCATCGTCTGGCCCTTGCGCAGGCCGACCGCGTAGGCGGCCTCCGTCTGCCCCCTGGGCAGGGAGAGGATGCCGGCGCGGACGACCTCGGCGAGCACCGAGGCGTTGTAGAGGACCAGGCCGGTGACGACGGCGTACAGGGGCCGCTGTTCGCTGGAGATGTCCGTGGAGCGGACGTAGAACTCGTTGGCGAACAGCATCAGCAGCAGCACCGGGATCGCCCGGAAGAACTCGACCACCGTGCCGGCCGCACCGCGTACCCAGGCGTGGTCGGACATGCGGGCGATGCCGAAGACCGCGCCCAGCGGAAGGGCGATCACCATGGAGATCGCCGCCGCCTTGAGGGTGTCCCCGAGACCGGGCAGCAGGTATGTCGTCCAGGCCTCACTGGTGGTGAAGGGCTCCCAGAGGTTCCACTCCAGCTGGTTCTTGTCGTCCATCTTCTGCCACACCCACCACAGCAGGAGGAGGAGCAGCACGGTGAAGACGATCGACAGGAGGACGTTGCGCCGTTTGGCGCGGGGGCCCGGAGTGTCGTAGAGGACCGAACTCATCGCTTCACCGCCAGTCGCTTGGCGAGCCAGCCGAGGATGAGGCCGGTCGGCAGGGTCAGTACCACGAAGCCGAACGCGAAGACCGCGCCGATGGCGAGGGTCTGGGCTTCGTTCTCGATCATCGTCTTCATCAGGGTCGCCGCCTCGGCCACGCCGATCGCGGCTGCCACGGTGGTGTTCTTGGTCAGCGCGATCAGCACGTTGGCCAGGGGCCCGATGACCGAGCGAAAGGCCTGCGGAAGCACGATGAGACGCAGGGTCTGGCTGAAGTTCAGCCCGATCGCGCGGGCCGCCTCGGCCTGGCCGAGCGGCACCGTGTTGATGCCGGAGCGGATCGCCTCGCAGACGAACGCCGCGGTGTAGGCGATGAAACCGAGCACCGCCAGCCGGAAGCCCTGGACGTCGAAGTTGTCCGCCGCGCCCATCGTCACACCGAAGATGTCGGCGAGACCGAGCGAGTTGAAGACGATGATGACCGTCAGGGGGATGTTCCGGACGATGTTGACGTAGGCGGTGCCGAAGCCGCGCATCAACGGCACCGGGCTGACCCGCATCGCGGCCAGCAGGGTGCCCCAGATCAGGGAGCCGACGGCGGACAGGGCGGTGAGTTTCACCGTCATCCAGAACGCCCCGAGGACGTCATAACCTTCTAGAAAGTCGAACACGATCTCCCGCGCTTCCGGGTGTGTGGCGTGTGGCGTACGTGGACGGGCGCGGGGGCGCTCCGCTGCTTACGCCGCCGCACCTCGCCGCTGGGATCTGCGGGTTCGCCGTGGCCGGTCGCGCAGTTCCCCGCGCCCCTTCCGGGGCGCGGCTGAGCGGCCGGCCACAGCCGCTTTGCCCTCGGTACTACTTGACGATCACGCCGACCTTGGGGGCGGGCTCGTTCTTGTAGCCGGCCGGACCGAAGTTCTTGTCGACGGCCTTCTGCCAGGAGCCGTCACTGACCATCTTCTCGAGGGCGGCGTTGACCTTGTTCACGGTCGCGGTGTCGCCCTTCTTCACGCCGATGCCGTAGTTCTCGTTGCTCAGCTTGAGGCCGGCGAGCTTGAACTGGCCCTTGTACTTGTCCTGGGCGGCGAAGCCCGCGAGGATCGAGTCGTCCGTGGTCACGGCGTCGACGGCGCCGCTCTGCAGGCCGGCGATGCACTCCGAGTAACCGGCCTGCTGCTTCAGCTGGGCCTTCGGGGCGAAGTCGTCCTTGACGTTCTGCGCCGAGGTCGAGCCGGTCACGGAGCACAGCTTCTCGCCGTTGAGGTCCGTGGCCTCGCTGATCTTGGAGTCCTTCTTGACCAGCAGGTCCTGGTGGGCCAGCAGGTACGGACCGGCGAAGGCGACCTTCTGCTTGCGCTCGTCGGTGATCGAGTAGGTGGCCGCGATGAGCTTCACGTCGTCACGGGCGAGCGCGTTCTCACGGTCGGCGCTCTTGGTCTCGACCCACTCGATCTGGTTGGGCTCGTAACCGAGCTGCTTGGCCACGTATGTCGCCACATCGACGTCGAAGCCGGAGAAGGACCCGTCGGGCTTCTTCAGACCGAGGCCGGGCTGGTCGTACTTGATGCCGATCTTGATCTTGCCACCGCCGCTGGAGCCCGAACCGGAGCTGTCCTTGTTGTCGCCGCCGCAGGCGGTCGCGGACAGCGCGAGGGCGAGAACGGCGGCCGAGGCGGCGGTGACCTTGCGGAGCTTCATGATGAACATCCTTTGGGTGGTGAAGAGAGGAAAGCCGTCGGTGGTCGATCCGGGTGGCACGTCAGTGGTGCAGGATCTTCGACAGGAAGTCCTTGGCGCGGTCGCTGCGCGGGTTGCTGAAGAACTGGTCGGGCGCAGCCTCCTCGACGATCCGTCCGTCCGCCATGAACACCACGCGGTTTGCAGCCGATCGTGCGAAACCCATCTCGTGCGTGACGACGATCATTGTCATGCCGTCGCGGGCCAGCTGCTGCATGACCTCCAGCACCTCGTTGATCATCTCGGGGTCGAGCGCCGACGTGGGCTCGTCGAAGAGCATGACCTTGGGGTCCATCGCCAGGGCGCGGGCGATGGCGACCCGCTGCTGCTGGCCGCCGGACAGCTGGGCGGGGTACTTGTCCGCCTGCGTGGCGACGCCGACGCGGTCGAGCAGGGCGCGCGCCTTCTCCTCGGCCTTCTTCTTGTCGGCCTTGCGGACCTTGATCTGGCCCAGCATCACGTTCTCGAGCACGGTCTTGTGCGCGAAGAGGTTGAAGGACTGGAAGACCATGCCGACGTCGGCGCGCAGCCGGGCCAGTTCCTTGCCCTCCTGGGGCAGCGGCTTGCCGTCGATGGCGATCGAACCCGTGTCGATCGTCTCCAGGCGGTTGATGGTGCGGCACAGGGTGGACTTCCCGGACCCTGAGGGTCCGATGACCACGACGACCTCGCCGCGGGCGATCGTCAGGTCGATGTCCTGGAGTACGTGCAACGCGCCGAAGTGCTTGTTGACGCTCTTCAGGACGACCAGCTCGCCGGTGGGGACCGCATCTTCCTTGGCCACCGATACTTCGGTCATCGCTCTCTGGCTCCGTCCTCCTCGGTTTCGGAGGACAGTAGTAACCCCATGCGACCAGCGTCATTAGTCTTGAGGGGAATCTGAGCATCACGATCCGATAGCAATCGGACACGTGTCGTAGCACTTGCGACCAGTCGGCATATCGGCCGGGTAACGGAACCGCGGCGCAACCGGAACCCTCTTGACGCCGTCCTCATCCATCAGCATGACTGCACGGTGCGCACGCGCGCGTGCGTACGCACAGTTGTACCTGTTCATTACATATTCGGATAGTACGTCCGATGGATAAAAAGGGGGCCGGGGTGAGACTTCTCCTCGTCGAGGACGACAACCACGTGGCCGCTGCGCTGTCCGCGGTGCTCGCCCGGCACGGTTTCGACGTCACGCACGCCCGCAGCGGCGAGGAGGCACTTCAGGCGCTCGTCCCGGAGGTCGACGGCTTCGGGGTCGTCCTTCTCGACCTCGGCCTGCCGGACCAGGACGGCTACGAGGTGTGCGGCAAGATCCGCAAGCGCACCAGCACGCCGGTGATCATGGTCACCGCGCGCTCCGACGTCCGCTCCCGCATCCACGGGCTGAACCTCGGCGCCGACGACTACGTGGTCAAGCCGTACGACACGGGGGAACTCCTCGCCCGCATCCATGCCGTCAGCCGGCGCACCGCTCACGAGGACGTGCCCGGTGGCGGGGATCCCGCGCTGGTCCTCGGCGCCGTACGGATCGAACTGCCGACCCGTCAGGTCACCGTGGACGGCACGGTCGTCCAGCTCACCCGCAAGGAGTTCGACCTCCTCGCACTGCTCGCCCAGCGGCCCGGTGTGGTCTTCCGCCGCGAGCAGATCATCAGCGAGGTCTGGCGCACCAGTTGGGAGGGCACCGGCCGCACGCTGGAGGTACATGTGGCGTCCCTGCGCGCGAAGCTGCGGATGCCGGCGCTGATCGAGACGGTCCGGGGGGTCGGGTACCGGTTGGTGGCGCCGGGGGTGTGAGGGGACCGTCCGGTGAGGTGGCGGCGCCTTGAGTCGAGGGGGCGGGGGTCGGGGGTCGGGCGGCGTTGCGGGCCGAGGGGGCGGCAGTCGGGGATCGGCGGCATCGCGGGCCGAGGGGGCGGGAGTCGGGGATCGGCGGCGTCCTGGGCTGAGGGGGCGACGGGTGGAGGTCGGAGCGGCGTCTTGGACCGAGGGGCAGGGGCGTCGGCTGGGTCGAGGGGCTGGGGTCAGGCGTTGGCCGGTGTCTTGGACCGAGGGGCGAGGGGGCGGGGCAGGTCTTGGATCGAGGGGCGGGGGTGTGGGCTGGGCCGAGGGGCTCGGACCACGGTTCGGGCTGATGCGCTGGGGGGCGGGCCCGGGGAAGAGGCGGTGGGGGATCGGGGGTGATGTCCTGAGAGGGCGGGGCAGGTCTTGGATCGAGGGGCAGGGGCGTCGGCTGGGCCGAGGGGCTGGGGGCGCGGTTCGGGCTGATGCGCTGGGGGGCGGGCTCGGGGAAGAGCCGGGGCGGAGCGGGGTTGATGTCCTGAGGCGAGGGGCAAGGGCTCAGCGGCTGCGGTGAGGCCCCGGGTGGAGGAGCGGGACCAGGAGCTGTGCGAGGCTCGGGGGAGGAAAACGGGTCGGGTGAGGGACGGTGGCTGTGGGCGCGGGTGAGTGGGGCGGCGAGGGTGCCCGCGGGTGCGGTGCCGGCGCGGGGCCGTTCGGCGCGGGGAGCCGGGGTGTGCCGGGTGACGGTTGCCGGTCGTGGCGGGGGACGGAACGGCTTGGGCCGGGCGGCGTCCACTGCGTGGCCATGGTGGCGCCGCCCCGTCGTGCCCGGGTGTGCCGAGGCCCGCGGCTTCGGTCCGGAGCGTAGGTGTCGTGCGTACACGTCTTCTTCCGCTGCTCATCGTCCTCATGGCCGCCGTCCTGCTGGCCTTGGGCGTGCCGCTCGCCATCGGTGTGGCCTCCGCGCAGCAGCAGAAGGTCGTCGTCGACCGCATCGACGACACCGCGCACTTCGCCGCGCTCGCCCAGTTCGTCACCGACGCCTCCGACGAGCGCCTGGAGACCCTGGAGAGCGAACTCGCCAGCTACTACCAGGTCTACGGCATCCGCGTCGGTGTCTTCTACGACGGTGACGTACCCATGGCCACAGCGCCCCGCGGCTGGTTCCTTCCCCGGGAGGGCGAGGTGCGCGACGCGTTCGGCGAGGCCCTGCTCAGCCGCCGCAGTCAGGACCCCAAGCAGGTGTGGCCCTGGCAGCGGGGCCGGCTGGTCGTCGCCTCACCGGTGATCCGGGACGGTGACGTCGTCGCGGTCGTCGTCACCGACTCGCCCACCGGACCCATGCGTTCACGGATCCTCCAGGACTGGCTCGTCATCTTCGCGGGCGAACTCGCCGCCATGCTGCTGGCCGTCGGCGCCGCGCTGCGGTTGACCGGGTGGGTGCTGAGACCTGTGCGGGTCCTGGACGCCACCACCCACTCGATCGCGAGCGGGGCCCTGAAGTCCCGGGTCGCGGTGGCCGGCGGACCTCCCGAACTCAGGCGCCTGGCCCGCTCGTTCAACGAGATGGCGGACAACGTCGAGGACGTGCTGGAACAGCAGCGGGCCTTCGTCGCCGACGCCTCGCACCAGTTGCGGAATCCGCTCGCCGCACTGCTGCTGCGTATCGAACTGCTCGCCTTCGAACTCCCCGAGGGGAACGCCGAGATCGCCTCCGTGCAGGCGGAGGGCAAACGACTGGCCCAGGTCCTCGACGACCTCCTCGACCTCGCGCTCGCCGAGCACACCGAGGCGGATCTGAGCGTCACCGACATCGGCGAACTCACCGCCGAACGGGTGGCCGCCTGGACACCCACCGCCGAGGCCAAGGGCGTGCGACTGGTGGGGAGTTGTCCGCCCACCACCGCCTGGGCCGACCCCGTCACCCTCTCCAGCGCCCTCGACGCGGTCATCGACAACGCGCTGAAGTTCACGCCGGAGGACGAGACTGTCGAGGTCACGGTCGCCGCGGACGGGGAAACGTCGACGGTCGTCGTCGCCGACCGCGGACCCGGGCTCACCGACGAGGAACTCGCGCGGGTCGGCGACCGGTTCTGGCGCAGCGGGCGGCATCAGAACATCAAGGGGTCCGGTCTCGGGCTGTCCATCTCACGGGCACTGCTGGCCGCGGGGGGCGGCGCGATCTCGTACGGCCGCCACGAGCCGCACGGCCTGGTGGTGACGGTCTCCGTGCCCCGCAGCCGTCCTACGGCTTGACGGAGCGGTAGTAGCGGCGGGCGCCCTCGTGGAGGGGGACCGGGTCGGTGTAGATCGCTGTGCGCACGTCCACCAGCTGGGCGGAATGGACGTCCCGGCCGATGCCGTCCCGGCTCTTGATCACGGTCCGGGTGAGCCACTCGGTGAGCTTGACGTCCGTGTCCTTGCGCGTGATCAGCAGGTTGGAGACGGCCATGGTGGGGACGGTCCTGCCGTTCTGGACGGACGGGTACGCCGACGCCGGCATGTTGGTGGCGCGGTAGTAGCGGGTGGGCTCGCCCTCGGCGTGCAGCTTCGCCACGAGGGAGGGTTCGATCGGGACGAAACGGAACGCCGAGCGCTCGGCCAGCTGCTTCAGTCCGTCGGTGGGCAGGCCGCCGGACCAGAAGAACGCGTCCAGGCCGTGGCCGAGTAGCTTGGGGCCGGTGTCGATGCCCTCGGACCTCGGTTGGATGTCCTTGTCCGGGTCGATGCCGACGGCGCGGAGCACGCGGTCCGCTATCAGGCGTACGCCGGAGTTGGCGACGCCGATGGAGACACGCTTCCCCTTCAGGTCGGCCACGGAGTGGATGTCGGAGTCGGCGGGGACGACGAGCTGTACGTAGTCGTCGTAGAGGCGGGCCACGCCGCGGAGCTGGTCGGCGCCGGGTTCGCCGTTCTGCTGGTAGGTCTCCACCGCGTCGGCCGCGGCGATCGCGAAGTCGGACTTTCCGGTCGCCACGAGTCTGACGTTCTCCTGGGAGCCCGCGCTGGTCTCCAGTTCCACCTTCAGGTCCGGCATGTCCTTGTGGATCTCGTCGCGGAGGAGCCCGCCGTACTTCTGGTAGACGCCCGCCTTGGTACCCGTGCTGAAGGTGATCGTGCCGGTCGGGGGAGTCTCCCCCAGCGGGAGCAGCCACCACAGGAGCAGGCCGAGCGCCACGAGGGCGGCGGCCGCGGTCTGGAGCGCCTGGCGGCGGCTGAGGCGGGGGAACGGCTTGGGCATGCGGTGATCCTGCCAGGGGGTGAGGCGCGCTGACCAGTGCCTCCGGCGGTGGGCCGGTTTGGGTGCGTGCGGTGGTTGTTCGGGTGCGGCTTGGTGGGGGTGGGCGCTTTGCGCAGTTCCCCGCGCCCCTGATGCCTGCGGCGGGCTGGGCGGGTTTGGTTGTCGTGCGTCTGCGCGTCGGTGGGGGTGGGCGCTTTGCGCAGTTCCCCGCGCCCCTGATGCCTGCGGCGGGCTGGGCGGGTTTGGTTGTCGTGCGTCTGCGCGTAAGTGGGGGCGGGCGTGTTGCGCAGTTCCCCCCGCCCCTGAATGCCTGCGGCGGCCCGAATAGCGCGTGCGGTTCGGTGGGTGGGTGGGGGCCGCGACCGCACGTGCGTGCACCGTCCCCGCCTAGGGGCGCGGGGAACTGCGCGATCAGCCCCCACCGGCCCGCACCCGCCCGACAACCCGACCGGCACCCCCTCAGACGCCGTCCCCACCGACCGTCACCCGTGACGCGCTCTCCGGTGTCTTCGGGGACTCGCGGCGGGCCGTCAGTCTCGTGGCCAGGGGCTCGGTGTAGCGGGCCGTGAGGGGGCCGAGGATGACCAGGATGAGGACGTAGGCCGTGGCCAGGGGGCCGAGGGAGGATTCGATGCCGGCCGAGACCGCCAGGCCCGCTATGACGATCGAGAACTCGCCGCGGGCCACCAGCGCGCCGCCCGTGCGCCAGCGGCCCTTGGGGGAGATTCCGGCCCGGCGGGCCGCCCAGTAACCGGTGGCGATCTTCGTGGCTGCCGTGACGAGGGCCAGGGCGAGGGCGGGGAGCAGGACCGGTGGGATGCTCGCCGGGTCCGTGTGGAGGCCGAAGAAGACGAAGAAGACCGCGGCGAAGAGGTCGCGCAGGGGGCTCAGGAGGGTGTGGGCGCCCTCTGCCACCTCTCCCGAGAGGGCTATGCCCACGAGGAACGCGCCCACGGCCGCTGAGACCTGGAGTTGCTGTGCCACTCCCGCCACCAGGATCGTCAAGCCCAGGACCACCAGGAGGAGTTTCTCCGGGTCGTCGCTGGAGACGAAGCGGGAGATCAGGCGGCCGTAGCGGACCGCGACGAAGAGCACCAGGCCCGCCGCGCCCAGGGCGATCGCCAGGGTCAGGCTTCCGGCCAGTAGGCCCGCTCCGGCCACCAGGGCGGTGACGATGGGCAGGTACACCGCCATCGCCAGGTCCTCCAGGACCAGGACGCTCAGGATGACCGGGGTCTCCCTGTTGCCGACTCTGCCCAGGTCGCCCAGGACCTTCGCTATGACGCCCGAGGAGGAGATCCAGGTGACGCCGGCCAGTACCACCGCTGCCACCGGGCCCCAGCCCAGGAACAGGGCGGCCGCCGCTCCCGGGAGCGCGTTGAGGGCGCCGTCGACCAGGCCCGAGGGGTAGTGGGCCTTGAGATTGGTGACCAGGTCCCCGGCCGAGTACTCCAGGCCCAGCATCAGGAGCAGGAGGATGACGCCGATCTCGGCGCCTATCGACACGAACTCCTCGCTGGCGCCCAGCGGGAGCAGGCCGCCCTCGCCGAAGGCCAGGCCGGCCAGCAGGTAGAGGGGGATGGGGGAGAGTCGGAAACGGGCGGCGAAACGGCCGAGGAGTCCCAGGCCGAGAATGATCGAGCCGAACTCGATCAGCAGGACCGCGGAGTGCACGCGCTCACTCCCGCCCGAGGACGGCCGCGGCGGCGTCCACGCCCTCGCGGGTGCCCACGACGATGAGGATGTCGCCGCCCGCCAGGCGGAAGTCCGGTGCCGGCGACGGGATCGCCTCGGCCCGGCGCAGGGCCGCCACGACGGACGCGCCAGTGTCCGTGCGCATCTTCGTGTCGCCCAGGACCCGGCCGTTCCAGCGGGAGCCGGCCGCCACCTCGATGCGCTCGGCCACCAGGCCCAGGTCGGAGGTGTAGAGGAGGCTCGGGCTGTGGTGGGAGGGCTTCAGCGCGTCGATCAGGGCGCCCGCCTCGGAGCCCGTCAGGCGCAGCGACTGGGCGCAGGAGTCGGGGTCGTCGGCCCGGTACACGCTCACCGTGCGGGCACCGTCGCGGTGCGCCACCACGGAGAGTTGGCGGTCCTCGCGGGTCATGAGGTCGTACCGGACCCCGATCCCCGGCAGCGGCGTCGCCCTCAGGCGTGGAGCAGACACGTTTCTTCCCCTTGTGGTTCGTGTGATCACGGGTGCCGGGTTCGCATGCTGCCAGGCCCCCGTACGGTGGCGATATGGGTGACGTGACGGATATACGCGACCGGCGGGGCCCGGCGACGCTGGTCTCCCGAACGTCGTACGAGGGGGGCGAGGGCACGGCCGTGTCGCTGTTCTGGCGGATGTTCTCGCTCAACGCCGCGGGCCTCGTCGTCGCCGCCGCGCTGCTGCTGGGCCCGGTCACCGTGTCCACGCCCGTCCGACAGGGTGAGGCCGTGATCGTCCTCGGAGGGCTCGCCCTGTTGCTGGCCGCCAATGCGGCGGTGCTGCGCGTCGGGCTCACCCCGCTCCAGCGGCTGGGGCGGGCGATGGCCGCCGCCGATCTGCTGCGCCCCGGGGTGCGTGCCCCCGTCTCCGGTCCTTCCGAGACGGCCGCGCTGATCACGACGTACAACACCATGCTCGACCGGCTGGAGGCCGAGCGGGCGACCGGTGCGGCCCACGCGCTCTCCGCGCAGGAGAGGGAGCGGCACCGCGTCGCGCGTGAGCTGCACGACGAGGTCGGGCAGACGCTGACGGCCGTGCTGTTGCAGCTCAAGAGGGTCGCCGACCGGGCGCCGGAGGAACTGCGGGAGGAAGTGGGGCAGGCGCAGGAGGCGACCCGGGCCGGGCTCGACGAGATCCGTCGGATAGCGCGGCGGCTGCGGCCCGGTGTGCTCGAGGAGCTCGGGCTGTCGAGCGCTCTGCGGTCTCTCGCGGCCGAGTTCACCACGCACGGGCTGACCGTGCGCCATCACATCGGCGGCGATCTGCCCCGGCTGACCGAGGAGTCGGAACTGGTGCTCTACCGGGTGGCCCAGGAGGGTCTGACCAACACCGCGCGGCACTCCGCCGCCGACCGCGCCGAGGTCAGGCTCCAGTCGGTCGCGGGCGGAGTCGAGCTCCTCGTGCGGGACAACGGCAAGGGGCTGGGCGGGGCGGCCGAGGGGGCCGGGATCCAGGGGATGCGGGAGCGGGCGCTGCTGGTCGGGGCGGTGTTCTCGGTGGAGGCCGGCGCCGGGCCGGGGACGGACGTGCGGTTGCGGATACCGGTCGCGGCGGGGGTGAGCTGATGGCGGAGCCGACCCGGGTGCTGCTCGCCGACGACCACACTCTCGTACGGCGGGGGGTGCGGCTGATTCTCGAGGGGGAGCCGGACCTCACGGTCGTGGCCGAGGCGGGCGACGGTGCCGAGGCGGTCGAGCTGGCACGCGCGCGTGAGGTCGATCTCGCCGTACTGGACATCGCCATGCCGCGGATGACCGGGCTCCAGGCGGCTCGCGAGCTGTCCCGGCGGCTGCCGGACCTGCGGATCCTGATCCTGACGATGTACGACAACGAGCAGTACTTCTTCGAGGCCCTCAAGGCAGGAGCCAGCGGATACGTCCTCAAGTCCGTCGCCGACCGCGACCTCGTCGAGGCGTGCCGGGCCGCCGTACGCGACGAGTCCTTCGTCTACCCCGGCGCCGAGCGGGCCCTCGTCCGCTCCTACCTCGACCGGCTGCACCGCGGTGACGACCTGCCCGCGCGGGCCGTCACCGAACGCGAGGAGGAGATCCTCAAGCTCGTCGCCGAGGGACACACCACGAAGGAGATCGGCGAGCTGCTGTTCATCAGCGCGAAGACGGTCGAGCGGCACCGCGCGAACCTGCTGGCCAAGCTGGGGATGCGGGACCGCCTGGAGCTGACCCGGTACGCCATACGGGCAGGGCTCATCGATCCCTGAGGCGGGCGTGCGGCTGCGTGGCACGACGCCGCCGCACCACGTACGCGCCCGCGAGGCCGACCCCGCCGAGCGCGAGTGCCACCCCGATCGCCCGCTCGAAGCCGGCCGGGCCCACACTGCCTCCGGACCCGCCCTGGACACCGAGCGTGGGAAGCGGCGTGGCGACTGGCGTGGGAAGCAGTGTGGCGGGTGGCGTGGTGAGTGGGGTGGCGACACTCACGGCGGCGGTGTCCCTTCGCGGCAGCGCCTCGCAGGCGATGCCGTCGTCCGGACCCTGGTCCTCATCGAGCCGGTCGGGGTCGGTGCGGTCGAGATCGAACTCTGCCTGCGCGTCCTCCTGGTAGGCGAAGTCCGCGCAGTCCAGGTCGCCTTGAGCGTGTGCGACGCCGGTCAGCGGTCCTGCGGTGGCCAGAACGGCCAGTACTGCGCCGGTGAGCGTGATGCGTATTGCCATGGGTCGTGCCTTTCGGGCGGGGCCTGAACAGCCGTCACCTCGACCCTAGGAACGTGCCCGGCGTCCGGCCCGTTGTGCGGGGCCGAACGGGCACGCGTGATCACAGGAGTGCGTCCCAGTCCTCGTCGAGGTCGGCGGGGTTCAGGAAGAGCTCCTCCGGGGGCTGGTCCGGACCCCGCAGGGACTGTTCCGTCCAGATGCACTTGCCCGTGGGGGTGTAGCGGGCGCCCCAGCGGCTGGAGAGCGCCGAGATGAGCTGGAGGCCCCGGCCGCCCTCGTCGGTCTCCGTGGCGTGGCGGATACGGGGCATGGTCTGGCTGCCGTCGTAGACCTCGCAGATCAGCACGGTGGTGTGCAGCAGGCGCAGCCGGACCGGGCCGCGGGCGTGCCGGACGACATTGCCCACCAGCTCGCTGACCAAGAGCTCCGTGGTGGAGGACAGGTCGTCGAGGTCCCAGGCCGCGAGCTGTTCTCGGACGTGCCCGCGGGCCTGGCTCGCCGCCTTCGGGTCCTCGGGCAGCGACCAGGCGGCCATCCGGTCGGCAGGCAGCGCGTGCAGGCGGGCCACCAGGAACGCCGCGTCGTCGGCCGCCTGCTGGTCCGCCGGCAGCAGACCGGCCGTCAGCCTGTCGCACAGCCGTTCAAGGTCTACGGCGGTCCCGTCGGCGTGGGCGGCGCCCAGCAGCCGCGCCAGCTCGGCCATGCCCTCGTCGATCTCCCGCCTCGCCGATTCGACCAGTCCGTCGGTGTACAGCACCAGCAGACTGCCCTCGGGCACCTCCAGTTCGGCCGTCTCGAACGGCGGCTTGGCCGCGCCCAGCGGGGGATCGGCGTCCGGTTCGGGGAAGTGCACGGTTCCGTCGGGACGTACCAGAGCGGGCGGTGGATGGCCGGCCCGGGCGATGGAGCAGACCCGCGTCGTCGGGTCGTAGAGCGCGTACAGACAGGTGGCGTACGACGCCTCGCTCATGCCGCCGACGATGTCGTTGAGGTGGCCGAGGATCTCGTCGGGCGGCAGCTCCAGGTCGGCCAGGGTGTGCACCGCCGTACGCAGCCGTCCCATGGTGGCCGCCTCCGGCAGACCGTGGCCCATCACGTCGCCGACGACCAGCGCGACCTGTCCGCCGGACAGGGGGATGATGTCGTACCAGTCGCCGCCCACGTCCGCTCCGGGCCCGGCCGGCAGATAGCGCGCGGCCGCCGTGCACGCGGGCAGGTCGGGCAGCGCCTGGGGGAGCAGGCTGCGCTGGAGTTCCCGGGACCGGGTGTGCTCGGCGTCGTAGAGGCGGGCCCGCTCCAGGGACTGGGCGACGAGGGCGGTGATCGTGGTGAGCAGGGCGCGTTCCTCGTCGTCGAGCAGCCGCGGCCGGTCGAAGGAGACCACGCAGACGCCGAAGGTGTGCCCGGACGCCGTCAGCGGCAGGAACGCCCAGGACTTCTTGTCGCCGCGGGCGGGGAAGTCGGCCAGTTCGGGATAGCGGGCGGCGTACTCGTGGGCCGAGGACATGAACAGCGGGAGGCCGGACGCGATCGTGTCCCAGGCGGGGTCCCCGGTCGTCGCCCTGCGGCGGCTGTCGAGGAGGGCCACGAAGTCCCGGGGGTAACCGACCGCTCCGACGTGGTGGAGCCGGTCGCCCTCGCTGACCTGGACCATCAGCCCGGAGGCGGCGAACGGCGGCAGCACCCGGCGGGCGACCGCGTCCACCACGTCCCGGGAGGTCGTCGCCTTGGCGAGTTCCGTGGTCAGCTCGGCGATCCGCACCGCCCGTTCGGCCGCGGCCCGCTCCGCCGCCTGCCGCTCCTGGGCCAGCCGGCGCTTCTCCGTGACGTCCTGGAAGTAGAGGGTGCGGCCGTCGGGCCCCGGCACCAGCCGCACATGCAGCCGCCGCCGGCAGTCCGCGATGTACACGTCGAACCCGGCGGGCTTCTCCTCGGCCCCGGCCGCCAGGCAGCTCTCCTTCAGACCCGGCACCTGCCGGGTGGCGGGCAGGTCCCACAGCAGGCGTCCGAACAACTCCTCCTCGGAGAAGCCGAGGAAGCGTTCCGCCTCCAGGTTGGCGAAGGTGATCCGCCACTCGTCGTCCACCGCGAGGAAGCCGTCGCTCATGTGTCTCAGGGCCCTGCCGAGGGCGTCCCGCGCGGTGCGCGACTCGTTGCTCTCCCAGCCCACCCCGATCATCCGCAGCGGCTCGCCACGCTCGTCGTAGGTCGCCCGGCCGCGGGCCTGCGTCCAGCCCCAGGTGCCGTCCAGGCGTCGTACGCGGTACTCGGCCTCGTAGACGGAGTGGTCGAGGATGGCCTGCTGCGCCGCCGCCAGCGTGGGTGCCAGGTCGTCGGGGTGGACGATCCGCATCCAGTTGTCGATCCGGCCGGTGAAGTCGGCCGGGCGGGTGCCGTACAGCGCCAGGGCGGCCTCGTCCCAGATCAGGTCGCCGTTGCGGATGTCCCAGTCCCACGAGCCGACCTGGACCTCCTTGAGGGCCTGCCGGAGCCGCTCGCCGCCCAGCTCCGCCTGGGAGGGCCCGGCCGGCGGTGGTGCCTGGGCCATGCGGTCCTCGGTCCAGGCGACCACGTCCCGCAGGAAGGCCCAGTGCTCCGGGGTGGGTTCGCCCCGCTCACCGGCCAGGACCGTCAGCGCGCCGATGCTGCGCCGGCCGCTGAACACGGGCAGGGCGGCGAGGCCGGTGCCGGGCCAGCG
Organism: Streptomyces sp. NPDC005483; assembly: GCF_040606035.1. Taxonomy (NCBI): domain Bacteria; kingdom Bacillati; phylum Actinomycetota; class Actinomycetes; order Kitasatosporales; family Streptomycetaceae; genus Streptomyces; species Streptomyces sp. NPDC005483. Next base: position 49,781 of record NZ_JBEXEA010000002.1, read on the forward strand.
GTCCTGCTCCGGTGCGTCCTGGGACAGCGGCACCCAGACGCCCCTGCCCTGCTGGAGCGCCCGGGCCGGGGCCAGCGGGCCCTCCTGGTCGACGATCTCCCAGGAGCGGGTGAGGGCGGGCGGCAGACCCAGGGACGAGACCAGACGCAGGGCCGACATCGGGCCGCGCAGGTGCATGGTCCCGCCGAGCGCGCTCAGCTCACCGACCGCGTGCCCGAGCGCCAGCCGGAAGACCTCGCTCTCGGTCGCACCAGGGGTGACCGTGCCGAGAAGAGCGAGCCGCGCGTTCATGGAGGGAACTTATCGTTCCCGTTTGTCTTCGAAACCTGCTTCACCGTTTCCGACGAGCTGATTCCCGGCATTCCCTTACCTCAACTACCCATGCTTCACGGGAAGTTGCCAAAACCTCGGTCGTGTACCGTCCCGTCCGACCGGGCAGTCTTCGATCATGAGGAGCGGCGTGGACATCGGTGTCTTCATCCCCATCGGCAACAACGGCTGGCTCATCTCGAAGAGTTCCCCGCAGTACATGCCGACCTTCGAGCTCAACAAGGCGGTCGTGCAGAAGGCCGAGGAGCACGGGCTCGACTTCGCCCTCTCGATGATCAAACTCAAGGGTTTCGGCGGCGACACCGAGTTCTGGGACCACTGCCTGGAGTCGTTCACGCTGATGGCGGGGCTGGCCGCGGTCACCGAGCGGATCAGGCTGTACGCCTCCACGCCGATCCTCGCCCTTCCGCCGGCGATCGTCGCGCGCATGGCGGTCACCGTCGACTCCATCGCCCCTGGACGGTTCGGCGTCAACATCGTCACCGGCTGGGCGCCCGGCGAGTACACGCAGATGGGCGTGTGGCCCGGCGACGAGCACTTCGGCAACCGGTACGCGCGTGCCGTCGAGTACGTGACGGTGATGAAGGAGCTGTGGAGCGAGGGCGTCAGCAACTTCAAGGGCGAGTTCTACGAGATGGACGACTGCGTGCTCTCGCCGCGGCCGGCGGGCGGGCACATCGACATCGTGGCCGCCGGGCAGAGCGGCACGGGCATGCGGTTCGCCGCCGGGCACGCCGACTACAACTTCATCCTGGGCAGCGGCGTGAACACCCCGCTCGCCTTCGCGGAGAGCGCGGCCACGCTGGTCGACGCGGCGCGGGAGACCGGCCGGGACGTCGGCGCGCTGTCCCTCTTCATGGTCATCGCCGACGAGACCGACGAGGCCGCCCGCGCGAAGTGGCAGGACTATCACGACAACGCGGACCGTGCGGCGCTGGCCTACATGGCGGGGGAGTCGGCCACGGACACCACCGCCGACGACTCCTCCACGGCCCGCACCATCGTGCTGCCCGAGGGCGCCGTGAACTTCAACATGGGGACGCTCGTCGGGTCGTACGAGAGTGTCGCGCGCATGCTCGACGAGATCGCCGGGGTCGAGGGGACCAAGGGGATCATGCTGGTCTTCGACGACTTCCTCGACGGGATCGAGAAGTTCGGGACGCGGATCCAGCCGTTGATGCGGTCGCGGGAGGGGCGGGCCTGAGAAGGCGGCGGCGTGCTTGCCCGCGGAGGTGTCGGCGGAGTCGGGCATGAGAAGAGGCCGGTGCGGGGTAGCACCGGCCTCGCTCACTGTCGGGACGTGTGTCAGTCCGTGCCGAACTCCATCGCCGCCCGGTCCAGCAGGGCCTCGTCCTCCGAGACCTCGCCGCGGGACGCGATCGCCTCGGCTCCGCCCTCGGGGAGTTCCGGCATGGTGCCGATGAGACCCGTGGCCGCCGCCTGGGAGGCGCCGATCGTGGGGCTGCCGGTGCCGATCAGGCCGAGACCGGCGTACTGCTCCAGCTTGGCGCGGGAGTCGGCGATGTCGAGGTTGCGCATGGTGAGCTGGCCGATCCGGTCCACGGGACCGAAGGCGGAGTCCTCGGTGCGCTCCATCGACAGCTTGTCCGGGTGGTACGAGAACGCCGGGCCCGTGGTGTCGAGGATCGAGTAGTCCTCGCCGCGCCGCAGCCGCAGGGTGACCTCGCCGGTGACGGCGGCGCCGACCCAGCGCTGGAGTGACTCGCGGATCATCAGGGCCTGCGGGTCCAGCCAGCGGCCCTCGTACATGAGACGGCCCAGGCGCCGGCCCTCGTTGTGGTACTGGGCGACGGTGTCCTCATTGTGGATCGCGTTGACGAGACGCTCGTAGGCCGCGTGCAGCAGGGCCATGCCGGGCGCTTCGTAGATGCCGCGGCTCTTCGCCTCGATGATCCGGTTCTCGATCTGGTCGGACATGCCCAGGCCGTGCCGGCCGCCGATGGCGTTGGCCTCCATGACCAGGTCGACGGCGGAGCCGAACTCCTTGCCGTTGATGGTCACCGGGCGGCCCTGGTCGAAGCCGATCGTCACGTCCTCGGGCGCGATCTCGACCGACGGGTCCCAGAACCTGACGCCCATGATCGGGTCGACCGTCTCGATGCCGGTGTTGAGGTGCTCCAGGGTCTTGGCCTCGTGCGTGGCACCCCAGATGTTGGCGTCGGTGGAGTACGCCTTCTCCGTCGAGTCCCGGTACGGCAGCTGATGCGCGACCAGCCACTCCGACATCTCCTTGCGGCCGCCGAGCTCGGTCACGAAGTCCGCGTCCAGCCAGGGCTTGTAGATCCTCAGGTTCGGGTTGGCGAGGAGGCCGTAGCGGTAGAACCGCTCGATGTCGTTGCCCTTGAAGGTCGAACCGTCGCCCCAGATCTGGACGTTGTCCTCCATCATCGCCCGCACCAGCAGCGTGCCGGTGACGGCACGGCCCAGCGGCGTGGTGTTGAAGTACGCCCGCCCGCCCGAGCGGATGTGGAACGCCCCGCAGGTGAGCGCGGCCAGTCCCTCCTCGACCAGCGCGGCCCGGCAGTCGACCAGGCGCGCGATCTCGGCACCGTAGGTCTTCGCGCGGTCGGGCACCGAGTCGATGTCGGGCTCGTCGTACTGGCCGATGTGCGCGGTGTAGGTGCAGGGGATGGCGCCCTTGTCGCGCATCCACGCGACCGCGACGGAGGTGTCGAGACCGCCGGAGAAGGCGATGCCGACGCGTTCGCCGGCGGGGAGGGACGTGAGGACCTTGGACATAGGAAGATTATGCATCACCACGTATGGTCATGCAAAGCCCCTGGTGCTGGCCGCCTGCGGGACGCACGTCATCGGCGCTCGCCGTCTCGAAGATCAGGAGTGCGTACAGCTCGAACGGCACCGCCAGGTCGACCGCGCCGCCGTCGGTCTCCGGGTGCACGGGAGTCCCGGGCGGTCTTGGTGCCGCGCGGAGGGTGCCGGCAGACTGCCGGCTCTGAGGATCGCCCCCATCTCTCCAGGTCCCGGCTGTCGGCCCTTCTCGGCACCGTCACGACGATCGCTATGGCACCTGTGGCTCCTGACCCTCGACGAGACCCCCCGCGCCTGTCTGCTGCCGTCCGCCGACACGGACCCCAACGGCACCAGCTGTCCGCCGCCTACGTCGGCACCCTGGTCCTGCCCCGCTGCTCAGCTGTCGTCACCAGGGGCACCGGGCCCCCGCTCCGTGGTCTTCGTCGACCGGCCCTCGACCGTCCGCCGACCGGAGCGGCCCGGCTGAGCCCGTCCTCGACCGGGCGCCGGGCCGACGGTCTTCGTGGAGCACCTACCCTTGACCCATGACCATCAGCAGCGACCGGAGCCCGGCAGTGGACGTTTCATCTCCGAAAACGTACGAAGTGCGCACCTACGGGTGCCAGATGAACGTCCACGACTCCGAGCGATTGTCAGGGCTGCTGGAGGAGGCGGGATACGTGCCCGCCCCCGAGGGTTCGGACGGGGACGCGGACGTCGTTGTCTTCAACACCTGCGCGGTGCGGGAGAACGCCGACAACCGGCTCTACGGCAACCTCGGCCGACTCGCGCCCCGCAAGGTCTCGCGGCCCGGTATGCAGATCGCGGTCGGCGGCTGTCTCGCGCAGAAGGACCGGGACACCATCGTGCAGAAGGCGCCCTGGGTCGACGTCGTCTTCGGCACGCACAACATCGGCAAACTGCCCGTCCTGCTGGAACGCGCGCGCGTGCAGGAAGAGGCGCAGGTCGAGATCGCCGAGTCACTGGAAGCGTTCCCGTCCACGCTGCCGACCCGGCGCGAGAGCGCCTACGCGGCCTGGGTGTCGATCTCCGTCGGCTGCAACAACACCTGCACCTTCTGCATCGTCCCGGCACTGCGCGGCAAGGAGAAGGACCGCCGCACCGGCGACATCCTCGCCGAGATCGAGGCGCTGGTCGGCGAGGGCGTCTCCGAGATCACCCTGCTCGGCCAGAACGTCAACGCGTACGGCTCCGACATCGGCGACCGTGAGGCCTTCAGCAAGCTGCTGCGCGCGTGTGGCTCCATCGAGGGCCTGGAGCGCGTCCGGTTCACGTCTCCCCACCCCCGCGACTTCACGGACGACGTGATCGCGGCGATGGCGGAGACCCCGAACGTCATGCCGCAGCTGCACATGCCCCTGCAGTCCGGCTCGGACACGGTCCTCAAGGCGATGCGCCGCTCCTACCGCCAGGACCGCTACCTCGGGATCATCGAGAAGGTCCGCGCCGCCATGCCGGACGCCGCGATCTCGACCGACATCATCGTGGGCTTCCCCGGCGAGACCGAGGAGGACTTCGAGCAGACCATGCACGTCGTCCGCGAGGCCCGCTTCACGAACGCCTTCACCTTCCAGTACTCCAAGCGCCCCGGAACCCCCGCGGCGACCATGGACGGGCAGATCCCCAAGGAGGTCGTGCAGTCGCGTTACGAGCGTCTCGTCGCCCTCCAGGAGGAGATCTCCTGGGAGGAGAACAAGAAGCAGGTCGGCCGCACCCTGGAGCTGATGGTCGCCGAGGGCGAGGGCCGCAAGGACGGCGCCACCCACCGCCTCTCCGGCCGTGCCCCGGACAACCGCCTGGTCCACTTCACCAAGCCCGACCAAGAGGTCCGTCCCGGCGACGTGGTCACGGTCGAGATCACCTACGCCGCCCCGCACCACCTCCTCGCCGAGGGCGCCGTCCTCGACGTGCGCCGCACGCGCGCGGGTGACGCGTGGGAGAAGCGGAACGCGGCCGAGGCCGCCAAGCCCGCGGGTGTCATGCTGGGCCTCCCGAAGATCGGGGTTCCCGAGCCGCTGCCGGCGGCGACGGGCGGTTGCGCGGCGCACTGAGCGTCGCCGGGGACTCGAGGGGCGGGGCATGGGGCGCTGGGTGGTGGTCGTCGACCGCAGCATCGGCAATCAGAACGACGTCGACGAGGTGGCGCATTTCGAGGGCACCCAGGACGAGGCCCGGGCCCGCCTGTACGAGATCGCCTGCACGCACCGCCCGGGCGTCGGCCTGCGCCAGAAGCGCCGACAGGTCTACCGGATCGGCGACGGCGACGCCTACTACGTGAACGTCGAGGGCGCGATGTCCACGCACCGCGTGATGTACAGGCTCGCCGAGCTGGCGTGGAGCACCCATCCGGAGTCCTGGCCCTGGGCGTGGAAGTAGGCTCCCGACCATGCTTGTCGCCGCTGCTGCCTGCCCCTGCCCGCCTCTTCTCGTCCCCACGGTCGCCGCGGGCGCCGCGCCCGAGCTGGACGCGGCGCGAGCCGCCTGCACGGACGCGCTAGGAGTGCTCGCGGCCGCCCGGCCCGAACTGCTCGTGGTCGTCGGGCCCGCGGAGCGGAGTGGGCGCGGCGTGCTTCCGGAGGGCAGCCACGGGTCCTTCCGTGGCTTCGGCGTGGACCTCGACGTGCGGCTCGGCAGGGACGAAGACTCCGGGCGTGAACTCCCGCCCTCCCTCGCCGTCGCCGCCTGGCTGCTGGAGCGCACCGGCTGGTCCGCCGCCCCGATCGAGGGACTCGGCGTCGGGGAACCTCTGGAGCCCGAGCGGTGTATCCAGAGCGGAAGGGACATCGCCGCCCGGGCCGAGCGGGTGGCGCTGCTGGTGATGGGCGACGCCAGCGCCTGCCGCACACTCAAGGCACCCGGTTACCTCGACGAGCGCGCGGCCCCCTTCGACGCGGAGGTCGCGCGTGCGCTGGCCGCGGCCGACGTGGCGGCCCTGCGAGCACTGGACGCCGAGCTGGCGTACGAACTGAAGGCCTCCGGCCGGGCCTGCTGGCAGGTCCTCGCGGGCGCGGCCGAGGGCGCGAACCTGGGCGGCTCGTTGTTGTACGAGGGCGCGCCGTACGGCGTGGGGTACCTGGTCGCGACCTGGTCCTGAAGCCTTGTTCCTGAAGTCTTGTTCCTGACGGCCGTGCAAGAGCCGCGAGGGCCGCAGAGGCCGTGGCGGAGCCCTGGGCGGGGCCCTGGGCTCCGGCCGTCAAACGGCGGACGGCCCGGGGCGTCCTGCCCCGTGGCCGTCCGTCGGTGTGCCGTGCTGCCGTTCAGGAAGCCGGCGGCGGTGAGGTCGGCGGCGCGCTGCCGCCCCCCGGTCCCTGCGTGCCGTCGTTGTGCGCGAGTCGGTCCATGGCGTCCTTGGCCTTGCCGGTGCCCTTCTGGATCCTGCCGCTGTACTTGCCCTTGGTCTTCTCGTCCACGACCTTCGCGGCCTTGTCGAGACCGTGCTGGATCCTGTCCCCGTGCTGCTGCGCGAGGCCGGAGACCTTGTCCTTGGCCGGGCTGAGCTTGGCCTTCAGGCTGTTCATGAGACCCATCGTTCACCTTCCCACGCGGGACAGTTACGTACGGGCGCCTTCGCCGGCCTCATGGTCGGCCGCCTCTTCGGCGGACTGCTGCTTGGGGATCTCGACGCCCTCGGCGGCAGCGTCCTCGACGGCCTCCGTCGCCGTCGACCCGTCCGTGTCCTCGGCCTCGACGGCCGCGGTGTCCTCGACCTGGGTCTCGCCCTCGGTCTCGGTCCCGGTCTCGGTCCCGGCTTTGGCCTCGGCCTCGGCCTCGGCCTCAGCCTCGGCGTCCGTCGATCCCTTCGCTTCTGCCGCCTCCTCCGCCGCGGACCCGGCCGTCGGGATGTCGGCCTGAGTCTCAGCGGTTGACACCTCCTCCGTGACCTTGGACCTTCGGAGAAGTCGTGCAAAAACGCCCATATCCGCTCCATACGCTACTCGTGCGAGGGAAATCCCGCGTCGTCCGGTGCGCCCGTTTGCGCCACCCGGATCGCCGCCTCCGTGAACAGGGCGGCGGAAACCACGCAACTGGCAACGACGCCGGACCCGGGCCGTCACGTAACTCGTTCGAGGTGGTGCCCCCAGGTTTGCGAGACTGGGGCGGTGAGCAGCGCACCCCCCGCACCCCGCGTCATCGCCGTCGTCGGACCCACCGCGGCCGGAAAGTCCGATCTGGGCGTCTTCCTGGCCCAGCGACTGGGAGGCGAGGTCGTCAACGCCGACTCCATGCAGCTGTACCGAGGGATGGACATCGGCACCGCCAAGCTGACGCCCGCCGAACGCGACGGCGTCCCGCACCACCTCCTGGACATCTGGGACGTGACCGTCACCGCGTCCGTCGCCGAGTACCAGCGGCTGGCCCGCGCCAGGATCGACGCACTGCTCGCCGACGGCCGCTGGCCGATCCTCGTCGGCGGTTCCGGACTGTACGTCCGCGGGGCCGTCGACAACCTGGAGTTCCCCGGTACCGATCCCGAGGTCAGGGCCCGCCTGGAGGAGGAGCTCGTGCTGCGCGGCTCGGGCGCGCTGCACGCCCGCCTCTCCGCCGCCGACCCCGGCGCCGCGCAGGCGATCCTGCCCAGCAACGGCCGCCGTATCGTCCGGGCCCTCGAAGTGATCGAGATCACCGGCAAACCCTTCACCGCCAACCTCCCCGGCCACGACTCCGTCTACGACACCGTCCAGATCGGCGTCGATGTCGCCCGGCCCGAGCTCGACGAGCGCATCGCGCGCCGCGTCGACCGGATGTGGGAGGCGGGCCTCGTGGAGGAGGTGCGAAAGCTGGAGGGGCAGGGGTTGCGCGAGGGGCGCACAGCCTCGCGCGCGCTCGGGTACCAACAGGTGCTCGCGGCGCTCTCCGGGGAGTGCACGATGGAGGACGCGCGGGCTGAGACCGTCCGGGCCACGAAACGCTTCGCGCGCCGTCAGGATTCATGGTTCAGGCGCGATCCGCGGGTGCATTGGTTGAGTGGGGCTGCGGCGCATCTCACAGAACTTCCGCAGCTCGCGCTGGCGTTGGTCGAACGACCGGTCACAGCCTGATCACGTCCTGGCATCGGGACGCTCCGGCCGTCATCCCGGCCTCCGGCGCCGTGCCATCATCGAGCTTCGATCGACCAAGTGGAGTCCGAGTTGGGAGGGCGCGTGGCGATGGAGGCCGGCCCTCGCGACACCGCACAAGGCACCGAGCCCCTCACCGTCGACAGCGGTGAACCGGAGCAGGACGCGGAGCGTCTGAGCCCCGACGGGCCCGACGACACCCAGGGCGGTGTGACCGCCGACGGCCCCGAACCCGAGGAGATGTTCCCGGGCGGGGAAGAGGTCGAGGTCGAGCTGCGCCCGCAGCGCCGCCTGCGGATCTGGCAGCTCGCGCCCATCGTCTCGCTGGCCGCGGTGGGCTCCCTGATGTTCGCCTTCCCGCTGGCCTTCGACTTCGGCGACAGCGGAGCGGTGATCGCGATGCTGGGGCTGCTGATCTGCTCCTGCGCGGCCGGCTGGGGCATGATGGCCGCGCGCCGCGTTGGTTACACGTGGCCGGGTCTGCCGCCGCGGGGCTCCGGTCGGCGCGCGGACTGGCGGGTCGCGATCGGATACGTGCTGCTGGTGGCCGTGGTGGTGGTTCTGGCGGTCTGGCGTGTGGCCAGACTGCGCTGAAGCGCCCCTTCGGGGACGCGGGGACCTGCGCGGCCCAGTGCTCACCGGGACCGCGGCCGAAAACCGCGCCTCCCTTACGATCGAAGAATGAGCACCAGGATCGCCTTCCTCAAGGGCCACGGCACCGAGAACGACTTCGTGATCGTCCCGGACCCCGAGAACGCCCTCGACCTGCCCCCCGCCGCGGTCGCCGCCCTGTGCGACCGCCGGGCCGGCATCGGCGGTGACGGCCTGCTCCACGTCGTACGGTCCGCCGCGCACCCCGAGGCCGCGCACCTGGCCGGGGAGGCCGAGTGGTTCATGGACTACCGCAACGGCGACGGCTCCATCGCCGAGATGTGCGGCAACGGCGTACGCGTCTTCGCCCGCTACCTCCAGCACGCCGGTCACGTCACCGAGGGCGACCTCGCGGTGGCCACCCGCGGTGGCGTGAAGACCGTGCACATCGCGAAGGACGGTGACGTCACCGTCGGCATGGGCAAGGCGCAGCTGCCCGAAGGGGACGTCACGGTGAGCGTCGGCGACCGCAGCTGGCCCGCGCGGAACGTGAACATGGGCAACCCGCACGCCGTCGCCTTCGTGGACGACCTCGCGCACGCGGGCGACCTGTACTCCCCGCCGCCCTTCAGCCCGGCCGCCGCCTACCCGAGCGGGGTCAACGTCGAGTTCGTGGTCGACCGCGGCCCCCGCCACGTCGCCATGCGCGTGCACGAGCGGGGAGCGGGCGAGACCCGGTCCTGCGGCACGGGCGCGTGCGCCGTCGCCGTGGCCACGGCCCGCAGGGACGGCGCCGACCCGGCGGCCACCGGCAGCCCGGCCACGTACACCGTCGACGTGCCCGGCGGCACCCTCGTGATCACCGAACGGGCCGATGGCGAGATCGAGATGACCGGCCCCGCGGTGATCGTCGCCGAGGGCCAGATCGACGCCGACTGGCTTGAAAACACGGTTGGTTGACCATATGAATCGTAATGATCAGGGTCCTGGAGACGTGGAACCGCAGTCTCCGTCCCCTTGCGCGATGCGGAACCACAGCCAGTCGCAGGTCAGGTGGCGTGAAATCGTAAACCTGCAAACCTTCGCTCGAATGGGTGATCCGTTTCACGCTCGCCGAGAGACGGTCAGCCGGGCGTGATGGGCTCGGTAGCATCAAGCACCGGCCCGGACGGGGGACAGATGCCATCCCCTGAGCCGTGTCCGCCATGGGGCACCCCGTCCGCCGGTCCACGCAGCCGGAGGTGCCCATGAGTGCGGAGGCGACGAACCCCGCGACCCCAGGTCCGGTAGCAGGCCCGGCCGCCCGCTGGCGGGCGCGGATCGACCTGCGCCGCCTGGGCCGTGCCGCGCTGCTCGGCCCTGCCGCCCGGGACCGGCTGCCCGACGCCATCGGCCACGTAGCCGAGGCCCACCGCGCCCACCACCCCGACGCCGACCTCGAGCCCCTGCGCCGCGCCTGGGTCCTGGCCGAGTCCTCGCACCGCGGCCAGATGCGCAAGAGCGGTGAGCCGTACATCACACACCCGCTCGCCGTGACCCTGATCCTCGCCGAACTCGGCGCCGAGACCACGACCTTGACGGCCTCACTGCTCCACGACACCGTCGAGGACACCGACGTGACGCTCGATCAGGTCGGCGAGGAGTTCGGCGCGGAGGTCCGCTTCCTCGTCGACGGTGTCACCAAGCTGGAGAAGGTCGACTACGGCGCCGCCGCCGAGCCCGAGACCTTCCGCAAGATGCTCGTCGCCACCGGCAACGACGTCCGCGTGATGTCGATCAAACTCGCCGACCGGCTGCACAACATGCGCACCCTCGGCGTGATGCGCCCCGAGAAACAGGCCCGCATCGCCAAAGTCACCCGCGACGTCCTCATCCCGCTCGCCGAACGCCTCGGCGTCCAGGCCCTCAAGACCGAACTGGAAGACCTGGTCTTCGCGATCCTCCACCCCGAGGAGTACAAGCACACACGCGAACTGATCGTCGACAACGCCTCCCGCGCGGACGATCCGCTCGCCGAGATCGCCGACGAGGTGCGGGGAGTGCTGCGCGAGGCCGGCATCCCGGCCGAAGTCGTCATCAGGCCACGGCACTTCGTCTCCGTGCACCGCACGGCCCGCAAGCGCGGCAGACTGCGCGGCGCGGACTTCGGCCGCCTGCTGGTCCTGGTCGGCGAGGACGCGGACTGCTACGCCGTCCTGGGCGAACTGCACACCTGTATGACACCGGTCGTCTCGGAGTTCAAGGACTTCATCGCCGTACCGAAGTTCAACCTGTACCAGTCGCTGCACACCGCTGTGGCCCGCGGCGACGGCCAGGTCGTCGAGGTCCTCATCCGCACCCACCAGATGCACAAGGTCGCCGAGGCCGGCGTGGTCGCGCTCGGCAATCCGTACGCGTCCCCTTCGGACCTCTCGGAGGAGCAGAGCGCGGGTACCGACGAGGAGCGGGTGGACCCCACCCGGCCCGGCTGGCTCTCCCGCCTCCTCGACTGGCAGGCGGCCGCGCCCGACGCGGACACCTTCTGGTCCACCCTGCGCGAGGACCTCGCCCAGGACCGCGAGATCACCGTCTTCCGGCCGGACGGCGGCACCCTTGGCCTGCCCGAGGGCGCGACCTGTGTGGACGCCGCTTACGCGCAGTACGGCGAGGACGCGCACGCGTGCCTGGGCGCGCGGGTCAACGGCCGGCTGGCGCCCCTGAGCACCGTCCTGAAGGACGGCGACACCGTCCAGCTCCTCATGGGGCAGGACCCGGCCGCCGAACCCTCCAAGGAGTGGCTGGAGCACGCGCACACCCCCGCGGCTCGGATCGCCATCCAGCGGTGGATCGCCACACATCCCTCGCACGAGGCGCCGGACGAGGCCGAGGAGCGAGGCGTGTCGGCGGGCGGGCCGGCAGGCCTGACGCCGGGGGACGCGCAGGCCGCGCGGAGGGACGCGAACCCCTTCCGGGCCCCCGTCGCAGAGTCACCGACTGCCGACACGCCCGACAGCGCGGGCCGGATCACCGCCGAGTCGCAGACCTCCGACGACCAGGTCGCCGACCGCCCTGGCGCCGCCGTCGCCCTCGTCGACGAGCCCGACGCGACCGTACGGCTGGCCGGCTGCTGCACGCCCGTACCGCCCGACGAGATCATCGGATTCGCCGTGCGCGGGGGAGTGGTCACCGTGCACCGCGTCGAGTGTGCCGCGGTGGCACGCATGAAGGGGCGCAGGGAGGTCGGCGTGCGCTGGGGCGACACCGCCGAGTGCCGGGTCACGCTGTTCGCGGAGTCCTTCGGTCGCCCACACCTGCTCGCCGACCTCACCGAGGCCATGGCCGGCGAGGGCGCCGAGATCGTCTCCGCGACCGTCGAGCCCCCCAGCGAGCAGCGGGTTCGCCACACGTACACGGTCCAACTGCCGGACGCGGCCCTGCTGCCCGCGCTGATGAGGGCGATGCGGAACGTGGCGGGCGTGTACGACGTGAGCAGGGCGCAGACACCGCCTGGGGCCTGACGGAGTCCTCGCAGGCTGCCCCGACCGGAATGGACGCCTCAGGAGGCGCGCCGGTCGGCATCGGCGCCTCAGGGACCGTCCGACCCGGGAGTGACGTCTCAGGGGGGGCCGTACCTGCCGGGGCGGTGCCACGGGCGGCCACGCCGCGATGGTGTGGACACCTCACGGAGCCGGGCCCGACCTGAATGGAGCCCGCTGGGCCCCGCCGGGAATGACGTCTCAGGGGGCCGCGCCCGCCGGGGGACGGTGCCGCAGGGGCCAGGTCCGCGATGGCGCCGACACCTCACGGGGCCTGGCCCGATGCGAAGGGAGCCCGCCGGACCCCACCACGCGCGTGGGGAACCGGCGCGCAGTTCCTTCGTCCGCGCGAGGAGCACTCGGCACCCCCACGCGCGCGCGTGGGCGTGCCGGCGCGAACTCGTATGTGCCGTACGCCATGACCGTACGTCCGCCCGCGCGCGTGGCGTGCCACAGGGCGGCACGCGTCTCCTCAACGGACCGGAGGACCCCGTTCGAGTGGGCCGGTCGCGCGTCGCCGCCGTGGCGCACGCGCGCGCTGGTAGCGGTGATGCATGCCGCTCACCCCCCGCACGCACACCGTCCCCGCGCCCGTACATCCCGCCCACGCCCACCGGCCCGGCCCCCTCGCCCCCCGTCGCCGTACCGGAAACTCCCCGCGGCGCAAGGCGGCCGCGCTGCTCGCCTCCGCCGTCTGCGTCTGTCTGCTCGCCGCGAGTGCCCCGGCCACGCCGCTCGGCCTCGGCGACCGCCTCTTCCCGAACCTCGGCAACCCCGGCTACGACGTGGCGTCGTACAACCTCTCCTTCACCTATCCCGGCAGCAACAGCAAACCGCTCACGGCCGTCACCACCATCGATGCCTGGACGACGACCGAACTCGACCGCATCAACCTCGACTTCGCGCACGGCGAGGTCCGGTCCGTGGAGGTCGACGGACGGCCCGCGGCCTTCACCGGTGCCGGTGAGGACCTCGTCGTCACGCCCGACGAACCACTGCCCGGCGGCAGCTGGATGCGGATCACCGTCCGGCACACGAGCGACCCCGTCTCCGCCGCGGACCGGGACGGCGGTTGGATCCGCACCTCGGACGGGCTCGCCATGGCCAACCAGGCCGACGTCGCCCACCTGGTGTTCCCGTGCAACGACCACCCCTCCGACAAGGCGATGTTCACCATCCGGGTCACCGCGCCCGACGGTTACACGGCCGTCGCGAACGGACTGCCGACGGAGGTGGACCGCGTCGGCAGGACGACCACCTGGACGTACCGCACCCAGCACCCCATGGCCACCGAGCTCGCACAGGTGTCCATCGGCCGCTCCACCGTGCTGCACCGCAGCGGACCGCACGGACTGCCCGTCCGGGACGTCGTGCCCGCAGAGGACCGCGCCGAGCTCGAACCGTGGCTCAAGAAGACCCCCGGCCAGCTCGCCTGGATGGAGAACAAGGTCGGGCCGTACCCCTTCGAGACGTACGGCATCCTCATGGCCGCCGCCGACACAGGTTTCGAGTTGGAAACTCAAACCCTCTCTCTCTTCGAGAAGGATCTCTTCACCGAGCCCGCCTACCCCAAGTGGTACGTCGAGTCGATCATGATCCATGAGCTCTCCCACCAGTGGTTCGGCGACAGCGTCAGCCCCCGCGCGTGGTCCGACCTCTGGCTCAACGAAGGACACGCCACCTGGTACGAGGCCCAGTACGCGGAGGAGAAGGCGGGCCGCACCCTGGAGGCCCGCATGAAGGCCGCGTACGGCGCCTCCGACCGCTGGCGGGATGCCGGTGGTCCGCCGGCCGCACCCAAGCCGCCCAAGCCCGGCCAGAAGATCGGCATCTTCCGGGCGAACGTCTACGACGGCGCCGCCCTGGTCCTGTACGCCCTGCGCCAGGAGATCGGCCGCAGGGTCTTCGAGGGCCTGGAACGGGCCTGGGTGCAGGAACACCGGGACGGCACGGCGTCGACCACCGACTTCGTGCACCTCGCCTCCGAGATCTCCGGACGCGACCTCGGCGGCTTCCTCCATGACTGGCTCTACGGCGAGAAGACCCCGCCGATGCCCGGCCACCCGGACTGGAAGGCCGCGGCACCCGCCGCCGCACCGGTGAAATAAGTCAGTGACGAGACGCCCCGTGCCGTGCGACCATCTTCAGGTCGGCGCGGCGCGGGACACGGGAATCTCCCGGGGTTCTCGTGCGTTGAGAGACATGACCGCCGACTCTGAATCCCCATCGACGTAAGGATCCAATGACCTCCTCTTCATCTTCTTCCCAGGACACGCAGCGCTTCGCGCACACCTACGCCGAAGGTCTTCGGGCCGATGCCCTGATGGAAGAGGACGTCGCCTGGAGCCACGAGATCGACGGAGAGCGGGACGGCGAGCAGTTCGACCGCTCCGAGCGCGCGGCCCTGCGTCGCGTCGCCGGCCTCTCCACCGAGCTCGAGGACGTCACCGAGGTCGAGTACCGCCAGCTCCGTCTGGAGCGGGTGGTCCTCGTCGGCGTCTGGACCACGGGGACCGTGCAGGATGCGGACAACTCCCTCGCGGAGCTCGCCGCCCTGGCGGAGACCGCGGGCGCACTCGTGCTCGACGGCGTCATCCAGCGTCGCGACAAGCCCGACGCGGCCACCTTCATCGGTTCCGGCAAGGCCCTGGAACTGCGTGACATCGTCGTCGAGTCGGGCGCGGACACTGTCATCTGCGACGGCGAGCTCAGCCCCGGCCAGCTCATCGCCCTGGAAGACGTCGTCAAGGTCAAGGTCATCGACCGTACGGCCCTGATCCTCGACATCTTCGCCCAGCACGCCAAGTCCCGTGAGGGCAAGGCGCAGGTCGCGCTCGCGCAGATGCAGTACATGCTGCCGCGACTGCGCGGTTGGGGTCAGTCGCTGTCCCGTCAGATGGGCGGCGGCAAGGGCGGCGGCCTCGCCACCCGTGGTCCCGGTGAGACCAAGATCGAGACGGACCGGCGTCGGATCCGCGAGAAGATGGCGAAGATGCGCCGGGAGATCGCGGACATGAAGACCGGCCGTGAGATCAAGCGCCAGGAACGCAAGCGCCACAAGGTGCCCTCGGTCGCCATCGCGGGTTACACCAACGCCGGCAAGTCGTCCCTGCTCAACCGCCTCACGGGCGCGGGCGTCCTGGTCGAGAACGCCCTGTTCGCCACTCTGGACCCCACCGTCCGCCGCGCTGAGACCCCGAGCGGCCGCCTGTACACGCTGGCCGACACCGTCGGTTTTGTACGGCACCTGCCGCACCACCTGGTCGAGGCGTTCCGCTCCACCATGGAGGAGGTCGGCGAGTCCGACCTGATCCTGCACGTGGTGGACGGCTCGCACCCGAACCCGGAGGAGCAGCTGGCCGCCGTACGCGAGGTCATCAGGGACGTCGGCGCCACCGGCGTGCCCGAGATCGTCGTGATCAACAAGGCCGACGCGGCCGACCCGCTGACGCTCCAGCGGCTGATGCGGATCGAGAAGCGCTCCATCGCGGTCTCGGCCCGTACCGGCCAGGGCATCACCGAGCTGCTCGCCCTGATCGACAACGAACTGCCCAGGCCGTCCGTCGAGATCGAGGCGTTGGTGCCGTACACCCACGGCAAGCTGGTCGCCCGGGCCCACGACGAGGGCGAGGTGATCTCCGAGGAGCACACGGCGGAGGGCACCCTGCTCAAGGTCCGGGTGCACGAGGAGCTGGCCGCGGACCTGGCGCCGTACGTGCCGATGCCGGTGGCCTGAGGGCCATAGCCCAGCAGTCTTGAGGCCCGTCCCTTTTGCGAGGGGCGGGCCTCAGTCGCGCCCAGGTCATCAGTGGCCGTGTGTCAGTCACAGGCGGGCGTGCAGGCCACAGGCGGCGTGCAGGTCACGGGCGGACGTGAACGGGCGGCGTGCTTGAGGCCGCCCGGGCCGTCACTGCCCCGCGAACTTCCGACTGACCGCGTCGTACACCCCCTCGGCCACCTCGCCCAGCCGGGGCCCGGCAAGCCAGCCCGCGGTCACGGGGCCGATCGAGGTGTTCGACACCAGCGCAGGCTCGCCGTCCGCAGCGGTCGCGACCCAGCCGCCGCCGGACGAACCACCGGTCATCGTGCAGCCGATCCGGTACATCGTCGGCTCCGAGGCGCTGATCGACAGCCGCCCCGGCCTGTCCTGGCACTGGTACAGCGTCTCCCCGTCGAAGGGCGCCGCCGCCGGATACCCCGCGGCCGTGATGCTCTCCATCCGCGGTACCGCCGGCGCGGCGAAGTTCACCGGCAGGGCCGAACCGACCGTCTCCTCCAACGACTTGCCGGTACCTCCCTCCTCCGGCGTCACGTGAATGACCGCGAAGTCGTACGGGGCACCGTCCCCGCCGGTCGGACCGCCCCGCGCGATCCACTGGTCCGAGGTCCCCGCCCAGTCGGCCCACCAGACGCCGTACGGAGCGAGCGCGTCCTGGGTCGCACCGGTCAACTGCTCTGCCGAGAGAGCCTGGTCGTTGTACGACGGCACGAACGCGATGTTGCGGTACCAACCGCCACTCCTGCCCGCGTGCACACAATGCCCCGCCGTCCATACCAAGTCGGACTTGCCCGGGTGGGCCGGGTCCGCCACGACCGTCGCCGAGCAGACCATCGTGCCTTCGGGGGAGTCGAAGAACACCTTGCCCGCCTCGGGAACGTTGTCGTGATACGTAGGCGATACGGCTTTCGCGTCCACCGGCGCGGGCTCCGGGTCGGTCACACCCTGGTCACCCGAGAGGTCGCTCTCCTGGACACCTCGGTCGGGATCCTCGGCCTCCCGCATCCGGTCAGGGTCCCACAGGCCCTCGATGATGGGGTTGATGTAGTCCTGGGCCTCGCGCAGCCAGTCGTCCCTGTCCCAGTCCTTCCAGGCGCCGTTCCTCCACTTGTCTACGTCGATCCCGTGTTCCTTGAGCCTGTCCCTGATGTCGTCCGGGATCGTGATCTTGCCGTCACCCCCGGACGCGGTGGAGGCGGAGGCCTGCGCGTTCGCGCCCGGCTCCCCCGAGCCGCAGCCGGTGGCGGTCAGCGCCAGCACCGAGGCGAGGGCCAGGGCGGCCAGCACGGGCGAGGTTCTACGGCGGGCGCCTTTTCCGCCTTCACCGCGAGCGGTCGACGACAGCGGTTCGGATCGCATGCTCTGCCTCCCCCTGTGTGGACGAACCCGGCGCCGGATCCGGGTACTTCCCGCAGACACCCCGCGGGTTCACCTTCCGGCACCGCGCCTTGGAAAGGCATCACACACTATGCGCCCGCTATGGGTGACTTCCGACGGAACCGCAACAGTTTCGTCACGCCAAAGATCTTCAGACAACCCGTAACCCGCCGAACAGCCCGGGGTTGGTAGCGGTGGGGCCTGCTGCCGGCGGACGGTTCGGTCCCCGCGGCCCAACCCCCGCAGTTTTTCCGACAGTCGGGGCAGCTATGTGCGGAGATGTCGAGCAAAGGATCCCGGGGCTCCGTATGTCGGGGCGGGCGAGTCCGCGAGCGAACCGCGTGCCCTTGCACAGTGCGACGACGGGAGAACCATGGCCGTGACCGAGACCGCACCCGGGGAGGCCATGGCGGGGCACACCCCCGTCGAGGAATCGTCGGCGGCCCGCTCCGCACACGAGGGCATCTTGCGACGCCAGTCGGCCCGCGAGTCCGCGGCGCGCACCTACGCGCGTGCCCTTCCGATCGTCCCTGTACGCGCGCGTGGCCTGACCATCGAGGGCGCCGACGGCCGCCGCTACCTCGACTGTCTCTCGGGCGCCGGCACTCTGGCCCTCGGACACAACCACCCCGTCGTCCTGGAAGCCATCCGCAAGGTCCTCGACTCGGAGGCGCCCCTTCACGTCCTCGACCTCGCCACCCCCGTCAAGGACGCTTTCACCACCGAACTGTTCCGCACCCTTCCGCCTGGGCTCGCCGACCACGCACGCGTGCAGTTCTGCGGCCCGGCCGGCACCGACGCGGTGGAGGCCGCCTTCAAGCTCGTACGCGCCGCGACCGGCCGCAACGGGATACTCGCCTTCGCCGGCGCCTACCACGGCATGACCACCGGCGCGCTCGAAGCGTCCGGCGACGCCTCCGACGTACGGGTCGCCCGGCTGCCCTATCCGCAGGACTACCGCTGCCCCTTCGGGACCGGTGGCTCGCACGGCGCGGAACTCGCCGCCCGCTGGACGCAATCCGTCCTCGACGACCCCAAATCCGGGGTGCCGCTGTCCGCCGGGATGATCCTCGAACCCGTCCAGGGCGAGGGCGGGGTGCTTCCGGCCCCGGACGAGTGGATGCGGCGCATGCGCCAGATCACGGCGGACCGCTCGATCCCGCTCATCGCCGATGAGGTCCAGACAGGGGTCGGCCGCACCGGCGCCTTCTGGGCCGTGGAGCACAGCGGCATCACCCCCGACGTGATGGTCCTCTCCAAAGCCATCGGCGGCAGCCTGCCTCTTGCTGTCGTCGTCTACCGCGACGACCTAGACGTCTGGGAACCCGGCGCCCACGCCGGCACCTTCCGCGGCAACCAACTCGCCATGGCCGCAGGCACGGCCACGATGGCCTACGTCCGAGAGAACGACCTCACCACCCGCGCGGCAACACTGGGGGCACGGATGCTGGTTCAACTCCGGTCGCTGGCCGCGGAGTTTCCTGTGATCGGCGATGTGCGAGGGCGGGGGTTGATGATCGGGGTTGAGATGGTGGAGGGGGAGGTTGAGAGGACGGGGGAGGGGTGGGGCGTCGCCGGTTTGTCTGTTGGGTCCGGTGAGGTCGAAGGGGCCGCTGGGTTGTTGGGTACGGTCGGGCCGGACAGTGCGGGCGGTGCGAGCGCCGAGATGATGCCTGGTGCCGTCCCGTCTCCTCGCCCTGCCTCTCCGGAGCTTGCCGCCGCCGTCCAGCGGGAGTGCCTCCGCCGCGGCCTGATCGTCGAGCTCGGTGGTCGTCACGCGAGCGTCGTCCGCCTGCTCCCGCCCCTGACGATCACCGACGAACAGGCGACCGCCGTCCTCGATCGACTCGCCGATGCCGTGGCAGCGGTGGCCCGCAGTCATGGCCCCGACGGCAGGAGCCACCAGCTGCACCGACGGCGAGCCCGGGACGGGGGCGAGGCGGCGGGGTAGCCGCTGAGGTGATGGTGGGAGCCGGTGAAGCGGCAGAAGTTGGCGGGTTGGGTGGCGCTGATCGGGCGCCAGCAACTGGTGTGGTGGTCGGGGCTGAGCGGGCGACAACTGCTGTGCTGGCTGTAGTCGATAGAGCGCCAGGACCCGGTGTTTCGACTGGAGCGGCACAGGGGCCAATGGTCGCAGCCACCACGCCCTCGGCCGCTGTGACCGGCCCTGCCGAAGCCGCTGTGACAGCGGCACTCGGGGCCGGGGCCGGAGTCGGAGCTGAAGTCGGGGTCGGAAGCCGGGACCGGGCTGAGGTCGGGGCTGGAGCCGACGTCGAGGCCGAGGTCGGCACCGCGGCCAGGTCAGAAGTCGGAGTCCGGCCCGGCCCCGCAGCCGCCGCCACTCCTCGCGCCAAAGACCAAACCGCGTCCCGCTCACCGACACCTCCGAACTGCCCCAGTCGTCACGTCGATTGCTCACTGCTCCCCTCCCTCTCGGTGGACCACTCACCTCCACGCGACTCCACCGCTCATCTCTCACCAAGCCCCCAGCTCATCCCGGTGCCGGCCCCGGACCGGCACAACAACTTCGATCCACCGCCCACGAGACAGCAGCCTTTCCAAGGCAGCACCACCCCGAGGAACACCGGACTTGAACGCAACCCCCACTCCCCACGCCTCCACGCATCCGCGCAACTACTCCGACACCACCCCCTCCCCGCAGCGCCGCTCCCGCCCCGCCCACACCCCGTCGCAGGGCGGGCCGCCCGAATGGGAACTCCTGCGGGGCGCCACTGCCGACCCCCTGAACCATCCCGACCCGCACACTGCGGCCGAAGCCGCGGCCGTGGAGAACCTGCTGCGTTGCTGGGTCCGCGAGACCGACCTGCCCGCCCCCACGGGCGGCACCCTCCACGTCCCCCTCACCGCCAGTGGCACCTCCCTTCTCGTCCCCGTCCACTACTGGTCCCCTACGGGATGGCACCGCTTCGGCCGCCCCCGTCTCGCCACCGCCCCCGGACAAGCTCCGCCGGTCGACGCAGTCACCGTCGCGGCACTGCTCACCCGTGAGTCACTGGCCACAGAAACCCCCTCCGCAGGCGGTGCCGAACTGGTGGCCCGCGTGGCCGACTCCGTCCGCCGCACCGCCACCTTCGTCCGCGAGCGCCGCAAGGACCCCGACGACGGTCCCGACCTCTTCCTCACCGCCGAACAGTCGCTCGTCCTCGGCCACCCTCTGCACCCGGCCCCGAAGAGCCGCGAAGGTCTCACCGAAGCCGAAGCGGTCCTGTACTCACCCGAATTGCGCGGCTCCTTCTCCCTGCACTGGCTCGCCGTCGACCCCTCCCTCCTCGCCACCGACTCGGCCTGGACCGAACGCGGCCGTCCGGTCGGTGCTGCCCAGCTCACTCAGCGCCTGGCCGGCACCGACCTGCCGCTCCCCGACGGACGCACGGCCCTGCCGCTGCACCCGTGGCAACTCCGCGAGGTCCGGCACCGCCCCGAGACCGCCCTTCTCTTCGAAACCGGACTGCTCCAGGATCTGGGCGCTCACGGCTCCCCTTGGTACCCCACCTCCTCCGTACGCACCGTTCATCGCTCCGGTGCCTCCGCCATGCTCAAGCTCTCCCTGGGCCTGCGCATCACCAACTCCCGCCGCGAGAACCTCCGCAAGGAACTCCACCGCGGTGTCGAGGTGCACCGGCTTCTGCGCAGCGGTCTGTCCAAGGCGTGGCAGGCGGCCCACCCGACGTTCGACATCGTCCGCGACCCCGCCTGGCTCGCCATCGACGGGCCCGACGGCGATGCCGTCTCTGGAATCGATGTGGTGATCCGGCACAACCCCTTCAGCACCTCGGACGACGTTTCCTGTATCGCCGGCCTCGTCTCACCGCGCCCCCACGCCCGGGTCGAGACCACCGAGGACCTTCCGGACAAGGACGGCCTGGACGAGGGCCACAGCCCGGCGACTGACCGCCCGGAGACGGATCACCCGGCCTGGCGGTCCCGGCTGGCCGGGATCGTCACCCACCTCGCCGCCCGCACCGGCCGCCCCCGAGGAGCCGTCGCCGCAGAGTGGTTCCTGCGCTACCTGGAACACGTCGTCCGCCCGGTCCTGTGGCTCGACGGCGAGGCCGGGATCGCGCTGGAGGCACACCAGCAGAACACCCTGGTCCTGCTGGACGGCAACGGCTGGCCCGCCGGCGGCCGCTACCGCGACAACCAGGGCTACTACTTCCGTGAGTCCCGGCGGGCCGAACTCGACGCCCGGCTGCCCGGCATCGGCGCACACAGCGACACCTTCGTCTCCGACGAAGTCACTGACGAGCGTTTCGCCTACTACCTCGCGATCAACAACGTCCTAGGACTCATCGGTGCGTTCGGCTCCCAGCGCCTGGCCGACGAACGGCTGTTGCTCGCCGCCTTCCGCCGCCTCCTCGCCGACGTGGCCTCCGGACCCACCCGACTGCGCTCCACCCTTCCTGGACGCCTGCTCGACTCACCCGTCCTGCGCTGCAAGGCCAATCTGCTCACCCGCGTGCACGGCCTGGACGAACTCGTCGGCCCGGTCGACACCCAGTCCGTCTACGTCACCATCGCCAACCCCCTTCACTCCTGAGGAACATGACCCACGCCGCCTTCTGAGAGGAGCGCCTGCGTGTCTCCCACCGACGCGACTGCCGACGCCGCTTCCGCCCCCTTGCCCCACGTCGGCACCGGCACCTGCCCCACCCCGGGCGAGGACGGCACCGCCCGGTGCGCCGACCGGAGCACCGAACACGAGGACACACTGGACCTGCGCCTGCCGGACGAACTCGTCGCACTCTTCGAGACGGGGCAGCTCGGCGCAGGCACCGACGCCCAAGACGGGCAGGGGCAACAGAGCCGGGGCGAGAGCACCGCACCGCCCCCCTCGCTCACACCGGCCGGAGACGACCTGCTCGACGGCGTCGCCGACTGGGGACCGATCACGACCCCGGCGGGCGTGTTCCAGCTCGTGCCCGTACGCGTCGAGAGGGACCTTCCCCTCGTATGCCGTTGGATGAACGACCCGGCGGTGGCCGCGTTCTGGGAGCTGGCCGGGCCCCAGAACGTGACGGAGGACCACCTGCGGTCCCAGCCGGCCGGCGATGGACGCAGCGTTCCCTGCCTAGGGGTGCTGGACGGCACCCCGATGAGCTACTGGGAGATCTATCGGGCCGACCTGGATCCGCTGGCCCGCCACTATCCGGCCAGACCGCACGACACCGGTATCCATGTCCTCATCGGCGCTGTCGCCGATCGGGGACGAGGTCTGGGCAGCACCCTGCTCAGAAGCATCGCCGATCTCGCCCTCGACAAGCGACCCGCCTGTGCCCGCGTCGTCGCGGAACCCGACCTTCGCAACATCCCGTCCGTCACCGCCTTTCTGAGCGCAGGATTCCGCTTCTCCGCCGAGGTGGACCTGCCCGCCAAGCGGGCAGCCCTCATGATCCGAGACCGGTCCCTGCGCGATCTGCTGTAGCACCGCGTCATTGCGCAATCACTTTTGGTACACCGCTCGCGCCGAGTCGGTTCCCACCCGTCGCAAAACTTTTTCCGACGGCCTCGGACCACACGCCGTCCGCTCCACCGCCCCCACGGGGCATCGATCAATTTCCGTCGCCCTCGGACCAAAGCCGCGCCTGACCGGACCAGACTCGGCCGAAGCCGAACCGAATCGGGCGGGTCCGACCCCCTCCCGCCCCGTCTCCGAGGAGCTCCCGGTCTTGATCCAGCCCTTCGTCCCCGCCTTGATCACCCCTTTGTCAGTGCCGGGCCGTAGGGTGGTCGCGCTATGACGAAGCCCTCACTCCCCGAACTCCTGCATGCTGCCGTCACTGCCGTGGGCGGTACGGAGCGCCCCGGCCAGGTGACCATGGCCGAATCCGTCGCGGACGCGATCGACGACGGGTCCCACCTGCTGGTGCAGGCCGGCACCGGTACCGGAAAATCGCTGGGCTATCTCGTGCCCGCGCTCGCGCACGGGGAGCGTGTCGTCGTCGCGACGGCCACCCTGGCCCTGCAGAGACAGCTCGTCGAGCGAGACCTGCCGCGCACGGTCGAGGCACTGCAGCCGCTGCTGCGCCGCCGCCCGGAGTTCGCCATGCTCAAGGGCCGGTCCAACTATCTGTGTCTGCACCGCCTCCACGAAGGCGTTCCGCAGGACGAGGAAGAGGGCCTCTTCGACCAGTTCGAGGCCGCCGCGCCCACCAGCAAGCTGGGCCAGGACCTGCTGCGGCTGCGGGACTGGTCGCAGGACACCGAGAACGGTGACC
The DNA here is from genome assembly GCF_040606035.1 of Streptomyces sp. NPDC005483. Classification (NCBI taxonomy): domain Bacteria; kingdom Bacillati; phylum Actinomycetota; class Actinomycetes; order Kitasatosporales; family Streptomycetaceae; genus Streptomyces; species Streptomyces sp. NPDC005483. The sequence continues at coordinate 73,458 of NZ_JBEXEA010000002.1, forward strand.
GCGACGACCTCACGCCGGGTGTCTCAGACCGCGCCTGGGCGCAGATCTCTGTATCCTCCCGCGAGTGTCTGGGAGCGACGAAGTGCGCGTACGGCGCCGAGTGCTTCGCCGAGATGGCCCGCGAGCGCGCCAAGCTCGCCGATGTCGTCGTCACCAACCACGCGCTGCTCGCGATCGACGCCATCGAAGGCGCCCCCGTCCTCCCCCCGCACGAAGTCCTGATCGTCGACGAGGCGCACGAGCTGGTCTCCCGGGTCACCGGCGTCGCCACCGGCGAGCTCACCCCCGGCCAGGTCAACCGTGCGGTGCGCCGAGCCGCGAGGCTCGTCAACGAAAAGGCCGCCGACCAGCTCCAGACCGCCGCCGAGGGCTTCGAGCGGCTGATGGAGCTCGCCCTGCCCGGCAGGTTGGAAGAGATCCCGGAAGACCTCGGCTACGCGCTGATGGCCCTGCGCGACGCCGCCCGTACGGTCATCTCCGCGATCGGAGCGACGCGTGACAAGTCGGTCCAGGACGAGGACGCGGTCCGCAAACAGGCGCTGGCTTCCGTGGAGTCGGTGCACGACGTGGCGGAGCGGATCACGAACGGTTCGGAGTGGGACGTCGTCTGGTACGAGCGTCACGATCGCTTCGGCGCATCCCTGCGCGTGGCCCCCATGTCGGTGTCGGGCCTGCTGAGGGAGAAGCTGTTCGCGGACCGATCCGTGGTCCTGACCTCGGCGACCCTGAAACTGGGCGGCGACTTCAACGGCGTAGGAGCGTCGCTGGGACTCGCCCCGGAAGGAACCGAGGGCGAAGACCTGCCGAAGTGGAAGGGCCTCGACGTGGGTTCGCCCTTCGACTACCCCAGGCAAGGCATCCTCTACGTCGCCAAGCATCTCTCGCGCCCCGCGCGCGACGGCGACCGAGTGGACATGCTCGACGAACTGACGGAGCTCATCCAGGCGGCCGGCGGCCGCACCCTGGGGCTCTTCTCCTCCATGAGAGCGGCCCAGCTGGCCGCCGAGGAACTGCGCTCCCGTATCCCCGAGTTCCCGATCCTCCTCCAAGGCGAGGAGACCCTCGGTGAACTGATCAAGAACTTCGCAGCCGACCCGAAGACCTGTCTCTTCGGCACGCTGTCGCTCTGGCAGGGCGTCGATGTGCCCGGTCCCAGCTGCCAGCTGGTCGTCATGGACAAGATCCCGTTCCCGCGCCCCGACGACCCGTTGATGAGCGCCCGCCAGAAGGCGGTGGAGGACGCCGGCGGCAACGGCTTCATGGCGGTCGCGGCCACGCACGCCGCCCTGCTCATGGCCCAGGGCGCCGGCCGCCTCGTACGGGCCTCCGGGGACCGTGGCGTGGTCGCCGTACTGGATCAGCGGCTGGCCACGGCACGGTACGGCAGCTATCTCAAGGCGTCACTGCCCGACTTCTGGTACACCACGGACCGTAATCAGGTGCGTAGGTCGCTGACGGCCATCGACGCCGCGGCGAAGGCCACGGAAGCGGCAGAGCTCGCCGCAGAGGCCGAGAGGGCCCGGGCGGAACTCGACTGATGGCCGGGTGGCCCGACCCGCAGAGGGCCGGGCCACCCGGCCATGCGCAGCGACCCGTCACCGGCTCCGGACAGCGCAGGGCCCCGGAACCGGCGCAGGGGTTCCGGGGCCCGGTCGGGTCGGCGAGGCCGGCCGCGGTGCTCAGACGCGCCGCAGAACCGCAACTACCTTGCCGAGGATGGTCGCGTCGTCGCCCGGGATCGGCTCGTACGCGGAGTTGTGGGGGAGGAGCCAGACATGGCCGTCCTCACGCTTGAAGCGCTTGACGGTGGCCTCGCCGTCGAGCATCGCGGCGACGATGTCGCCGTTCTCGGCGACGGGCTGGCGGCGCACGGTGACCCAGTCGCCGTCGCAGATCGCGGCCTCGATCATCGAGTCGCCGACGACCTTCAGCACGAACAGCTCACCGTCGCCGACGAGCTGGCGGGGGAGGGGGAACACGTCCTCGACGGATTCCTCGGCGAGGATCGGCCCACCGGCGGCGATCCGGCCTACCAGCGGGACGTACGACGCGGCCGGCTTGCCCGCGGTGTCCGTGGGCTGCACCGAGGCGCCCTGGTCCGAGCCGCGCACCTCGTAGGCGCGCGGGCGGTGCGGGTCACGGCGCAGGAAGCCCTTGCGCTCCAGTGCCATCAACTGATGTGCGACGGACGAGGTGCTGGACAGGCCGACCGCCTGGCCGATCTCCCGCATCGACGGCGGGTAGCCGCGCCGCTGGACGGAGTCCCTGATGACCTCGATCACCCGGCGCTGCCGGTCGGTGAGCCCTGAGCTGTCCGCGCGGATGCCCGGAGGTCGGCCCGGTAGGGAGCGCTTGGGCCCCTCGGGATTCACGGCTTCGTTCATCGCATGCACCGGCTCGAGTCGGCCCTGGGAACGGTCCTGGGCAGTGATGGTGGCACTGTCTGCGGTCGTGGTCACGTCGGCCCCTCTCGATGGTCTCCCTGCTGGACAACGGTAGTTGCTTTCGAAAGGTTGCGCCAAACACACGTTCGAGTGAAAAATCGCGAAGTGTCTGACGCGATCATGTGTCTGGGTGTATGGCTGACGCGCCGCCTGCCGAACAAAAGGGCCCATTGCTGTACTCTTCACCGCCGGACGGCGACCTCGCGGGTTGTCGCCCCAGTCTGCCATCCAGTGCCCTGTCGGCCGGGTACCGGCTCCCATATGTGCGGGAATCCCACGTCCCCTCCTTGTGGCGCCCACGGTATCTCCGCATGCGTCGCAGCGATACGGCTGTGCGCCGTGTTCGCCTGGCGCCGGGACGGTCGTATGGCACATGCCAATACGGGCGCGACACACGTGTACGGCGTGTATGCCGTGCCAATCCCTACATGTAGTGCTTGGATTGCTACAGCAGCCCAGAAGTTGTGGTCCCCCGGGTCTCCAGGCCCACTGAGATCGCCTATGCTGGGGGCTGCTTCGAGGGGCCCATGGGGCTCAGCGAGCCTATTGAGTCTGCTGTGAGGAGGGTTGGGAGTTCATGCACTGCCCCTTCTGCAGGCACCCCGACAGCCGCGTCGTCGACAGTCGTACGACCGACGACGGCACGTCGATCCGCAGGCGCCGCCAGTGTCCGGACTGCTCCCGTCGTTTCACGACCGTGGAGACATGCTCGTTGATGGTGGTCAAGCGGTCCGGAGTCACCGAGCCCTTCAGTCGTACCAAGGTCATCAACGGTGTGCGCAAGGCATGCCAGGGGCGGCCTGTCACCGAGGACGCGCTCGCCCAGCTCGGCCAGCGGGTCGAGGAGGCGGTGCGGGCCACCGGAAGCGCCGAGCTGACGACCCATGACGTGGGGCTGGCCATACTCGGCCCGTTGCAGGAGCTCGATCTCGTCGCATACCTGCGATTCGCCTCCGTCTACCGGGCGTTCGACTCGCTCGATGACTTCGAGGCCGCGATCGCGGAACTGAGGGAAGACACGGGACCCCCCGCCGCGGACGACGAGGACCGCGGAGAGGCTGTGGGCGGCGACGAGGCCGTCGCGGGGGGCCAGGAAGACGACCGCGGGTCCGGAGGGACTGCTCAAGTCCCCGAGCCCGCCCGCGCCGCCGACTGATTGGCGGGCCGGACCGGACCAGGACCCGGGCCGGCCGGACGGCGGCGGACCAAGACCTGTTGCGGGCGGTAGTGAGTGGGTGCCCGCAATACCAGACAGAACACCGTGCCACGGGAACAACGGGGCACTTCAGGGCGTTTTCGCCCGTACAGGGAGGCGGCATGACAGAGACGGCGAGCGGTCCGGCACGGAGTTCCCGCGCCAAGGGCACCAAGGCGGCTGCGAACAAGGGCCTGCGCATCGAGCGCATCCACACCACCCCCGGCGTGCACCCGTACGACGAGGTGGAATGGGCGCATCGTGACGTCGTCATGACCAACTGGCGCGACGGCTCGGTCAACTTCGAGCAGCGTGGCGTCGAGTTCCCCGACTTCTGGTCGGTGAACGCGGTCAACATCGTCACTAGCAAGTACTTCCGCGGTGCCGTCGGCACCCCCCAGCGCGAGGTGAGCCTCAAGCAGCTCATCGACCGCATCGTGAAGACGTACCGGAAGGCCGGCGAGGACTACAAGTACTTCGCCTCGCCCGCCGACGCGGAGATCTTCGAGCACGAGCTGGCGTACGCCCTCCTGCACCAGATCTTCAGCTTCAACAGCCCCGTCTGGTTCAACGTCGGCACGCCCCAGCCGCAGCAGGTCTCCGCCTGCTTCATCCTGTCCGTCGACGACTCCATGGAGTCGATCCTCGACTGGTACAAGGAAGAGGGCATGATCTTCAAGGGCGGCTCCGGTGCCGGCCTGAACCTCTCCCGCATCCGCTCCTCAAAGGAACTGCTGTCCTCGGGCGGCAACGCCTCGGGCCCCGTCTCCTTCATGCGCGGTGCCGACGCCTCCGCGGGAACGATCAAGTCGGGTGGCGCCACGCGTCGCGCCGCCAAGATGGTCATCCTCGACGTCGACCACCCCGACATCGAGGACTTCATCGAGACCAAGGTGAAGGAGGAGGAGAAGATCCGCGCCCTGCGCGACGCGGGCTTCGACATGGACCTGGGCGGCGACGACATCACGTCGGTCCAGTACCAGAACGCCAACAACTCGGTCCGTGTGAACGACACGTTCATGAAGGCCGTGGAGACGGGCGGCAAGTTCGGCCTGACGTCCCGTATGACCGGTGAGGTCATCGAGGAGGTCGACGCCAAGAGCCTGTTCCGCAAGATGGCCGAGGCCGCGTGGGCCTGTGCCGACCCGGGCATCCAGTACGACGACACCATCAACAACTGGCACACCTGCCCGGAGTCCGGCCGTATCAACGGCTCGAACCCCTGCAGCGAGTACATGCACCTGGACAACACGTCCTGCAACCTCGCCTCGCTGAACCTCATGAAGTTCCTCAAGGACGACAGCAAGGGCAACCAGTCCTTCGAGGTCGAGCGTTTCGCCAAGGTCGTCGAGCTCGTCATCACCGCGATGGACATCTCCATCTGCTTCGCGGACTTCCCGACCCAGAAGATCGGCGAGAACACGCGTGCGTTCCGCCAGCTCGGCATCGGCTACGCCAACCTCGGCGCCCTGCTGATGGCGACCGGCCACGCCTACGACTCCGACGGCGGCCGTGCCCTCGCCGGCTCCATCACCTCCCTGATGACCGGCACCTCGTACCGGCGCTCCGCCGAACTCGCCGCAGTCGTCGGCCCGTACGACGGCTATGCCCGCAACGCGCAGCCGCACCTGCGCGTCATGAAGCAGCACGCCGACGAGAACACCAAGGCCGTCCGCATGGACGACCTGGACACGCCGATCTGGGCCGCCGCCACGGAGGCCTGGCAGGACGTACTGCGCCTCGGTGAGAAGAACGGTTTCCGCAACGCCCAGGCGTCCGTGATCGCTCCGACCGGCACCATCGGTCTCGCGATGTCCTGCGACACCACCGGCCTCGAGCCCGACCTCGCGCTGGTCAAGTTCAAGAAGCTGGTCGGCGGCGGCTCGATGCAGATCGTCAACGGCACCGTCCCGCAGGCCCTGCGCCGTCTGGGCTACCAGGAGGAGCAGATCGAGGCGATCGTCGCCCACATCGCCGAGAACGGCAATGTCGTCGACGCCCCCGGCCTCAAGCACGAGCACTACGAGGTGTTCGACTGCGCCATGGGCGAGCGCTCCATCTCCGCGATGGGCCACGTCCGCATGATGGCCGCGATCCAGCCCTGGATCTCCGGTGCGCTCTCCAAGACGGTCAACCTGCCGGAGACGGCGACCGTCGAGGACGTCGAAGAGGTTTACTTCGAGGCCTGGAAGATGGGCGTCAAGGCGCTCGCCATCTACCGCGACAACTGCAAGGTCGGCCAGCCCCTCTCCGCGAAGACCAAGGAGAAGGAAAAGGCCGAGGTCACGGAGAAGGCCGAGGCGACCATCCGCGAGACGGTCGAGAAGGTCATCGAGTACCGCCCGGTCCGCAAGCGCCTCCCCAAGGGCCGTCCCGGCATCACGACGTCCTTCACGGTCGGCGGCGCCGAGGGTTACATGACCGCCAACTCCTACCCGGACGACGGTCTCGGCGAGGTCTTCCTGAAGATGTCCAAGCAGGGCTCCACGCTCGCGGGCATGATGGACGCCTTCTCCATCGCGGTCTCCGTCGGCCTCCAGTACGGCGTGCCGCTGGAGACGTACGTCTCGAAGTTCACCAACATGCGCTTCGAGCCGGCCGGTATGACGGACGACCCGGACGTGCGGATGGCGCAGTCGATCGTCGACTACATCTTCCGCCGCCTGGCGCTGGACTTCCTGCCCTTCGAGACCCGCTCCGCGCTCGGCATCCACTCCGCCGAGGAACGTCAGCGCCACCTCGAGACCGGCTCCTACGAGCCGACCGAGGAGGAGGTCGACGTCGAGGGTCTGGCCCAGTCGGCGCCGCGCACCCAGGAGCTGAAGGCGGTCGTCACGCCGAAGGCCGAGGTCGAGGCGGCCAAGCCCGCCCCGCAGCAGGCCCACACCAGCGCCGAGCTGGTGGAGATGCAGCTGGGCATCCAGGCCGACGCCCCGCTGTGCTTCTCCTGCGGTACGAAGATGCAGCGGGCCGGTTCCTGCTACATCTGCGAGGGCTGCGGCTCGACCAGTGGTTGCAGCTGATCTGAGTTAGGCGGTCCAAGGCGGTGCGGTCGGACATCGACTGCACCGCCTTTGGCTTTTTTCCGTTTCTCCACGGGACGATCACACGTTAGGCTCCCCCAGCGCACGACCGGCGCGAACGGCAGGGTGGGGGACGCGGGGAACATGACCGAGCAGCAGATCGCCGATGTCGCGGAGAGCGGGAGGCAGCCCGAGAAGGGCTCGAACGAGTGGGGTCAGGCCATAGCTGCACTGGTGGTGGTCGGGGGGCTTTTTGCTCTTCTATTGTCAGGGACCTTTCAGCAAAAGTCCGGTGACCCCGACCCGGCCGTGTGTGACGCATCGGACGACGCCCGTCCCTCGAAGCCCGTCTCCGGGATGCAACTGTGCACAGCTCTCAACCGCGCGGACCTACCCACGCTGCTCGGCACACCCACCGAGTACGCGATGAACGCCAGCGGCAAGGAGAGCATGAGCACCTGGGCCGACGGCACCAAGACCGTCACACCCGAGGCGGAGATCCAGCTGGCCACCTACTCCGTGAAGCTCTCGACGTCCGACGACGACATCCCGGTGGCCGAGATGGCCGAATTCCTGGGGAAGTCGGCACAGAACAGGACGGTGGGCGGGCATCCGGCGGTCCTCTACTCGGACCGGACCATCGCCCTGAACTTCAACCTCGGTGGCGGCAAGGTCGACACCGGTCCCGGCGGCATCGCCCCGACCCTGCTGGTCGCCAAGGACACCAAGGACGGCGGCGGCTTCTACGAGGTCGCCATCTGGCGCCAGGACGACGTGGTGCCCGATGACCTCGCGTTGTTCCGTGTCGCCGAGACGGTGCTGCCGACGGTCCCGGGCTGGACCGCCGGCTGACACGTCACGCCCGGCCCATGCTCCGGGTGAACGTCGCGGGGTCGTCCTCGAAGCCGCTGATCCCCGGGTGGAAGTCCCAGCTGCCGGATTCCTGACGTACGAACTCCCCGATCCTCGCGGCCGTGGCCCCGAGGACGCCGCCGAAGTCGTCCTCGGCCAGGACCGTGTAGCCCTCGCGTATCCGCAGCGCCGGGTTGATCACGCCGACGAAGGTCCGGTGCGCGGAACGCTGCTGGATGACGGCGCCGACGACCACGCGCGTGTACCGGGCGTCCAGCCGGTCGAGTTCGAGGGTCATGACCTCGTCCCAGCCGAAGCCCTTGCCGTCCTTGCTGTCCCGGTTGAGGTAGATGGTGCCGTCGGGGGAACGGCTGTCGAAGTGCACCACATAGGCGGGGTCGCCGTACGGATCGCCCGACACATACGTCGCGGCGACGATGTCCAGGTCGGTGGGCGGCTGCCCCGCCGGACTCGGATCCCACTTGAGCGCGACCTCGACCTTGCGGATCCCCTTGTTGATGCCGCTCACCGGATTTCCCCTTCCCCCTGTGTCCACGACCCGAACTGCCGGTCAGGCAAGCCAGGTTGTCCATCCTGCCACGCGAGTGTGTCACTCGTGGGTCACCTCTGCCGCCGAGAGTGACCGGCGCCACGCTCCGTGGCCTTACCATGGCGCGGTGCTGGTCAAGTGGATTCGCTGCACCGTGGTGGACCGCCGCGGCTTCGAGCGGGGGCAGCGAAAGTGGGCGGGGCTTCTGGGGGAGCCGGGGTTTCGGGGACAGGGCGGAGGCTGGAGCCGGGGGCGGCAGGGTGTGGCGCACATCTTTTCCTTCTGGGAGAGCCGTTCCTTCTACGACTCCTTCATGGCGCGTTCCCACGACCGGCTCGCGGCGGCCCAGTCAGGCACGTTCAAGGATATCCAGGTCAAACTGTTCGACCACCGCTTCGATGTGAAGACGGGCTTCGAGCCCCGCTTCACCGACGCCGACCTGGTGCGGTTTGCCCACTGCCGTGTCCATGAGGAGCGCGCGGAGCACTTCACCCTCATGCAGGAGAAGGTCTGGAATCCGGCGATGGCCGGCTCGCCCGGCATGATCCGCGGCCTCTTCGGCGAGGCCCCGGGGAACGAGTTCCTGGTGCTGTCGATGTGGCGGTCGGCCGCCGAGCACGGCAAGTACCGCACGGAACGCGTGGAACGGCTCACCCTGCGAGCCCAGACCGAGGCCGATGTCGCCGCGCTCACGGGCGACATCCTGGACCTCGAACCGGCCTGGACGGTTTGACATCCGAACTCACCATCCGTGCGCCTCTGAGTGGCCGATGGTGCGGGAAATGTGTGACCTACGCCGTATGGAGCCCGGACGAGTGCTCGATACGGCCTCACCCGATCTAGGGTCTTGGCATGGCACGACCACGGCGAATCGTCCTTGTCCGGCACGGGGAGTCAACGGGCAATGTTGATGACACCGTGTATGAACGCGAGCCCGACCATGCCCTCGCCCTGACGGAACGGGGTTGGCGGCAGGCGGAGGAGACCGGAAAACGGCTGCGAGAGGTGCTGGGCCGCGAACAGGTCAGCGTGTACGTCTCTCCGTACCGCCGCACGCACGAGACCCTTCGCGCCTTCCATCTGGACCCCGAGCTCATACGGGTGCGCGAGGAACCCCGGCTCCGGGAGCAGGACTGGGGAAACTGGCAGGACCGCGACGACGTACGTCTCCAGAAGGCGTACCGCGACGCCTATGGGCACTTCTTCTACCGGTTCGCCCAGGGCGAGTCCGGGGCCGACGTGTACGACCGGGTCGGCGGCTTCTTGGAGAGCCTGTTCCGCAGTTTCGAGGCGCCCGACCATCCGCCGAACGTCCTGATCGTGACGCACGGCCTGGCCATGCGGCTGTTCTGCATGCGGTGGTTCCACTGGACGGTCGCCGAATTCGAGTCGCTGTCGAATCCGGGGAACGCGGAGATGCGGATGCTCGTTCTCGGGGACGACGGCAAGTACGCCCTTGACCGGCCCTTCCAGCGCTGGCGAGAGCCGGAACCGTACGGGATTACCGATTAGAGTGGCAGACCGATGACCGCTGACTCCTCATTCGACGGGCGCCTGAGCCGTGCCCTCGCCAGTCTGCGTGGCCTTGCCGTGGGGGACGCGCTGGGCTCGCAGTTCTTCGTACCGGTGAACTACCCCCTGCTCAAGAACCGCGAGCTGCCGTCCGGCCACTGGCAGTGGACGGACGACACCGAGATGGCCTGCTCCGTGGTGGCCGTCCTGGCCGGCCACCACCGCATCGACCAGGACGCCCTGGCCCGCTCATTCGCCGAACACCACGATTTCGACCGGGGCTACGGTCCGGCCGTCAACCGACTGCTGCGGCTGGTCCGCGAGGGCGGTGACTGGCGTGAGCTCGCCGCGGCCCTCTTCAACGGGCAGGGTTCCTGGGGCAACGGCGCCGCGATGCGCATCCCGCCCCTCGGCGCCTTCTACGCGGACGACCCGGAGCAGGCCACGCACCAGGCGGAGATCTCGGCGTACCCGACGCATCAGCACCGTGAGGCCGTCGTCGGCGCCATGGCCGTCGCCGCGGCCGCCGCGCTGGCCGCCGCTCCCGGCGGTCCGCCCAGTCCTGGTGCGCTTCTGGACGGTGTCATCGCGCTCGTCCCGAAGAGTGCCGTCGGAGCGGGGCTGCGCCGGGCCCGCGACATGCTCGACTACGGCGACGCCTCCACCGTCGCGGCCGTGCTGGGCTGCGGACGCCGTACGACGGCCCACGACACCGTGCCGTTCGCGATCTGGTCGGCCGCACGGTCCCTGGGTGACTACGAAGAGGCGTTCTGGACGACCGCCCAGGTCGGCGGCGACGTCGACACGACCTGCGCCATCGTCGGCGGTGTGATCGCCGGGGGGAAGGCCGGAGCGCCGCCCGCCGCGTGGGTGGAACGGACCGAGACGTTTCCGGAGTGGCTGCAGGTGCCGCAGTAGGAGCCCGTGCGGGCCGTCCTCCACGATGTCGAAACTCTCCGTACATGTGGGGAACTCTGCGTAACCGGATGCTCGTTGGTGTAGCAGTTGCCGTGTGATGAATGGGCCGGTGCTCGCAGGGGGCACGTGAGAGGGGCGTGGTGTGGCCGTGGGGTGGTTGCCTCTGTCCGCCTTTTTGTGTGCGGTTCTCCTGGTGCGGATGGCCGGACTGTCGTCCTCGCCGTCGATCCACCGGACTCGGTCCGGCCATCCGCGGCTCACCGTGAGCCCGGCTGCGTCAACCGAGACCCGGACCCGACGTGCCGGCGAGGGCCTCCAGGTCGCTCTTGCGGACCTTGATGACCAACCAGGCGCTCACCAGGGCGAGTACGGCCATCGAGGCGGCCGCGACGAAGCCCGACGAGATGCCCTGGGCGAGGACCTCGTGTCCCCATGGGGCGGGCAGCTGGTGCGTCTTGGCGAACTCGGCCTTCTGCTCCGCCGAACCGTCGGCCATGAAATGCGGCAGCTGCTTCTCCGCCTCGTCCTTGCTGGCCGAGCCGAACACCGTCGTCAGGATGGACAGGCCGAGCGAACCGCCGACCTGCTGCGTGGCGTTGAGCAACCCGGAGGCCGCGCCGGCCTCGTGCTGGGCGACTCCGGAGACGGCGGTGATCGTCAGCGTCACGAAGTTCAGGCCCATGCCGAAACCGAAGATCAGCATGGGGCCGAGAACCCCGCCGACGTAGGAGCTGTCGGAGCTGATGAGGGCCTGCCAGGCGAGCCCGGTCACCGCGAGGGCCGAACCCGTGAGCATGAACGGCTTGGGGCCGAGCACCGGCAGGAACCGCTGCGACAGGCCCGCGCCCAGCGCGATGACGACGGTCACGGGCAGGAAGGCGAGACCGGCCTGGATCGGGCTGTAGTCCAGTACGTTCTGGACGAAGAGAACGATGTAGAAGAACATGCCGAACATCGCGGCAGCGAGACTCAACATGATCACGTACGTGCCCGAACGGTTGCGGTCGGCGAACATCCGCAGGGGAGTGATCGGCTCCTTGGCGCGCGACTCGATGAAGGCGAAGGCGAGCAGGAGCACCACGGCGATGACGAAGGACCCGATGGTCAGGTTGTCCCGCCAGCCCTCGTCCGCGGCGCGGATGAAGCCGTAGACCAGCAGGGCCATGCCTCCCGTGGAGGTCAGGGCGCCCGCGATGTCGAAGCGGCCGCTGTGTCGTTCGGACTCGCTGATGTACAGCGGGGTGAGGACGGCGATCAGCACGCCGATCGGCACGTTGACGAAGAGCACCCATCGCCAGTCGAGCCATTCGGTGAGCATGCCTCCGGCCAGCAGGCCTATGGCACCACCGCCCGCGGAGACGGCGGCGAAGACACCGAAGGCCCGGTTCCGCTCCGGTCCCTCGGGGAACGTGGTGGTGATCAGTGCCAGCGAGGTCGGCGACGCGATCGCGCCCCCCACCCCTTGCAGGACACGAGCGGCCAGCAACTGCCAGGGCTCCTGGGCGAGACCGCCGAGCAGGGAGGCGAAGGTGAACAGCAGGATGCCGGTCATGAAGACCCGGCGGCGCCCGAGGATGTCACCCGCGCGGCCCCCCAGAAGCAGCAGGCCGCCGAAGGTGAGCGTGTAGGCGCTGACGACCCATGTGAGGTCGGTGGTGCTGAACTTGAGAGCGTCTTGAATGTGCGGCAGCGCGATGTTCACAATCGTCGCGTCGAGTACCACCATGAGTTGGCAGGCGGCGATGACGGCGAGGGCGATGCCAGGTCGCCCCTCCCGGCGGGCCGCACCCGGTTTCTGATCCTTGATCAACTGAGAGGTTGTCACTATGGGTCCCCCACAAGCGCGTTAGTGAACGGACGCGTTCACTGTTGCGTCAACGGTAGTGAGTCCCCGGTAGTGAACGCAAGCGTTCACTTAAGTTTGTCGGCGCGCGGCGTATCCCCCTTTGTCGCCGCACGGTGTCCCGTCCCTCCCCGAAATCCCCGCTTCCCTGTTCGCTGGAGACACTCAGATGGTTACCTCGCGCTGGACGGCCGCCCCCGCTCAGACGGCCTCCCTCCGTCGGCGCGGCGCCGTGCTGGAGCGTGCGATCCTCGACGCCGCGCTGGAGCAGCTCAGTACGGTCGGCTGGAACAGCCTCACGATGGAGGGTGTCGCCGCCGGAGCGCAGACCGGCAAGGCCGCGGTCTATCGCCGCTGGCCGTCCAAGGAGGATCTCGTCGCGGACGCCCTTCGGGCCGGGCTGCCGCGTTTCGAGGAGGCCCCCGACCTTGGTGGCGTGCGCGAGGACCTGCTCGAACTGTGCCGTCAGGCGCGCGAGGCGATGTTCTCGCGCCCCGGCTTCGCGCTGCGTTCTGTCATTCACGAATGCGACCAAGCTCAGGCGGAGCGCTTTCACGCCGTGATCTTCCAGGGGGTCGTCGAGCCGAGCGTCAAGCTGCTTCGCGAGATCATCACCCGTGGAATAGAGCGCGGTGAGGTGCGTCCTGACGCGGCGAACGACTATGTCTTCGATGCCATCCCCGCCATGATGATGTATCGCTCCAAGATGCGCGGTAGCGAATGGGGTGACCGCGACATCGAAGAGATGATCGACCAGTTCATGCTGCCCCTGCTGCGGTCGAGCGGACCGTGAGTGCTCTTCGTGGACCTCTCGGCACCGTCCGGGGAAACCGGGTGTCGCAGGGTGATCCGAGCGGCGTAGGCTAAGGGCGCCATGCCGTACGAACCGCCTACTCACACTGTCGAGCGCTCTCTTCGTGCCACGACCGGAGCGAAGATTATTGCCGGTGTCGACGAGGTGGGGCGAGGTGCCTGGGCCGGCCCTGTCACCGTCTGCGCGGCGGTCACCGGACTGCGCCGACCGCCCCAAGGCCTCACCGACTCCAAACTGCTCAGCGTCAAACGCCGTACCGAACTCGCAGAGGAACTGCGGACCTGGGTGACGTCGTACGCCCTGGGGCACGCGAGTCACGAAGAGATCGACGAGCTGGGGATGACGGCTGCCCTGCGGATCGCCGCCGTGCGCGCCCTGGAGGCGCTCCCGGTCCGTCCGGACGCGGTGATCCTCGACGGGAAGCACGACTATCTCGGAACGCCCTGGAAGGTCCGGACCGTGATCAAGGGCGACCAATCCTGCGTGGCGGTCGCTGCGGCATCGGTGATCGCCAAGGTTCAGCGCGACAAAATGATGGCCGAACTGGGTATCGACCATGCAGACTTCGGTTTCGCGGCCAACGCCGGGTATCCCTCGCCCGTGCACAAGGCCGCGCTGGAGGTTCGGGGCCCCACCCCGTACCACCGGTTGTCGTGGGCGTATCTTGATGCGCTGCCCCAGTGGCGGCACCTCAAGAAGGCCCGCAGCTGGGCGGACGGAAGCGTTCCGAAGATCGAGGGCCAGCTCGGCTTCGATTTCTGACGATTCTGCTCGCACTGATGTGCCACCCGCTGACGCGAGCCGCACCAACGTTTGATAAACATCAGCCCATGCCTCTCATTCCCGAGGAGCCTCAGATTCACGAGAGCGCCCAGGGTCCCCGCGCTACTCCGGCCAGCGGCCGCATCGCGCCGACCCCTCGTCCCGTACCCGGTCCACACCCCGTGGCTCCGCCTCGCCCCGGTCGTCCCGGCCCCCTGCGGCCCGCGCCGCCGGTGCAGCGGACACCGCACGACGTGGCCGTGGCCAAGCCCGCAGTGCCGGGCCCTGCCGCCCCTGCCACCGTCGCCCCGACTCCGGTCTCGGCTTCGGTTTCGGCGGCCCCGCAGATCCAGCTCATCCCGGCCTCGGCCGCCGGTGCGCTCGACGCTGCCGAGGAAGCTGTAGACCTCCTGTTGGAGTCGGGCCGTGCTCCTGGTGAGGTGCTGGTGATCACCACCGGCGAACAGCATCCGTGGGCCGCTCATGAGCTGTCCTTCGGTGAAGCCGCCTACTGGGCCCAGCACGACGCCGGTGACGACGTGTTCTACGCGGACGCCACCGCGGCCTCCCGTGCCGCGTCCCGTCCGGTGGTCGTGGTCGCCGTCAACGGCGGTTCCGCCGCGGCTGTCGCCGAGGGCCTGCCGCTGGCCCACACCCGGGCCGGTGCCCTGCTGATCGTCTGCGGCGACCCGCAGCAGATCAACTCGGTACTGGGCGTCGGCGTCTGATCCGGTTTCGGTAGCAATACCGGGGGTGTGGACAGGTGCCGCCTGCGCGGCACCTGCACGGCGAGTGCTTCGGTGTGCCCGCGTCCGAGCGGGCGTCCCGGCTCGGGCTTACGCCATGCCGGGTCCAGGAACATGTGCGCCCGATGCGCCACGACGTCGTAGGCCGTACGTCACGGACGTACGGCCGAGAACGGTGATCGGAACGGACTCGGCTTCAGCGAGCCGCCGCGCGGCGCAGGACCTCCGAGGCGGCGCCGCCGGTGCGCGGCAGCAGAGGCGGTAGTTCGGACGTGGCGAAGGGCTCCGGCGCCGAGTCCGCGTTCGGCCGGCGTCCGCCGCGTCCCTCGCCGAGCACCTGCCATCCGTCGCGCGTCAGCGTGATGTACGCCCCGCAGCGCAGCCCGTGCAGGGTGCAGGCGTCACGCAGACCCCACATCCACGCGCCGTCCTCCTCCGTCCAACGCGCGTCGCCCTCACGGCAGTAGAGCAGCACGGCGGTGCGCACCGGGGTGCGGCGCCGGAGGTCGTGCGGGATCACCCGGCGCAGCTGGGCCAGCAGCGTGTTCCGGAACATCCAGCCGTCGGCCGGTGCCGGGCGGCGCGTGAACGAGGCGCTCGCCCGCAGCCGTTCGTCCGGGTCGAGGACCGCTACGATCGCGGTCGCCGGTTTGGGGCGGTGTCGTGAGTGGAGCCCGCTGACGACCTCGCGCGGGTTGCGCAGCAGCGGGATGCCGGCCTCGGCCCACTCGGCGGGTTCGAGCAGACGGGCCAGAGGGTTGGCGGGTGCGGCGGACAGGTCGGCTGACGACGTGGACGCCGCGGAGGACGGAGCGAATCCGAAGGTCACGGTCCTCCCTTCGGCTACGCGCCCATACGGCGGGCGGGGTCGGATTCGGGGGAGCGCGCACCGCAGCAGAGCCCTACCGGACTACGGACAAGCCGTGCGGGGAGCGGACCTCAATTCTTCCTGTCGAACTTGGTTGCGGCAACGAGCAATTGGGTCCGCCGACCCCAATCAGGCGGTTGGTGGCTTATATCCCTACCCAGTGTTTTACCGGGCGACGCCCGGGACCTCCGAGCCCACCGGTTTCAGGCCCGAACCGGTACGCGCGTGGCGCGTTGTCACCTCCGGCGCCTGCTCAACCGCGTACGGCCAGCACCAGAGGCAAGACCCCCTGGGCACCTGACCGCGACAGCAGTCGGGCGGCGACCGCGAGGGTCCAGCCGGTCTCGGTGATGTCGTCGACGAGCAGTACGGGACCTGCGGCCGCCTGCAGCGCCTCCCGCAGGGGCGGAGGCACGATGAGCGCCCCATGCAGGGCCCGCAGACGCTGAGCGCTGTTGGAGCGGGGCAGGGAGAGGTCGTCTGAGTGGTCCGTGTACGCGAGTGACCCCAGGAACGGGAGGCGGCCGACGGCGGAGATCCGACTCCCCAGCGAGTGGACCAACTGGGGCCGGCTGCGCGAGGGAACGGTGACGACCCCGACAGGGCGAGCCGGCGCGTCCGGGGCGCCGGAGGCCCAGCCGTCGGGCGACTTGGCCCAGTCGGCCAGCACGGTCACGACGGCGTTCGCCACGTCGTCGGGGGCGGGCGCGTCCGGAGTCTGGGGTGCGAGCAGCGGCCTGAGGCGGTTGCCCCAGCCGATGTCCGACATCCGGCCCAGCGCCCGGCCCGGCAAAGCCTGCTCGCCCGGCGGAATACGGCCCTTCAGGTCGACGCCGATGGCCGGGAGGCCGGTCGGCCACATGCGGCGGGGCTCCACCACGACGCCGGCGCGGGAGAGCGAGCCACCTGCCGTGTCCAGGGCGGCAGCGGAGATGTCGGCGGTGAATCGGGGTCCGGCGCAGTTGTCGCAGCGGCCGCAGGGAGCCGCCTGCTCGTCGTCCAACTGCCGCCTCAGGAACTCCATACGGCAGCCCGTGGTGGTGGCGTAGTCGCGCATGGCCTGCTGTTCCGTGGCGCGCTGCTTGGCGACCCAGGCGTAACGCTCGCTGTCGTACGACCAGGGTGCTCCGGTGGCGATCCAGCCGCCCTTGACCCGGTGGACCGCGCCGTCGACGTCCAGCACCTTGAGCATGATCTCCAAGCGGGTGCGGTTGAGTTCCACCAGCGGTTCGAGTGCGGGCAGCGACAGCGGCCGGTCCGCCTGGGCGAGGGCGTCCAGAGTGCGTCGTACGGCTTCCTCGGGCGGAAACGCCACGGAGGCGAAGTAGGACCAGATCGCCTCGTCCTCACGGCCGGGCAGGAGCAGGACCTCGGCATGCTCGACACCGCGTCCGGCGCGGCCGACCTGCTGGTAGTAGGCGATGGGCGAGGAGGGCGAGCCGACATGGACGACGAAGCCGAGGTCGGGCTTGTCGAACCCCATGCCCAGCGCGGACGTGGCCACCAGCGCCTTGACCTTGTTCGCGAGGAGGGCTTCCTCGGCCTGCTGGCGTTCGGCGTTCTCCGTCTTTCCCGTGTACGAGGCGACGGTGTGCCCGCACTGCCGCAGGAAGGCGGTGATCTCCTCGGCGGCGGCCACCGTCAGCGTGTAGATGATGCCGGAGCCCGGCAGGTCGTCGAGGTGATCGGCGAGCCAGGCCAGCCGGTGGGCCGCGTCGGGCAGTCGGAGCACACCGAGGCTCAGGCTCTCGCGGTCGAGCGGACCGCGCAGGACCAGCGCGTCCGAGCTGCTGCCGGTGCCCAGCTGCTCCGCCACGTCCGCGGTGACCCGGGCATTGGCCGTGGCGGTGGTGGCCAGCACCGGCACCCCGGACGGGAGGTCGGTCAGCATGGTGCGCAGCCGACGGTAGTCGGGGCGGAAGTCGTGGCCCCAGTCGGAGATGCAGTGCGCCTCGTCGACGACGAGAAGGCCGGTGGTGGCAGACAGCTCGGGCAGAACGTTGTCACGGAAGTCCGGGTTGTTGAGCCGCTCGGGGCTCACGAGCAGCACGTCCACGGTGCCCGCTGCGACCTCGGCGCGGATGGTCTCCCACTCCTCTGGGTTGGAGGAGTTGATGGTCCGGGCGTGGATGCCGGCACGGGCAGCGGCCTCGACCTGGTTGCGCATGAGCGCGAGCAGCGGAGAGACGATCACGGTCGGCCCGGCACCGCGCTCGCGCAGCAGGGCCGTCGCCACGAAGTACACCGCGGACTTGCCCCATCCCGTGCGCTGGACGACCAGGGCCCGGCGCTTGTCGGCGACCAGCGCCTCGATGGCCCGCCACTGGTCCTCGCGCAGCCGCGCCGATCCGGTGTTGTCCCCGACGAGTCGGACGAGGATCCCGTCGGCAGCCTCGCGCAGCTCCGTCTTGCTCGTGTGCGTCATGCCCCCATACAACAGGACGCCTCCGACAGCGGGGCGTCGCGGCGGCCCGGCTGTGGACGACGGGGCGGGGTTTGTCGTGGCCCTGATCGGACTTATCCACAGGCTCAAACGGAACATCGGGATCCGCGAGATCGTCTGCGCATGACGAATCACAGCGAAACGACGGGACCCGCCGCAAACGGCAACAACCGCGGACGGAACAGTGGCGGAAGCAACGGTGGCGACGGGCGGAGCGGCGAGGGGCGGGACAACGACAGCCAGGGGATCGGCGACCGGGTCGGATTTGACGCACATGGCGCCGAACACCAGGTCACCCTGCGTACTCCGGGTGAACTGGCCGATGCCCTGCCCTACCTGCTCGGGTACCGGCCCGAGGACAGCATCGTCTTGGTCGCCCTGCACGACCGGGGCGGCCGCGGTCGGTTCGGAGGGCGGGCCCGGCTGGGCATTCCCGCGAACAAGGACGACTGGCCGGCCGTGGCCCGGCAGTTGGCCCACGGACTGATCGCCGGCAGCGAGCGCAGGGGCGGCCGCCCCGAGCAGATGGTCGCCTACCTCTGCCAGGAACCGGGGGCCGGTGAGACGGGCAGGCAGATCACGGAGCGGCTCGCCCCGCTCGCCGGGCTGCTGCGCACGGAGTGCGGCCGCCTCGACGTTCCTGTGATCGAGGCCGTGTGCATCTCTGACGGCCGCTACTGGTCGTACTGCTGCCCGAGCGAGGAATGCTGCCCCGCGGAGGGACTCCCGATGGGACTGCCCGGCACATCGGTGCTCGCCGCCGCGGCCACATACGCCGGATTGCAGGTGCGCGGCACACTGCGCGAGCTGCGGGCCAGGCTGCAGCCCTGGGAGACCGCGGCCGCACTGGAACAGGAAGTCGCGCTGGACACCGCCGGCATGGCCCTGGTTCCCAGGATGCTCGAACAGGCGAGCCGGGCGGACGTGGCCGAGGAGACGCTGCGGCTGGCCAGGCGCACCATGACACGCTTCGCCGACGCAGCGCCCGTGCCGAGGGCCCTCCAGGCCGACCTTCGGGACGACGGACTGCTGGGGCACGAAGACGCGGCGGTCCTCATCCTCGGCCTGCAGGACCGTACGACCCGGGACCGCGCGGCCGAGTGGATGGAGGCCGAGGAGGCCGGACCGGCCCTGCGTCTGTGGCGTGCGTTGGCCCGCCGGTGCGTCGGACCCTACGGCGAGCATGCGGCGGCACCGCTCACCCTCGCCGGATGGGTCGCCTGGTCCACCGGTGACGAGATCGAGGCCAGGGAGGCGCTGGCCATGGCCCTGGGCGCAGATCCCAGCTATCTCTTCGCCCGCCTCCTGCACCAGGCATGCAACGAGGGACTCGACCCGGAGTCCATCCGCCGCTGCCTGCGCGCGGAACGCGTGGGGCGCGAGGCACGCGCGCGGTCGGAGGTCGTCCAGCCCGCCGTCGTGGAGACGGCCGAGGATCTGACGGGCCCGAAGTCACCCGGTCCTGGAGGAAGTCGGACGGCCTCCTCGCCCGGTCGCGACGGAACCATGGAACTGCCCGGCAACCCCAGGGAGGCGCCGGCTGTATGCCCGCCTCATGCCGAAAGTGCCCTGTCGCCGCGCCCTTCCGGCGCCGACCGCCCTATGCCGACGCCACCGCCCACCACGGCCTCCCGTCGACGCAAGCGGGTACGTCCCGGCGCTCGTGCCGATGTCCGTCCCCAGCCCGCGGAGACGGAGGGGCGACAGCCCTGCGCCGAGGAATCCCGCCCACGCTCCCGGTCTGCCCGCGGCACGCGTCCCGGTGCCGTCCGCCGCACCAGCGGCAAGAGCGACGCGCGCCGAGCCGGGGGCACACGGCCCGGGGGCGATGCCGCCGAGGAGGAAGGATGAGTGACCGCTGGAAGCGTGTCGCGCGCGGGTGGTCACACCTGTGCCGCCGGGTGGCGGCTTCGGGCCGCCGCCATTCGGTCGGCTTCCCGGCCCGTGGGCGTGACCCTGAACAGGCCCGTCCCGTTCACCTGAGTGGCGGAACCCCCTACCGGACCGTACCGCCGCATCATCCATGCCCTTCAGGAGCCCCGCACCGGGCGCCGAACCCGCCCGAGTCGCGCAGAGCGCAGAGGAAGCGCCCCATGCATCAGCCGACTCCGCCCTCGACCGACGACGGCCGCCCCACCCTTGGCGCGCCGACGACGGTGTGGAAAGGTAGCGCCGGTTCGCCGCGCGTCACGGACATCGGCACGCCTGAGCCGAGGTTCCCGAACGGCACCCAGCACACCTCGACCGCGGCGGAACACCGCCGGAACCCGAATCCGGAACAAGACCGGAAGGACACCACTCCCTCGCTGTCGTGGGACCGCCAGCCGTCGCCCCCGCCGCCGGAGGGGCCGGGTACGACGCCCGCCGACACCGACGTGGCAAGGCCGGACTCCACCTTCGACGGCCCGTCCTGCTCGCCCGCCTTCCCCCGTGGCGTCCAGGTCGCCGCAGAACTCCTTTTCGGGCCCCCGAGGCCCAGCTGATCTCCCCCCGGGCGCACTCGGTCATCATGTGCGTGGCGCTCCTCGGCCTCGCCATCTCCACGCAGCAAGGGCAGTTGACCGGTCAGGGGCTGGAGGGCTTCTACCGCGCGGGCCGACGTGTGCTCTCCCGGTGTCAGATCCGTGTCGCCGGCCGTGAGCCGCTCGCGATACAGGCCCGGACGACCGCGGCGGATCGCGCTCGCTTCGTGGCCACCTCGCGCATCTCCCGGGCGGAGGCCCGGACCCTGACGTCGTCGTGGAGCGCATCCGCCACGCGGATGGGACGGAACGCATCATGCTGCACAGTTCCGCCACCCGCCCCCTCGACTGCCGGTGGAGGTGGCACTCGGTACGGACCTGGCGGACCTGGGCGCGATCGCATCGGGTCGAGCGGGACCAGAACTGCCCGCAATGGTCCACGACTTCGGCCTGCGCTGGTCCTGCGCGGCCGGCGGGGCGTCAGTCACGTCCGACCCACCACCCACCGACGCACTCGCGTCGGCAGGCCTGCTGCGCTGGGAGTTCGACCTGCCCCCAGGAGGCACGGCCGGTCTGGAACTCCGCGTGCGTCTGGAGGGCGCGGGCCCCGTCCGAGCTGTGGGGCGCGCGGCGACGAGCCCCCTGGCTTCCGCCGACGCGACGGGAGACCACCCCGCGATTCAGCCGCTCCTGCACACAAGCATCGACGATCTCCAGTCCTTGCTGCTGCGCGTCCCGGCACACCCCACCGACACCCACCTCGCGGCCGGAGCCCCCTGGCGCTGCGGTCTGGCCCCGGCCGACGCGCTCGCGGCGGCCCGTATGACGCTGCCACTCGGCAACCGGCTCGCCGCGGGGACGCTCCGCACCCTGGCGCGCACCCAACTCCGCGGGCGGACACCGCAGTCCGGCATGATCCCCGGGCCGCGGCGGGACGCGGGTGCCCACCTTCCAGCCGGTTGTACGGGCACCGAGGCGACCCTGCTCTTTCCCGCCCTCCTTGCGGAGGCCTTCAGGTGGGGACTTTCGCACCAGGAGACGGAAAGCTGCTCCCGACAGCCGAGCGGTGTCTGGCCTGGTTGCGGGCGGCCGTGGGGGAGGGACCCTATCTCTGCGACCCGCAGCCCGGCGGCCCGGTCCGCTGCGAAACACAGGCACACGCACATCGCGCGGCCGTCCTCGGCGCCGACCTGCTCGACGCGTTCGGCAGACCAGGCGGTGCGGCGCTGCGGCAGTGGGCCCGCGAACCGCGCACGGCATTCCGCGAGGACTTCTGGGTCGAAGACCGCAGCGGTGGCCGGCCGGCGGCTGCTCGGGCCCCCGACGGACGCCTCGTGCCGCACTTCGGCGCCACGGCTGTCCACCTGCTGGACACCGGACTGCCGGGCGGGGGCGAACAGGCACCCGGTCTGCTCGACACGGTGCAGACCGGGCAGCTCGCCCGGCTGCTCGGAAGCCACGCCATGGACTCGGGC
This sequence comes from Streptomyces sp. NPDC005483, assembly GCF_040606035.1. Lineage (NCBI taxonomy): Bacteria > Bacillati > Actinomycetota > Actinomycetes > Kitasatosporales > Streptomycetaceae > Streptomyces > Streptomyces sp. NPDC005483. The sequence goes on from NZ_JBEXEA010000002.1 coordinate 95,365, forward strand.
TGGGGGCTGCGCGGACTGGGCACGAAAGAGGCGGGCTACAACCCGTTCGGTCATCGCACGGGTGCCGTGACAGTCCACGAGAGTGCGATCGCCGTCGCGGTCCTGGCTGCCGCCGGGTACGAGAAGCAGGCCGGCTCGCTCCTGCGGGGTCTGCTGGCCGCGGCTGAGGCATTCGGTCACCGGCTCCCCGAGATGTACGCGGGCGAGCAGCGCACCGACGGGAGCGCTCCCCTCCCACACCCGGCGGCCTGCCGCCCGGCCGCCACGGCAGCGGCCGCCGGAGTCCTGTTGCTGAGCGCCCTCGCGGGTATCCGCCCCGATGTCCCGGCGAAGGCGGTCACACTTCGTCCCCTGCGCAGTGCGCCGCTCGGTGAGATCGGTCTGACCGGACTGCGGATCGCGGGGGCCCCGTTCTCGGTGCGGGTCAGCAGACTCGGGCTCGCCATGGTGGAGGAGGCCGCCGAAGAGCTGCAACTAGGGGAATGACCTGGCACGACATCCCTTCCGGCAGACACAGACAGGCGAGGACAGGACCTCTTCAGCCGGCAGTGGACCGGCCATCGATGCCACCGACGAAGGGAGTGTTTATCGTCAGGCAGACGACTATGATCGCCGCATGTCCTACGACCCGTCAGCCTTTCCACCCTTCGCCGTCACCGTGGACCTGGTCGTACTGACTGTGCGCCGTCACGCCCTGTGCGCGCTCGCGGTACGCAGGGGCGAGCCGCCGTTCCAGGGACGCTGGGCGCTTCCCGGCGGTTTCGTACGGGCCGATGAGGATCTGGCGCAGGCCGCTGCCCGCGAGCTGGCCGAGGAGACCGGGCTGCGCGCCCACGACCCGTCCGTCCCCGTCCAGGACAACGGAGCGCACCTGGAACAGCTCGCGACCTACGGCGACCCCAAGCGTGATCCCCGGATGCGCGTGGTGAGCGTCGCCCACCTCGCCCTCGCCCCAGACCTGCCCGCCCCCCGCGCAGGCGGTGACGCCAGCAACGCGCGCTGGGCGTCCGTCGAAGAGCTGCTGCAGCAGAGCGGTTACGGTCGGGACGAGGAGCCGATCGCGCCGCTCGCCTTCGACCATGCGCAGATCCTTTCGGACGGAGTGGAGCGCGCCCGCTCGAAGATCGAGTACTCGTCGCTGGCCACCGCGTTCTGCCCGCCCGAGTTCACCGTCGGCGAGCTGCGCCGGGTCTACGAGGCGGTGTGGGGCGTGGCGCTGGATCCGCGCAACTTCCACCGCAAGGTGACGGGCACGCCGGGCTTTCTAGTGCCCACCGGCGGCACGACCACGCGACAGGGCGGCCGCCCCGCCCAGCTCTTCCGGGCCGGCGGCGCCACTCTCCTCAACCCCCCGATGCTGCGCCCCGAAGTGTGACGGTCCCGAAAACCAGACATAACGCGCTATCTTGCTACAGGTGATCCAGGCCTTCGGACTGACCAGCATTTCCCGCAAGGACCTCCCGCCCGCGGTCGACGACGTGTCCTTCGAAGCCCGGGCGGGCCGCGTCACCGCGCTTCTCGGGGCGACGGGCGCGGGCAAGACGACGGCGCTCAGACTGATGCTCGAGCTCCAACGGGGCCGTGGCCTCACCTATTTCAGGGGCCGCCCGTTGCATCGCATCGCGCACCCGTCGCGCGAAGTCGGTGTGCTCCTGGGCGAGGTGCCAGGCCATCCCGTGCGCACGGTCCGCGGACATCTGCGCATGCTGTGTGCCGCGGCCGGCGTCCCGGTCCGGCGCGCCGACGAAGTACTCGAGGTGGTGGGACTGGCCAGCCTGCGCGACGAGCGGCTCGGCACCCTGTCACGCGGTATGGACCGCCGCCTGGGCCTGGCCTGCGCCCTGTTGCCGGACCCACACACACTAGTGCTGGACGATCCCGCCGCCGGGCTCTCCACTCGTGAGAGTCACTGGCTGCACGGCATGCTGCGGGCGCACGCCGCTCAGGGCGGCACAGTCCTGTTCACCACGTCCGAGCCCAAGGAGGCCGCACGCGCCGCAGATCATGTCATCACGCTCGAGCAGGGCAGACTCCTCGCGGACCAGGCAGCCGCGGAGTTCGCCCGCACCAGACTCCGCCCCCGTGTCGCCGTTCGTACCCCCCACGCCGTACGCCTCGCCGCCCTGCTCGCCAAGGAGGCCCGCACGGCTCACCGCTCCGTCGAAGTCGTCCGGGAAGGCGGCAACCGCCTCTCCGTGTACGGCAGTACATGTGCCGACGTCGGCGAGGCGGCCTTCCGTCACGGCATCCTGGTCCATCAACTCGCCGACGAGATCGGGGACATGGGACCCGGCGCCGGCGCGATTCCCGGAGAGGCCGCGGAAACGGCGCAGGATGCACGGGCGGGCGTCACGGGGCCGGACTCCGGTGAGTTCCTCGGTGATGAGGCTGTCGGGGGGGCCGGGCCGGCGACGCGAGGAGGCCAAGCGCACGACACTCCCGCGGCGCGGAGCGGCTCGCACCTGCACGATGACCCGGTGGTCCGAGCCGGCCGGCGAGCGCACGGCGACCAGGCGGCACACGGCAGTCCAGACACCTACAGCAGCCTGGCCGCGGGAAGCGATGTCGCCGCACTGAGCCCTGCCGCCCCCTCCCTGCCCCCCGCCCCCCTGCCGCCCCTCCCACCCCCCATCTCCGTCAGGTCCGCGCCCAGCCCCTTGCGCCCCCTGCGTTACGAACTGCGCCGCGCGGCAGGGATCGGCACCGGGTTTTTCACCGGAGCCGCCGTACTCGTCACGTCCGCCCTCACCGCCGTACTCCTGGCGCGCGTCGGTCACACCCCGCAAGGGCGTCTGCTGGCCGCGTGGCCGAGGGAGCTGCCGCTGCCTCCGGCGGCGCTCGGGGCCGGACTGCTCGGCGCACTCGCGTTCGGCGACGAGTTCCGCCACCCCGCCCTGGCCGCGGACCGCGGCACAGTCCCCCGACGACTGGGTCTGCTCACCGCGAAACTCGTGGTCGCCACCGTCACCGCGCTGGTGCTGGCCTTTCTGGCGGTGGGCTGCGACGCCGAAGTGCTCTATCTCGTCTACGGACGGGAGCTCACGGAAGTTCCCGCGGACTGGGTGTCGCTGAGCGCGAGTTGGTTCGGGCTCGTGGGCGGGTGCGCCTGGGCAGGTGTCCTGGCCGCCGGCATCTTCCGGTCCACCACGGCCGGGCTCGCAGCGGTGGTGGCCGTGCCCATTCTCGTCGTACCCCTCGTACAAAGGGCCCTGGAGGGTGCGTCCGTGCGAGCGGCGGCAGGGCTTCCCGCGCGGCTGCGCGAGGTCCTGCTGCTGCAATGGCCCTTCGGCGGCGAGCGCTATCTCGCCGGAGTCGTGCGTGTGATCGCCCAACCCGTGGGCGGGGCGCTCACGTTGTCGCTGACCGCCCTGCTGTGCGCATATCTGCTCACGACCCTGCGTAGCAGGGTCCGATGAGCGCCGTCCGTGCGCTTCCGGTCTCCACCTGCGCACAACTTCCCGATGAAAGCGCATTTCTTTCCGATAAGGCGTCAATTGCGACGGGGTGAGCGATCACCCTTTCGTGTGCTTTTCACCAAAGACCTCAAGGGAGTTGGAGGCGGCGCCGACAAAGGATCCGTGAGTACCCTTGCGCACACCATGATGACCGCCGCCCGCTCCGCCGACTCCGGTCTGGCCGGCCCGGGCGATCTCGACCGCTACCCCTACGCCGAGGCGGCCGCAGGCCGCGTCGGAGCCTCCGTCTGGGACGGCTCGGACCCGGAGCTGGGCCGCGTGGGCCGACGGGCCGCGGGCAGCCGCGGGCGCGGACTGCACGGCCAACTCGTCCAGCAGCTAGGCCAGATGATCGTCTCCGGTGATCTGGGAGCCGACCGGCCGCTGGTCCCGGAGGAGATCGGCCAGCGTTTCGAGGTCTCCCGTACCGTCGTCCGTGAGTCACTCCGCGTGCTGGAGGCGAAGGGCCTGGTCAGTGCCCGCCCGAACGTCGGCACGCGCGTGCGTCCCGTCAGCGACTGGAACCTGCTGGACCCGGACATCATCGAATGGCGAGCTTTCGGACCGCAGCGTGACAATCAGCGCCGGGAGCTGAGCGAGCTGCGCTGGACGATCGAGCCGCTCGCCGCGCGCCTGGCCGCGGGGCATGGCCGCGAGGACGTCCAGCAGCGCCTCGGTGACATGGTCGAGATCATGGGGCACGCCATGAGCCAGGGTGACGCGCTCACCTTCTCCCGTGCCGACGCCGAGTTCCACTCCCTGCTCATCCAGCTCGCGGGCAACCGCATGCTGGAGCATCTTTCCGGGATCGTCTCCGCTGCCCTCCAGGTCTCCGGCAGCCCGGTCACCGGCTGTGACCGGCCGAACGAGTCCTCCTTGGCGCACCACGGCCGGATCGTCGACGCCCTCGCCACCGGCGACGCCGCGGCGGCCGAAGCGGCCATGCGTCAACTGCTCACCGTCCATCCCGACGTGGAGCGCGTGGTGCCGGCGCCGCGCGAGCACTGATCACGCTCCGCGGGCGACGCGGTCGCGGATGTCCTTCCCCTCCCGTGGCATCGTTCGACCGCCGATCCGCCTCTGTCGGACCCCGCAGGATCTCCAGGGATTCTGCGGGGTCCGGCGGTGCGGCGCGGTGACGGCGCCCCGGGCTCTCGTGGTCCGGACAGGCGAGTGACCTTGTCTGTCCATGTCTGACCGTTTTCTTTGCTTACGGGGTGTGACTCGGGCCACGCAGATTGGGCGTAACGCTCGCGGGAGCAGCGCGATGACCTAAGAGGTGACAGCCGCGGAAGGAATACGGACGCCGTTTCAGGCGCTGTGCATCTTCCCGGCCCCCGCCCGCGCCGTCGGCCACTCCCAGGCCGGTGGTCGGCTCCTGTCCGCTGTGGACGGGGCCGGAAGCCGTTTTCCAACGTTCCGAGAGGTTGTTCGTGTCGGCCAGCACATCCCGTACGCTCCCGCCGGAGATCGCCGAGTCCGTCTCTGTCATGGCTCTCATTGAGCGGGGAAAGGCTGAGGGGCAGATCGCCGGCGATGACGTGCGTCGGGCCTTCGAAGCTGACCAGATTCCGGCCACTCAGTGGAAGAACGTACTGCGCAGCCTCAACCAGATCCTCGAGGAAGAGGGTGTGACGCTGATGGTCAGTGCCGCGGAGCCCAAGCGCACCCGAAAGAGCGTCGCAGCGAAGAGTCCGGCCAAGCGCACCGCCACCAAGACGGTCGCGGCGAAGACGGTGACCACGAAGAAGGCCACCGCCACCGCCACCCCGGCGGCTCCCGCCGCTGAGCCCGTAGTCGAGGGCGATGCGCCCGCGAAGCCCGCCGCGAAGAAGGCGGTCGCCACCAAGAAGGCGGCCGCGAAGAAGACCGTCGCCACTAAGAAGACGGCGGCGGCCAAGAAGACCACCGCGAAGAAGGACGACGCCGAGGCCGTCGAGGACGAGGTCCTCGAGGAGATCAAGCCCGGCGAGGAGGAAGAGGAGGGGACCGAGAACAAGGGTTTCGTCCTCTCCGACGACGACGAGGACGACGCGCCTGCCCAGCAGGTCGCCGTGGCCGGTGCCACTGCTGACCCGGTCAAGGACTACCTCAAGCAGATCGGCAAGGTCCCCCTGCTCAACGCCGAGCAGGAGGTCGAGCTCGCCAAGCGCATCGAGGCCGGTCTGTTCGCCGAGGACAAGCTGGCCAACGCCGACAAGCTCGCCCCCAAGCTCAAGCGCGAGCTGGAGATCATCGCCGAGGACGGCCGCCGTGCCAAGAACCACCTCCTGGAGGCCAACCTCCGCCTGGTGGTCTCTCTGGCCAAGCGCTACACCGGCCGCGGCATGCTCTTCCTGGACCTCATCCAGGAGGGCAACCTCGGTCTGATCCGCGCGGTCGAGAAGTTCGACTACACCAAGGGCTACAAGTTCTCCACGTATGCCACCTGGTGGATCCGTCAGGCGATCACCCGCGCGATGGCCGACCAGGCCCGCACCATCCGTATCCCGGTGCACATGGTCGAGGTCATCAACAAGCTCGCGCGCGTGCAGCGCCAGATGCTCCAGGACCTGGGCCGCGAGCCCACCCCCGAGGAGCTGGCCAAGGAACTCGACATGACCCCGGAGAAGGTCATCGAGGTCCAGAAGTACGGCCGCGAGCCGATCTCGCTGCACACCCCGCTGGGTGAGGACGGCGACAGCGAGTTCGGAGACCTCATCGAGGACTCCGAGGCCGTTGTCCCGGCCGACGCCGTCAGCTTCACCCTCCTGCAGGAGCAGCTGCACTCGGTTCTCGACACCTTGTCCGAGCGCGAGGCGGGTGTCGTCTCGATGCGCTTCGGTCTCACCGACGGTCAGCCGAAGACCCTCGACGAGATCGGCAAGGTCTATGGCGTCACGCGCGAGCGCATCCGCCAGATCGAGTCGAAGACCATGTCGAAGCTGCGTCACCCGTCGCGTTCGCAGGTGCTGCGCGACTACCTCGACTAGGCCGTAGTCGTACGACACCGAAGGCCCGGTTCCTTTTCGGGGACCGGGCCTTCGTGCTGCGCGCACAGGCGCCCTGCATGACTCTGGGTTTCCGATCACCACCCCGGAGTGAGGAGCATGCATGCGTCACCCCATTGCCCGGGCGCTGGCCCGGCCGCTGATTCTGGCGGCCGTGGCGGCGGCCATACCGCTGGCGTCGGCCGCCCCCGTGGCCGCCGACAGCGTCGTCGTCGGGGGATTCCCGGTCGATGTGTCCACGGCTCCCTGGACGGTGGCCCTGTCCAGCCGTGACCGGTTCGGAGGTACGCGCGCCGGGCAGTTCTGCGGCGGTGTCGCCGTCAGCCGGACCCTGGTGCTCACCGCGGCCCACTGCATGGGCGAAGACGTCCTCGGGGCACCGCCCGAGCAGGTGAGTGACTTCCGTGTCATCGCGGGCCGTACGGATCTGCTCTCGGATCAGGGGGAGGAGATCGCCCTACGTGAAGCCTGGGTGAATCCCGGCTACGACCCGCAGACCAACGCCGGGGACTTCGCCGTCCTCACCCTCGCCGAGCCGCTGCCGCAGAGCGCGGTCATCGCCATGGCGGCGGGCGGCGACGCGGCGTACGCGCCGGGAACCAGCGCCACGGTGTACGGCTGGGGTGACGTCACGGGCGGCGGCGACTACACGCTCAACCTGCGGGCGGCACGCGTGCACGTACTGGCCGACGCGGGCTGCGGGCAGGCGTATCCGGGCGGCGCTGACGGCACCTACCGTGCCGACAGCATGCTGTGCGCCGGTGAGGACGTGGGCGGTCGGGACGCCTGCCAGGGGGACAGCGGTGGGCCGCTGGTCGCCAAGGGGAAGCTGATCGGGCTGGTGTCCTGGGGGAGCGGCTGTGGGCGACCGGGCCGACCTGGTGTCTATGCCCGTGTGTCCGACGTCATGCGCACGCTGAACTGGGGCGGTCGCAACGCGGCCGACGGGCGCCACGGGACCGCGTGACAGAGCCGCTGGGGCACTGAGGGCCTCTCGCGGAGCATGAGCAAGGGCGGCTGCCCCTGGGAGCAGGGGCAGCCGCCCTCATGCCGGCCTGTGCCGGAGCTGGCTCGTCGTGGACGCGAAGTGTCAGCGCTCTTCTTCTGCGGCGGGAACGGCCGTGAGCCGCTCCGTCTCGTCCTGTATCTCAGCGGCGATCTTCTTGAGTTCCGGCTCGAACTTGCGACCGTGGTGGGCGCAGAAGAGCAGCTCTCCGCCGCTGAGCAGGACGACGCGTACGTACGCCTGGGCGCCGCAGCGGTCGCAGCGGTCAGCGGCCGTCAGCGGGCTCGCGGGGGTCAGAACAGTAGTCACGTCGCCTCTTCTCTAGCTCGACGAGCTGTCGTACCAGGGTCAACATCCAACCAGCCCCAAAACGTTCCCGCTCGGGGCTTCACCCAGAGTGAAATTTTCCGAGCGGCTGGCTGCTGCCGGTTTGGCGGCGAATGTGCCGTATTGCGTGTCTGTGTGTCTTACGGGTTCGCGCTGTCGGTCAGGGTCGGTCCCGCCGGCTGGGTTGCCGGTTGTTCATGAGGACGTGCCCGGAGCCTAAATGGTTCATGCCTGTAAGGGAACGTGATATGTACTTCACCCCATCGAGGGATCGAACAGGCATGCGACCCTGGACTACTCTGTGTTTCCGCACGAGGGTGGCGTTACAACGGCTCTACCAGGCCTCGGTACCCTCTTGGCGGTGACCGAAGCCGCGCCCTTACCCACAAGGGCCCCACTTGAAATTCAGCGAGGAGCGAACCGCGTGACCGCCGAAACGTCCGTGCCGTCCACAGCTCTGCTGGCAGGAGCAGACCGGGACGGTTCCAACTACACCGCGCGGCACCTGCTCGTCCTCGAGGGGCTCGAGGCCGTACGCAAGCGCCCGGGTATGTACATCGGATCGACCGACAGCCGTGGCTTGATGCACTGTCTGTGGGAGATCATCGACAACTCGGTCGACGAGGCCCTGGGCGGGTACTGCGACCACATCGAGGTGATCCTCCACGACGACGCCTCGGTGGAGGTCCGGGACAACGGGCGGGGCATCCCGGTCGACGTCGAGCCCAAGACGGGACTGTCCGGCATCGAGGTCGTCATGACCAAGCTGCACGCCGGCGGCAAGTTCGGCGGTGGCTCGTACGCCGCCTCCGGTGGCCTGCACGGCGTGGGCGCCTCCGTGGTGAACGCCCTGTCCGCGCGGCTGGACGTCGAGGTGGACCGTGCCGGCAACACCCACGCGATCAGCTTCCGGCGCGGCGTGCCGGGTGCTTTCGCGGCGAACGGCCCCGACGCCGAGTTCGAGGCCGCGAGCGGCCTGCGCAAGACCAAGAGGATCCCCAAGACCCGCACCGGCACGCGCGTGCGGTACTGGGCCGACCGGCAGATCTTCCTCAAGGACGCCAAGCTCTCCCTGGAGCACCTCCACCAGCGCGCTCGCCAGACCGCGTTCCTGGTGCCCGGCCTGACCATCGTCGTCCGTGACGAGTACGGCCTGGGCGAAGGTGGCAGCAAGGGTGAGGAGTCGTTCCGCTTCGACGGCGGCATCAGTGAGTTCTGCGAGTACCTGGCGGCCGACAAGCCCGTCAACGACGTCCTCCGCTTCTCCGGTCAGGGCTCCTTCAAGGAGACGGTCCCGGTCCTCGACGAGCACGGGCAGATGACGCCCACCGAGGTCACCCGTGAACTGGGCGTGGACGTCGCGATGCGCTGGGGGACCGGCTACGACACGACCCTGAGGTCGTTCGTCAACATCATCGCCACGCCCAAGGGCGGCACCCACGTCGCCGGCTTCGAGCAGGCCGTCGCCAAGACGATGAACGAGGTGCTGCGTGCCAAGAAGCTGCTGCGCGTCGCCGAGGACGACATCGTCAAGGACGACGCTCTCGAGGGCCTGACCGCGGTCGTCACCGTGCGCCTCGCCGAGCCGCAGTTCGAGGGCCAGACCAAGGAGGTCCTCGGCACCTCGGCGGCCCGCCGCATCGTGAACACGGTGATCTCCAAGGAACTCAAGGCGTTCCTGACGTCCACCAAGCGGGACGCCGCGGCCCAGGCCCGGGTCGTGATGGAGAAGGCGGTCGCCGCCGCACGCACGCGCATCGCGGCCCGCCAGCACAAGGACGCACAGCGCCGCAAGACGGCACTGGAGTCCTCCTCGCTGCCCGCCAAGCTCGCCGACTGCCGCAGCGACGACGTCGACCGCAGTGAGCTGTTCATCGTCGAGGGAGACTCCGCGCTCGGCACCGCCAAGCTCGCCCGGAACTCCGAGTTCCAGGCGTTGCTGCCCATCCGCGGCAAGATCCTCAACGTCCAGAAGTCGTCCGTCACCGACATGCTCAAGAACGTCGAGTGCGGTGCGATCATCCAGGTCATAGGGGCGGGGTCCGGCCGGACCTTCGACATCGACGCCGCCCGCTACGGCAAGATCATCATGATGACCGACGCCGATGTCGACGGCTCTCACATCCGGTGTCTGCTGCTGACGCTGTTCCAGCGCTACATGCGGCCCATGGTGGAGGCGGGCCGGGTCTTCGCCGCGGTACCGCCGCTGCACCGCATCGAGCTCGTCCAGCCGAAGAAGGGGCAGGACAAGTACGTCTACACGTACTCGGACCGTGAGCTGCGCGAGAAGCTGCTGGAGTTCCAGAGCAAGGGGGTCCGGTACAAGGACTCCATCCAGCGGTACAAGGGTCTCGGCGAGATGGACGCCGACCAGCTGGCCGAGACGACGATGGACCCGCGGCACCGGACCCTGCGGCGGATCAAACTCGCCGATCTGGAGGCCGCCGAGCAGGTCTTCGATCTGCTGATGGGCAACGACGTGGCGCCGCGGAAGGAGTTCATCTCGGGCTCGGCGGCGACGCTGGACCGGTCGCGCATCGACGCGTAGCGCTGAGCCGGGGCTGGCACGCTCCTATCGACGCCTGGCGCTGTGCCGGGGCCGGGTCTGCGACCGGCCCCGGCATCACGTTTCGGGCGGGCTGGTTTCCCATCCACACAGCCCTGCGGCTTTCGCGGCCGGCCGAGGATGCCCTCGAGGTCTTGCCGCACCCGAGCCCGCAGCTTGTGGGTACGAGAGGCCCGGGGGGGGCCTCCACCCGTGGGTGGAGGATCCGCCCGCCCGAGAATCCACCCGTGATCCACCTTGGCGCCGATCTCCCGACCTGCGAATTTCCGTAGTTTCGAAGGCGTCGGCAGTGTCCGCTGCCCACAGACCCTTTCTTGCTCACGGAGGCTGTGATGTCCGGGCTCGTCGACGCGTTGCTGATCGTGGTCGCGGTGGTCGTGGTGCTCGCCCGGCAGTTCCGGGCGAGCCGGATCGACCCCGACCGGCGCTGGTGGCTGCTGCCCGCCGTCCTGGCTGTCGTCGCACTTCGCGAACCGGGGCTGGTGGACGCTCATCACCGCACGGCATCGGTCACCCTGCTCACCGCCGAACTGCTCACCGGCCTCGTCATCGGGGCCGGCTGGGCCTGGACGAGCCGGATATGGACGGAGCCGGACGGGGCGGTGTGGAGCAGGAGCACCAAGGCGAGCGGGGCTGTCTGGGCCGTCGGCATCGCACTGCGCCTCGGCCTCTTCGCACTCGGCGCTGCGATCGGTGTCCACCAGAGCTCCTCCGCGCTGCTGCTCGGGCTGGCGGCCACCCTGTTCGTGCGCTCCGGGTTCCTCGTCCGGCGAGCGCACTTCCTGCGCCCCGCCGCCGCACCCGCCCCGGCGTACGGTGAGCCCGTGGTCCGGTCAGCGGGGAAGGAACGCGTGTGACGGACAACGCCTGGACCCGCTGGCCCTCCCGGGAGGCGCTGGGGCGTGAAGCGACCACGCGTCCTCGGCGACTGCTCGGCCGGGTCGCGCGGTCGCTGGTGCTGGGCATGCTCCTCTGGGGCGCCTTCAACAGCAGCCGTGTACAGGGCTGGGGCGTGTTCGGAGCAGTGGCGGGAATCCTCCTGTCCGCCGTCGTCGCCTGGGCACTCTTCCGGACCACCCTGGCGCACCGGCTCTGGCCCTCCCTGGCGCTGTTCGGCGTCCTCCTGGCGATCGCGGTCGCCGCCCAGGCGGCCGGCTTCGGGGTCGTCGCCCTCGTCCTGTGGTGCGGCTGCGCCATCATCGCCCTGGAACGGCTGCCGATCGCCGCTGCCCTGCCCGTGACCGCGGTAGCCCTCGCCCTCTACGCCACCGCCAACGACGACGTGTGGCTGACCACCCTGGCCACGACGGCGGGGCTCGCTCTGGCCGGTTACGTCCTGCGGCTGGACGCCGAGGCCCGCGGCAACGCGCAACGCCTGCTCAACCAGGAGCGGGCCGCGCGGGCGGCCGAAGCCGAGTCGGCGGCGCTCGCGGAGCGGGCCCGTATCGCTCGGGAGATCCACGACGTGCTGGCCCACAGCCTCTCGGCCCAGCTCGTGCACCTGGAGGCGGCCCGGTTGCTGATCGAGGGGGGTGCGGACCGGGACCAGATCCTCGAAAGGGTGGTGGCGGCCCGGGGCATGGCCCGCGACGGTCTCGCCGAGACCCGGCAGGCGTTGTCGGCGCTGCGTGGGGAGATGACTCCGCTGGAGGAGTTCCTGAGCCAGCTCGTAGGGACGGCCGACGGAGCCGAGACCATCATTTCGGGTGAGCGCCGACCACTGCCGGCCGAGGCGTCGCAGGCTGTGCGCAGGGTCGCGCAGGAGGCCCTGACCAATGTCCGCAAGCACGCACCGGGGGCCAGGATCCGTATGCGGCTGGAGTACGGGGCGGGGCAGGTGACGCTGGTCGTGCGGGACTCGGGCGGTTCGCCGGGTGAACTCACCACCACTGGAGGCGGGTACGGTCTGCTGGGGATGCGGGAGCGCGCCGAGCTGCTGGGCGGTTCGCTGGACGCCGGGCCGGACGACGAAGGGTTCGTGGTGACGTTGAAGGTGCCGGTATGACGGAGGGGGCGGAGACGAAGCCCGCGCGGGTGGTGGTCGCGGACGACCAGACCGTGGTGCGCGAGGGCATCGTGATGCTGCTCGGTCTGCTGCCTGGTATCGAGGTCGTGGGCGCGGCCGGGGACGGGGAGGAGGCGGTGCGGCTCGTCGCCGAACTCGCCCCGGACGTGGTGCTGATGGATCTGCGCATGCCCCGCTGCGACGGGGTGGAGGCGACCCGGCGGATCCGGGCCGGGTACCCGGGGACGCAGGTCGTGGTGCTGACGACGTTCGCGGACGACGAGTCGCTGTTTCCCGCGCTCAAGGCGGGGGCGCGCGGTTACCTCACCAAGGACGCGGGAGGTGACGAGATCGTGCGGGCCGTGCACAGCGTGCTCTCCGGGGACGCCGGACTGTCGCCGAGCATCCAACGGCGGCTGCTGGAGCGCCTGTCGGACCCTGAGCCGCCGCAGCCGGTTCCCGTGGAGGCGCCCGACGGGCTCACCGCGCGGGAGGTCGAAGTGCTGGCGCTGATCGCCGAAGGGCTGACCAACCAGGAGATCGCCCGCGAACTGCATGTCTCCACGGCCACGGTGAAGACCCACATCAACAACCTCTTCGCCAAGACGGGCATCAAGGACCGAGCACAGGCAGTGCGTTACGCCTATGCGAAGGGGCTTGCACGGCCACCGATGGGAGGAGTCACCTGATGGGGTGAAGTGCGTGGGGAAGAAGAGTCAGGGATCTTCCCGTTCTGTCCATCCTTGGGCATGCAGTCAAGCAACGCTCGTCCCCGCGGAAGCGGGGGTGATGCCGAGAGTTCGGCCGAGAACCACGACGGCCATGATGTGGCCCGCGCCGAAGCGTCCGCCGGGGTGCGGTACGACGATCCCTGGTACGACGAGCTCGCCTCCGGCTGGGGCGAGACGGCCGGTGACGCCACATCCGTCGCCCCGCTCGCGACGGCACGCGCGGAGCGCGAGGACCGGGCCGCCGCGGCGGCCGACGTCTACCTGGAGGTGCAGCGCAGCGCCGCCTTCCAGGAAGTGCGCAGCAGGTACCGGAGGTTCGTGGTGCCGGCGGGCATCGGGTTCTTCGCCTGGTACGTGGCCTACGTCGTGACGGCGACGACCGCGCCGGGACTGATGGCACGGCCGGTGGCCGGCGCGGTGAACGTGGCGATGCTCGCGGGACTCGGGCAGTTCCTCACCACCTTCCTGCTGACCTGGGCCTACGCCCGGCACGCGAGGCTGCGCCGGGACCGGGCCGCACTCGAACTGCGGTGGGACACCCAGGAACTGACGCGCACGGCCCGGGGCGGTGCATCATCGTGACGGGGGACCACCAGACTCTGGCGCTGCTGCTGTTCAGCGCGTTCGTCGCGGTCACGCTGGGGATCACGACGTGGGTGAGCCGCCACCGGCACGGTTCGGCGGAGGAGTTCTACGCGGGCGGGCGGCTGTTCTCGCCGATGGAGAATGGTTTTGCCATCGCGGGCGACTACATGTCGGCCGCGTCCTTCCTCGGTATCTCCGGGCTCATCGCGCTCTTTGGGTACGACGGGATGCTGTATTCGGTGGGCTTCCTCGTGGCCTGGCTGGTGGTGCTGTTCCTCGTCGCCGAACTGGTGCGCAACTGCGGGCGGTTCACGCTCGCCGACGTGGTCGCCGCGCGGATGAGTGAGCGGCCCGTGCGGATCGCTGCGGGAACTTCCTCGGTCACCGTGTCCGTTCTGTATCTGGTGGCCCAGATGGTGGGCGCGGGCAGCCTGGTCGCGCTGCTCCTCGGAGGCACCAGCGAGGCGGCCCAGTCCTGGACCGTCATCGCTGTCGGGGCGCTCATGGTGATCTATGTGTCCCTGGGCGGGATGCGGGCGACCACCTGGATCCAGATCGTGAAGGCGGTTCTGCTGCTCGGTGGGACCGTCGTGCTGACCGTGCTCGTGCTGATGCGGTTCCACGGCGACATCGACCAGTTGCTGCTCACGGCGGCGGAGCGCAGCGGCCACGGCAGGTCGTTCCTGGCACCCGGTCTCAAGTACGGCGGGGACTGGACCGCCCGCCTCGACTTCATCAGCCTGGGACTCGCTCTCGTGCTCGGCACGGCAGGGCTGCCGCACATCCTGTCGCGCTTCTACACCGTGCCCACGGCCCGCGCCGCACGGCGTTCGGTGGTCTGGTCGATCGGGCTCATCGGCGGCTTCTACCTCATGACGATCGTCCTCGGGTTCGGTGCCGCGGCGATCGTGGGGCCCGAGACGGTCCGGGGATCGAACGCCGCGGGGAACACCGCGGTTCCACTCCTGGCCCTCGACCTGGGCGGCGGCGCGGGGTCCACGGGAGGAACAGTTCTGTTCGCGATCGTCGCCGCCGTCGCCTTCGCCACGATCCTCGCCGTGGTCGCCGGCATCACCCTCGCCTCCTCCGCCTCCGTCGCCCACGACCTGTACGCCTCACTGCGGCGCCGACGGGCCAAGCCGCGCAGTGAGGTGGCGGTGGCCAGGACAGCCGCTGTCGGGATCGGCGTGATCGCGATCGCCCTCGGCCTGCTCGCCCGCGACCTCAACGTCGCCTTCCTGGTGGGCCTCGCCTTCGCCGTCGCCGCGTCCGCGAATCTCCCGGTGCTGCTCTACTCGCTGTTCTGGCGAGGGTTCACCACCCGGGGCGCCGTCTGGTCCGTCTACGGCGGACTGATCCCGGCCATGGCCCTGGTGCTGCTGTCTCCCGTGGTGTCCGGCAGCCCCGAGTCCCTCTTCCCGGGTGTCGACTTCCAGTACTTCCCGCTGCAGAACCCCGGTCTGGTCTCCATCCCGCTGGGCTTCGTCGCGGGCTGGCTCGGCACGGTCACCTCGCCGGAGGTCGCCGACGAGGCCAAGCACGCGGAGACCGAAGTGCGGTCGCTCACGGGGGCGGGGGCCGTGTAGGGGCGGCGCTCGCGACCGGACGGTGCCCTCGTCGTCGTAGGGCATCCGTCATGGTCGTACGACATCAGTCCCCCAGGCATCTGCCGCGTACGGCTTCGGCATCTCGCCGCGTACGGCTACGGCGCCACCCATGCGTACCGGTGCTCCGGTCGGCCTGTGTCGCCGTATCTGAGGGACAGGCGGAGGCGGCCGGCCTGTTCGAGGTGGCGTAGGTAGCGCTGGGCGGTGGAGCGGCTCAGGCCGGTCTCGGCGGCGACCTCGTGGGCCGACAGGGGGTGGTCGGCGTGGTGCAGGACGCGGCAGATGAGGTCCGTCGTCGGCTCCGAGTGGCCGCTGGGCAGGCCGGGGGAGGCCGGCGCCGGGGTGGTGCGCAGGGCGCTGAAGATCCTGTCGACCTGTTCCTGACCGGCGATGCCACGCCCGCCCACCCGGTCGACGGTGCGGCGCAGGGCCGCGTAGGAGTCCAGGCGGGTGCGCAAGGCCGCGAAGGTGAAGGGTTTGACCAGGTAGTGGAGGGCGCCCAGGCGCATCGCGGTCTGGACGGTCGTCACGTCGTGGGCTGCCGTGATCATGATGACGTCGGTGCCATGGCCCTGTTCCCGCATGCGGTGCACGAGTTCGAGGCCCGTCTGGTCGGGCAGGTAGTGGTCGAGCAGGACCAGGTCGATGGTCCCGCGCTGCACGCTGGCCAGCGCCTGGGCGGCGCTGTGGGCGCGGGCGGCCACCCGGAAACCGGGAACCTTCCCCACGTACTTGGCGTTGATCTCGGCGACACGGAAGTCGTCGTCCACGACCAGGACGTCAATCATCGGGCCTCTTTCCCTCAAGGCCTGGCGGGCGTCACGCCCGTGTTTCGGCTTCGCTGTTGTAGCGCGCGCAAAACGAGCACAACAGGCCGTTGCAAGCAAAAGAACGGCATGTGCCCAGAAGACTGATGCCGTGGCGTGGGCCACATCTACCGTCCCCGGGCATGAGCGCAGACACCAGCCCCGCCATCGAGCTGCGGGGCGCGAGCAAGACATTCCGGACCCCGTCGGGGGGTCTGCACACGGCCGTCAGAGAACTTGATCTCACGGTGGGGCGTGGCGAGTTCGTGGCGGTCGTCGGTCCCACGGGGTGTGGCAAGTCGACGACGTTGACGCTGGTCAGCGGGTTGGAAGAGCCATCCGAGGGCGAGGTTCTGGTCGTCGGGGAGCCGGTCCGCGGTGTCGGGGACAAGGTCGGTTTCGTCTTCCAGCAGGACGCCACCTTCCCCTGGCGCACGGTCCTGTCCAATGTGATGGCCGGTCCCCGCTTCCGCGGTGTGCCCAAGGCGGAGGCCAGGCTGAAAGCGCGGGAGTGGCTGGCCCGGGTCGGGCTCACGGCCTTCGAGGACCGCTACCCCCACCAGCTCTCCGGAGGCCAGCGCAAGCGGGTCGCGCTCGCCGCGACCTTCGTCAACGACCCGGAGATCCTGCTCATGGACGAGCCGTTCTCGGCGCTCGACGTGCAGACCCGGGCCCTGATGTCCGACGAGCTCCTCGAACTGTGGGAGGGCACGGGCGCCTCCGTCGTCTTCGTCACCCACGACCTGGAGGAGTCCATCGCGTTGGCGGACAAGGTCGTCGTGATGACCGCCGGGCCCGCCACCGTCAAGCAGGTCTTCGAGATCGACCTGCCCCGGCCGCGCAAGGTCGAGTCGGTACGCCTGGAGCCGCGGTTCATCGACATCTACCGCGAGATCTGGCAGTCCCTCGGCGAAGAGGTCCGCATCACCCGCGAGAGGGGCGCCGCCCATGTCGCCTGACGTCCTGCCCGAGGCCCGGATCGCGCCTGTCATGAGCGAGCCCGGCAACAAGACGGACCGCGCGCACTCCCGCGCGCGTGCCGCCCGCAGACGCCGGATCGTCGTCGCGGCGTCCCGTGTGCTGCTCCTGGTGGCCGTACTCGGTCTGTGGGAAGTGCTCTCCCGGGCCGAGGTCATCGACCCCTTCAACTTCTCCATGCCGTCGAAGATCTGGGACCAGATCTGGACCTGGGTGACGCACGGGACCGCACTCGGGTCGTTGGGCGAACAGATCTGGTACACGCTCTACGAGGCGCTGCTGGGCTGGGTCGTCGGCGTGGTGGCCGGTGTGGTCTTCGGTATCGCGCTCGGGCGGATCACCTTGCTCGCCGACGTCCTTGGTCCATACATCAAGGTGCTCAACTCGATACCGAGGATCGTCCTTGCGCCCATCTTCGTGATCTGGTTCGGACTCGGACCGGCTTCCAAGGTGGCCTCGGCCGTCGTCCTGGTCTTCTTCCCGGTCTTCTTCAACGCCTTCCAGGGCGCCCGCGAGGTGGACCGCAACCTCGTCGCCAACGCCCGCATCCTCGGCGCGAGCGACCGCAGGGTGACGCTTCAGGTCGTCATCCCTTCCGCGACCTCGTGGATCTTCACCAGCCTGCACGTCAGCTTCGGCTTCGCGCTCATCGGCGCGATCGTCGGTGAGTACATCGGCGCGACCAAGGGCATCGGCCTGCTCGTCGCGCAGTCGCAGGGCACCTTCAACGCGGCAGGTGTGTACGCCGCGATGGTCATCCTCGCCGTCGTCGCACTCCTCGCCGAAGGGCTGCTCACCTTCGCCGAGCGCCGCATCTTCCGCTGGAAGCCCACGAGTTCCGACAGCTGAGGACAGCTGAGGTCTCCACGGCGGCCGCCCCGTCGCCTCCAGCACTTCCACGGCCGTCGCCCCGCGCCGCCTCCAGCCCTTCCCGCACCGCCCCCTCACAAGGACGTGAACCCCATGCGCAAGACCGCCAGATACACCGCCCTGGCCGCCGCCGGCCTGCTCGCCCTCACCTCGCTCACCGCCTGCGCGAACGACGCCGCAAGCACCACCTCGGCCGACGCCGGCAGCAAGGGGGACGGCAAGGGGACCAAGGTCAAGATCATGGTCGGTGGTCTCGACAAGGTCATCTACCTGCCGGCGATGCTCACCCAGCGGCTGGGCTACTTCGACTCCGAGGGGCTCGACGTGGAGCTGCTGAGCGAGCCCGCCGGCGTCCAGGCCGAGACCGCGCTCGTCTCCGGCCAGGTCCAGGGGGCCGTCGGCTTCTACGACCACACGCTCGACCTGCAGGTCAAGGGCAAGGACGTGGAGTCGGTGGTGCAGTTCTCGCACGCGCCCGGCGAGGTGGAGATCGTCTCCAACAAGGCGGCGGGTGACATCACCTCGGCCAAGGACTTCAAGGGCAAGAAGCTCGGCGTCACGGGCCTCGGCTCCTCGACCGACTTCCTCACCAAGTACCTCGCGGTCAAGAACGGCGTGAAGGTCAGCGATTTCACCCCGGTGGCCGTCGGCGCCGGACCGACCTTCATCTCGGCGCTCCAGCAGGGCTCCATCGACGGCGGCATGACGACCGACCCGACCGTCGCGACGATCCTGGACAAGAAGGCCGGCAAGATCCTCCTGGACATGCGCACGCCGCAGGGCTCGGACGAAGCACTCGGCGGACCGTATCCGTCGTCAAGCCTGTACATGCAGACGGATTGGGTCAACAGCCACAAGGACACCGTCCAGAAGTTGGCCAATGCATTCGTCAAGACGCTCAAGTGGATGTCCACCCACAGCGCGACCCAGATCGCCGACAAGATGCCGGCCGACTACTCGCAGGGCAACAAGCTGCTGTACGCGGTGGCCATCAAGAACACGCTGCCGATGTTCACCAAGGACGGCGTGATGCCCGAGAACGGCCCCGAGACCGTCGAGAAGGTCCTGAAGGCGTTCAACCCCAACATCCAGAACGCGGACGTCGACCTCGACAAGACGTACACGAAGGAGTTCGTCGAGAAGGCCGCGCAGAACGCCGGCTGAGCCACCTCACGCGCGGGTCGCCCACACGTAACGGTGTTCCGGGCGGCCCGCGTCGCCGTACTTGAGGGTGAGTCTGGCCCGCCCTGTGCGCTCCAGGAGCTTCAGATAGCGCTGGGCGGTCTGCCGGCTCACCCCTGTCCGGTCGGCGATCTCCTGGGCCGACAGAGGCCCCTCGGCGGTCATCAGGGACCTGCGGACCAGTTCCACCGTGGTGGGGGAGTGCCCCTTGGGCAGGTCGGGCTCCGCGGGCGAGGAGAGGGCACCGAAGATGCGGTCGACCTCCGCCTGTTCCGCCTCGCCGCCGCCGTCCAGGGTGCGCCGCAGTTGGGCGTACGCCTCCAGCCTTGCCCTGAGCCCCGCGAAGGCGAACGGCTTGACCAGGTACTGCAGCGCGCCATGACGCATCGCCGCCTGCACGGTCGTCACGTCGCGCGCCGCCGTCACCATGATCACGTCGGTCTGGTGGCCGCGTCGGCGCATCTCCTGGACGACCGCCAGACCCGTCTCGTCGGGCAGGTAGTGGTCCATGAGGACCAGGTCGACGTGGGGGAGGCTCTCCAGCTGACGCAGCGCGTCCGCGGCGCTGTGCGCCTCGCCGGCCACGTGGAAGCCGGGCACCTTCTCGACGTAGGCGGCGTTGACGCGCGCCACGCGGGTGTCGTCGTCCACGACCAGGACCTCGATCATCACGACTCCTCCTCGGTGGCCGTCTGCTGGGTGGCCGACGCGGTGAGAGCGGGTTGCGGTTCGGCCAGTGCGTCGGGCAGTACGACGGTGAACTCCGCGCCTCCACCAGCGGCCTCGCCGACGGTCGCGCTGCCCCCTTGACGTTCGGCCAGCTTGCGCACGAGGGAGAGCCCGAGGCCGCGTCCCCGGTGCGCGGGGGGCTCCTTGGTCGACCACCCCTCGGTGAAGACCAGTTCCCGCTGTTCCACCGGGATTCCGGGTCCGGTGTCCCGCACCCTGAGGACGGCGGTACGGCCCTCCGTGCGCAGCTCGACCTCCACGCGCGCGTGCGGTGCGCCGGCGACGGCGTCCAGGGCGTTGTCCACGAGGTTGCCGACGATCGTGACCAGGCCGCTCGGATCGACCAGCCGGTCCGGCAGCTGGGTCCGGTCGGAGACCCACAGGGCGACGCCGCGCTCGGCGGCGACGGTCGCCTTGCCCACCAACAGGGCGGCGAGCAGCGGGTCCTCGATCTTCTCGGTGACCTGCTCCGCGGTGGCCCGGTGGTCGCCGACGACCTCTCCGACGAACTCCACGGCGTCGTCGTACATCTCCAGCTCCAGCAGCCCCAGAAGCGTGTGCATACGGTTGGCGTGCTCGTGGTCCTGGGCGCGCAGGGCGTCGATGAGACCGTGGGTCGAGTCGAGCTCCCGGCCGAGCTGCTCCAGCTCGGTGCGGTCGCGCAGGGTGGCGACGGCACCGCCGTCGTCGGTGGGCATGCGGTTGGCGACCAGCACCCGCTGGCCGCGGACGGTGACCAGATCGGTGCCTGTCACCCGTCCGGCCAGGACGTCTGCCGTACGGCCGTCTCCGAGCGCCCGGTCGGGGGAGCGGCCGACGGCCTCCTCGCCGATGCCCAGCAGACGCCTGGCCTCGTCGTTGAGCAGGCGGATGCGTCCGGCGGGATCCAGGGCGACGACGCCTTCCCGTATGCCGTGCAGCATGGCCTCGCGTTCGGCGAGGAGGGCGGAGATGTCGGAGAAGGCCAGGTCGCGGGTCTGCCGCTGGACTCTCCGGGAGATGAGCCAGGCTGCCAGCGCGCCGACGGCGAGAGCCCCGCCGGCGTAGGCGAACAGCCCCGGGATCGCGTGGATCAGCCGGGCGCGCACGCTGTCGTAGGCGATGCCTACGGAGACCGCCCCGACGATGTCGTGCTCGCTGTCGTACAGCGGCACCTTGCCGCGGGCGGTGCGGCCCAGGGTGCCGCTGTCGATCTGCATGATCTCCTTGCCGGCCAGGGCCTGGCCCGGGTCGGTCGAGACGGGCCTGCCCACCTCGCTGCGGGTGGGGTGCGACCAGCGGACGCCTCGCCAGTCCATCACGACGACGTACTGGGCCCCGGTCGCCCTGCGGATCCGCTCGGCCTCCTGCTGGACGGGTCCGTCGGGCAGCGGGGGCGTGTCCTTGACCTGCTCGGCGATCCGCGACTCCGCGGCGGTGGTCTGGGCGATGGCCAGCGCACGGCGCATCGCCTGGTCGTCGAGCTGGTTGCTCAGAGGCGCGAGGAACAGACCGGTTGCCAGTACCGCGACTCCCGCGGCGATCGCCAACTGCATCAGAAGCACCTGCGAGAACACCCGGCGGGGCAGTCCGAGGCGCAGGCGGCGGGCGGGGGGAGTGCGGCTCATACCCATGACGGTACGGGGAGGCACCGGATCCGCCGCAGGGGGTGTGGCATGGATCTCTTGATCAATACGTTGACGGACCCGCCGTTCCGGTCAGCCCGCCAATGCCGTCGATGCCCTCAGCTCGCGCACCGCCACCACGTCCATCCGCGCGGGTGAGCCGAGCACCGACGCCCCGCAGCTCTCCGGACGGGGTGGCAGGGACGCGGTCTGGGCCACGAGGACGCGCCAGTGACGGCCGTCCGCGTGCGCGACGGTCACCTCCCAGTGCGGGGCCGCACCGTCCGTGCGGACGACTGTCAGGGCCTCGGCCGCGTATTCGCGCACCGCCTTGCGGACG
Organism: Streptomyces sp. NPDC005483; assembly: GCF_040606035.1. Lineage (NCBI taxonomy): Bacteria > Bacillati > Actinomycetota > Actinomycetes > Kitasatosporales > Streptomycetaceae > Streptomyces > Streptomyces sp. NPDC005483. The sequence goes on from NZ_JBEXEA010000002.1 coordinate 117,146, forward strand.
GCCAGCTCGGCCGCCTGGCCGGGACGCTCCCAGGCGGAGTTGCCGCGGCACCCCTCGACCACGATCCGGCCCTCCTGGACGCTGTGGAGGACTTCCTTGACGGCATGGGCCCCCGAGCGGCCGTAGGCGTAGCCGTACGGCAGGACGAGCAGTGTCGGGGAGAACCGGTGACCACCCAGATGGGTGACCTCCCAGGCGCCGTCGACGCCCGAGGCGGCCAGTTCCGCGGCGAGGGGCCGGCCGAGGAGCGCGCAGCAGCGGTCCCGCTTGCCGTTGGTGCAGACGAGCGCGAGCGGATCGCCGGTGTGCGGGTGCCCACCGAGCGCTGCGTCGAAGCTGCTGTGGTCGCCCCTGCCGAGTGCGGCCAGGTCCAGGCCGAGCAGGTCCCTCGGATCGCGGGTCGTCGCACTGTGCAGCCACACGCTGCCGGGCACCGTGTGGGCGGCGTACACCTGCCGGATGGTGGGCGCTCCGCTGTCGGCGTGCCGTCCGGGGCGGCGGATGAGCGCGATGCGCACGCCCGTGTCCTTCGCCGCGGCCTCCAGGGCGCGGCCCAGCGCGGGGTCCAGGTGGCTCGACGTGAGCGCCTTGGCGCCCCAGGGGCCGGGCTGCTCCAGCAGCAGCCAGGTCCGCGCGGTGGCCGCGGTTCCGGAAACGGGCTCGGCGAGGTCCTGCGAGACCGTTGAGCAGGTACTCACAGAGGTGAGCCTAACCTGACTTGGAGCGCGGTGACTTCCCGCCGTGTCCGCGTCAGTGCTACGGCAGCGGTTGCGGTGGCTTCGGGCCCACGTAGGTGCCGCTCGGGCGCATGCGCAGCGGGCGTTCCCCGTACTCCTCCAGCGCGTGGGCGATCCAGCCCGCCGTACGGGCGACGGCGAAGATCGTCTCGCCCGCCGTGGCCGGCATCCCTGAGGAGGCGGTGAGTACGGCGAGGGCCAGGTCCACGTTGGCGTGCAGGGGGGCGTGGCGGGCGGTGGTCGCCACGATGTCGCGGGCCGCGAGGAGGGCGGGCTCGGCGCGGGGGATCTCCTCCAGGAGGGCGAACAGGGCACGCGCGCGTGGGTCCTCGCCGGTGTAGAGCCGGTGACCGAGGCCTGGGATGCGACGGCCGGCCCGCAGTTCCTCCGCGATGACGGGGGCCGCGTCGCCACGGTCGAGGACGTCGAGCAGCAGCCTGTGGGCGAGCCCGCTGGCCGCGCCGTGCAAGGGGCCCTCCAGGACACCGAGTCCGGCGGAGACGGCCGCGTAGGCGTGCGCGTGGGCCGAGGCGGCGACGCGTACCGCGAGGGTCGAGGCGGCGAGGTCGTGGTCGACGAGCAGGCCGAGCGCGCTGTCCAGCGCGCGCACGGACGCCTCGTCGGGCTTGCGGCCACTGAGGCGCGTCCACAGCCGGTGGGCCAGCGGGCCGTCGTCGCGGCGGCGGTCGCGCACCACCGGCGGGAGAGCGGCGACGAGGGTGGGGATGAGGGTCCGTGCGGTGCCGAGCACGGCTTCTTCGGAGAGGTCGAAACGCAGTGGGTCGGCCGCCGCGGCGGCGATCGCGGCGACGCGCAACCGGTCGGTGGGGCCGGTGTGTTCGGGCAGTGCGTCCACCGCGCGGCGGGCCGTGTCGACCGTGGCGTCGGGTGCGGTGAAGGTGATGCCGGCCTGCATGTGGCCGGTCCAGAGCCACTCCGCGATCTCTTCGTAGGAGTGGCGCGCGGCGAGTTCGGTCGCGTCGACGCCCCGGAAGTAGTAGCGGTCACGGTCGATGAACGTGATGCGGGTCCGTACGGACAGTTCGCCGCCGGAGCCTGGACTCCCGCCGCTCTCCCGGCGGTTGCGCCGGGACAGGGTCTCCACCTCCTTGGCGTCGAAGGTGCTGCCCCGGCCGCCGGGGACGCGTCGGCTGCTGAGCTGGCCGCGGCTCACATAGGCGTAGACGGTCTCGGGCTTCACGCCCAGCAGTTCGGCGGCCTCCTTGGTGCTGAGCCGGTGTTCGGCGGGGCCCGGGAGGGGGTCTTGATCGCGCATAAGAGGTCACCGTATCCGCAGCCGGGTGGGTTGATCGTTGCATGTTGATTCAATCAATATTGACAGCGAATGGAGTCAACCATGGACAGTCGAATCAAGTCCAGGGAGGAATCATGTCGGTCAACAGGTCCGCAACCACACTCGTCGACGTACCGCGAGGACTCGCCGGAGTCGTCGTCACCGACACCGAGATCGGGGACGTCCGGGGGCGGGAGGGGTTCTATCACTACCGCCAGTACTCGGCCGTCGAGCTCGCGCAGACCCGCGGCTTCGAGGACGTCTGGCATCTCCTGGTGCACGGCGAACTGCCGGACGCCGCGCAGGTCGTGGCCTTCCGCGCCGAGACCGCGGCGTCGCGGCGGCTGCCGGACGAGGTGCGGGCGGCGCTGCCGGCGATCGCGGCGGCGAGCGGGCGGTCGGGGCCACTGGCCGGTATGCGCACCGCGTTGTCGCTGCTCGGTGCGGCGAAGGGGTTCCGGCCGGTGTACGACATCGACCCGGACCAGCGGCGGAGGGACACGCTCGTGGCCGCCGCGGCGGTGCCGACACTGCTCACCGCGCTGCACCGACTGGGCAAGGGGCTCGATCCGGTGGAGCCGCGTGAGGATCTCTCGTACGCGGCGAACTACCTCTACATGCTGACGGGTGCGGAGCCGGAGCCGCAGCGGGCCCGCGCGGTCGAGCAGTACTTGATCTCAACCATTGATCACGGCTTCAATGCATCAACCTTTACGGCACGGGTCATCGCGTCGACGGGGGCGGATGTGGTGGCGTGTCTTGTGGGGGCCGTAGGGGCTCTGTCGGGGCCGCTGCACGGTGGGGCGCCAAGCCGGGCTCTGGACACCCTGGACGCGATCGGCACGCCCGACCGTATCGACCCCTGGATCCGTGAGCGTGTGCTCGCCGGCGAGCGGATCATGGGCTTCGGCCACGCGATCTACCGCACGGAGGATCCGCGTTCCCGGATGCTCCGGGAGGTCGCCCAACGGTTCGGCGGGCCCCGAGTGGACTTCGCCGTCGAGGTGGAGCGCCATGTCGAGGCGATCCTCACCGAGCTGAAGCCGGGGCGGGAACTGCACACCAACGTCGAGTACTACGCGGGCGTGGTCATGGAGCTGTGCGGACTGCCGCGCGAGATGTTCACGCCTACGTTCGCGGCGGCGCGGGTGGTGGGGTGGAGCGCCAACATTCTTGAGCAGGCGTTGGACTCGAAGATCATCCGGCCGGTGGCGCGGTATGTGGGGCCTCTCGCGCCGGAGGCGGTTCCCGTCGACTGAACGTCACAATTGCCCTATACGGGGCTGATCGTCGATTCTTCGTTTCGATCTGTCACTCTTGCGGATGTTTCCTCGGGGCTTGGGTGGCCTCACTCCGTCGAGTGGTAAAAAGGCCCGCGAGCGTGGTTGCGTCCGTTGGGGTGCGGGCCGTTCGGCGACGTGTGTGGCGGGCGGTGGCCGGGCGGTGGGCCTGGATAATGCCATCTTGATCTTGCGCGTCGCGCGGCAGCGGGCGTGGGCCCGCTTGCGCCTTGAGAACAGAGGGAATTCAACAGTGAGTCAGATCATCCGCCGCCTTGGCGTCGCTCCGCGCTTTCGAGGTAGCACCGGTGGCGGGACATGTCCCGACATCTTCGAGTTGGCAGATGGAAATTTCGCCGTCATCGGCACCGACGCGACCGATTCCCTTGATGATCAACTTCCTGCCGACGCCGCGCGTGCCGACTATGAGCGCATTGTTGTGATCACTCGGGAAACCCTGGTCAGGGCGAAGTCGGATATCCCGGACGCCTGAGGTCCGTTTTTCGTTATCCCATATGAACGCGTTGTCCTGCAGCCGGCAGGGGCGGCCCATCGAGGTCGGCACCGCTCCTGCCTGGCCTTCCGCTTACTCGGGGGGCGGCTCACCGACCACCCACCACTCGTCGGTGTCCGCTTCCTCGAGTTGCAGGAGCAGGTCGTCGACCAGTTTGCCGAGTTCGGCCTCCTCGGTGCCCGTCAGGCTCGCGCGCTGCTGCTGTGTCGCGTACCAGTACTCCCTCATGATCGGGTTCTGAAATATGCCCCGGACGTGCTTGAAGAACTCCTCCCTGCCCATGTTGCCGATGCGGTAGTAGCAGAGCAGGTTCGTGTACAGGGCATTGGCGAAGAGGTACTGCCGACGCCTCTCAGGAGTGACGGGCCGCTCGAAGATGTCCAGCACTTCGGCGAGTTCGGAATCGTCGATCGCCTTGCTCAACAGCTCCCAGTGCTGGCGCTGCTGCCGGGCCAGGTTGGCGTGCTGCTGCCTCCGTGCCTGCCGTTCCAGATGCTCCAGACGTTCCTGCATCGCCTCGAGCGCCTGTCGCTGCGCCGCCATGGCGACGAGAGCGCCTGTCACCATGCCCAGGCCGGCCGTGGCGGCGGAGCGCAATCCGCGTATCCCAAAACTCCGTGTGGCCATGTCAACCCCCGAATCAGGCGGCCGTCCGCCGGTCGTCGGGGTGCGGGTCGACTGTCGGGGACCGGCGAGCGGTGGGCGGCGCTTGCCGTCTCCCAGAGTGCCGAGCGGCTCTGGTCGGCGGGGAGGCGGAGAGGAGGCGCACGGAGGGAAGCGAGGGTCGCACACTCCGGCGTCATGCCCAACGTCTGCCCCGCAAGTGCTGCTAACAATCGTTCACTTCGGCGCGATTCCTGCGGCTCGTATCCTGGGGCGGCATTCAATCTTCGTTCGTGCACCGCTTCCGTGAGCCGGCGCACGCGTCGGCGTGAGAGAGGTCGCACGTTGAGCCAACCGAGCCCGAATCCGAGCACCAGCTCAGGGGCGAGTTCCGGCCTGCAGCAGATCCCGGTCGTCGTCCTGGCCGGCTTCCTCGGATCCGGCAAGACCACGCTCCTCAATCATCTCCTCCACCGCAGCGGCGGCAGCCGTATCGGAGCCATCGTCAACGACTTCGGGGCGATCGAGATCGACGCGATGGCCGTGGCGGGCGCGCTCGGCGACTCCACCGTCTCCCTCGGCAACGGCTGCCTGTGCTGTGCCGTCGACGTCAGTGAGCTCGACGGCTATCTCGCGCGGCTCGCCCAGCCCGACACCCGCATCGACGTCATCGTCATCGAGGCCAGCGGACTCGCCGAGCCGCAGGAACTCGTCCGCATGGTGCTCGCCAGCGAGCAACCCCGCATCGTCTACGGCGGCCTCGTCGAGGTCGTCGACGCCGCCGAGTTCGACGACACCCGCGCCAGACACCCCGAGCTCGGCCGGCATGTCGGCCTCGCCGACCTCGTCGTGGTCAACAAGCTCGACCGGGCGGCTCCCCAGGACGCCGAGCGCGTCCTGGCGGTCGTCCGATCTCTCGTCGACCGCGCCGCCGTCGTCCCCGCCACCTATGGCCGCATCGACCCCGAGTTCCTCTTCGACTGCCGCCCCAGCGAGGAGCGCGTCGGACAGCTCTCCTTCGACGACCTGCACGACCACGACGACCGCGGCCAGAACGATCACGACGGCCGCGACCACGACCACGGCGGGCATCTGCACTCCGCCTACGACAGCCTGTCCTTCATCTCGGACACGCCCCTCGACCCACGTCGGCTCGTGGGCCTGCTGGACAGCCGACCCGAGGGGCTCTACCGGATCAAGGGATACCTCGACTTCGGGCCGTACGACGTCCGCAACCGTTACGCCGTACATGCCGTGGGGCGGTTTCTGCGGTTCTACCCGGAGGCGTGGCCGCCCGGCGACCCCCGTCGCACCCAGCTCGTCCTCATCGGCTCCGGCATCGACACCCCCGCCCTCGGCAAGGAGCTGGAGGCGTGCAAGGCGGATCAGCGAAACGCCCCGCACGCCGACGAGGCCGGCATGTGGGGCGTCCTGCGTTACGTACAGGGCACCGAGGAGGACCCCGAGGAACCGGCCTAGACCGGCCCCGCCACCACCGACACCGTCTTCGCCAGCGACACGCCCGAGCCGTCACGGCGCGGGTCGATCTCCGGGAGGTCGACCGGAGTGCCGTTCTTCTGTGCGGCTCGGGTTGGGACTGCGCCCGCCCAGGCCAGGGACAGGCAGTCCTCGCCCTTCAGGAACCGCTGGCAGCGGACGCCGCCCGTGGCGCGGCCCTTGCGCGGGTACTGGTCGAACGGGGTGAGCTTGGCCGTCGTCTGGACCGAGTCGTCCAGCGTGCCGCGCGAGCCGGCGACCGTGAAGACGACCGCGTCCACCGCCGGGTCGACCGCGGTGAAGGAGATGACCTTCGCGCCCTCGGTGAGCTTGATGCCCGTCATACCGCCCGCCGGACGGCCCTGCGGGCGGACCTGAGCGGCCTGGTAGCGCAGCAGTTGGGCGTCGTCGGTGATGAAGACCAGGTCCTCGTCGCCGGTGCGCAGTTCCACCGCGCCGACGATCCGGTCGCCCTCCTTGAGCGTGATGACCTCCAACTCGTCCTTGTTGGACGGGTAGTCGGGGACCACGCGCTTGACGACGCCCTGTTCGGTGCCGAGTGCCAGACCGGGCGAGGACTCGTCCAGTGTGGTGAGGCAGACCAGCGTCTCGTCGTCCTCCAGGGAGAGGAACTCCGTCAGCGGGGCGCCGCCCGAGAGGTTCGAGGCCGACTCGGGGAGCTGCGGCAGGTCGATGACGTTCAGGCGGAGAAGGCGGCCGGACGACGTCACCGCGCCGATCTCGCCCCGCGCGGTGGCCGGCACCGCGGAGACGATCACGTCGTGCGTGGCGCGCTTGCCGCCGGCCTCCTCCGGGAACGGCTCGCCGTTCGCCGTACGGGCCAGCAGCCCCGTCGAGGACAGCAGCACCCGGCACGGGTCGTCCGCCACCTGGAGCGGCACCGCGGCCACGGGGGCCGTCGCTCCGGCCTCCAGCAGGACCGTACGCCGCTCGGTGCCGTACTTCTTGGCGACAGCGGCCAGCTCGGCGGAGACCAGCTTGCGCAGCTCGGCGTCCGACTCCAGGATCCGGGTCAGCTCCGCGATCTCCGCTTCGAGCCGCTCCTTCTCCGACTCCAGCTCGATGCGGTCGAACCTGGTCAGGCGCCGCAGGGGCGTGTCCAGGATGTACTGCGTCTGGATCTCGCTCAGCGAGAAGCGCTCGATCAGGCGCTCCTTCGCCTGCGCGGAGTTGTCGCTGGAGCGGATGATGCGGATGACCTCGTCGATGTCGACCAGGGCGGTGAGCAGGCCCTCGACCAGGTGCAGCCGGTCGCGCCGCTTGGTGCGACGGAACTCGCTGCGGCGGCGCACCACTTCGAAGCGGTGGTCGAGGTAGACCTCCAGGAGCTCCTTGAGGCCCAGGGTGAGGGGCTGCCCGTCCACCAGCGCGACGTTGTTGACGCCGAAGGACTCCTCCATCGGCGTCAGCTTGTAGAGCTGCTCGAGGACCGCCTCCGGCACGAAGCCGTTCTTGATCTCGATGACCAGACGCAGGCCGTGCGCGCGGTCGGTGAGGTCCTTGACGTCGGCGATGCCCTGGAGCTTCTTCGAGCCGACCAGGTCCTTGATCTTGGCGATCACCTTCTCCGGGCCGACCGTGAACGGCAGCTCGGTGACGACCAGGCCCTTGCGGCGGGCCGTCACCGTCTCCACCGAGACCGTCGCGCGGATCTTGAAGGTGCCGCGGCCCGTCTCGTAGGCGTCCCGGATGCCGGAGAGACCGACGATCCGGCCGCCGGTGGGCAGGTCGGGGCCCGGGATGTGCTTCATCAGGGCGTCCAGATCCGCGTTCGGGTAGCGGATCAGGTGGCGGGCGGCCGCGATGACCTCGGTGAGGTTGTGCGGCGCCATGTTGGTGGCCATGCCGACCGCGATGCCCGAGGAGCCGTTCACCAGAAGGTTGGGGAAGGCGGCGGGCAGCGCGCCCGGCTCCTGCTCCTGGCCGTCGTAGTTCGGCGCGAAGTCGACGGTGTCCTCGTCGATGGACTCCGTCATCAGGCTCGCGGCCTCGGCCGCGCGGCACTCGGTGTACCGCATGGCGGCCGGCGGGTCGTCGTTGCCCAGCGAACCGAAGTTGCCGTGGCCGTCGACCAGCGGCACGCTCATCGAGAAGGGCTGGGCCATGCGCACGAGGGCGTCGTAGATTGACGCGTCGCCGTGCGGGTGCAACTTACCCATGACCTCGCCGACCACGCGGGCGCACTTCACATAGCCGCGGTCGGGGCGCAGGCCCATCTCGTTCATCTGGTAGACGATGCGTCGGTGCACCGGCTTGAGGCCGTCGCGGGCGTCGGGGAGCGCGCGGGAGTAGATGACCGAGTACGCGTACTCGAGGTACGAGCCCTTCATCTCGTCCACGACGTCGATGTCGAGGATCCGCTCCTCGTACGAGTCGTCGGGCGGCGGGGTCTTCGTGCTGCGGCGGGCCATCGCTGCCGGCTCCTCTTTCCTGGTCGCTCGCCTACGGGTCGCTCACGTCGACCCTTTGGCTCACTCTTGCTGAAGCGTGAACGGGATCTGACGCGGACCATTGTGGACCGCGGCACTGACAGTCCGGGCCAGGGCCCGGCTGAGCCGCCCTGCCCGGCGGCCACCGAGCCACCCGGCCCGGCGATCGCACAGCGCCCCGCTCACGGTTGCCCGCAGGCTACGCGATCCGCTGTGGGCGTACGCGCCCCGGGAACTTCACCGAGGGTCCGCACGCTTGCATACAGTGGCAGGACCGGCAGGAAAACCGCGGTTTCCACGACCGCGACCGCGATCGAAGGGACGTACATGCCCATGGGTCACACGGCCACAGACCAGGCAGGCACCGGGGGCCTGACAGCGACCGAGCACCGCCTGGCCAACGGCCTGCGCGTGGTGCTCTCCGAGGACCACCTGACCCCGGTCGCGGCGGTGTGCCTCTGGTACGACGTCGGCTCGCGCCACGAGGTCAAGGGGCGTACCGGCCTTGCTCACCTTTTCGAGCACCTGATGTTCCAGGGCTCGAAGCAGGTGCACGGCAACGGGCACTTCGAGCTCGTCCAGGGCGCGGGCGGCTCGCTCAACGGCACCACCAGCTTCGAGCGCACCAACTACTTCGAGACCATGCCGACCCACCAGCTGGAGCTCGCGCTCTGGCTGGAGGCCGACCGCATGGGCTCGCTCCTGGCCGCCCTCGACGACGAGTCGATGGAGAACCAGCGCGACGTCGTCAAGAACGAGCGCAGGCAGCGCTACGACAACGTCCCCTACGGCACCGCGTTCGAGAAGCTGACCGCGCTCGCCTACCCGGAGGGCCACCCCTACCACCACACCCCGATCGGCTCGATGGCCGATCTGGACGCGGCCACGCTGGAGGACGCGCGCGCGTTCTTCCGCACGTACTACGCCCCCAACAACGCCGTCCTGTCGGTCGTCGGCGACATCGACCCGGAGCAGACGCTCGCCTGGATCGAGAGGTACTTCGGCTCCATCCCCTCGCACGACGGCAAGCCCGCGCCCCGCGACGGCTCCCTGCCCGAGATCATCGGTGAGCAGTTGCGCGAGGTCGTCGAGGAGGAGGTCCCCGCGCGCGCCTTGATGGCCGCCTACCGGCTGCCGCACGACGGGACCCGCGAGGCGGACGCGGCCGACCTCGCCCTGACCGTTCTCGGCGGCGGCGAGTCCTCCCGCCTCTACAACCGGCTCGTACGGCGCGACCGTACGGCCGTCGCGGCCGGCTTCGGCCTGCTGCGCCTGGCCGGTGCGCCCTCGCTGGGCTGGCTCGACGTGAAGACCTCCGGCGATGTCGAGGTGCCGGTCATCGAGACCGCCATCGACGAGGAGCTCGCGCGGTTCGCCGAGGAGGGCCCCACGGCCGAGGAGATGGAGCGCGCCCAGGCCCAGTTGGAGCGCGAGTGGCTGGACCGGCTCGGCACCGTCGCGGGCCGCGCCGACGAACTGTGCCGTTTCGCCGTCCTGTTCGGCGACCCGCAGCTCGCCCTGACCGCCGTACAACGCGTCCTGGAGGTGAGCGCCGAGGAGGTGCGGGAGGTCGCCAAGGCCAAGCTGCGCCCCGACAACCGCGCGGTGCTCGTCTACGAGCCCACCGCCCCGGCCGAGATCGCCGACAGCGCCGAGGAAGCCGCCGAGGACCCGCAAGCCGCGGCGACCGTAGAAGCCAGCGACGACAACGAGGAGGCGGCCAAGTGACCGAGCTCGCCGCGATGGAATTCCACCCGCAGCCGCAGGCGGGCGAGCCCAAGGTCTGGGCCTTCCCCGCCCCCGAGCGCGGGACGCTGGACAACGGCCTCACCCTGCTGCGCTGCCACCGCCCCGGCCAGCAGGTCGTCGCCGTCGAGGTGCTCCTGGACGCGCCCCTGGACGCCGAGCCGGCCGGCCTGGACGGTGTCGCCACGATCATGGCGCGCGCGTTCTCCGAGGGCACCGACAAGCACTCCGCCGAGGAGTTCGCCGCCGAGCTGGAGCGCTGCGGCGCCACCCTCGACGCGCACGCCGACCACCCTGGCGTCCGCCTCAGCCTCGAAGTGCCCGCCTCCCGCCTCGCCAAGGCGCTCGGACTGCTCGCCGACGCGCTCAGGGCACCCGCGTTCGCGGACAGCGAGGTCGAGCGGCTCGTCCGCAACCGCCTCGACGAGATCCCGCACGAGCTGGCCAACCCGTCCCGCCGCGCCGCCAAGGAGCTCTCCCGGGAGCTGTTCCCGGCGGACTCGCGCATGTCGCGCCCGCGCCAGGGCACCGGGGAGACCGTCGAGAACATCGACTCCGCGGCCGTACGCGCCTTCTACGAGAAGCACGTGCGGCCCGCCACCGCGACCGCCGTGGTCGTCGGCGACCTCACCGACATCGACCTGGACGCGCTGCTCGCCGACACCCTGGGCTCCTGGACCGGCTCCACGGCTCAGCCGCGCCCGGTACCGCCGGTGACCGCCGACGACACCGGCCGGGTCGTCATCGTGGACCGCCCCGGCGCCGTCCAGACGCAGCTGCTGATCGGCCGCGTCGGCGCCGACCGGCACGCACGCGTGTGGCCCGCGCAGGTGCTCGGCACGTACTGCCTCGGCGGCACCCTCACCTCCCGCCTGGACCGCGTCCTGCGCGAGGAGAAGGGCTACACCTACGGCGTACGGTCGTTCGGCCAGGTCCTCAGGTCCGCCCCGGACGGCTCGGGCGCCGCGATGCTCGCCATCAGCGGCTCGGTCGACACCCCGAACACCGGTCCCGCGCTGGACGACCTGTGGAAGGTGCTGCGCACGCTCGCCGAGGGCGGACTCACCGACGCCGAACGGGACGTCGCCGTACAGAACCTCGTCGGTGTGGCGCCGCTCAAGTACGAGACCGCGGCGGCCGTCGCGAGCACACTGGCCGACCAGGTCGAGCAGCACCTGCCCGACGACTACCAGGCGACCCTGTACCAGCAACTCGCCGCGACCGGCACCGTCGAGGCCACCGCCGCGGTCGTGAACGCCTTCCCGGTGGACCGGCTGGTGACGATCCTGGTCGGTGACGCGGCCGCCATCAAGGAGCCCGTCGAGGCCCTCGGCATCGGCGAAGTCAAGGTCGTGACGGCCGAGTAGACGAACCCTGACTCGAAGGGGCCCTGGTGACACGAGTGTCGCCAGGGCCCCTTCGACACCCAGATCTCTTAGATGTCCGAATTGGGCAGGAGGTTGCCTGTCTGCCCTGTGGGATGCGCTACAAACACCCCGATCGGTTTGGGGATTGAAAGTGGCCCCGCTTAGCGTCCTCTGGGCTGTCCGTCAGGCACCGAGCCGCGCCCGCGGCACCGGACAGTCATCGCCGAGTCCCCGCATGGCGCGAGCCAGGGGAGCCGGGGACCCACCAAGTCCCTGGGGTGAATCGGACGCCCGCGCACCGCGAGGGGGTCCGTAGGAGACCTTCCTGCTCCGAACCCGTCAGCTAACCCGGTAGGCGAGAAGGAAGGAAAGGACCAGCCACCACATGGCGTTCACCTGCGCCACCGGGAAGCACCGTCGTCCCAGCCGCATCAAGCGCACCACCGCCCGCGCGGCAGGCGTCGCGGCCCTCGCCACCACCGGCGTCATCGGCACCCTCGCCGCCCCGGCGCTCGCCGCCGACAACTCCGTCGAGCAGACCGGCCTGATGCCGGTCGTCAGCGTCGGCGACTCCCTCGCGGACCAGCTCGACGCCCAGGCCGAGGCCCAGGCGCAGGCCGCCGCGCAGAAGAAGGCGGCGGCGGAGGCCAAGCGCAAGGCCGAGGCGCGCGCCAAGGAGATACGCGAGGCCAAGGAGCGCGCCGCCCGCGAGGCCGAGCGCAAGCGCCTCAACGCCTTCGTCGCCCCGATCTCCGGCTCCTACATCTCCACCGGCTACAAGAGCGGCGGCTCCCTGTGGTCGTCCGGCAGCCACACCGGTGTCGACTTCCACGCCGCCAGCGGCACCTCCGTGCACGCGGTCGGCCGCGGCACCGTCGTCGAGGCCGGCTGGGGCGGGGCGTACGGCAACAACATCGTGATCAGGATGGCCGACGGCACGTACACCCAGTACGGCCACCTGTCGTCCATCGGCGTCTCGGTCGGCCAGTCGGTCACCCCCGGCCAGCAGATCGGGCTGTCCGGCGCGACCGGCAACACCACCGGGCCGCACCTGCACTTCGAGGCGCGCACCACCCCCGAGTACGGCTCGGACATCGACCCCGTCGCGTACCTGCGCTCGCACGGCGTGAACGTCTGACGACCCACCGCGCGATCCTGGCGAGGCCCCGGCTCTTCCGAGCCGGGGTTTCGTCGTTTCCAGCGCCCCGTTGTCCAAAAAATATCCCTGGATTCCGGTCCGCCGTCGGAAATTCCCGCTCATTGCAATAGAGTCACTGAACACACGTCAATCGGCGACGTTTCACGGGGATTAAGACGGAGGTCGGACATGCGTATTCCGGCGCACTCGGTATGCACGGCGATCCGCGACGACATCGTCGCCGGTGTCCACGAGCGCGGGAGCCGGCTCACCGAGGAACTGCTCGCCCGCCGCTACGGGGTCTCCCGCGTCCCGGTCCGCGAGGCCCTGCGCACCCTGGAGGCCGAGGGCTTCGTGGTGACGCGGCGGCACGCGGGCGCGTGCGTGGCCGAACCGACCGAGCAGGAGGGCGCCGACCTCCTGGAGATGCGCATGCTCCTGGAACCGCTCGGCGCCTCCCGGGCCGCCCAGCGGCGCACCGAGGCCCATCTGAAGGTGCTGCGCGGCCTGGTCAGGCTGGGCCAGGAGCGTGCCAGGCGGGGCAACAGCGACGATCTGCGCTCCTTGGGGGGCTGGTTCCACGAGACGCTCGCGCAAGCCTCCGGCAGCCCGGCGCTGACCTCGATGCTGACCCAGCTGCGGCACAAGATCGCGTGGATGTACGTCGTGGACGCGCCCGCCGACCCCGTGGAGTCCTGGGTCGAGCACGGCGCGATCGTGGACGCGGTGGCACGCGGGGACGGCGAGCGCGCGCGGGCGATCACGGCGCTGCACACCGAGCGCTCGGGCGCGGTGCACCGGCTGCGGTTCGTTTCCGGGCAGGACCGCGCGGACCGTGTGAGGACCTCGCAACATCCTGTAAACGTGACGGGTGTGCGGCATTAACACGGGCACCGTATACAAAGAGGGAGTAATTCGCGGGGGACTATTTCTGCTGCCCGCGGAAGGGAAATGCGAAGGGCCCGCCCGATAATTCGGACGAGCCCTTCGATGCTTTTCAGGGCACCTTTGCTCAGACGGTCTCGGGAAGCTCCTCGAGACCCTCGGCGACCAGCTTCGCGAGCCGGTCGAGGGCCGCGTCCGCGCCCTCGGCGTCGGAGGCGAGGACGATCTCCTCGCCGCCCTGCGCGCCCAGGCCGAGAACGGCCAGCATGGAGGCCGCGTTGACGGGGTTGCCGTCGGCCTTGGCGATCGTCACCGGGATACCTGCGGCCGTGGTGGCCCGGACGAAGATGGAAGCGGGGCGGGCGTGGAGGCCCTCGGCCCAGCCGACGTTGACGCGGCGCTCAGCCATGTGATGCTGCCCTTCGGTGTTCAGGGTTGTCTAGACCAGTTTCCCACACGTGAAGCGTCTCCGGAACGGACCTGGAGTCCCTCCGGGGTGAGACGTCGGACCGCGGCCTCGGCCCGACTTCCGTCCTTGCGCGTTCTCGCGCGTTCTCCACAGACTGCCTCGCGCCGTTGTCGTACGCGAGCCGTACTCTGGGGCCCATGCAGAGCGCGTCGGACCGGCACGAGTACCCCGCCCACTGGGAGGCCGACGTGGTGCTGCGCGACGGCGGCACCGCGCGCATCAGGCCCATCACCGTCGACGACGCCGATCGCCTGGTCAGCTTCTACGAGCAGGTCTCGGACGAGTCGAAGTACTACCGCTTCTTCGCGCCCTACCCTCGCCTGTCCGCCAAGGACGTCCACCGCTTCACGCACCACGACTTTGTGGACCGGGTGGGGCTCGCCGCCACGGTCGGCGGCGAGTTCATCGCCACCGTACGCTACGACCGCATCGGAGCCGACGGGATGGCCGCCTCCGCCCCCGCCGACGAGGCCGAGGTCGCCTTCCTCGTCCAGGACGCCCACCAGGGGCGCGGCGTGGCCTCCGCCCTTCTCGAGCACATCGGGGCCGTCGCCCGCGAGCGCGGCATCCGGCGCTTCGCCGCCGAGGTGCTGCCCGCCAACGTCAAGATGATCAAGGTGTTCACCGACGCCGGGTACACCCAGAAGCGCAGCTTCGAGGACGGCGTCGTACGCCTGGAGTTCGACCTGGAGCCCACCGACCGCTCGCTCGCCGTGCAGTACGCGCGCGAGCAGCGCGCCGAGTCGCGGTCCGTACAGCGGCTGCTCACCCCCGGTTCCGTCGCCGTCGTGGGCGTCGGCCGCAGCCCCGGCGGTGTGGGCCGCAGCGTGCTCGCCAACATCCGGGACCACGGCTTCAACGGCCGCCTGTACGCCGTGAACAAGGCGTTCCCCGAAGAGCAGAAGGAGCTCGACGGGATCCCGGCACACCGCTCGGTGCGGGACATCGACGGCCCCGTCGACCTCGCGGTCGTCGCCGTACCGGCCGAGCACGTCCCCGAGGTCGTCGCCGAGTGCGGTGCCCATGGCGTGCAGGGACTCGTCGTGCTCTCCGCCGGGTACGCCGAGAGCGGCCCCGAAGGACGCGAGCGCCAGCGTGAACTCGTGCGCCACGCGCGCGCATACGGCATGCGGATCATCGGCCCGAACGCCTTCGGCGTCATCAACACCTCCCCGGACGTCCGACTCAACGCCTCGCTGGCCCCCGAGGCGCCCCGCCCCGGCCGGATCGGCCTGTTCGCCCAGTCCGGGGCCATCGGCATCGCCCTGCTCTCCCGGCTGCACCGGCGCGGCGGCGGCGTCACCGGCGTGACCGGCGTCTCCACCTTCGTCTCCTCCGGCAACCGCGCGGACGTCTCCGGCAACGACGTCCTTCAGTACTGGTACGACGACCCGGACACCGACGTCGTCCTCATGTACCTGGAGTCCATCGGCAACCCCCGCAAGTTCACCCGCCTCGCCAGGCGTACGGCGGCGGCGAAGCCCCTGGTCGTCGTACAGGGTTCGGGCACCGCCCCGCAGGGCCACGCCGTCCGCGCCACGCGCCTGCCGCACGCGACGGTGTCCGCGCTGCTCAGGCAGGCCGGGGTGATCCGCGTGGACACCATCACCGAACTCGTGGACACCGGCCTCCTGCTGGCCCGCCAGCCGCTGCCCACCGGACCCAGGGTGGCGATCCTCGGCAACTCCGAATCGCTCGGCCTGCTCACCTACGACGCGTGCGTGGCCGAGGGCCTGCGGCCGTCGACCCCGCTGGACCTGACCACGGCGGCCGCGCCGGAGGACTTCCACGCGGCCCTCGCGCGCGCGTTGGCCGACGACGCGTACGACGCGGTGATCGTGACGGCCATCCCGGCCGTCGGCGAGGGGTCCGCCGGCGACGCCGCCCTCGCCGAGGCACTCAGGTCCGCGGCGGAGCAGGTCCCGGGCAAGCCGGTCCTCGTGGTCCACGTCGAGCTCGGCGGCCTCGCGGAGGCCCTGTCGGCGGCGACCAGCACCGCACCCCAGGCGGCCGCGGGCCCGCCGAAGATCCGCGCCGACCACCCCTTCCGTGCCCTGGACCGGCTGCGCGCCACGCCGGGCCCCGCAGAACCGCCCGCTCCCGGGAGCAGCGACCGCCTCATCCCCGCCTATCCCGCCGCCGAGCGTGCGGTGCGGGCCCTGGCCGATGCCGTGCAGTACGCCCAGTGGCGCCGGGAGGCCGTCGAACCCGGCAAGGTGCCCGAGTACGAGAACGTCGACCAGAAGGGCGCCGCCGCCCTGATCGACGCACTGCTCACGCGCGGGCAGGGCCTCACCCTCGGCACCGAGGAGACCTGCGAGCTGCTAGCCACGTACGGCATCGAGGCCCACCGCGCCCTGCCCGCCGCCTCCGCCGACGCGGCCGTCCAGGCAGCCGCCGCCCTCGGCTACCCGGTCGCCCTCAAGGCCACCGCCCCGCACCTGCGCCACCGCGCAGACCTCGGCGGCGTACGCCTCGATCTCGCGGACGAGGAGCAGCTGCGGCGGGCGTACTCGGAGCTGACCGAGCTGTTCGGCACACCCGACGAACTGCGTCCCGTGGTGCAGAGGATGGCCCCGCGCGGGGTGGACACCGTGATCCGGGCCGTCATCGACCCCGCCGCCGGGGCCGTGCTGTCCTTCGGGCTCGCCGGGGCAGCCTCGCAGCTGCTCGGGGACACCGCGCACCGGCTCATTCCGGTCACCGACCGGGAGGCGACGAGCCTCGTCCGCTCCATCCGGACCGCGCCGCTCCTCTTCGGCTGGCGCGGTTCCACCCCGGTCGACACACCGGCACTGGAGGAACTCCTGCTGCGGGTGTCCCGGCTGGTCGACGACCATCCCGAGGTCGTCGCGGTCACCCTGGAGCCGGTCGTCGTCGCCCCGCGCGGCCTGAGCGTCCTCGGCGCCTCCGTACGGCTCGCGCCGCCGCCCGCCCGCGACGACCTCGGCCCGCGGACACTTCCCGCGTACTGAGCGGGGGCGAGCGGTGCCTCGCAGTCAGTGGTCCACCGTAGGATGGACGTCATGGCCAAGACCAGTACGACGACCCAGGGGCTGCGTGCGGCGATCGAGCGCAGCGGCTACTACCCGGCCCTCGTGGCCGAGGCGGTGGAGGCCGCTGTGGGCGGCGAGCCCATCCGGTCGTACCTGGTCCACCAGGAGACGACGTTCGACCAGAACGAGGTGCGGCGGCACGTGACCGTGCTCGTCCTCACCGAGAACCGCTTCATCGTCAGCCACACCGACGAGCAGGCCGCGGACAGCACGTCGCCGACGCCGTACGCCACCACCTCCACCGAGTCCGTGAAGCTCGGCCGGATCTCGTCGGTCGTGGTCAGCAGGGTCGTCGCGAACCCGGAGCAGTACCAGCCGGGCACCCTGCCCCGCGAGGTCGTGCTGACCATCGGCTGGGGCGCCGTCTCCCGCATCGACCTGGAGCCCGCCGCCTGCGGCGACCCCAACTGCGAGGCGGACCACGGCTACACCGGCAGCTCCACGGCGGACGACCTCAGCCTGCGCGTCAGCGAGGCAGGGGACGGCCCGGACACCGTGCGCCAGACGCTCGCCTTCGCGCAGGCCATCTCCGAAGCGACCGCGGACGTCACCCGCTGATGGTGCAGCCCCCCTCCGCCTGGGACCACCCGGAACCCCTGGCCCTCGACACCGCCCCCGTCCCCGAGTACGGCACCGGGTCCCTCGCCGACCTGCTGCCGACCCTGGCCGCAGGCATGGCCGTACCCGGTACGACCGCCGCGATCCAGGAGCTCACCCCCGCCGACCGGAACTGCGTGTTCCTGATCGACGGCCTCGGCTGGGAGCAGCTGAGGGCGCACCCGGACGAGGCACCCTTCATGACCTCCCTGCTGGCCAGCTCGCGCGGCGGCACCGGCCGCCCCCTGACCACCGGCTACCCAGCGACCACCGCGACCTCCCTCGCCTCCGTCGGCACCGGCCGCCCGCCCGGCGCCCACGGCCTGCCCGGCTACACCGTGCGCAACCCGGCCACCGGCGAGCTGATGAACCAGCTGCGCTGGCAGCCGTGGACCAAGCCGCAGGCGTGGCAGCCGTACCCCACCGTCTTCCAACTCGCCGACCGGGCCGGGGTGCACGCCGCCCAGGTCTCCTCGCCCACCTTCCAGAACACCCCGCTGACCAAGGTCGCGCTCAGCGGCGGCACGTTCCACGGGAGGCTGTCCGGCGAGGAGCGAATGGACCTCGCGGCCGAGCAACTCGCCGCCGGAGACCGCTCGTTGGTCTACACGTACTACGCCGAGGTGGACGGCGCGGGACACCGCTTCGGCGTCGACTCCGACACCTGGCGCGGCCAGCTGATGTACGTCGACCGCCTCGTTCAGCGCCTCGCCGAGCAACTGCCCCCGAACAGCGCGCTGTACGTCACCGCCGACCACGGCATGGTCGACATCCCCTTCGACGAACAGCACCGCATCGACTTCGACGAGGACTGGGAACTGCGCGCCGGGGTCGCCCTGCTGGGCGGCGAGGGCCGGGCTCGCCATGTCTACGCGGTACCCGGCGCCGCAGGCGATGTGCTGACCTGCTGGCGCGAAGTCCTCGGCGAGCAGTTCTGGGTCGCCTCCCGGGACGAGGCCATCGCGGCGGGCTGGTTCGGGCCGCCGGACCAGTTCGACGAGCGGGTGTACGACCGGATCGGCGACGTGGTCGCCGCCGCCCGTGACGACGTACTGCTCATCGCCTCCGAGCGGGAGCCGAAGGAGTCGGCGATGGTCGGCAACCACGGTTCGATGACCCCCGCCGAGCAGCTCGTCCCGCTGCTCGAAGTACGCTCCTGAAGCCGATCCGGCCCCTTCCGCCGCAGAAACCGAAAGGTGCTCGACCACCCATGCCCGAGCTGGTGTTCTTCTCCGGAACCATGGACTGCGGGAAGTCCACGCTGGCTCTCCAGATCGAGCACAACCGTTCGGCGCGTGGCCTGACGGGCATCATCTTCACCCGGGACGACCGGGCCGGCGAGGGCAAGCTGTCCTCGCGCCTCGGTCTGGTCACGGACGCGGTCGAGGTCGAGGACGGCCAGGACCTGTACGCCTACCTCGTCGACCACCTTTCCCAGGGCGGCCGCGCGGACTACGTGATCGCGGACGAGGCGCAGTTCCTGGTGCCGGAGCAGATCGACCAACTCGCCCGCGTCGTCGACGACCTGGACCTCGACGTCTACGCCTTCGGCATCACCACGGACTTCCGCTCCAAGCTGTTCCCCGGCTCCCAGCGCCTGGTGGAACTGGCCGACCGGGTCGAGGTCCTCCAGGTCGAGGCCCTGTGCTGGTGCGGCGCCCGGGCCACGCACAACGCCCGTACGGTGGGCGGTGAGATGGTCGTCGAGGGCGCCCAGGTGGTCGTCGGCGACGTCAACCAGGCCGACGACATCGGCTACGAGGTCCTGTGCCGCCGCCACCACCGCCGCCGTATGACCGCGGGCACGGCACGCGCGGCCGCACTGTCCCCGGACGTCCTGCCGGTCCCGTCGGCCGGCGCGGGCTTCTGACCCGAGGCCGTCGGCGGCCCGAAGGGCCTCAGCGCGGGTTCTCGAGCCCAGAGGACCTCAGTGCGGGTTCTCGATCAGGGAGAAACGCGCCCCCTCCGGATCCGCCACCGTCGCCACCCTGCCGTGCGGGCTGTCGTGCGGCGGGCGCAGCACATGGCCTCCCAGGTCGGTGAGGAGGCGGGCGGCGGCGGTCGCGTCGGCCACCTCGAAGTACGTCATCCAGTGCGGCCCCCGGTCGCGGGGGAGGGCGTGCCCGACACCGTGGAGGCCGGCCACGGGGCGGCCCCCGGCGTGGAGGGTGACGTAGTCGAAGTCGGCGGAGACCACCGGCTCCCCCTCGTAACCGAACACCGTCTCGTAGAACTTGGTGACGCCTACCGTCTCGAGGGTGAGCAGCTCGTGCCAGGCGGGAGTGCCCGGTACGCCCGCGACGGAGGTGCCCAGGTGCGCCGCCGCCTGCCACACGCCGAAGACGGCGCCGGACGGGTCCGAGCCGATCACCAGCCGTCCGGCGTCCCCGGCGTCCAGCGGACCCACCCCCACCGTGCCGCCGCACAACCGTACCGACTCGGCCGTCAGGTCGATGTCGTCCGAGGCGAGGTAGGGCGTCCAGGCGATCGGCAGATGGCGGTCCGGCGGCAGCTGGCCGATCCCGGCGACCTCCTGGCCGCCCAGCAGGGCCCGGACATAGGGCCCGAGCTGCTGCGGGCCCGGCACGAACTCCCAGCCGAAGAGCGATCCGTAGAACTCCTGGGTCGCGGCCATCCCGTGCACCATCAGACTCACCCAGCAGGGTGTACCGGGCGTGTGCCGAGCGGGCGGGGCGGCCGACCCCCTTGCCTCGGTCATCGTCACTCTCTCCTCGGCCCCTCGCGGTGGCCGTGTCGTGTTCGCTGTCCGGACCTCCGTGCCGATGCTCGCACCAGCCGCGGCGCCGCGCGCTCCGGGCGCGCCGCCGCGAGGTCTCCCGTGCCGGGAGGGTGCCTGCCGCGCGGCTGGCTGACCCTTGCCACGCGATGGCCGACGGATGTCGATCCGCTGTACAGCATGTGCCCGTTCCCGTACGCCGCGTGACCGGGCCTGTCCGGCGGAGCAGAGTAGCCGGACCTGGACGACGCGGCCACCCCGTGCGCGAGGATGGTGGCCATGAACGCCATCATCTCCGCATCCCAACTCGCGAGCGACCTCGCCGGCCCGAACCCGCCCGTCCTGCTCGACGTCCGCTGGCAGCTGAGCGTGGCCAAGGCGGCCGGCGAGCCGCCCTTCGACGGCCGGGCCGAGTACGCGGCCGGGCACCTCCCGGGCGCGGTCTACGTCGACCTGGACCGGGAGTTGGCCGGACCGGCCGGCACCGGCGGCCGGCACCCGCTGCCCGACCTCGCGGAGTTCGGTGCCGCGATGCGCCGGGCGGGTGTCTCCTCGGCGCGGCCGGTGGTCGTGTACGACGGCGGACAGGGCTGGGCGGCCGCCCGCGCGTGGTGGCTGCTGCGCTGGACAGGTCACCCGGACGTGCGAGTCCTCGACGGCGGGTTGACGTCCTGGGAGGGGCCGCTGCAGTCCTCCCTGCCGGGACCCGCCCGCGTCGAGGGCGACTTCCAGCCGGTGCCCGCGGAGGCCGGTCTGCTCGACGCCGACGAGGCCGCCGCGCTGGCCCGCGCGGGGGTGCTGCTGGACGCGCGCGCGGGGGAGCGGTACCGCGGCGAGGTGGAGCCGATCGACCGCGTCGGCGGCCACATCCCGGGCGCACGCTCCGCGCCCACCACGGACAACGTCGGCCCCGACGGCCGCTTCCTGCCCGCGGAGGAGCTGCACGCCCGCTTCAAGTCCCTCGGCGCCACCGACGGCACCCAGGTCGGTGTCTACTGCGGCTCCGGAGTCTCCGGCGCCCACGAGGTACTGGCGCTGGCGGTCGCGGGCGTCCCGGCCGCGCTGTACGTCGGTTCCTGGTCCGAGTGGTCCTCGGATCCGGAGCGACCGGTCGCGGTGGGCCCGGATCCCCAGTAGGCCCACGGCGAAAGGGCCCGCCTCCGTCAGAGGCGGGCCCTCACAGCCGTAGAACCGACTACTCCTGCTTCTTGCGCCGTGTGCCGAACACGATCTCGTCCCAGCTCGGCACGGCCGCTCTGCGGCCCGGGCGGACGCCGTCCGCCTCGGCCTGGCGGTCGGTCGCCCCGATCAGGCGGTCGCGGTGGCTGGCCACCGAACGCGGCATGAGGACGTCCGCGTAGGCGGAACCGGCCGAGGCCGCGGGAGCCGGCGGCTCCTCGACCTCGGACTCCTCCTCGAGGGCGGCAGGTTCCTCGATGCTCGCCGTCTCGGACGGCCGCTCCGGTACGACCATGTCGCCCCGGAAACTCGGCACGGCCTCCAACAGGCTGGTCAGCGAGTCCCGTTCACCGACGACCTCCTCGACGACGGGCTCGGCCGGGGGCAGGCTCGGCCGGTCGAGGGCGCGGTCCAGCGGACGGTCGCGCGGCAGCCGTGCGATACGCGGCACGAACGGAAAGCTGGGCTCCGGCGCGCCGAGGTCCTCGGACTCGCCGATCAGCGAGCGTGCCTCCTCGTCGACGGCCTGGACGAGCCGCCGGGGCGGGTCGTAGGTCCAGCTCGCCGAGTGCGGTTCGCCCGCGACGCAGTAGACCAGCAGCACTTCCCACGTGCCGTCGTCACGACGCCACGAGTCCCACTGGACGGTGTCCTTCTCGGCGCCGCGCAGCAACAGCCGCTCCTGCACGGCCTCGCCGAGCTGCGGTCCGGCGTTCTCGCCGGGCCGGCGGACCGGGGTCTTGCGGGCTCGTTCGGCCATGAAGGCGCGCTCGGCGAGCACGGGGCCCTCGAAGCGCCGTACACGGTCTACGGGGATACCTGCGAGCTGGGCTACCTCTTCCGCGGTGGCACCCGCGCGTATACGCGCCTGGATGTCGCGGGGACGGAGATGGCTTTCGACCTCGATCTCGATCTGGCCGAGGCGCGGACGGTCGCCGCGCACCGCTGCGCGCAGCCGCTCGTCGATCGGAAGCGTGTACTCCGTTGAGTCGGCAGCCTTCAGCACCAGCCGTGTGCCGTCATTGGAGACGGCCACGACACGCAGTTCGGGCATGGGAACCTCCCGGGTGGTGCCTGCCGACGTCACGTGCGTCGCTGCTTCCGCTAGTCGAGTGTGGCCTGCCCGGGTGCAGCCTGCCACAACCTTGCCGAGTTGCCCGGCGTGTCGGGCATGGGCCCTGGAACGCCGTTATGGCACGGTTACCTATTCGCAACGCTAAGTGACCAACTCCGTCACCCTGTGCAACTGGCCCCCTCCCGACCGCCCTTGAAGGCCACGGACGCCCTGGCGGGAGACCGGACCCAGGGCTCGCAACAGTACTCCATTTGGGCCACGTGCGTGGATTGGCGCGCCACTCAACTTCGTTCAAGAAACGCTGTCCGGCCGTTCGTTGAGGGGTTTTGGGGATCTTGGAGGTGGTGTAGTTCACGGAATCACCAGAAACGGAGCTATTGGCTTCGTGCGTATGTCCGGTGACCGCCCTGTTATGCCCCCAGGACCCGTCGCAAGTAGTCGTTCTGGAACCGGCGGTCGGGATCGAGACGGTCCCGGAGCGCGGTGAACTCGCCGAAGCGCGGGTAGACGCCGTCGAAGTACTCGGCGTCGCGCGTGTGCACCTTGCCCCAGTGCGGGCGCCCCTCGTGCGCCGTGAAGATCCGCTCCGCGGCCGTGAAATACGCCTGGTACGGCGTCCCCCTGGCCATGTGGACGGCGATGTACGCGCTGTCGCGGCCCGAGGCGGTGGACAGCGTGATGTCGTCGGCGGGAGCGGTGCGCACCTCCACGGGGAAGCTGACCCTCAGCCCGGAACGCTCGACCGCCGTCCTCAGTTCGCGCAGCGTCTCGACGACGGCCTCACGCGGGACGGCGTACTCCATCTCCACGAACCGCACCCGGCGGGGCGACGTGAAGACCTTGTACGGGATGTCGGTGTACGTCCGCGCGGACAGGGCCTTGCTGGAGATCCGCGCGATAGAAGGAATCGTGCCCGGCGCCGCCCGGCCGACCCACTGGGCCACCTGGAAGACGCCGTTGGAGAGGAACTCGTCCTCGAACCAGCCCTGGAGCTGCGGCACCGGCCTCTCCGGGCCCGCGCTGCGGTTGTTGCGCTTGGTGTTGGTGCTGCCGGTGTGGGGGAACCAGTAGAACTCGAAGTGTTCGTTCTCGGCCCAGAGTTCGTCGAAGGCGCTGGTGACCTTGTCGAAGCTCATGGGCTCCTCGCGGGCCGTGAGCAGGAAGACCGGCTCGACGGCGAAGGTGATCGCGGTGACGATGCCGAGCGCGCCCAGGCCGATCCGGGCGGCCGCGAAGACCTCGGGGTTCTCCTTCTCGGAGCAGCTGAGCACCGAGCCGTCGGCCGTGACCAGTTCGAGCCCCGTAATCTGGGCGGCTATCGAGGCCGACTCGCGGCCCGTGCCGTGGGTTCCGGTGCTGGTGGCTCCGGAGACCGTCTGCTCCATGATGTCGCCCATGTTGGTGAGCGACAGGCCCTCACGCGCGAGAGCCACGTTGAGCCTCTTGAGCGGGGTACCGGCCTCCACTGTGACCGTCATGGCGTCCCGGTCGATGTTGCGGATACCGGTCAACAGTTGAGGGCGGATCAACACACCGTCGGTCGCGGCGATCGACGTGAAGGAGTGCCCGGTGCCGACGGCCTTCACCTTCAGACCGTCCTCGGCGGCCTTCCGCACGGCAGCCGCCAGCTCATCGACCGAGGCGGGCGTGACCTCCCGCGCGGGGCGCGCGGACACATTGCCGCCCCAGTTACGCCACGTGCCGTTCTTCGCGCTCGCTGCCGTGCTCAACGCTGCCTCCCCGACGTGGAGCCGGCCTCTTGAGCCGGCGGTACCCCAGGAAACCGACCGCGACCGCGACGGCCCCGGCCACCGCCGGAACCCCGTACCCGGCGCGCGCACCGGCCGCGTCGATCACCCAGCCGGCCACGGAGGAGCCGAGCGCGACCCCGACCGCGAGCCCGGTACTGATCCAGGTCATGCCCTCGGTCAGTTGCGCGCGTGGTACGTGCTGCTCGATCAGGGACATCGTCGTGATCATCGTGGGAGCGATGGACAGGCCCGCTACGAACAGCGCCACGGCCAGAAACGGCAAGTTTCCGACCAGTAGGAGGGGGATCATACTCACGGCCATGGCGCATATGCCCAGCAGCCAGCGAGGTTCGGGCCGTCCCCTGAAGTGCAACAGCCCGAACACCAGACCCGCGACGCACGAGCCCGCCGCGTAGAGGGCGAGCACGAGGCTGGCAGCGGCCTTGTGGCCCTGCTCGTCGGCGAAGGCCACGGTGACCACGTCCACCGCCCCGAAGATCGCCCCGGTCGCCACGAAGGTGGCCACCAGGACCTGCAGGCCCGGCGCGCGCAGTGCCGTACGGCCGCCGTCCTGCTCGCGCGGGTGCGGGGCCGGCTCGGTGGCCCGCTGCGCGGTCAGCCAGAACACGCCGACCGCGAGGAAACAGGCGGCGAGCAGCGGACCCGCCTCCGGGAACCAGGCCGTGGACAAGCCGATGGAGATGATCGGCCCGAAGATGAAGCAGACCTCGTCGACCACGGACTCGAAGGAGTACGCGGTGTGCAGCTGCGGGGTGCCGCGGTACAGGGCCGCCCACCGCGCGCGGATCATCGCGCCGAGGCTGGGCACCGAGCCGATGCCGACGGCGCACACGAAGAGCACCCAGTCCGGCCAGCCGAAGTGCGCGGCGAGCAGCATCCCGGCGGACGCCACCAGCGCGACGAGTGTCGCCGGGCGCAGCACCCGCCGCTGGCCGTGCAGGTCCACCAGCCGGGAGACCTGCGGGCCGATCGCCGCGGCGGCCAGCGCGATGGTGGCCGACAGCGAACCCGCGAGGCCGTACCTGCCGGTGAGCTGGGAGATCATCGTGACCACGCCGATGCCCATCATCGACAGCGGCATCCGGCCGACGAAGCCCGCGACGGAGAACCCTCTGGAGCCGGGGGCGGCGAACAGCGCGCGGTAAGGGCTGGGCACAAGGGTCTCCGGTCGGGCGGTGAACGGCGGCTCGTGTAGCCGTAAGGCGCGAATGCGCCTCATACAGCTTACGGGTGGGTGACTCCGGCGCACCCGTTCGGTCGGCCGGGGAACCCGGCCGGTCACCCCGCCGTTTCCCGGCTGTCAGTACCGGATGACAGGATCGACCCATGCGAGACGCGCTCGACGCCACCCCCTACGACGCCCTGCTCCTGCTCTCGTTCGGAGGCCCGGAGGGCCCGGACGACGTGGTCCCGTTCCTGGAGAACGTGACGCGCGGGCGTGGCATCCCCAAGGAACGCCTGAAGGAAGTGGGCCGGCACTACTTCCTGTTCGGCGGGGTCAGCCCCATCAACGACCAGAACCGCGCCCTGCTGGACGCCCTGCGCAAGGACTTCGCGGACCACGGCCTGGACCTGCCGATCCACTGGGGCAACCGCAACTGGGCGCCCTACCTCACGGACACCCTGCGCGAGATGGTCGCCGACGGCCACCGCCGCATCCTGGTCCTCGCGACCAGCGCCTACGCCTCCTACTCGGGCTGCCGCCAGTACCGCGAGAACCTCGCCGAGTCACTGGCCGCTCTGGAGGCCGAGGGCCTGGAGCTGCCGAAGATCGACAAACTGCGGCACTACTTCAACCACCCCGGCTTCCTGGAGCCCATGATCGACGGGGTGATCGAGTCCCTCGCCGAGCTCCCCGAGGACGTCCGCGACGGCGCCCACATCGCCTTCTCGACCCACTCGATCCCGACCGCGTCCGCGGACACCTCCGGTCCGGTCGAGGGCCACGGCGAGGGCGGCGCGTACGTCGCCCAGCACCTGGCGGTCGCGCGGCTGGTCGCGGACGCCGTCCGTGAGCGCACCGGCGTCGACCACCCCTGGCAGCTCGTGTACCAGTCACGCTCCGGAGCCCCGCACATCCCGTGGCTGGAGCCCGACATCTGCGACCACCTGGAGGAGCGCCACGGGTCCGGCGTCCCGGCCGTGGTGATCGCGCCCATCGGTTTCGTCTCCGACCACATGGAGGTCCTCTACGACCTCGACACGGAGGCCAAGGCCAAGGCCGAGGAGCTGGGCCTGCCGATGCGCCGTTCGGCGACCGTCGGTGACGACCCGCGCTTCGCCGCCGCCGTCCGTGAGCTGGTCCTGGAGCGTGCCGCCGTGGAGCGCGGACAGGAGGTCACGCCCTGCGCCCTCGGCGCGCTCGGGGCCGGCCACAACGTCTGCCCGGTCGGCTGCTGCCCGGCCCGCGCCGCCAAGCCCGCCGCCGCGGGCGTCGACAGCCCGTACGCGTGAGGAGCCCCGTGACCGACCCCCTGCACGCGGAACTGCTGCGGCTGGCCCAGGAGGCCGCCCGTCGCGCCGGTACTCTGCTGCGCGACGGCCGCCCGGCCGACCTCGCCGTCGCCAGGACCAAGTCCAGCCCCATCGACGTGGTGACCGAGATGGACATCGCGGCGGAGAAGCTGATCACCGACCTGATCTCCGAGCACCGCCCGGACGACGGCTTCCTCGGTGAGGAGGGCGCCGCCACCGAGGGCACCAGCGGCGTTCGCTGGGTCATCGACCCGCTCGACGGCACGGTGAACTACCTCTACGGGCTGCCGACTTGGTCGGTCTCCATCGCGGCCGAGCAGGACGGCGAGACCGTCGTCGGGGTCGTCGCGGCGCCCATGCGCGGGGAGACCTACCACGCGGTTGTCGGCCAGGGCGCCTGGGCCACGGGCGCGTGGGAGGGCGAGCGCAGGCTGGAGTGCCGCCCGGCGGCGCCCCTGGAGCAGGCCCTGGTGTCGACGGGCTTCAACTACGTCACCGGGGTCCGCACCCACCAGGCCGAGGTGGCGCAGAAGCTGATCCCCCTCCTGCGCGACATCCGCCGCGGCGGCTCGGCGGCGGTCGACCTGTGCGACCTGGCCGCGGGCCGCCTGGACGGCTACTACGAGCGGGGCCTGAACGCCTGGGACTACGGGGCGGGCGACCTCATCGCCCGGGAAGCGGGCGCCCTGACCGGTGGGCGCCCCGGAGAGCGCCCGAACCCCGCCCTCACCGTCGCCGGTACCCCGGGAGTCTTCGAGCCCCTCCAGCAGCTCCTGGAGGACTTCGGCGCCTGGCACGACTGACAGGCCGACTGCGGGCGAACACGACGTGAACAGCCCCGTACACCGACGCAGCGGGCCCCCGGCGCTGGATTCGCCGGGGGCCCGCTGTCGTGCCGCGTAGCCGATCAGACGCTGACGCTTACCTCCACACCGTGTTCGGCGGCGAGGCGGCGCAGGTCGTCGAGCTCGCCCTGCTCCACCTCCACGAGGAAGTCGTCGCCCTCGTCGCGAGCCCGCGTCAGGTCGGTCTCGGTCGCCCTTATGCGCTGCAGAAGTCCTGCGGTGAATGCGTCCATGCTGCGCCCCCTCGTCCTGGGTCGTGGGTCGGTGGCACGGGGGTGTGCCGTTAGGAAGGGGCGATCACGTCTCCTGCAGGTGCCCAGCGCTGCCCAGGCCGGGCGGCGACGGTGCCGGACACCCACGCCCGCTCTGCGGAAGCGGACAGAGCCGTGCCGCATGGTGGTACGGCACATGCAGAGCGTGATCGCGGGGTGTAAAGCCGTCCTCCCCCCGCTCCCTTCGACGGAAACCTCAACCGCGCGAGAAAATCCCGCATTCCCGCTCTCACACCCGTCTTTCAGCTGCCCCTCACCCGTCTTACAGCCGACTTATGGCCGAAAAGGGCAGGATGGAGGCTCACACTCACCCGGATCCCTGCCCGTGCGTGCCCGAAGCGCGCTACGCGGGTGGACACAGGAAGGACAAGCGACGTGCGCGTACTCGTCGTCGAGGACGAGCAGCTGCTCGCCGATGCGGTGGCCACCGGACTGCGCCGGGAGGCCATGGCCGTCGACGTCGTGTACGACGGTGCGGCGGCCCTGGAACGCATCGGCGTCAACGACTACGACGTGGTCGTCCTCGACCGCGACCTCCCGCTGGTCCACGGCGACGACGTCTGCCGCAGGATCGTCGAACTCGGCATGCCCACACGCGTGCTGATGCTGACGGCGTCCGGCGACGTGAGCGACCGCGTCGAGGGCCTGGAGATCGGCGCCGACGACTATCTGCCCAAGCCCTTCGCGTTCAGCGAGCTGACGGCACGCGTGCGTGCCCTCGGCCGGCGCACCAGCGTGCCGCTGCCGCCGGTCCTGGAGCGCGCCGGGATCAAGCTCGACCCCAACCGCCGCGAGGTCTTCCGCGACGGCAAGGAAGTCCAGCTCGCCCCCAAGGAGTTCGCCGTCCTGGAGGTGCTGATGCGTTCCGAGGGCGCCGTCGTCTCCGCGGAGCAGCTCCTGGAGAAGGCATGGGACGAGAACACCGACCCCTTCACCAACGTCGTGCGGGTGACCGTCATGACGCTGCGCCGCAAGCTGGGCGAACCCCCGGTGATCGTCACCGTCCCCGGCTCGGGCTACCGGATCTGACCCGTGGCCTCGACTCCCGCGCCTCCCCAGGCGCCCCCGAAGCCCACCTGGGACCCCAGGAGGCCGGCGCCGCCGCTGCCCTGGCTGCGCCCGACCATCCGCATAAGGCTCACGCTGCTGTACGGCGGCATGTTCCTGATCGCCGGCATCCTGCTGCTGTCGATCATCTACCTGATCGCCGCCCAGGCGCTGAACATCGGCAGCGAACTCCCCTTCAAGATCACCACGGGCAGCGTCGCCAGCGACATCTGCAACCTGCCCTCGGGCGTCTCGCCCGACGTCATGAATAAGGCCATGGACAGCTGCGTCAACGACCAGCGCCAGCACGCCCTGGACAACCTCCTCAGCCGTTCACTGCTGGCCCTGCTCGGCCTCGCGATCATCGCCTTCGCCTTCGGATACGCGATGGCGGGACGGGTCCTGTCGCCGCTCGGCCGGATCCTGCGCACCGCCCGCGCGGTGGCCGGCTCCGACCTCTCCCGCCGTATCGAGCTGGACGGCCCGGACGACGAGCTCAAGGAACTGGCCGACACCTTCGACGACATGCTGGAGCGCCTGGAGCGGGCCTTCACGGCCCAGCAGCGCTTCGTCGGCAACGCCTCGCACGAACTGCGGACACCGCTGGCGATCAACCGCACGCTCCTGGAGGTGCACCTGTCCGATCCGGGCGCGCCGGTGGAGCTCCAGCAGCTGGGCAAGACACTGCTGGCCACCAACGAGCGCAGTGAACAGCTCGTGGAGGGCCTGCTGCTGCTCGCCCGCAGCGACAACCAGATCGTCGAGCGCAAGCCCGTGGACCTCGCCGAGGTCGCCGAGCAGGCGGTCGACCAGGTGCTCGGCGAGGCGGCGGCCAAGGGCGTGGCGATCCGTGGCGAGCAGAAGTCGGCGGTCGTCCAGGGCAACGGCGTCCTGCTGGAGCGCATCGCCCTGAACCTCGTGCAGAACGCCGTGCGCTACAACGTGCCGGAGGGCGGCTGGGTCGAGGTGACCACGGAGGTCGAGCACGGCCACGCGGTCCTCACCGTCTCGAACACGGGCCCGGTCGTCCCGGCCTACGAGGTCGACAATCTCTTCGAGCCCTTCAAGCGGCTGCGCGGCGCGGACCGCACCGGCAGCGACAAGGGCGTCGGGCTGGGCCTGTCCATCGTGCGGTCCGTGGCCCGGGCGCACGGCGGGCACATCACGGCGCAGCCCCGCGAAGGGGGTGGGCTGATGATGCGAGTCACCCTGCCGGTCTGAGATCATGGCCCCCGCACTGAGATCGACGCACGGGGATGTTCGCTTTGCGCGGAATTTTCTGGGCATTGGGTGGACCATCGCGTGTGTGATCGATCACAAGGGAGAATTTCCCGCCATCTACTGTCGGTGATCATGCACCCTGTCGGAAAGCCGGGATAATCCGGGTTTTCAGGGGTCCTGATCACGGGAAGTACACGGTGAGACGCCTTTGAAGTGCGGGATTCGGACCGTGTACGGTCCCGATCGCCATCCAACCCGATCACTCAAGAGGAGTCCGGTTGGGTGTCGATTGAGTAACAGACCTTGATGTGAGGCAAAATCTCCGCCTCGGGTCGGGCACAAGTCCGGCCTCTCACGCGTTACGTGCGCTGGAGACACCGCAGACACCCAGAGGGGGAGAGCGACATGGCAACGGATTACGACACCCCACGCAAGACCGACGACGACGTCGACTCGGACAGCCTTGAAGAGCTCAAGGCGCGTAGGAACGACAAGTCGACCTCCGCAGTGGACGTCGACGAGTTCGAGGCCGCCGAAGGCCTGGAACTGCCCGGAGCGGACCTCTCGAACGAGGAGCTGGCCGTCCGGGTGCTGCCCAAGCAGCAGGACGAGTTCACCTGCATGAGCTGCTTCCTGGTGCACCACCGCAGCCAGCTGGCCCGGGAGAAGAACGGCCAGCCGATCTGCCGCGACTGCGACTGAGGGCGGGTCGGGCATGACTGGCTCGACCCCACCTTGGAAGCGCCGCTCTCCCCGGCAGGGAGCGGACCAGGGGCCGTCCGACGGCCCCCAGCGCGTGCGTGACGACGAGCGGGGCTCTGCCCATCCGGGAGCCTCGCTCGAACCGGTGGCCGACCGGACTGACCTCCCGGCGCCGGCTGATTCGACCAGGACGCCCGCACCCGTCGCCGGACTGGGGGTCCCCCCGCTCGAGCGAAGTCGAGAGTGGGGGAGGGTGTCGGCGATCCGGGACAAGGCCCGGGAAGGGGCCCGCAAGGGCGGCAGCCGGGCCAGGGCGGGCCTGGCGTACCTCACCGACCGCATCATCGAGAACGCCCCGCGTGTCCCCGTACGGGACCTCGCGACCCTCCGCCGCCAGTTCCCCGGTCTTGGGCCCGAGGCGCTCGCGGACAAGCTCGTCACCGGCGCCGCGAGCGCCACGGCCACCGTCGGAGCGGGGGTCGGGGCGGCGGCGATGCTTCCCGTGCCGCCGGCGATGCCGACCGAACTGGCCGCCGAGATCACCGGCGTGGCCGCGATCGAGCTGAAGCTGATCGCCGAACTCCACGAGGTCTACGGCGTACGGCCGCCCGGAAATCTCAAACAGCGCAGCACCGCGTACCTGAACTCCTGGTCGGGGGAGCGCGGGATCGACGTGAAGAAGCCGTCGACGGTGAGCGGCGCGCTCAACGGCCCGATGAAACAGCAGCTGCGGCAGCAGATCATGAAGCGGATGATCCGCGACCTGCCGAACCTGATGCCGTTCATGGTGGGCGCGGCCGTGGGAGCGGTCATGAACCGCCGCGACACCAGGAGACTCGCCGAGCACATCCGCAAGGACCTGCGGAGGATCCAGGTGCCGTGGGAGGCGTTGTCCGAACTCCCCACCCTGGAGACGCCGACGGACCCGCTGGAGCTGGAGGGGTAAGACTTCCGTGTGACTTCGGGCCTCACGGGTGAAGCCCTGCGCGAACGTTCTAGGCGGCGGCCGTGCGGGCTGTCTTGAGCGCCTCGGCCAGCCGCTCCGGCTCGCGCGTCGACAAATACAGATACGGCGTCGGGTCGTCCGGGTCGACGACCTCCACCTTCAGCGCCCTCGGGATGTAGGAGCGCAGCAGCAGGAAGGCGCGGGTGTCGGCCTTGTAGGTCCGCCAGGCGCGGGCCTCCTCCGGGTCCAGGATCTCCGCCTCGCCCAGCGCCGACACTGGGATCTTCGCCTCGCCCGCGATCAGCGAGTCGCCCACGATCCGGATGCGCAGCGAGCCGTAGGAGCTGGCCATGACCGCCGCCGCGGCGGTGCCGCCGACCAGGCCGCCGAGCAGCGGAAGCGTCCCGAACGGGAGCATGATCAGTGCGAAGGCGACCCCGACCAGGAAGGAGATCAGCCACCAGGAGCGGGGGGCGGTGAGGCGTTCGTCGTACGGGGCGGCGGAGGGCTGCATGGAACCAAGCTTGGCACGGTGTCCTGACAGAGCCGACGCGCGGGTAAGGTCTGCGCCTGTGAGTGGTACTTCCCCGGCTCTCAAGCCTCCCGCCGACGCGGCGCGACCTGTGCGCCACCCGGACGCTCCCGCGTCCGGTGAGCCGCTCGGCGCGCACTACGGCCAGTGTTTCGGCTGTGGCGGCGAGCAGCCCCACGGGCTGCACCTGGAGGCGCGGGCCGGCGAGGGGGTCTCGGTCACCGCCGAGTTCACCGTGCGCCCCGCCCATCAGGGCGCTCCCGGACTCGCGCACGGCGGTGTGCTCGCGACCGCCCTCGACGAGACCCTTGGCTCGCTCAACTGGCTGCTGCGCACGATCGCCGTGACCGGACGCCTGGAGACCGACTTCGTACGGCCGGTGCCCGTCGGCACGGTGCTGTATCTGGAGGCCGAGGTGACCGCGATCGCCGGGCGGAAGATCTACTCGACCGCGACCGGCCGGATCGGCGGCCCGCAGGGGCCCGTCGCGGTCCGCGCGGACGCCCTGTTCGTCGAGGTCGAGGTCGACCACTTCATCGACAACGGCCGCCCGGAGGAGATCCGGGCCGCCATGGACGACCCGGACCAGGTCCGGCGTGCCCGTGCCTTCGAGGTGAACCCGTGAGCCGTGACGCCCTGAGCGTGCTGATCCGGCGCGTCGACCCCGACGTACCGCTTCCGTCGTACGCGCAGCCCGGTGACGCGGGAGCCGACCTGCGGACCACCGAGAGCCGTGAACTGAAGCCCGGAGAGCGGGCCGTGCTGCCGACAGGGGTGTCTGTGGCGCTGCCGGAGGGGTACGCGGCCTTCGTGCACCCACGATCCGGTCTCGCCGCCCGCTGCGGTGTCGCTCTCGTGAATGCCCCGGGGACGGTTGATGCCGGGTACCGTGGGGAGATCAAGGTGATCGTGGTGAACCTCGACCCGCACGAGTCGGTGCGGTTCGAGCGTTTCGACCGGATCGCCCAACTCGTCGTCCAGCAGGTCGAGAGGGTCCGCTTCCAGGAGGTCGCGGAGCTTCCCGAGTCGGCGCGGGCCGAGGGGGGCTTCGGGTCCACCGGCGGTCACGCCGCCGTGGGCGACGGGGGCGATACAAGCGCTGAGGCCGCCGTGGGCGGCACAACGGGTGGGAATCGATACGCATCGGTCGTATCCGACCGGGAAGGACAGTGACGTGTTCGGACGTCGCAACAAGAAGGGTGCCGCCGAGGACGCGGCCGGCGAGGCCGAGCAGGTCGTCGACAGCGTCGACACTGAGGCGGACGACGTAGAGCGCGAGCGCGTACGGCTGGAGCCGGAGCCGCGGCCCGACGGGCCCTGGGACGACACCGAGGTCCGCGACCCCGCCGAGGGCCGCGTGGACCTGGGTGGTCTGTTCGTACCGGGTGTCGACGGCATGGAGCTGCGGGTCGAGGTCGCCGGTGACGCGATCGTCGCGGCGACCGTCGTCCTGCGTGACAGCGCCATCCAGCTCCAGGCCTTCGCCGCTCCCAAGCGCGAGGGCATCTGGGGTGAGGTGCGCGAGGAGATCGGCTCCGGCATCACCCAGCAGGGCGGCATCGTCGACGAGGTCGAGGGTCCGCTGGGCTGGGAGCTGCGTGCTCAGGTGCCGGTACAGCTGCCGGACGGCACGGGTGGTTTCCAGGTCGTGCGGTTCGTGGGTGTGGACGGCCCGCGCTGGTTCCTGCGCGGTGTGATCTCGGGACAGGGCGCGGTGCAGCCGCAGGCGGCCGGGCTCCTGGAGCAGATCTTCCGGGACACGGTCGTGGTGCGCGGCGAGGGCCCGATGGCGCCCCGCGACCCGATCGTCCTCAAGCTGCCGAACGACGCCCAGATGGTCCCCGAGGGCGTTCAGCAGCAGGACGAGGGCTCCCGCTTCTCCGGTGGCATGGGTCAGCTCCAGCGCGGACCGGAGATCACCGAGGTCCGGTAGTCGCAGGAGTCGAGGGCCGTACCCCCTGGGGTGCGGCCCTTTGTCGTGCGTGGACCCTTGACGGTTGATTGGTCTGTACCTACCTTCTCCGCTCAACGCCTCTGTTCATAAAGGCGCTTTCCGTTCATATACGAGAACGAAAGGCCCCCCACGCATGCGCAGAACCGCACTCCTCACCGCCGCCGTCGCCCTGGTCGCCGGCGCCCTCTCCTGGCCCGCCGAGGCCGCGCCCGCCACCTTCGCCCACCCCGGAGTCACCGTCTCCCGGGCGCAGTTGGACTTCGCTCGCGGCAAGGTCGACGCGGGTGCCCAGCCCTGGAAGAGCGCCTTCGATCAGATGCTGGCGAGCAAGTACGCCGATCTGAACCGCACGCCCAAGCCGCGCGCGGTCGTCGAGTGCGGGTCGTACTCGAACCCCAACTACGGCTGCACCGACGAGCGCGAGGACGCGATCGCCGCCTACACCGACGCCCTCGCCTGGTACATCACCCGGGACGAGCGGTACGCCAAGAAGTCCATCCAGCTCATGGACGCCTGGTCGGCGGTGATCACGGACCACACCAACAGCAACGCGCCCCTCCAGACCGGCTGGGCCGGCTCCTCGTGGCCCAGGGCCGCCGAGATCATCAAGTACACGTACACCGGGAGCTGGGCGAACTCCGGACGCTTCGCGACCATGCTGCGGAACGTCTATCTGCCCGAGATCGTCAACGGCTCGAACTCCAACGGCAACTGGGAGCTGTCGATGATGGAGGCGGCCGTCGGCATCTCCGTCTTCCTGGAGGACAAGGCGTCGTACGACAAGGCCATGGCGAAGTTCCGCACCCGTACCGCGGCCTATGTGTACCTCGCCTCCGACGGTGAGTTGCCGAAGACCGTGCCGAGCCAGAACCTCAACACCCGGGACAAGATCGTCGGTTACTGGCAGGGGCAGTCCTCCTTCGTCACCGGGCTCACGCAGGAGACCTGCCGGGACCTCACGCACACCGGGTACGGGATCTCCGCGATCTCGCACGTCGCCGAGACGAGCCGGATCCAGGGGCAGGACCTGTACGGCACGGACGTGGGTGAGCGGCTGCGGCAGGCGCTGGGGTTCCAGGCCAAGTACGAACTCGGGACGGCCGTGCCGAGCTGGCTGTGCGGCGGGTCGCTGAAGCTGGGGCTCGGGCCGGTCACCGAGGTCGGGTACAACGCACTGCACCATCGGCTTGGCATGGGCATGACCAACACGCAGACGCTGACCGAGCGGAACCGTCCGGCGGGCAGCAACAACCTCTTCGTGGCCTGGGAGACTCTCACCCACGGGGACAACCCGAACTGAAAGCGTTGTAGGCCGGGCGCCGGGCGGTGATACTGGCGCCCGGTTTCACGGTGCGCGGTTTCGCGGTTTCACGGGGGAGGACGCATGACTCAGGTGGTCACCGAGACCATGGTGCGGGTCGAGGACATCCACAGGTCGTTCGGTGAGGGGGCCGCCGCCGTGCACGCGCTGCGCGGCGTCTCCTTCGAGGTGCCGCGCGGTGAACTCGTCGCCCTCAAGGGGCGCTCCGGTTCAGGGAAGACCACGCTCCTCAACGTCGTCGGCGGACTCGACCGGCCCGACCAGGGGCGGGTCGTGCTCGACGGGGTGGACCTCGCCGGGTTGGACGAGGACGGGCTGCTGGCCCTGCGCCGGGACCGTATCGGCTTCGTGTTCCAGTCCTTCGGGCTCATCCCGATCCTCACCGCCGCCGAGAACGTCGGCGTGCCGATGCGGCTGCGCAGGATGGACCCACGCGCGCGCGAGGAGCGCGTCGAGTTGCTGCTGGCCCTGGTCGGCCTCGCGGACCACGCCAAGCAGCGGCCGGGTGAGCTCTCCGGCGGCCAGCAGCAACGGGTCGCCATTGCCCGCGCCCTCGCCAACAACCCCGCCCTCCTCGTCGCCGACGAGCCGACCGGGCAACTGGACGCGGAGACCGGTCACGCCGTCATGGAGCTGCTGCGGGCCGTCGTACGCAGCGAGAACGTCACCGCCCTGGTGGCCACCCACGACACGACCCTCCTGGACCTGGCGGACCGCGTGCTGGAGCTGGGGGACGGGGAGATCGTGGGGGACTGAGCGGCGTCTCGTGCCGAGCCGACCGCGTTTCGTGGCGGCGGGAGCCTGAACGCCGGGTCGGCGGGTCCGCGGGGAGAACCGGTGCGTTCTGGTGACGCCGAGCGGGTGGTCCGGGACGCGCGGCGGCGGCGTGATCGCCGGGGTGGTTCTGGGGGCGTGGCAGGGGTTGCCGTAGTGGCGTGGGCTGCGGGCGCCGAGCTTGGTGGCGGGGTGCTGTGGGGGTGGCCCGGGTGTTGTCGGGGCTGTCGGGGGGTGAGCCGGGGCTCGGTGGCGGGTGTGCTGTGTCGGGTGGGGTCGCTTGGGTTGCGGGTTTCCTGCGTCGAGTGGGGTGCTGTGGCGGTGGCCCAGGTGTTGTCGGGGCCGTGGGGTGAGCCCGGGGGGCTCGGTGTCGGTGTGCGTGTCCGGTCGGGGTCGCTTGGGCTGCGGGTGTCGTGCCTTGAGCGGGCTGGGCGTCGGGGTGGCTCCGTTGTCGGGGTCGTGCGGGAGAGTGCCGGTGTGTGCGGTGCCGGCGTGATGCGCCGGGCGGAGTTCGGCGCCGTGGCATAGGGCGCGGGTCTCGCGCACGGAGGGGGCTGCCCAGCCGGAGCCGTCTGGAAGGGGCCGGGGCGGGGGTGCCCGGCCGTCGCGTCAGAGTTGCGTCAAAGACGGCCCCCGGGCTGGTCCCGGGCCCCTTCGCCGGGATCCTCGGCCGTAAGGTCGACGCTGCGTAGGCAGCAGTGACCGGAAGACAATGGGCTCATGGGACGCGGCAAGCTTCGGATCTACCTCGGTGCGGCACCGGGCGTCGGCAAGACGTACGCGATGCTGTCCGAGGCGCACCGCAGGATCGAGCGGGGCAAGGACTGTGTCGTGGGCTTCGTGGAGCACCACGGGAGGCCGCGTACCGAGGTGATGCTGCACGGGCTCGAGGAGATCCCGCGCCGGGAGGTGGAGTACCGGGACTCGCTCTTCACCGAGATGGACGTCGACGCGGTGCTGCGACGGGCCCCCGCCGTCGCCCTGGTGGACGAACTCGCCCACACCAACATCCCCGGCTCGCGCAACGCCAAGCGCTGGCAGGACGTGGAGGAACTGCTCGCGGCCGGGATCGACGTGGTCTCGACCGTGAACATCCAGCATCTGGAGTCGCTCGGTGACGTCGTCGAGGCGATCACCGGGGTGCGGCAGCGGGAGACCGTGCCCGACGAAGTCGTACGGCGAGCCGACCAGATCGAGCTGGTCGACATGTCGCCCCAGGCGCTGCGGCGGCGGATGGCGCACGGCAACATCTACCAGCCCGACAAGGTGGACGCGGCCCTGTCGAACTACTTCCGGCCCGGCAACCTCACCGCCCTGCGGGAACTCGCGCTGCTGTGGGTGGCCGACCGGGTCGACGAGTACCTCCAGCAGTACCGCAGCGAGCACCGGGTCTCGAAGATCTGGGGGTCCAGGGAGCGGATCGTGGTCGGGCTGACCGGGGGGCCGGAGGGGCGGACGCTGATCCGGCGGGCCGCGCGGCTGGCCGAGAAGGGCGCCGGCGGCGAGGTGCTCGCCGTCTACATAGCCCGCAGTGACGGTCTGACCTCTGCCTCGCCGAAGGAGCTCACCGTCCAGAGGACCCTCGTCGAGGACCTGGGAGGAACCTTTCACCATGTGGTCGGCGACGACATACCGGCCGCGCTGCTCGACTTCGCGCGCGGGGTCAACGCCACCCAGATCGTCCTCGGTTCCTCCCGCCGCAAGACCTGGCAGTACGTCTTCGGCCCCGGCGTCGGCGCGACCGTGGCCCGCGAGTCCGGGCCCGACCTGGACGTGCACATCGTCACCCACGAAGAGGTCGCCAAGGGGCGCGGACTGCCCGTCGCGCGCAGTGCGCGGCTGGGGCGGGCCCGGATCCTGTGGGGCTGGCTGGTCGGTCTGGCCGGCCCGGCGTTCCTGACGATCCTCCTCACCACAGTCGACCTCGGCCTCGCCAACGACATGCTGCTGTTCCTGGCGGTCGTGGTGGCCGCGGCCCTGCTCGGCGGACTCTTCCCCGCGCTCGGGTCGGCCGCGGTCGGCTCGCTGCTGCTGAACTACTTCTACACACCACCCCTGCACCGCTGGACCATCGCCGACCCGAAGAACATCGTCGCCATCGTGATCTTCGTGGGCGTCGGCATCTCCGTGGCCTCCGTGGTCGATCTCGCCGCCCGTCGCACCCACCAGGCCGCCCGGCTGCGCGCGGAGTCGGAGATCCTGTCCTTCCTCGCCGGGAACGTGCTGCGCGGCGAGACCCGTCTGGAGGAGCTCCTGGAGCGCGTCCGGGAGACCTTCGGCATGGAGTCGGCGGCCCTGCTGGAACGGGCGAGTGACGTCGAGCCGTGGACCTGCGCGGGCCGGGCGGGACTCGGACCGCCCGTGGAGCGGCCGGAGGACGCCGACGTCGACATGCCGGTGGGGGACCACATGGCACTCGCGCTCACCGGCCGGGTGCTGCCCGCCGAGGACCGCCGGGTGCTCGCCGCCTTCGCCGCCCAGGCCGCCGTCGTCCTGGACCGCCGCAGGCTCCAGGAGGAGGCCGACCAGGCCCGCACGCTGGCCGAGGGCAACCGCATCCGTACGGCGCTCCTGGCGGCCGTCTCGCATGATCTGCGGACCCCGCTCGCCGGGATCAAGGCCGCCGTCTCCTCGCTCAGGTCCGACGACGTCGCCTGGTCCGAGGAGGACCAGGCCGAGCTCCTGGAGGGCATCGAGGAGGGCGCCGACCGGCTCGACCACCTCGTGGGCAACCTGCTGGACATGTCCCGCCTGCAGACCGGAACGGTCACCGCGATCATCCGCGAGATCGACCTCGACGAGGTGGTGCCGATGGCGCTCGGCGGGGTGCCCGACGGGAGCGTCGAGCTGGACGTCCCGGAGTCGCTGCCGATGGTCGCCGTCGACCCCGGGCTCCTGGAGCGGTCGGTGGCCAACCTGGTCGAGAACGCCGTCAAGTACAGCCCGCCCGGCGACCCCGTCCGGGTCTCCGCCAGCGCCATCGCCGACCGGGTCGAGGTACGGGTGGTCGACCGCGGCCCGGGCGTCCCCGACGAGGCCAAGGAGCGCATCTTCGCGCCCTTCCAGCGCTACGGCGACGCCCCGCGCGGCGCCGGAGTGGGGCTCGGACTCGCGGTGGCCCGGGGTTTCGCGGAGGCCATGAACGGCACCCTCAACGCCGAGGACACGCCCGGCGGTGGCCTCACCATGGTGCTGACACTCCGCGCGGCACACACGCGCGTGGAGCTCCTCGAAGAACCCTTCGCGGAGGCGGAACCCGAAAGGCAGGCCACATGACCAGGGTGTTGGTCATCGACGACGAGCCGCAGATCGTGCGCGCCCTCGTGATCAACCTCAAGGCGCGCAAGTACGAGGTCGACGCGGCGCACGACGGCGCCACCGCGCTCCGGCTCGCCGCCGCCCGCCACCCCGACGTGGTCGTCCTCGACCTGGGGCTGCCCGACATGGACGGCGTCGAGGTGATCAGGGGGCTGCGCGGCTGGACCCGGGTGCCGATCCTCGTGCTGTCCGCCCGGCACTCCTCCGACGAGAAGGTCGAGGCGCTGGACGCGGGCGCCGACGACTACGTCACCAAGCCCTTCGGCATGGACGAACTGCTCGCCCGCCTGCGGGCCGCCGTGCGCCGCGCCGAGCCCACCGGGGGCGGCGAGGACGACGTCCTGGTGGAGACCGACGAGTTCACCGTCGACCTGGCCGCCAAGAAGGTCCAGAAGCACGGCAGGGACGTACGTCTCACGCCCACCGAGTGGCACCTGCTGGAGGTGCTGGTCCGCAACTCCGGCCGGCTGGTCGGCCAGAAGCAGCTCCTCCAGGAGGTCTGGGGGCCGTCGTACGGGACGGAGACGAACTACCTGCGGGTCTACATGGCCCAGCTGCGGCGGAAGCTGGAGGCGGATCCCTCGCATCCCAAGCACTTCGTCACGGAACCGGGCATGGGATACCGGTTCGAACGCTAGTGCTGTGGGTACAACGCTGTCGGCGCACCCCGGTACGCTTTCGGATATGAGTGCTGTTCCTCGTTCCGAGAAGCCGGTGGGCCGGTTCCGGCGCATGCTCGGCCGGCTGTCCTCGTCGCAGGAGGACCTGGAGTCCGAGGAGCTGCGGGAGGACACCGAGACCGCCGGTTGCACCCGGATCGGCGACTGTCACGACCGCCAGATCGTGACTGTTACTGGTACCTTGCGCACGGTCACCCTGCGGCCGCGCGCGGGCGTCCCGGCCCTGGAGGCCGAGCTGTTCGATGGCTCCGCCGCCCTGGACGTGGTGTGGCTCGGCAGGCGCTCCATAGTCGGGATAGAACCGGGGCGCAAGCTGATCGCATCGGGCCGGATCTCGATGAGCCGGGGCCGCCGGGTGCTGTTCAATCCGAAATACGAACTCCGACCCGTGGGACGGGAGTAGCCGGTGACGTCTCTCGACAAGCCGACCGAAGACACTGAGGCCGACGACGCACGGGCGGTGACCGAGGCCGCCCTGTTCGAGGCCTTCGGCGGCGTCCGGGGCATGGTCGAGACGGTTCTGCCGGGCCTGCTCTTCGTCACGATCTTCACGATCAACAAAAACCTGCACCTGTCGGCGATCGCCGCGCTCGCGGTGTCGCTGCTGCTGGTCGTGGTCCGTCTGGTCATGCGGGACACCGTCAAGCACGCCTTCAGCGGAGTCTTCGGCGTCGCCTTCGGTGTCGTCTTCGCGATGATGACGGGCAACGCCAAGAACTTCTATCTGCCAGGCATGCTGTACACGCTGGGCCTGGGCCTGGCGTACGTCATCACCACGCTCGCCGGCGTGCCGCTGATGGGGCTCATCCTCGGCCCGGTCTTCAAGGAGAACCTCTCCTGGCGGACCCGCAACCCAGGCCGCAAGGAGGCGTACGCCAAGGCCAGTTTCGCCTGGGGCGGCATCCTGCTGGCCAAGTGCGCGATTCTCTTCCCGCTGTACTTCTGGGCCGACCCGGCGCAGTTGGGCTGGGTCCTGGTCGCTCTGAAGATCCCGCCGTTCCTGCTGGCCGTGTGGCTGACCTGGGTCTTCCTCGCGAAGGCGCCGGCGCCGATCGACGTGTTCGCGGAGATGGAGGCCGAGGAGAAGGCCGAGGACGAACGCCGGCGCGCTGAACGCGAGGAGACCGCGGGAGGCCGACACCGCCGGGAGGCCTAGCAGTACCCGGAGCCGGCGTGGGCGTCGCCAGGGGCTGCCGCCCCCGGACCCCCGCTTCGGCCCTGAAGGGGCCTCGTCCTCAAGCGCCGGACGGGCTGAGTCGGAAAGGGCGCCCTGAGAATCTCAGGGCGCCCTCCGGCGTCGTACCGCCTAAGAGGCTTCTTCCCGGCGCACCGACAGCAGGTCCTCCAGCTGTTCCTCGCGGGCCTGGGCGGCCACGAACAGGAGTTCGTCGCCGGCCTCCAGCGAGTCCTCCTGGGACGGGGTCAGGACGCGGTTGCCGCGGATGATGGTGACCAGGGAGGTGTCCTCAGGCCACTCCACGTCGCCGACCGTCGTGCCGGCCAGGGCCGACTCCTCGGGCAGGGTCAGCTCGACCAGGTTTGCGTCGCCGTGGCTGAAGCGGAGCAGGCGGACCAGGTCGCCGACGCTGACCGCCTCCTCGACCAGGGCGGACATCAGACGCGGGGTGGAGACGGCGACGTCGACGCCCCAGGACTCGTTGAACAGCCACTCGTTCTTCGGGTTGTTCACGCGGGCGACGACCCGCGGGACGCCGTACTCCGTCTTCGCCAGCAGGGAGACGACCAGGTTGACCTTGTCGTCGCCGGTCGCGGCGATCACGACGTTGCAGCGCTGGAGCGCGGCCTCGTCCAGGGAGGTGATCTCGCAGGCGTCGGCGAGCAGCCACTCCGCCTGCGGGACGCGCTCGACCGAGATGGCGGTCGGCGCCTTGTCGATGAGAAGGACCTCGTGGCCGTTCTCCAGCAGTTCGCCCGCGATCGAGCGGCCGACCGCACCGGCACCGGCAATGGCGACCCTCATCAGTGACCGCCCTCCTCTTCGGGGCCCTCGGCGAAGGACGCCTCGACCTTCTCGATGTCGTCCGTGCGCATCATCACGTGGACCAGGTCGCCCTCCTGCAGCACCGTCTGCGAGGTGGGCAGGATCGCCTCGCCGAGGCGGGTCAGGAACGCCACGCGGACGCCCGTCTCCTCCTGCATCTTGCTGATCTTGTGGCCGACCCAGGCGGTCGAGGCGTGCACCTCGGCCAGCTGGACCCCGCCGGTGGGATCACGCCACAACGGCTCCGCGCCGGACGGCAGCAGCCGGCGCAGCATCTGGTCGGCCGTCCAGCGCACGGTGGCCACCGTCGGGATGCCCAGGCGCTGGTAGACCTCGGCGCGCCGGGGGTCGTAGATCCGGGCTGCGACGTTCTCGATGCCGAACATCTCGCGGGCCACGCGCGCGGCGATGATGTTGGAGTTGTCGCCGCTGGAGACCGCGGCGAAGGCGCCCGCCTCCTCGATGCCCGCCTCGCGCAGGGTGTCCTGGTCGAAGCCGACTCCGGTGACACGACGACCGCCGAAACCGGAGCCCAGTCGTCGGAAGGCGGTGGGGTCCTGGTCGATCACGGCGACCGTGTGCCCCTGTTGCTCCAGGGTCTGGGCGAGAGCGGAACCCACTCTCCCGCAGCCCATGATGACGATGTGCACGACCGTCCTTCCGGTGTCAATAAGTACTGCT
Organism: Streptomyces sp. NPDC005483; assembly: GCF_040606035.1. NCBI lineage: Bacteria > Bacillati > Actinomycetota > Actinomycetes > Kitasatosporales > Streptomycetaceae > Streptomyces > Streptomyces sp. NPDC005483. The sequence goes on from NZ_JBEXEA010000002.1 coordinate 160,312, forward strand.
CAGCCACATCAGGGTCTCAGACCGACGCCCAAGCTACACACGCGCGGTAGGACGACGGCACCCCTGTGCACGGTTGCCGTCGACTTGGAGTCCGTCAGCGGCGGCCGATGCTGCGGACGCTCGCGAGCGTCAGGATTCCGAGGCCGACGAGGGCGGTCGCCGCGCCGATGAGCTCTGCGGTCGTGTGCATGGAACCTCCGAGGGCAGTGCGGGACGGGGTCCTGTCATATAGGCATGCCGCTTCGCCCACCTGCGGAATCCGTAGCCGCAGCGCATCCGGATTTCACCCGGAGAGCAGATGCGGGGTGCCGGGTGGTTGCCCGCCCGTTCGAACGCCTACGCTTCTCTGTTGTGTCCAAACTGACCGACGTGCCCAAACGGATCCTGATCGGGCGCGCACTGCGCAGTGACCGCCTCGGGGAAACGCTCCTGCCGAAGCGCATCGCCCTGCCGGTGTTCGCCTCCGACCCGTTGTCCTCCGTGGCGTACGCGCCTGGCGAGGTGCTGCTGGTCCTGTCCATCGCGGGTGTGTCGGCCTACCACTTCAGCCCCTGGATCGCCGTCGCGGTCGTCGTGCTGATGTTCACGGTGGTCGCCTCCTACCGGCAGAACGTGCACGCGTACCCGAGCGGCGGCGGCGACTACGAGGTGGCCAACACCAACCTCGGCCCCAAGGCAGGCCTCACGGTCGCCAGCGCCCTCCTCGTCGACTACGTCCTCACGGTCGCCGTCTCCATCGCCTCCGGCATCGAGAACCTCGGCTCCGCGATCCCGTTCGTCGTCGAGCACAAGGTGCTCTGCGCGATCGCCGTGATCATCCTGCTGACGCTGATGAACCTGCGCGGCATGAAGGAGTCCGGCTCCCTGTTCGCGATTCCGACGTACGTCTTCGTCACCGGCGTCTTCATCATGATCGCGTGGGGTGCGTTCCGCGGGCTGGTCCTGGACGACACCATGCGAGCACCGACAGCGGACTACCACATCAAGGCCGAGCACCAGGGTCTGGCCGGATTCGCCCTGGTCTTCCTGCTGCTGCGCGCCTTCTCCTCCGGCTGTGCCGCGCTCACCGGTGTCGAGGCCATCTCCAACGGCGTGCCGGCCTTCCGCAAGCCCAAGTCGAAGAACGCGGCGACCACGCTCGCGATGATGGGCCTGCTCGCCGTCACCATGTTCTGCGGGATCATCGCGCTGGCCATGGACACCAAGGTCCGCATGGCCGAGAACCCGGCCGTCGACCTGATCCACAACGGCGTCCCCCTCGGTTCGGACTACGTCCAGAACCCGGTGATCTCCCAGGTCGCCGAGGCCGTCTTCGGCAAGGGCAGCTTCCTGTTCATCGTGCTGGCCGCGGCCACCGCGCTGGTGCTGTTCCTCGCCGCGAACACCGCCTACAACGGCTTCCCGCTGCTCGGCTCCATCCTCGCCCAGGACCGCTACCTGCCGCGCCAGCTGCACACCCGCGGCGACCGCCTCGCCTTCTCCAACGGCATCGTGCTGCTGGCCGGTGCGGCCGGCATGCTGGTGTGGATCTACGGCGCCGACTCCACCCGGCTGATCCAGCTCTACATCGTCGGCGTGTTCGTGTCCTTCACGCTCAGCCAGACCGGCATGGTCCGGCACTGGAACCGCCACCTGGCCACCGAGAAGGACGCCGCGAAGCGCAGCCACATGGTCCGCTCCCGCGCGATCAACGCCTTCGGCGCCTTCTTCACCGGGCTCGTCCTGGTCGTCGTCCTCGTCACCAAGTTCACCCACGGCGCCTGGGTGGCGCTGCTCGGGATGTGCATCTTCTACGCGACGATGACCGCGATCCGTAAGCACTACGACCGGGTCGCCGAGGAGCTCGCCGCCCCCGAGGGCCCCAGCGACGACAGCCTGCGCCCCTCCCGCGTCCACTCCGTCGTCCTGATCTCCAAGATCCACCGCCCGGCCCTGCGCGCGCTGGCCTACGCCAAGCTGATGCGCTCGGACTCGCTCGAGGCCCTGAGCGTCAACGTCGACCCGGCCGAGACCAAGGCACTGCGCGCCGAGTGGGAGCGGCGCGGGATCGACGTACCGCTGAAGGTGCTGGACTCGCCGTACCGCGAGATCACGCGACCGATCATCGACTACGTCAAGGGGCTCAGGAAGGAGTCGCCGCGCGACGCGGTGTCCGTGATCATCCCCGAGTACGTGGTCGGTCACTGGTACGAGCACCTGCTGCACAACCAGAGCGCGCTCCGGCTCAAGGGCCGGCTGCTGTTCACGCCGGGGGTCATGGTCACCTCGGTGCCCTACCAGCTCCAGTCCTCGGAGGTGGCGAAGAAGCGCGCCCGCAGGCGGCAGGAGTGGAACGCGCCGGGTGCGGTGCGGCGCGGGCCGGCCGAGCAGCGGGCGAAGGAGCCCTCGGCGCCGAAGTAGACTGGTGGGCTGTTGTCCTGGTGGGTTGTCGTCCCGCCGCTTCCCTTGACGTTGTGGAGTCACCCCGCCATGCAGGCAGAACCGAAGAAATCGCTGGTGGGGCTGGAGTTCGAGGTCGAGGTCGGCCCCGTCGCCCACGGCGGGCACTGCATCGCCCGCACGGAGGACGGCCAGGTGCTGTTCGTCCGGCACACGCTGCCCGGTGAGCGGGTCGTGGCCCGGGTCACCGAGGGCGAGGAGGGCGCGCGGTTCCTGCGCGCGGACGCGGTGTCCGTCCTGGAGGCGTCCAAGGACCGCATCGAGGCGCCCTGCCCGTACGCCGGTCCCGGCCGCTGCGGCGGCTGCGACTGGCAGCACGCGAAGCCGGGCGCGCAGCGGCGCCTCAAGGGCGAGGTCGTCGCCGAGCAGCTGAAGCGGCTCGCCGGTCTCACCCCCGAGGAGGCCGGCTGGGACGGCACGGTGATGCCTGCCGAGGGCGACAAGCTGCCGGCGGGCGAGGTGCCCGCCTGGCGCACCCGCGTGCAGTACGCGGTGGACGCCGACGGCAACGCCGGACTGCGCCGCCACCGTTCGCACGAGGTCGAGCCGATCGAGCACTGCATGATCGCCGCGCCGGGCGTCAGCGAGCTGGGCATCGAGGACCGCGACTGGTCCGGGATGGCGTCGGTCGAGGCGATCGCCGCGACCGGCTCCCAGGACCGCATGGTCATCCTGGAGCCCAGGCCGGGCGCCCGCCTGCCCCTCGTCGAACTCGACAAGCCCGTCTCCGTGATGCGCGTCGAGGAGAAGGACGGCGGCATCCACCGCGTCCACGGCCGTGCCTTCGTGCGCGAGCGCGCCGACGGCCGCACCCACCGGGTGGGCAGCGGCGGCTTCTGGCAGGTCCACCCGCAGGCGGCCGACACCCTGGTGAAGGCGGTCATGCAGGGCCTGCTGCCGCGCAAGGGTGACATGGCGCTCGACCTGTACTGCGGTGTCGGGTTGTTCGCGGGCGCGCTGGCCGACCGCCTCGGCGACAAGGGCGCGGTCCTCGGCATCGAGTCCGGCAAGCGCGCGGTCGAGGACGCCCGGCACAACCTGGCCGCCTTCGACCGGGTCCGCATCGAGCAGGGCAAGGTGGAGTCGGTCCTGCCGCGCACCGGCATCACCGAGGTCGACCTGATCGTCCTCGACCCGCCGCGGGCGGGAGCGGGGCGCAAGACGGTGGAGCACATGGCGTCCCTGGGCGCGCGGCGCATCGCGTACGTCGCCTGCGACCCGGCCGCGCTGGCACGGGACCTGGGGTACTTCCGGGACGGGGGGTACCGGGTGCGGACGCTTCGGGTGTTCGATCTGTTCCCGATGACGCACCATGTGGAGTGCGTGGCAATCCTTGAGCCGGTTGCGAAGGGCTCTTGACCTGCGGTTTTGTTGCCCCGGTGGGTTGCTCGACCTGTTTCCCTCCGTGCAGCGGGTCGAGCGGACGGATCGATCTTTGAGAGCTCTCTGAGCTGCGAATTCGTGAGCGAGGCGCTTGCAAGGGCGATGCCTTCAAGTGGCTCTTGCGGGATCCTCGACGCTCGGATGACGCTCGGAATGAAAGCGGCCCTTACACCGGCCCGGTCAGGCGCGGTGGCCAGGCGGTGCTTGTGCTTCGGCATGCCGAAGGTCGGGCGATGCCCCACCGGGCCGCCTTGAGAACGCCCGACTTCAGCCGCGGGATCCGGCCGCCCGGGCGAGCCGGGTGTCGGCATCGATCACGACCGGGTGGTTGGTCGGGTACCGGTAACTCTCCGGCTGCTCGGCAACGTTGTGATCGACCGTGGGGACCAGGGTGCCGTCCACGACCAGCACGGTGTCCTTGCGGAACCGCTTGCGTCGCTGAGCGGCGAGCGCAGGTCCGAGGTGGTCGATGATGCAGTCGGCTGCGGACTTGGACACCCCGAGCAGCGGTGCCGGCTGGTGCAGGGTCAGGTCAGTCCGCCAGTACGCGGCGACCAGCAGCACGCGGCCCTCGAGCGGCAGGCGCCACGGCCGGCCCTTGCGCACCGGATCCGCACCCTCGCGCCGCAACGCGGTGATCTGCTTGCCGAACTGACGCGGGCTCAGCCCGGTGAACGGGGCAGGTTCTCGAAAGTCAGCGGCGATGCCACGGCAGGGCCGCCGGGTAGGCGTCCTCCTCGCCGGCCTGCTTGAGGGAGGCGACCACGGTGGCGGTGATGGTGGCGAGTTGCTCCACCTGTTCGGGGCTGAGGGCGTCGAACACCACGCGGCGTACGGCAGCAACGTGGCCGGGAGCGGCCTTGTTCATCAACTCCATGCCGACATCGGTGAGTTCGGCCAGCTGTCCGCGGCCGTCGGCCGGGTCCTCCCGGCGCCGCACGTAGCCCGACTCCTCCAGGCGGATCACCGCGCGCGTGAGGCGGCTGCGGGTGAACTTCAACTGCTCGGCGAGCAAGGACATCCCCAGGGCGCGGTCGGGTGCCACGGACAGGCGGGCCAGGAGGCTGTAGTCCGCGTGTGTCATGGCCGCCTCGCGCCGCAACTGCTGATCGAGGTAGTCGCTCAGCAGCGTCGAGCAGTCGAGGAAGTTGATCCAGGCTCGCAGCTCCTCGGGAGTGAGCCAACGGGGGGATGTCATGCCGGCCACTCTAACCGAGATGTTTGCCTGATCAAACACTTCGGAGTAGCGTCCCACATGTTTGAGGAATCAAACGCCTGCCATTTCGGCGCTGCGCCTGTCGTTCTTGAGCTCTCCGCAGGAGGTCCCCATGCCCGGTTCCGTTCCCGAAGCCGTATCGTCCGCCCCGCCCGCGCCGCGCTCCCGCGGCCTGACCGTGGTCGCGGGGCTTCTCGCGGCGGCTGTCGTGGCCGTCCTCGGAGACGTGGTGGTCGCGTTGCTCGCCCGCGCGGCGGGGGCGTCGGGCGATTTCGCTCCGCTGCACCCCTCCGCGTACGGGCCGCTGACGGTGTTCGGCGTCGTCCTCGGCGCCATAGGCTGGGCGGTCGTCCGTCGTGTCGCCAAGAACCCGGCGGGGCTGCTGCGGTGGCTGGTGCCCGTGCTCGTGGTCGTGTCGTTCGGGCCCGACCTGTCCCTGCTCGGTGGCGGTACGCCCGGCAGTGGGCCGCTGGCCGTCGCCGCGCTGATGGGGATGCATGTGGTGGTTGCGGTCGTCGCCGTCGCCGCCTATCGGCGCGTCCTGCCGCTGCCTGTCCGCTGACGCTGCCCGGCGTGCGCGACGTGTCGGCTGTCGGCGGTGTCCCGGAGGCCGGGACGACCGAGCTTCGGGACACCGCTGCGCAGGAACGGTCGTGCACGTCTTCCGTCTGCGTGACGGTTGGCCGTCCCATCCACAGCGTGGATAACCCGGATACGGGATTCGGATCGCGCAGGGGATGGCACCGGCGCTTCGGCGCCCCCATAGTCGTCGCTACCGCACGCCGCTGTCCGGATGGCGCCGGCGTGCGAGCTTCCCAGCATGCCGTGCGCCGTCGGCGCCCTTGAGGCATGCCCACTCCCTTACACCGCCCCGTGGAGTCGCCATGCCCGGTTCCGTGCCCCCGCCGCCTCCTGCGGCGGTCGATGCCACCACTCCGTCAGCCGTCGCCGTCTCGGGCCCGGCGCATCTGCTGCGGGTGACCCTTCTGATGGCGGGCAGCTGTCTGCCGATCCTGGGGGCGGTGCTGATCGCCCCGGTACTGCCGAAGATGCAGGACCACTTCGCGTCGGTCCCGGGGGCCAAGGCGCTGGTGCCCCTCGCGCTGACCGTCCCGGCGCTGGCACTGGCGCTGCTGGCCCCGTTCGCCGGGGTGATCGTGGACCGGGTGGGCCGCAAGCGCCTGCTGGTCGTGGCGACCGTCCTGTACGCGCTGTTCGGCACGGCACCGCTGTGGTTGGACTCGCTGGGCGGCATCATCGCCAGCCGCGCCCTGGTCGGAGTCGCCGAGGCCGCGATCATGACCTGCTGCACGACTCTGATCGGCGACTACTACACCGGCCGGCGGCGGGTGAAGTACCTCGCCCTGCAGACCATGTGCGCCTCCGCGTCGGCCACCGTCTTCTTCGTGCTCGGCGGCGCCGCCGGATCGGCGGGCTGGCGCGTGCCCTTCTGGGTCTACGCCGTGAGCCTGGTGCTCGCCCCGCTGATGGCAACCGCCCTGCCCAGCCCGGCGGCCCGTGCGGACGGCGAGGAGACTCCGGCCGAGACGGAGGCCCGCCGCTCGTTCCCCTGGCGGCAGTTGGGCGGCATCTGTGCCCTCACCTTCTTCGGGGCGATGGTCTTCTACACCGTCCCGGTGGAGATGTCGTACCTGCTCGACGACCTCGGGGTGGCGAACACCGCCGTGATCGGACTGGCCACCGCGATCGCCAGTGCCGCGACAGTGGGCGGGGCGGTCACCTTCGCCCGGCTCAAGCGTTCTCCCGACCCGATGCTGCCCGCCGTCTTCGCGGTCTGCGCGGTCGGCTTCGGGGTGATGTTCCTCGCGGGCAGTGCCCCGCTGCTGGTCATCGGGGCGGTCGTCAACTGTGTGGGCACCGGCATGCTGCTGCCCGCCCTTCTCACCAGTGCCATGTCCCGCCTGGCGTTCGAGGACCGAGGCCGCGGGACGGGGCTGTGGACGGCGGCCTTCTTCGGTGGTGAGTTCATCTGCCCGCTGGTGCTGCTCGCCGGGGAGTCCGCGACCGGCAGTCTCGCCGGTGCGGTGGGCGTGCTGGGGCTGGCCGCCGCCCTCGTCGCGGCGGGGCTGTGGGCGGCCCGCCGCCGGGTAGGCGCCGTCGATCCGCGGCCGTTGCCGGAGCAGTTGGCCTGAGGGCGTGCGGGAAGACCACTGAGAGCGCGTCGATCACGGGCTGCCGGGCCCGGTCAGAGCTGGCCCGGCAGCACCCCCGCGCTCTGGTCGACGGGCACGGCCTTCCCTGGGCCCTTGCCATAGCTGTAGCCGTTGCCCGCCAGTGTCGCGCCCACTTCCGCGGCTTTCTGCCGCAGCCAGATGTGGCCCGCGTCCTGAGCGTGCACCGGGTGCCACCACATCGCCTCCCGCACCGGTACCGCCTCGAAGGGGCAGGGCAGGACGCGCACCGCGGCCGATCGGACCGCCTTGCGCGCCAGGCGCTCCTGGATCATCGCGATCCGGCGGGTGCCCTCGACCATGAGGGGCAGCAGCTGGAAGGTCTGCACGGACACCTCCACCTGGGGACTGATCCCTATCATGCTGAGCTGGCGGGCGGCCGGGGCGTCGTAGGGACGCTGGTAGACGGCCCAGGGCAGACGCCCCAGCTGGTCCAGGGAGAGTGCGTCACCGATCTCGGGGTGATCGTCGGCGACCAGGAACAGCCAGCGGTCCTGGTGGAGGTCGACGGCGGGCAAACCGTCGATGACGCCGTGCGGCATCAGCAGTCCGTCGACGGTGCTCAGTACCGCGGCGGTGTTCTCCACGACGGACGGTGCCGGGTGCTGGAAGGTGAGCCGGATGCCGGGCGCCTCCTCGTGCAGGGTGCGGGCGAGTGCGGCACCGAACACGGCCGCCCCGTAGTCGGAGGCGAGCAGGGTGAATTCACGTGACTCCGCCGCCGGGTCGAAGTCGGCCTGGCTGGAGAAGACCCGCTCCAGCAGGTCGCACGCGGTGGCGCTGCGCTCGCGCAGGGCGGCGCCGAGCGGAGTCAGCTCGTACGTGTTGCCGGTGCGGGCGAGCAATTCGTCGTCGAAATGGCGGCGCAGCCGGGACAGCGCGGCGCTCATGGCCGGCTGACTGAGGCCGATGCGCTCGCCGGCCCGGGTGACGTTGCGCTCCTCCAGCAGCGCGCGAAGGGCGAGGACCAGATTGAGGTCGAGTCGGGACAGGTTCACCGGCAAACCACCTTGCAACGAGAGTCATCCATGACGTGGATTTGGCACATCCACAGGATTAATTTCCGTGATTGGCCGATCAGGGTCAGAGTAGACGCCAACCCCGCAGAAGGAAATCTGATGGCAATGTTCGCGCAACCAGCCGGTCCGTTCGCACTCGGCACGTTCTCCGCTCAGGACGGGGAGTCGTTTCCCGGCCTCCTGGCCGATGACCGCGTACTCGATCTGCGCAGCGCCCTGGGCTGGGCGCCGTCGGATCTGCGCGCGGTCCTGGAGCGGTGGGAGGAGGCCCTCCCCGTCCTGCGCACCCTGGCGGACGACGACTCCCTCGACCGGCTGCCACTGGAGGGCCTGCGGGTGCACGCCCCCGTGGAACCGCGGCAGATCTTTCAGTCCGGCGCCAACTACCGGCAACACGTGATCGATCTGGAGGTCGCCCACCGTTCCCCCGACGACCCCCGCACCGTCGAGGAGGCACGAGCGGAGGTCGCCGCGGTCATGGACCGCCGGGCCGCCGAGGACCTGCCGTACGTGTTCATCGGCCTGCCCGGCTCGATCACGGGCCCCTACGACGACGTGGTCCTGCCCGCCTGGGCCGAACAACCCGACTGGGAGCTGGAGTTGGCGGCGGTCATCGCCAGGCCCGCCTACCGGGTGACGGTCGAGGAGGCGCTGGAGTACGTCGCCGGGTACACCATCGCCAACGACCTCACCGACCGCGCCACCGTGTTCCGCCGGGACATGAAGGCCATCGGCACCGACTGGCTGCGCTGCAAGAACGCTCCCGATTTCACGCCGCTCGGCCCGTGGCTCGTCCCTGCGGAATCGATCGCGGACCCCGGTGATCTGCGGGTCACGCTCAAGCTGAACGGCGAGACCATGCAGGACGAGTCCACCAAGGACATGCTCTTCGGTATCGCGCGGCTGGTGTCGTACATCTCCCAGACCTCCCGGCTTCTACCCGGCGACCTGGTGCTCACCGGCAGCCCGGCCGGCAACGGGATGCACTGGGGACGGCTGCTGCGCGACGGCGACGTCATGGAGGGTTCCATCACCGGTCTGGGTGTGCAGCGCACCCGCTGTGTCGCGGAGGGCACGGCATGAGCCTGGACCGCAGCGACCCGGAGGGCGCGATAGCCGAGGCCGCCAAGGCGTACTCCAACTGGGGGCGCTGGGGTGAGGACGATGTGCTCGGCACACTGAACTTCCTCGACGAGGCCAAGCGGCGCGAGGGCGCGGCCCTCGTCCGGCGGGGCGTCAGCTTCTCGCTCTCGCAGCGGTTCGACATGAATGGCCCGCAGAAGGGCTGGCGCCGACGGACCAACCCGGTGCACACCATGCTCGACACGGGGACCGACGCGGCATTGGGCAACCAGGGCTTCCCGCACGGCATCGGCGGCGCCGACGACGTGATCGCGATGCCGCTCCAGTGCTCCACCCAGTGGGACGGCCTCGGGCACATCTTCGACCACGGCAAGGCGTGGAACGGACGGGCCGCCGAGCAGGTGGTCACCTCGGACGGCGACCTCGTCACCGGCATCGAGCACATGGCGCCGTACGTCGCCGGACGCGGCGTGCTCCTCGACGTCGGCCAGGTTGTCGGCACGGGTGGGGGCACCTCCCGCTCGAGCGGAGCCGAGAGTGGGGGAGAGCTGCCCGACGGGTTCGCCGTCACCGAGGAGCACCTCACCCGGGCCGCCGAGGCCCACGGGGTGACCGTCGGCCGCGGCGACATCGTGCTCGTCCGCACCGGACACCTCGCCCGCGCAAGGCGCGACGGCTGGGGCGACTACGCGGGCGGCCCCGCGCCCGGCCTCTCCTTCACCACGGCCGGCTGGCTGCACCGCACCGAGATAGCCGCCATCGCCACCGACACCTGGGGTTTCGAGGTCCGCCCCAACGAGTTCGAGGGCGCCTTCCAGCCACTGCACCAGGTCGTCATCCCCAACATGGGCCTGCTGATCGGCGAGATGTGGGACCTCGACACACTCGCCGCCGACTGCGCCGACGACGGCGTGTACGAGTTCTGGCTCACCGCCGCTCCCCTCCCCATCACCGGAGCCGTCGGCTCCCCGGTCAACCCGATCGCCGTCAAGTAACCCGCACCACTGCCGGATGCGCCGTTCCCCGGACAGCAGCGGCGCATCCGGCCCCCACCGCCCCACCCGCTTCGCCGGGTTATCCGTCCCCACCTCTGGCCCGCACTCACAGCGGGCGAGCCGCAGCCCCCGCCGCCCGAAGTCGCGCGGCCCAACCCCGGGAGGAATCCCCGACATGGCTGACAGCCGCACTCTCTCCCAGCCTCCGGCCGGGGGCACACCCACCGTCCTGGTCATCGGCGGGGGCGCCTCAGGCAACGCCGTCACCATCCTGCTGCGCCGCGCCGGCATCGCCGTCGACCTGATCGAGGCCAAGCCGGACTGGAACGCCACCACCGGCTCCGGCATCACCCTCCAGGGCAACGCCTTGCGGGTCCTGCGCGAACTGGGCGTGTGGGAACGGGTGAAAGCCTCCGGATACGCCTTCGGCTCGCTGGGCGTGACCACCCCCGACGGCACCGTCCTGTTCGTCGCCGAGGACATCCAGACCGGCGGCGAGGACCTGCCCGCCACCCTCGGCATGCAGCGCCCCCAGCTGCAGCAGATCCTCATCGACGCGGTCCGCGCCTCCGGCGCCGGCGTTCGCCTCGGCATCACCGCCGAAGCGCTGGAGCAGGACGCCGACGGCGTGTCGGTGCGCTTCAGCGACGGCAGCGAGGGCCGCTACGACCTGGTGATCGGCGCCGACGGAGTCAACTCCGCCACCCGCGCCGCGATCGGCATCACGGACAAACCCGAGCCGACCGGCATGGCCATCTGGCGCATCGCCGCCCCGCGGCCCGAGAGGGTGACGCGCACCGACCTCGCCTACGGCGGCCCCGCCTACATCGCCGGCTACTGCCCCACCAGCGAAAACACCATCTACGCGTACGTCGTCGAAGGGTGTCGCGACCGCGCCTCCATCGACCCGGCCACCTACGCCGACGAGATGCGCCGCCTGGCGCAGAGCTACGGCGGGGTCTGGCCAGAGATCACCGAGCACATCACCGACCCGAAGAAGGTCAACTACACCTGGTTCGACCGCCTGCTGGTCGAGGACTCCTGGCACCGGGGCCGGGTCGTGCTCATCGGCGACGCCGCCCACTGCTGCCCGCCCACCATGGCCCAGGGCGCGGCCATGTCCCTGGAGGACGCCCTCGTCCTCGCCGAGCTGCTCAGCGGGGCTGTGGCCGACGGCCGGGACTGGGACGACGAGCTGCTCCAGGTCTACCACGACCGCCGCATTCCCCGGGTGTGCACCGTTGTCGAGGCGTCCATGCAGATCGGCCAGTGGCAGCTGGACGGTGTGCGCGACGCCGACATGGCCGGGCTGGTCGGCCGCACCATGAACCTCCTCAAGGAGCGCCCGTGACCACCACCGCATCCTCCGCGCCGACCATCGACGTCCACGCCCACCTCCTGCTCCCGGAGGTCGAGGAGGCCGTCGCCGGTCATCCCGGTCGCGCCGAGGCCCGCGCCCTCGACGCGCGCCGCAACGGCGCGGCGGCCCTGGCAGTGAACGGTCCGATGGTCGGCGCGCGGGTGCCGAAGCTGACGGACGCCGCGGTGCGCCTGACGGCCATGGACGCGCAGGGCGTGGACATCCAGCTGGTCAGCCCCTCGCCCTCCCACTACCACTACTGGGCCGAGCCCCAACTGGCCGAGAAGGTCTGCCGACTGGCCAACGAGGGCACCGCCGCACACTGTGCGAAGGCTCCCGACCGACTGCACGGCCTGGGCCTAGTCCCGCTCCAGCATGCCGACCTCGTGGTCGGCCTGCTCGACCACGCCCTGGACCAGGGGCTGAGGGGCGTGGAGATCTCCTCGCACGCGCCTGGCCACGAACTGTCGGACCCGGCGTACGAAGCCTTCTGGTCCCGTGCGGAGGAGACAGGCGCCCTGGTCTTCCTGCATCCGTTCGGCTGCTCCCTCGACGGGCGCCTGGACCAGTGGTACCTGTCCAACACCGTCGGCCAGCCCGCCGAGAACGCGGTCGCCCTCTCCCATCTGATCTTCTCCGGTGTCCTGGACCGGCACCCGGGCCTGAAGCTGATAGCCGCGCACGGCGGCGGCTACCTGCCCACACACATCGGCCGCTCCGACCACGCCTGGCGGGCCCGTCCCGACGCGCGGGACTGTGAGCGGGAACCGAGCAGCTATCTGAAGCAGCTGTACTTCGACTCCCTGGTCCACGACCCTCAGGTGCTGCGGGAGTTGCTGCGAGCGGTCGGCGCGGAACGAGTCCTGCTCGGCTCCGATTTCCCCTTCGACATGGGCACCGACGACCCGCTCGGCGCGCTGCGCGCCGCGGACCTGCCTGACACCGACTTCCACTCCGTCCGCGGCGGAAACGCCGCCGCTCTGCTCGACCTCGTTTGAGGAGCCCCCCCATGAACAACCGCCTGCTCACCCACCTCCGCCACGTCGACCTCGCCGTGCCGGACTACGACAAGCAACTCGACTTCTACGCCGGAGTCTGGGGCCTGACCAAGGTCGCCGAGGACTCCGGCATCTCCTTCCTGGCCGCCGAGGGCAGCCCGGAGCAGTACGTCGTCCGGCTGCGCAAGGCCGAGGAGAAGCGTCTCGACCTCGTGTCCTACGGTGCCGCGAGCGCCGCCGACGTGGACACGCTCGCCGAGCGACTCCTCGCGGGAGGGGTGCAGTTGATCTCCCAGCCGGGCAAGGTCGAGACGCCCGGCGGCGGTTACGGCTTCCGCTTCTTCGACGTCGACGGGCGCACTATCGAGGTGTCGGCCGACGTCGAGGTGCGGCAGCACCGCAAGATCGAGGAGAAGGAGTCGATCCCGGTCAAGCTGTCGCACGTCGTGCTCAACTCGCCGGATCTGGACAAGACCAAGGCGTGGTACGAGGAGCACCTCGGCTTCCGGCTGTCCGACACGCTCGGCCATCCGCACATCGGCGACGTCATGCACTTCATGCGGATCAGCAACCAGCACCACTCCATGGCCATCGCCAAGGCCCCGCACACCTCGCTGCACCACATCTCCTTCGAGATGCGCGGAATCGACGAGTACATGCGCGGCTCCGGCCGTGTCATCCGTTCCGGCGCCCGCAAGATCTGGGGGCCGGGCCGGCACATGGCGGGCGACAACACCTTCACCTACTTCCTCGACCCGCACGGCAACACGGTGGAGTACACGACGGAGTTGGAGCTGCTGCACGAGGACACCTGGCACCCGCACGTCTACGACTTCTCCCAGCCCGAGGTCACCGACCAGTGGGGCACCGCCAACCCCATGAACGAACTGGTCACCAAGGAGTCCTTCAACGACGTCGACCGCGGCGTCTTCGTCGCTCCGCCGGTCTGATCGGCGGAGCATTCAGTCCCCGGGGGCGCGGTGGCCCTGTCAAGCCCTGACTCCCACGCCGCGCCCCCGGCCTCCGCACCCACCTCTCACGCCGACAGCCGACAGGAAACCGCCATGCGCTTCGCCGCGTACGAGTACCGCAACCGACGCCACGTGGCCGTCGTCTCAGAGGACGGCACGCTCCACCCCCTGCCCGGCGTCAGCTCACTGACCGGCCTGCTCGCCGAGGGCGGCGGCCTGCCCGAACTGCTCGACGCGGGCTCCGCGACCGTCGACGTCCCGGCCGGCCCCCACGTCTCCGACGTACGACTGCTGGCGCCGCTCCAGCCGCCCACCGTGCGGGACTTCGTCACCTTCGAGGAACACGTCGAGGGCGTACGGCGGTCCGTGGACGGGGCTGCCGGGGTACCGGAGCGGTGGTACGCGGCGCCGACGTTCTACTTCGGCAACCCCTACGCCATGTACGGGCCGCACGACGACATCCCCATGCCGCCCGGCTCGACCGTGCTCGACTTCGAACTCGAAGTGGCCGCCGTGATCGGCAAGGAGGGCCGCGACCTCACGCCCGAGCAGGCCCGCGACCACATCGCCGGCTACACCGTCTTCAACGACTGGTCGGCACGGGACCTGCAGTCCGCCGAGATGAAGGTCGGCCTCGGCCCCTGCAAGGGCAAGGACACCGCCACCACGCTGGGACCTTACCTGGTCACCGCCGACGAGCTGGCCAAGTACCGCGACGCGGACGGCTTCCTGCGCCTGGCGCTCACCGCCGAGATCAACGGCGAGGTCGTGGGCAAGGATCTGCTGTCCAACATGAGCTGGACCTTCGAGGAGATGGCCGCCTACGCCTCACGCGGCACCGTCGTCCGCCCCGGCGACGTCCTCGGTTCCGGGACCTGCGGAAACGGCGGCTGCCTCGCCGAGCTGTGGGGTGTACGGGGTGAACAGTCCCCGCCTCCCCTGAAGCCCGGCGACACGGTCACCCTCACCGTCGAGGGCATCGGCTCCGTCTCCAACACCGTGGTGGCCGGCCCGGACCCCATGACCGTTCCCGTCGCCCGACGCCGCTCCCGGGAGCGGCCGTGACCGACCTCCACCCCAAGCGGCTGCTCGGCAAGGTCGTCGTGGTCACCGGCGCCGCCCGCGGCCAGGGCGCCGCCGAGGCCGAGGCGCTGACCCGCGAGGGCGCCCGGGTGATCGCCACCGACGTCTCGGAGTCACCCGGCTGCCGCCGTCTCGACGTCACGAACGAGAAGGACTGGGCGGAACTCGCCGCCGACCTGCGTGAGGCGTACGGGCAGGTGCACGGCCTGGTCAACAACGCCGGCATCACCTGGCGAGCCCGCCTCGACGCCGTACGCCCCGAGGACATGGCCCACGTCCACGCGGTCAACGTCACCGGCCCGCTGCTGGGCATCCAGCACCTTGCCCCGCTGATGCCACCCGGCTCCTCGATCGTGAACGTCGGCTCGTCCGCGGCGCTCACCGGCCACTACCCGGTCGCCTACACGGCCAGCAAGTGGGCGCTGCGCGGCCTGTCGCGGACCGCCGCCATGGAACTGGGGCCCGTCGGCATCCGCGTGAACATCGTCCACCCCGGCTTCATAGAAACGGACATGACCGCCTCCGCGGCGCCCGGCTTCCGAGAGGCGAACGTCCGCGAGACACCGCTCGGCCGGACCGGAACCGTCGACGAGATCACCCCGCTCGTCGTCTTCCTTCTCTCCGACGAGGCGTCCTTCATCACGGGGGCCGAGATACCGGTCGACGGCGGACTCACCGCGCATGGCGGCGTCAAGTCGATCTCCGACGCCCTGCGCGCGGACGCCTGAACCGGCGACCACGCAGGACAGCCACGACAGAAAGGCCCTCTCTCTCATGGACAAGGTCCGCGCGAGCGCCGCCGAGGCGGTCGTCGACATCCCCGACGGTGCGTCGCTGGCCGTCGGCGGCTTCGGCCTCAGCGGCATCCCCGGCGTGCTCATCCAGGCACTCCACGCCCAGGGCACCACCGGCCTGGAGGTCGTGTCGAACAACTGCGGTGTGGACGGACGCGGACTGGGAGTCCTGCTGGCCGACGGCCGGATCGCCCGTGTCACGGGCAGTTACGTGGGCGAGAACAAGGAGTTCGCCCGTCAGTACCTGTCGGGCGAGCTGGAGGTGGAGCTGGTGCCGCAGGGCACGCTGGCCGAACGGCTGCGCGCCGGGGGAGCGGGCATCCCCGCCTTCTACACCCCGGCAGGGGTGGGCACCCAGGTGGCCAGGGGAGGGCTGCCCTGGCGTTACCGGCCCGACGGCACGGTCGCGGTGGCCTCCCCGCCCAAGGAGACCCGCGACTTCGCGGGCCGTGCGTACGTCCTGGAGCACGGCATCACCACCGACTTCGCCCTCGTACGGGCCTGGCGCGGCGACCGCCACGGGAACCTGGTCTTCCGTAAGGCCGCCGCCAACTTCAACCCGCTGGCCGCGATGGCGGGCAGCATCACCGTCGCCGAGGTGGAGGAGCTCGTCGAGCCGGGCGCGCTGAGCCCGGACGAAATCCACCTGCCGGGCATCTTCGTCCAGCGGATCGTGGTCCTCACCCCGACCGAGGCCGCCGACAAGCAGATCGAGCACCTTTCCCTTTCCGCGTCTTCGACACGAGGAGCCGTACGCGCATGAGCACCACCCTCGGAACGCGGCTGGGCTGGACCCGGGACCAGATGGCCGCCCGCGCCGCCGCCGAACTCACCGACGGCTCCTACGTCAACCTCGGCATCGGCCTGCCCACCCTCATACCCGGCCACCTGCCCCCGGACGTCCATGTGATCCTGCACTCCGAGAACGGCATCCTGGGCACAGGCCCGTACCCGACCGAGGCCGAGGTCGACCCCGACCTGATCAACGCGGGCAAGGAGACCGTCACGGTGCTGCCCGGGGCCTCCTTCTTCGACTCGGCCCTGTCCTTCGGCATGATCCGGGGCGGCCACATCGACACTGCCGTGCTCGGCGCGATGCAGGTCTCCGCCTCAGGCGACCTGGCCAACTGGATGATCCCGGGCAAGATGGTCAAGGGCATGGGCGGCGCGATGGACCTCGTCCACGGCGCCCGCCGCGTCATTGTCCTGATGGAACACACCGCCAAGGACGGCAGCCCGAAGATCCTCACCGAATGCACCCTGCCGCTCACCGGCGAACAGTGCGTCCACCGCATCATCACCGACCTCGGCGTCCTCGACGTCACACCCGAGGGCCTCGCTCTCGTGGAATGCGCGCCGGATGTCACCGCCGAGGACATCGCCGCCCGCACCGATGCACCTCTGATCCGGAAGTCGTGAACCATGGACGCGTCGGGCGGCTAGGGACCATGGTTACCGCCCGTCCGGGCGTCGGTGGGCACGGTGCACCTCGTGAGCCGCGGCCTTTGTCGCCGGAGGTGCCGTCGGCGCGCCCGGCGCGTGCCGCTTCGCGGGAGGCTCCCATGGCCGCCGGGACGGGTGCCCCGACCTCGGCACCGCGTGGGAGTGGTTCGACTTCGGCTCGTACGGTGCGATGTCCTCGACTCGTCTTGGCCGGCGTGGGGGACCGGCTCCCGTCGCGCGCTGTACGGGGCCGTGGCGCACATGGGCTCGTCGGCTGGGCAGGTCCTCATCACGGTGACCCTGCCTCGCCGTCGTCGGCTACGTGCTGCGCCGCAAGGCGACGACCGACCGACCCCGGCGACCGTCCGCACCGGAGCCACGTGGTCCGGCTGACCTTCCTGCGGGCCTCGAACAGCGCCCGCTGCCGCATGGGGACGACGTACTCGCTGGAGTACCTCAAGAACACCCTGCACCTGCCAAGCAGGCTCGCCCTGGAGTATCGCCGGGCTGCCGGGGGAGGTGGGGTCTGAGGTGCGGGCGTCGAGAAATTCACGAGGTGGATGTCCGATATGGGTGAGCCAAATGGGTCAAGGGGTAGGCGTGAGGTTCATTTTGACCCATAGTCATGCAAGCCCTGATATCCCTTTTCTTGGCACGGCCACGGCGGTACCCCACTGCGCGCCTTGGTGACCGCCTTCGTGGAGACCTCGCATGCCTGGATTCGCTCCGCCGCCCGTACCCGCCGACGTTCTCATCGTGCAGAGCACCGAGCCCGTGCCTGAAGCCGGGAGCCGTGTGCGCTTGACGCTCCTGATGGTCGGCAGCTGTCTGCCGGTCCTCGGCGCGGTGCTGCTCGCGCCGATGCTGTCGAAGCTGCAGGCGAGGTTCGGTTCGGTACCCCACGCGGACGCGCTGGTCCCGATGATCCTCACGCTCCCCGCCCTCACGCTCGCCCTGTTCGCTCCCCTCGCGGGTGTCATGATCGACCGCTTCGGGCGCAAACGCCTGTTGGTGGTCGCGACGCTTCTGTACGCGCTGTTCGGCACCGCCCCCCTGTGGCTGGACTCGCTTCATGCCGTTGTGGCCAGCCGAGCCCTGCTCGGTGTCACGGAGGCATTCATCATGACCGCTTGCACGACGATGATCGGCGATTTCTACCAAGGCCGAGCGCGCGACCAGTACCTGGCCCTGCAGACCGTGTGTGCCACTGTCTCGGCCACCGCATTCATCATCCTCGGCGGCACCATGGGTGCCTCGGACTGGCATGGCCCGTTCCGGCTCTACGCCGTCGGGCTGCTCCTCGCCCCCGCGATGGCTGCGTTCCTGCCCAAGTCCGGGTCGAAGGCCGCCAGATCGCATGGTGCCGTGGAGGAGGCGCTCGACGTCGCGCGGCGGTCGGCCTCGTCCCTCCGGCTGGCGGGCGTCTGCGTGCTCTCGGTTTTCGGCGGCATCGTGTTCTATACCGTCCCGGTGGAAACGGCGTATCTGATGAACGGCCTGGGCATAGAGTCAAGCGGCCTCATCGGCATGGTCACGGCGATCGCAAGCGCGGGTACCGTCTGCGGGAGTGTCATCTTCGCCTCCATGATCGGCAGGCCGGAGCGCAGGCTGCCCGCGATCTTCGTCGTGTGCGGGGCGGGGTTTGTCGTGATCGGCTTGGCCCACAACGTGGCGGTCCTGATCTTCGGCACGTTCCTCAACTGCATCGGCACCGGTTTCTTGTTGCCCTCACTGCTCACCTGGGCGAAGTCCAAGCTGGAGTACGCCAACCGTGGCCGCGTCACCGGCTTGTGGATCGCGTCGTTCTTCCTCGGCCAGTTCCTCTGCCCGTTCACCCTGATGGCGATGGAGTCCGCCACCGGTCTCCGCACCACCGCCGTGAGCAGCCTCGGCTTCGCCTCGGCGGTCGTGGCGATCGGACTGCTGCCTCTCCTGCGACGGACGCCGACTTCACAGAAGGCCGTTCGGGCGTGACTCGACAGCCGAGTTGAGGGCCGGCAGTCGGTCGCCCCGGCCACGGTCCGGGTCGGTGCGCGCGCCGACACCGCATCTCTGTCCGTGGCCTCCATCGCACGGAGGCTCGACGACCCCGTGAGCAGGGCCCCGCCACTCGTGCAGCGACTCCGGCAGGCGCCGCCGAAACTCTTCCCGGTACAGCGAGAGGTCCTCGGCGTCCGCTCCCGCGAGGTCCCTCTGCGGGGGCGCCGGGGCTTGTGCGGGGGGCGCCAGGCAGCCTGTTCTGTTCCGAGGCCGAGCGATGGACTGAAGTTCATGACCCTCGTCCTGGAACCTCGTCGCACCTGGGCGCCCTGCTGTGGGCGGCCAGGCGGAACGAGGGTTCCACGCCCGGCGGACTGCTGGGAGTCTCAGCGAGTCGTTGGTGCGGTGCGCGCTTGAGGTTCTCGCCTCCACGGGGGCGCTGCAGACGGCTGTGCTGGAGGCGAACGCCGACCGGCTGGACGAGCTGTGCCTGCCGTCCGGCGAACCCGCCTCGGCCGATCGCTGGATCTTCAGCACACTGCGGGAGCTGGAGGGGCATCTGGAGGCCCTGGACCGGCCGTCGGGGCAGTCCGGTCCAACCTGGCGCACCTCGTAGCCCTGCTCGGTGGCCTGGCTGCGTTGGTGAAGTGGACGGACGGCCTGTCCGTCATGACGCTCGTTTGACGCTCCGGACGTCCGCACGCCGGTCGGTTGGCCCAGAAACCGGCGCTGACCTGGTGGTTCCTGTAGCGCGTTCAAGTCGACGCCTTTCCGATGACGTCGCACGTGGAGTGCGTGGCGATTCTCGAACCGGCTTCAAAGGCGCTCTGACCTGCGGTTTTCTTGGACTGCTCAGCTGCGTCGAGGCGTGCCCGACCTGTTTCCCTCAGTCCATCGCGTGGAGTGCGTCGCAGGCCCGTGTCACATGCCTCACCTGCTGCTTCGAACAGCGGGGTGCGGGCGATGAGCGTTCTGCCCCGTCTTCGTGAGGGGCGGTGGGGGACATGTCTTGACGCTCGTTCGACGCTGCTTCTGATGGGGCGTCACGGCGCTCGTTCGATTGGCTGTCAAGCCCGCGAAGGTCCTGTCCGGCGTTCGCGGTGTCGGTCTCGGCGGTTTCCGACGCGCGGTTGAGGCGCAGGGCCAGTAGGACCAAGCGGTCAGAAGACGTCTCCGAGGCCGGTGACCAGCGTGTCTCCTTGATCTGCTCGTCGGTTGATCGGATGTGTCTGTCCGGTGGGTGATCACTGATGCGATGTTGGACCGGATCGAGCCGTTGATGCCGGCCGATCCGGTCCGTGGTCGGCGATGGGCCGACCATCGTCGAACCCTGGAGGCCATCGCGTGGAAGTACCGCACCGGCTCGCCTTGCCGTCCACAGCCCACCTGAGCAGCCATTTGTGAGCGGTCTGGAATGAACGCTGCGCTCCTGGCAGCGGCCGATGGTGCTGACGACATCGGTTGGACTGTGTCGGTGAACTCCACCGTCTGCCGGGCTCACCAGCACGCCGCCGGAGCCAGGAAAAAGGGGCGCCATTTCGGGCTGAGCCCGATGACCGCGCGCTCGGACGTTCCCGCGGCGGCCTGAGTACGAAGGTCCATCTCGTCAGCGACAGCCATGATCACGACGGCGCCGGTCGCCGCGCGTCACGTCACGCGAATGCCCTCGCGGTCTTCGAGGGCGCTGATGGCGGTGGCGGTGAGGCTGTGGGTGACGTGGCCTCGCATCAGCTGGGCGGCTTCGGCGGCACGGCCGTCCACGATGAGGGAGACAAGCTGGTGGTGTTCCTGTAGGTCCCTGGTGCGGGGTTCGTCACCGGGCGGGAGTTCGAGGCCGAGGCGCCGGTAGCGGTCGGACTTGTCCCACAGGTCGTCCAGGAGACGGATGAGGACATCGTTATGCGAGGCCCGGTACAGCGCCTGGTGGAAGGCGCGGTGGGCCGTGAGTGCCTCTTCCCCCCATTGGCGGGTGACGGGGAGGAGCTTGTCGACGGCGGCCTGCATGGTGGCGATGTCGTCGTCGGTGCGTCGCTGGGCGGCGAGTTCGGCGGCGGTCGGGTCCAGGGACAGGCGGACCTCGAAAAGCTGACGCGCCTCGTTCGAGTTCATGACGGAGACCCGGACATCGCGGTGGGTCTCGACGGTGACGAGTCCCTCGCTGCTGAGGCGGCGGATGGCCTCGCGCAGGGGCGTGATGCTCATGTTGAGGGACTCGGCGAGGTCGTACTGGGCCAGCCGTGACCCGGCAGGGAGAGTGCCGGAGAGGATCCGATCGCGGAGTTCTGCGTAGGCGAGGTCACTCTTGCTGAAAAACAGGTTCTGCCCTGCCATAGCCCCCTGACCGTTCCCTTCCGGAGGTTCCCCACCCCTTGACATCGCGCGGCGGACCGGCCCAGTCTAACAGGCGTTGCATCTTATAAGATATTAGAAAGGCTCCGCAGTGAAGATCACCAACGTCTACGAGGGTGTCGTTCCGATCAGCTCCTCCATCCGCAACGCCTGGATCGATTTCAGCTCCATGGACTGTTCGATCGTGGCGATCGAGAGCGACGTCATCGTCGACGGCAAGCCCGTGGTGGGCTACGGCTTCAACTCCAACGGCCGCTACAGCGCCGGAGAGATCCTGCGCCGCCGGGTCCTGCCCCGCCTCCTCGAGGCCGAGCCCGACAGCCTGCTCGACGAGCGGGGCGGCCTGGACCACGCCAAGGCGTGGGACGTGATGATGAACAACGAGAAGCCCGGCGGGCACGGCGAGCGCTCGGTCGCGGTCGGTGTGGTGGACATGGCCCTGTTCGACCTGGCCTCCAAGATCGAGGGCAAGCCGCTGTACCGGTACCTGTCCGAGCGCTACGGCGACGGGCAGCCCGACGACTCCGTCTTCGTCTACGCCGCCGGCGGCTACTACGCCCCCGGCAAGACCCTCACCGACCTTCAGGACGAGATGCGCGGCTTCCTCGACCTGGGCTACGACGTCGTCAAGATGAAGATCGGCGGCGCCGACCTGGCGGAGGACCTGCGCCGTATCGAGGCCGTCATCGACGTCCTGGACGGCGACGGCTCCCGGCTGGCCGTCGACGTCAACGGCCGCTTCGACCTCAACACGGCCCTGGAGTACGGGCGGGCCATCGAGCCCTACGGGCTGTTCTGGTACGAGGAGATCGGCGACCCGCTCGACTACCACCTCAACGCCACCGTCGCCGAGCACTACACCGGCTCCATCGCCACCGGCGAGAACCTCTTCTCCCTCCAGGACGCCCGCAACCTGATCCGCTACGGCGGCCTGCGCCCCGACCGCGACACCATCCAGGTCGACCCCGCGCTCTCCTACGGTCTGGTGGAGTACCTGCGCATCCAGGACATGCTCCACCAGCACGGCTGGTCATCGAGGCGCTGCATCCCGCACGGCGGGCACCAGTTCTCCCTGCACATCGCAGCCGCCCTCAAGCTCGGCGGCAACGAGTCCTACCCGGGCGAGTTCCAGCCCACCGGCGGCTTCGCCGACGACGCCGTCGTCGACAAGAGCCGCGTCGGCCTGACCGACACCCCCGGCATCGGCTTCGAGAGCAAGGCCGCCTTCCACAAGGTGCTGCGCGCCCTGCACAGCTGACCGCCACCCCACCACGGACGCGCCCGCCACCGAGCGGGCGCCGTCGGCCGACGCCACCGGACAGGGCCGACCGGGGCGCCACACACGAGATCGAGGGCGCGAGCCGCATCGCGTTCCTGCGCATCACCCCCCCCCACGGGACAGGGCTACACACGATCGTCGTGCAAGGGAGCACCAACGATGACAAGCACCACCACCGCCGGCCGCCCGCAGCGGTCACGGCTGAGCCGTCTCATACGTGAGCTGTGGTTCCAGGTCGTACTGGCCGCCGTCCTCGGCATCGCCGTCGGCATCCTCGCGCCCGGGCTGGGTGAGGACCTGAAGCCGCTCAACGACTGGTTCATCGCGCTGGTCAAGATGATCGTGATCCCGGTCGTCTTCTGCGTGGTCACCACCGGCATCGCCTCCATGGACAACCTGCGCAAGGCCGGCCGGATCGGTGTGAAGGCGATCGGCTACTTCCTGGTGCTGTCCCTGGTGTCCATGCTGATCGGGCTGGTCGTCGCCAACATCTTCCAGCCCGGCTCCGGCCTGCACGTCGACCCCTCGTCACTGAACGCCGACGACGTGCCGAAGACCGCCACTGAGCACGCCACCTTCACCGGCTTCGTCTCCTCCCTCATCCCCGCCTCCCTGCTGGGCGCGATCACCGGGGACACGATCCTGTCCGCGCTGATGGTCTCGATCGTCTTCGGTGTGGCCCTGAACATGGCCGGCGAAGACGGGGCACCGCTGACCCGCGGCATCAAGGCGCTGTCGGACGTCGTCTTCCGCATCGTGGGCTGGGTGATGCGGCTCGCGCCCTTGGGCACCTTCGGCGCCCTGGCCACCGTGGTCGCCACCTACGGCGCCGAGAGCCTCAAGCAGCTCGGCTACCTCATCATCCTGTTCACCGCGACCTGCATCGTCTACGTCCTGGTCGTCCTCGGCGCCATCATGCGGGCCTGCCGCCTGAGCCTGTTCGGCCTCATCCGCTTCCTCAAGGCCGAACTGCTCGTCGCCCTCAGCACCTGTGCCAGCGAGGCCGTCCTGCCCCAGCTGGTACGCAAACTGGAGATCCTCGGCATCGGCCGGCCCGTGGTCGGCATCGTCATCCCCTCCGGGTTCTCCTTCAACCTGGACGGCTCCGCGGTCTACCTCACGATGGCCTCCCTCTTCCTGGCCCAGGCCATGGGCATCGACCTGTCCTGGCAGCAGCAGTTGATCATGGTCGGCGTCATGATGCTCACCAGCAAGGGCACCGCCGGGATTGCGGGCGGCGCGTTCATCGTCCTCGCCAGCACCGTCACCGCGGTCGGCCACATCCCGCTCGCCGCCCTCTCCCTGATCGTCGGCATCGACCGCATCCTCAACGAGGGCCGCGTCTTCATCAACGTCCTCGGCAACGCCGTCGCCACGATCGTCATCGGCAAGTGGGAGAACGACTTCGACACCGAACAGGCCCACAAGGTCCTGAACTCCCGCACCACCTCGCCGCCGCAGGCCGGGGTGGAGACCGCCAAGGTCGGCGCCGACACATAGCCGTGCCTCTCGAGTGCAGTCACCAGCGCTGTTGGCGGATGTGCCCCTGTGCGGGTTGTCTGAGGGGTTTACCGCGGGGGCGGTTGGACCGTTCTGTTCCCTGTGTCAGAGGGGGAAGCCAGTGCGGGCGCGTCCAGGGCCGGCCTCGGATGCCGCGACGCCGAAGCGACACCGGACCCGCTGGTGGGATCACTCCACCAGGCAGAGACCGCCGATCCATGGATAAACCTTCCTCTCCCGCCCCTGCGCGGGCGCCCCTACGGTCGGGTCCGCAGGCGCTCACCGGCCCGCCGCAACGAAGGAGCGAGACCCCCATGAAGATGACCGGCAATACGATCCTGATCACCGGCGGAACCTCGGACATCGGGCTCCGACCGGCGCCAGGCGGGGCTTCGAAGCCGCAGCCGCTGAGTTGATCGCCGACATCGCCCTTTCCGGCCGGCGAGCAATGATGACGAAGGGTTCCTCGCGCATCGGAAGTGAGATCGCCCGAGTGCGGGCGACCGTGGCCGCGTCAATCACGCTCGCCGTGCGCGATCCGAATGCCGGTGAGCCGGTCGCTGACACGATCACTGCCCGACGGGCAACACCTCCGGCCGTGTGAGCCGCCTCGACCTGGCCAGTCTTTCGGCCCGCTGCATCCTCTGTTCGACAACGTCGGCGTGAGGGTGGTCCTGCCCGAGCTTCAGCTGAGTACCGGGGGATGGGAGCAGCAGCTCGCGCCCGGTCCTGTCCGGTCCGTCACATATTGGCCGCCGTCAGCGAGAAGAGTGTGCCGGCCACCCGCTCACCTCAGTTCGACAAAATCGAAGTCGCTGCTTCGAGAACTGCCACGAGCGTCCTGGATACGGACGACGTACCCGCCGGCCACACCGCAGTGGCTTCTTATAAGCCGGCCCCGCGCAGCGCACGGTTTTGGGAATTGCCGTCGCTGGCGATCGGCCGCGAAAGCGGTTGCCAGTCCCTCCCGTTCCCCCTCGTCGGGGCCCTGTCGCAAAGGATTGCGAAGCCATGATGAAGACATCGACGACCACCAGACCGCCGACTGACCTTGTCGAGACGGCCTTCGCCGTCAACGGCGACGAGGTGCGCCTCGCTTTGGATCCTCGCGAGTCTTTGCTCGACGTGCTGCGCGAGCGTCTCGTCCTGACCGGAACCAAGAAGGGGTGCGATCAGGGGCAGTGCGGCGCCTGCACGGTGCACATCGACGGCCGTCGCGTCCTGTCCTGTCTGACCCCGGCGGTCCAGGTCGCGGGCCAGGACGTGACGACCATCGAGGGCGTCGCGGCCCCCGACGGCACACTGCACCCGTTGCAGCAGGCGTTCGTCGACTGCGACGCCCTGCAGTGCGGCTACTGCACGCCTGGGCAGGTGATGTCCGGCCTGGCCTGCCTGGCCGAAGGCCACACCGAGACCGACGGCGACATCCGTGAGTACATGAGCGGCAACCTGTGCCGATGCGGCGCGTATGTCGGCATCACCGCCGCCATCCGTCGGGTGGCCGACCAGGCCCAGCAGAGCGAGGTGTAGACGGTGCGCTCATTCGCCTACGTTGTGCCCGACAGCGTCGCCGGGGCCGTCGATGCCCTGGCCGCTGCCGTGCCGGGCACCAAGGTCCTGGCCGGTGGCACGACCCTGTACGACCTGATGAAGCTCGGCATCGAGGCTCCGCCGGCCGTCATCGACATTCACCGTCTCACCGAGCTGACCGAGATCAGAACGGGTGAGGACGAACTGTCGTTCGGTGCGGGAGTGAAGATGGCCGAGGTCGCCGACCATCCGGTCGTACGCCGCGACTATCCGGCGCTGTCGGAGTCCTTGTGGCGGGCGGCGTCCCAGCAACTGCGCAACATGGCGACGGTCGGCGGGAACCTGCTGCAGCGCACGCGATGCGGCTACTTCCGCGGCGGAGCGGAGTTCCCCTGCAACAAGAGGAATCCCGGCAGCGGCTGTGCGGCTCTCGAGGGACTCGACCGCACCCATGCGCTGCTGGGCACCAGCGACACCTGCATCGCCACCTACCCGGGTGACTGGGCCGTAGCCCTGATCGCGTTCGACGCCGAACTCGACGTGGTCGGCCCGCAAGGCGAGCGGACGCTGCCGCTCGGCGAACTGCACGTCGAACCGGGAGACGACCCCCTGCTCGAACACACCCTGGCTCCCGATGAGTTGATCCTGCGGATCCGCGTTCCCGCGACACCCGCCGGACGCGGCTCCACCTACCACAAGATCCGTGACCGGGAGTCCTACGCCTTCGCCCTCGCCTCGGCCGCCACCGCCGTGACGCTGGACGCACAGGGAATGGTCACGGACTGCCGGATCGGTTTGGGAGGGGTCGCCACGCGCCCCTGGCGAGCGACGGCAGCGGAACGCTCACTGATCGGCGGACAACTCACCATGGAAACCGCCCGCCACGCGGGGGAAGTCGCCTTCGCCGACGCCCGCCCTCCTCGCACCGGCGCGTTCCGAGTCGAACTGGGCATCCGCACCGTCACCGACGCACTGCTCACCGCCGGGAAGCGAGCCGCCCGATGAAGACCCCAGACCTGCGCCGCGTCGACGCCCACGAAAAGGTCACGGGCACCGCACGCTACGGCGCCGACCGCGTCCCGGACGACCTGGCGTATGCCACGTTCGCATTGGCCACGATCGGCAAGGGCCGCACCGTGGCCATCGACACCGCCGCGGCCGAGGCGGTCCCCGGTGTCCGTCTGGTCCTGACCCGGTTCAACGAGGACGAACTGCGTGGCGCCGGGTTCCTGATGGGCGGAGGCTTCGCCTTCCAGAGCCTGCAGCCGCTCCTGAGCGATGTCGTCGCCTACCGCGGACAGCCGATCGCGTTGATCGTCGCCGACACCCTGGTCGCCGCCACCGAGGCGGCGGAACTCGTCCGGGCACGCTACGAGACCGAGCCGTTCACCGTCGGAATCGACGACGAAGGCGCCACGTCCGTCATCCAGGAAGAAGCCCTGCCCTGGTTTCCCGACATCAAGGTGGGCGACGCCGAGAGCGCGTACGCGGCGAGCCCGGTGCAGATCGACGAGACCTACCTGCACGCGGCCCAGCACCAGGTCCCGATGGAACTGATGAGCTCGGTCGTGGAATGGCGGGGCGACAGGCTCGTAGTGCACGAGAGCACCCAGAACGCCGGCGCACTCCGCCACGGAGTGGCCACGCAACTGAACCTCGATCCGGCCGACGTCGAAGTCATCTCGCCCTACGTCGGTGGCGGCTTCGGATCTCGCAACGCACTGCAGCCGCACATCGGGCCACTGGCGCTCGCCGCACGACGGCTGATGCGTCCGGTCAAGCTGGTCATTCCGCGCCCGCAGACGTTCCACACCGGCAGCTTCCGGCCGGTCAGCCGTCATCGCGTCCGGCTCGGCGCCGACCCGTCGGGACGGCTCCTGGCCGCCCTCCACGACGCGGAGCACCAGACGTCCCGCCACGACCTGTACCCCGCCATGTACACGGAGATGACGTCGAGACTGTACGGCGTACCCAACTTCGGGGGACGCCAGCGCCTGGTTCAGAACGACATCCAGACGCCGGGATTCATGAGGGCCCCGATGGAGGGCCCGGCCGGCTTCGCGTTCGAGTCGGCCATCGACGCACTGGCCTACGCCACCGGCCAGGACCCCGTCGAGCTGCGGTTGGCCAACGACACCGCCACGGACCCGGTCACCGGTCTGCCCTTCTCCTCCCGCCACCTGGCGCAGTGTCTGACGCGGGGTGCGAAGCGGTTCGGATGGGACAGACGCGATCCGCGGCCGGGGTCGATGCGTGCCGCTGACGGATCGTTCGTGGGCCTGGGCGTCGCTGTCGGCGCCCACCCGGTCCTGGTCGCTCCGGCCGTGGCCCGGATGTCCGCAGCGGCCGACGGCCGGGTGACCGTCGGCGTCGACGGCCACGAGATGGGGCAGGGCATCCGCTCGGCCATCGCTCTCCTGGTCGCGGAGAACCTCGGTGTCCCCGTGCGGGACGTCGTCGTACGGGTCGGTGACACGCGCTTCGCGCCTCAGCATCTCACCGCCGGTGCGTGGGGCACCGCGACCGCTTTGCCCGCGGTGCACAAGGCACTTGGCGAGCTGCGCAAGCAACTCGGCGCCAGCGACACCGGGACCGTGGATGTGGCAGCTGCGGTCCGAGCCACCGGAGGCGGGTCGCAGGAGGTGGAGGTGACCTCCCTGGGACAGGGCCAGCCCTCCGAGATGCTCGACCGTTCACGGGCCGGCCTGTTCTCCGCCGCGGGTCCGGTCTTCCCGGACTTCACCGCCTTCAGCTGGGCCGCTCACTTCGTCGAGGTCCGCATCGAGGCCACGACACGGCGCATCAGTGTGCCCAGGGCGCTCTGCGTGGCCGACTGCGGACGGGTCGCCAGCCCGGTCACCGCGGCCAGTCAGGTCCGCGGGGGCATGATCTGGGGCATCAGCCAGGCCCTCCGGGAGTCGAGCGAGGTCGACCCGCGCTTCGGCGGATTCCTCAACACCACGCTGGAGGAGTACCCGGTCGCGGTCAACGCCGACATACAGGAGATCGACTTCGACTTCATCGACGAGCCCGACCTGCTCCTCAACGACCTCGGGGTGAAGGGCCTCGGCGAGGTCACGATGATCGGCGTGGCAGCCGCTGTCGCGAACGCGGTCTTCCACGCCACCGGACAGCGACAGAACCGGCTGCCCATCCGGATCGAGCACGTGATGTAGGCCGTCAACTCGTCAGGATCACTCCGGGCCGGAGTGCCTGGGGGGTGCGACCGGCTCGCACCACCCAAGCGACAAAGGCTCGTTGGCGACGTAAGCCGAGCCGACCGGGATCACTGGAAGTTCAGCCTCACCGCACCCCTGCACATCCGGGGCTGGACCGGGGGCTGCTCATGAGCGCCGCCCCCCTTGTGTCGTACTCACATTCCAATTGGACGGAGAACAAGATCATGCGCATCGTTGCTCTAGAGGAACATGTCCTTTTCACTGATCTGACGCAGAGGATTTCCGCTGCGGACGTCGCTGCATCCGGATGGGTGCCGGCCGGGTGGGCGCCCTCTGATGCAGACGAGGCACCGAGTGCGCTCGACCGGGCCCTGGACGATACGCAGCAGGAACGCATCGGCTCGATGGACGAAGCCGGAATTACCATGCAGGTGCTGTCGGCCGTGGGCCCGGGCGCCGAGATGCTGGCCGGCGAGGAGGGTGTGAGCCTTGCGCGCGACTACAACGACCGACTGGCCCAGGTCGCCGAACGGCGTCCGGATCGGTTCGCGGCGTTCGCGCACCTCCCCATGAAGGATCCCGAGGCGGCCGCGGACGAACTGGAACGGTGCGTGACCCGATTGGGCTTCCGCGGCGCCTCGATCAACGGGACCACCGACGGACTGTTCCTCGACCACCCGCGCTTCGCTCCGATCCTGTCGCGTGCCGAGGCCATCGGCGCCCCCCTCTATATTCATCCCGGACCCGCGCCACGTGCGGTGCGCGACATCTATTTCCAGGGACTGCCGGACTTTACCGCGTTCATCTTGTCCAATGCCGGTTTCGGCTGGCATGCGGAAACGGGGCTTCACATTCTGCGCCTGGCCGTGTCGGGTGCACTCGACCGAAATCCGAATCTGCAGCTGATCATCGGCCATATGGGCGAGCTGCTGCCGATGATGCTCCAGCGCGTCGATGCGATGTTCGGACCGGGAACGGCGATCGGGCTGAAGCGGGACGTATCGCGGACCATCTTGGATCAGGTATGGATCACGACCAGTGGTTTCTTCGACCAATCCGCGTTTCTTGCCGCCCTGACCGCTTTCGGTGCGGATCGCATCCTTTTCTCGGTCGATTATCCGTACAGCCCCAATGACGAGGCCACGGCGTTCCTCAACAGCTTGCCGGTTTCTCCCGCCGATCGGGCGCGGATCGCCCATGGCAACGCCGACGCGCTCCTTGGCTTGTCAGGAGCCTGATCGTTCGCGCTCTCTCACACGTGATGTAGGCGTCAACTCGCAAGGGTCCGGCCGCCGGACCTCTTACCAGGGTCGCCCCGCGTCCGCGCGGGCGGCCACCCGCCTTCCCTCCCCACGGAGATCCCGGAGAACGACCCATGCTGAACATCGCGGACACACTGCACCGCTGGTGCCGCGAGGCACGCCCCTTCGCCCTGGCCACCGTCGTCGACGTCACCGGCAGCGCACCCCTCCCCGTCGGTACGTCGGTCGCGGTGGACGAGGACGGCAACGCCGTCGGCAGCATCTCCGGCGGCTGCGTCGAGGGAGCCGTCTACGAACTGTGCCGTGAGGTGCTCCACAACCAGGGCCCTCCCCGGCGCGCCTGGTTCGGCTATTCCGATGAGGACGCCTTCGCCGTGGGCCTGACCTGCGGCGGCGAACTCGACGTCCTCGTCCAGCGCGTCGATCCCGCGACCGGGTCGCATCTCGGCGCGGCCCTCGCCGAGGTCGCCGGGGACCGACCCGCCGCCGTGGCACAGATCGTCGACGGGCCCGAAAGACTGATTGGCGCCACCCTGAGCGTTCTCGGCGACAGATGGATCGCCGACGGGACGCTGGCCGCAGGCCCAACGGGCAAGGCGGTGGCGGACCGGGCCACAGCCCAGCTGCGGGCGGGACGCACCGCGCTCATCCCGCTCGGCGGGGACGCGGACACCTGCCCCGACCGGCTCTCCGTCCTCGTCCACGTGGCCGCGACCCGCCCCCGCATGCTGATCTTCGGCGCGGTCGACTTCGCCACCGCGCTCAGCCAGGCCGGCAGCTTCCTCGGCTACCGGGTCACCGTGTGCGACGCCCGCCCCGTCTTCGCCACCGCGGCACGCTTCCCGCACGCGGACGAGGTCGTGGTCGACTGGCCGCACCGCTATCTGGAGCGCACCGAGGTGGACGGACGTACCGCCGTCTGCGTCCTCACCCACGACCCGAAGTTCGACATCCCCCTGCTGCGGCTGGCACTCGAGCTGCCCGTCGGTTACGTGGGCGCGATGGGATCCCGTCGAACTCACGACGCCCGCCTGCACCTGCTGCGCGAGGCGGGCGTCGCACAGGACCAATTGGCTCGGCTGCGCTCCCCGATCGGCCTCGACCTCGGTGCGCGCACGCCTGAGGAGACGGCGATCTCCATCACCGCGGAGATCATCGCCCACGCCCACCAGGGCACGGGCCTGTCTCTGACTCTCGGCACGGGCCCGATCCACCGGCCGGGTCCCCAGGCCGTCGATGAATGTCTTTCCCAACGCCCGCTACTGACGCCCTGACCCGGCACCCTCTTCGAGACGCCACCGCCCCCTCGCACACAAGGCTGATCATGACGACCTTCGCCCTCGCCGTCCCCGGGCCCGCATTCCAGCGCGGCTGGGACGGCTGCCCCGCGGCTCTGGCAGACCTCCGGACACGTCGGACGATGCGACTGCTCACCCGGCAAACCCGCCACGGTTCCCTTCAGCGGGACCGTCCATCCGGTGATCCGGTCCTTCGCGTATGCCGAGGACCGGCGCTGGTGCCACCTCGACGAGCCCACCCTGTGACGGCTGCCCAGGAGGAGCCCCGTTCCCGAACCGGTGTTCCTCACCGTCGACGCCGATCCGGCTGTCGGACTTTCTCCGGACCGAAGGCCCGGATGTCGGTTTTCCGGGATCCGGCGGTCATGGCTGGCTTCGGCTCCCCGGCGGGGCGGAACGTTGCGGCGGAAGCCGGCCGATCACAGCGCCTGGCGCCTGAGGGAGAGAGTCTTTCGTGAACGTCACGACCACGGCGAATGCGCCGCAGGACCGGCGGGTGCCCACACTCGTCATGGCCTGCGTCGGCGTGTTCGTCGCCTATCTGCCGGTGACCACCGTCTCGGCGAGCCTGCCCGCCATTCAGCAGGCGCTGGACGCATCGACCGCTCAGCTGTCCTGGGTGAGTGTCGCGTTCGTGCTGCCCATGGCCGCGCTCATCCTCACCGCGGGCGTCTTCGGTGATGTGCACGGCCGCAAGAAGGTCTTCCAGGCGGGCCTGGCCTTCAGCGGTCTGGGTGCCCTGATCGCCCTGTGCGCCCAGTCGATCGAGGTCGTCTGGGCCGGGCAGGTCTTCGCCGGTCTGGGCGCGGCCGCGCTGCTGCCCTCGACCCTCGCCCTGATCAGCCACGCCGTTCCCGATCCGCGCGAGCGCGGGAAGTTCATCGGCGTGTGGGCGACCTTCCTGATGGCCGCCCTCGCATTCGGCCCCGTCATCGCGGGCGTGGTCCTCGACCACTTCGCGTGGCGCTGGCTCTACCTGCTGCCCGTCCCCGCCTCGCTGATCGCGCTGGTCGTCTCGACGAAGCTGCTCACCGACTCCCGTGCCCCGGGAGCACGCCGACTGGACTGGCCCGGCCAGTTCACCTCTGCCCTGGCCATCACCGCACTGGTCTACGGGATCATCGAGGCCGGCGCCGACTCCTTCACCGACACCAAGGTGATGCTCGCCCTGTTCGCTGCCGCTGTCGCATCGGTCGCTTTCGTCCTGGTGGAGCGGCGCAGCTCCAGCCCGATGCTGGACCTGACACTGTTCCGCAGCCCCTCCTTCACCGCCACCGCACTGATCGCCATGATCAGTTTCCTCGGGCTCATCGGGTTCTTCTTCGCCCTCAGCCTCTACTTCGGCATGGTCCAGCAGCTCAGCACCCTCGAATCGGCCTGGCGGCTGCTGATGGTGTGCATAGTGCCGATGGTCCTCGGCGTCCCCATGGGGCGCCTGGTGCACCGGGTGTCTCCTCGGGTGCTGATCCCCGGCGGCCTGCTGGGCGCGGCGGTCGCACTGCTGTCCCTGACCACGATCGACGTCGGCACCTCGTTCGGTTCAGTGGCCTGGCGGCTGGCCCTGCTCGGCCTGGGCTTGTCGTTCGTCATGACCCCGATGACCGCGACCGCCGTCAGTTCGGTGCCGTTCCACCAGGCCGGTATGGCCGCTGCCGCCAACAACGCCTTCCGTCAGCTCGGCGCCGCTCTCGGACCCGCTGTCCTGGGCGCGCTGCTGTCCTCGCGGGCCGTGGACGCTCTGCCCGGACATCTCACCGCCGCCGGGCTGAGTGGGGCGACGGTCCGGCGCGTCACCGCGACCGCCGACGCCGACGGGCTGAGTGCGGTCGGCAGGCTTCGCCTGGGCGCGGACACCCCGCACGTCCTCGGCGCCCTGTCGCAGGCGTTCATCGACGGTCTTCAGCTCTGTCTGATCGCCTCGGCTGCCCTGACCCTGCTGGCAGCCGCGGTGGGATTCATCCTGCTGCGCCGGCCGCAGCAGGACGCCCCATCAGCCACAGGTTCGGCTGCCTCCGTCCAAGGGCCCCGCACCCCCGACCTGCCCACCGCCGACACTGGGACGCTACCGGCCACAGGCAGCCGCCCCTCCTGAGCGCCGGCCCCGCACCGAGGTGACACCAGACGTACCGGCACGGCGCAGGAGCGGACAGCCGCTGCAGCCGGTACAGGCGCCGACCGTGGGGACGGGCACGGCGCCGCTCAGTGGCCTGGGACCGGACCTTTCCGGTCCCAGGCCACACAGTGCTGTCGTACGACATGACGTGAACAAAACCCGCTCGAAACAGGAGCCATCGATGCAGTCCCCTTCGCCGGACGCGCTTGATCTGAAGCTGCTGCACGCGCTCCAGGTGGACGGGCGGGCGCCGTTCAGCCGTATCGCCGAGATCCTCGGAGTGTCCGACCAGACCATCGCCCGCCGCTTCCGCAAACTGCGCACCACCGCCGGACTCAGGATCGTCGGCATGACCGACGAGAGCCTGCTGGGCCGCCAGAGCTGGATCGTCCGGCTGCGCTGTACTCCCGACGTGGCCGAACAACTCGCCAACGCCCTGGCCCGGCGCCCCGACACCTCACACGTCGATCTCATCTCCGGCGGCACCGAAGTGCTGTGTGCCATGGGAGCCCGCAGCCGCCAGGACCGCGACGAACTGCTCTTCGACCGCCTGCAACGCACGCCTCAGATCATTTCGGTCAGCGCCCACTGCCTGCTGCACACCTTCTACGGCGGTCCCCTCGGCTGGCTCGACAAGACCCAAGCCCTCGAACCCGACCAGCAGGCGGCACTGCGTCTCCCGTACAGCGAACCGGTAGCCGCCCCCATCGCTCTCGAAGGAGCGGACGAGGCGCTGCTCGCCGTGCTACGGCGCGACGGCCGGGCAACCTTCAGCGAACTGCAGACCAGCACCGGCCTGTCGGAGTCCGCTGTCAAGCGGCGCCTGGAGCGTCTGCGCTCCACGGGCATCCTCTACTTCAAAGTGCAGCATGACCGCGAATCCCTCGGACACGGCATCAGCGCGATGCTCTGGCTCACCGTCGCCCCCTCCGCACTCGACGCCGCCGGACGGAAACTGGCAGAACACCACGAGGTCCGCTTCGCCGGCGCCACCACTGGCCAGGCCAACCTCGTCGCCACCGTCGCCACCTCGAGCACCAGCGAGCTCTACACCTACCTCAGCGAGAAGATCGGCGGCCTCGACGGCGTGCAGGCCGTGGAAACCGCCTTGACCCTGCGCCATGTCAAGCAACTCACCTACGAGCCGAGCCGAGCCGCTGACCGCTGACCACTGACCGCTCACCGCCGAACGGTCACCAGGCGACCGAGATCGCGCATGGACCCTCGCGTACGGAGCGACGGTGGTCGGGTGCTGCACCGTCGGCGGACGCGCTCGTCACCTCTTCGTCTCGCCGACGCTGGGTACGGGGCAGGCGGCCCGGCAGCCCGCGTTGCTGTCCAGCAGCCCCAACCGCTTTCTCATCGGCGACCACACGATGCTCATGCCCGTATGCCGCGCAGCGAGGTCCAGAACCGGAGCACGGTGCAGACCGTCGTCCGACCACCACCAGCATCGGGCCGCAGGGAAGACCACAGGACCGTCCGTGATTGCCCGCTCCCTGGGCCGACCCCGGCTGTTCAGCGGGATTGGGTGAGCTGGCGTCCCGACGACAGAAAGATGCCGCTGACCTGCATGGATGCGAGTGACGAGTTCGTATCCGGTGCTGCCGCGCAGGCTCGCGGACGCTGGAGCCGGCCATGTCCCGCGCGGGTGCTGCGGTCCAACGACGGATCCGCCGTTACCGCACAGACTGTGATCCTGGCCACCGGGGTCTCCGACCGGCGGCTCCCTGCGCCCGGTCTGGGGGAGCTGACCGGCAGGGGCGCCTTCCACGGCTCAGCCAGGGACCGCCGATCCATGGACAAGCCGTCCTCTCCCGCCCCTGCGCGGGCGCCCCTACGGTCGAGGCTGCGGGCGCTCACCGGCCCGCCGTACCGAAGGAGCAAGACCCCCATGAAGATCACCGGCAACACGATCCTGATCACCGGCGGAACCTCGGGCATCGGCCTCGGTCTGGCCCTGCGGCTGCACGAGGCCGGCAACAAGGTGATCGTCGCCGGCCGGCGCAAGGAACTCCTCGACGAGATCACGGCCGAGCACCCGGGCATCGACGCGCTCGTCCTCGATGTGGCGGACCCCGATTCGATCGCCCGGGCCCGTGAGACCGTGGCGGCGAGCCACCCAGGGCTGAACGTCCTGGTCAACAACGCCGGCATCATGCTGCGGGAGAACCTCCTCGACCCGGCCGGACTCCCGGTCGCCGAGGACCACGTCACCGTCAACCTGCTCGGCACGATCCGGATGACGTACGCCTTCCTGCCGCTGCTGGTGGGCAAGGACGACGCGGTCGTCATGAACGTCACCTCGGCGCTGGCGTTCGTCCCGTATCAGAGCACCCCGACCTACGGCGCGACGAAGGCCGCGCTGCACTCCTTCTCCGAGAGCCTCCGCATCCAGCTCGCCGGTGCTGACTCCGGCGTCCAGGTGATCGAGGTGGTCCCGCCGGGCGTGCGCACGACCCTGCTGGGCCAGCAGGACAGCGAACACGCCATGCCGTTGGACGACTTCCTCACCGAGGCTCTCGACCTGCTGCGCGAGAACCCCGACGCGAAGGAGATCGTCGTCGAGCGCGCGAGGTTCATCCGCGACGCGGTGGCCACCGGCTCCTACGACGATGTCCTCGCCATGATCGCCAGCAGCTGACCGACCTGTAGTGACCGACGCGGAACAACAGCAAGCGGGCAGGTCCTGTTGGGCCACATCATGGACGAACGCGAGCTGGAACGCCCCGGGGGAGGGCCTCACCGAAGGCGCAGAACGGTGAGGAAGCGTCTTCGGCGTCGCCACACTCGTCGCACGGCCGGCGCCCCGGCTCCGTCCTGAGTGCCGTCGGGAATGCGAGCGCCTGGCCGACACGGCGCACATCGTCGTCCGCCAGCCCGGCCGCGAGGTCCGCGGCCGTTCCCAAAGCGTCGGGCGCCGTCGACGGGGGACCGTCGCCGCAGGCCGCCTTCCATACCGGTGGCCTGCGGCGTGCCGCCGACGGCCAGCGCATTTCCCAGCGGGTCATGCAGGTCAAGGGCTCATCGGGTCTTCCTGCCGCGAGCGGCCTCGGCATCGGCCTCACTCATGGGCGGCTTGGCGCGGGTGGGAGAGGAGTGCTCAGCCATGGATTGGCGGTCTCTGGATAGGCGGCCGGGATACGGCGAGGATGGGGGTATGGACAAGAAGGAACTGGCGGAATTTCTGCGCCACCGGCGTGAGACGCTGCGGCCCCGCGACGTCGGACTGGTCGAGGGGCCGCGCAGGCGTACCCAGGGACTGCGCCGCGAGGAGGTCGCGCAGCTCGCCGGCATGTCCACCGACTACTACGCCCGGCTGGAACAGCAGCGTGCTCCGCAGCCGTCCGTCCAGATCACCGCGGCTCTCGCCCGGGCGCTGCGGCTGTCCCTGGACGAGCGCGATCATCTCTTCGTCCTCATCGGCCACAACGCCCCGGCTCGCTTCCATCGCTCCGAACATGTCAGCCCGACGCTGATGCGGGTCCTGGACCGTCTGGACGACTCCCCGGCCATGGTGCAGACCGATCTGTTCGACACTCTCGCGATGAACCCCTTGGCCGTGGCGCTGCTTGGCGACCAGACCCGCCACATCGGTCTGGCCCGCAGCGGGTACTACCGCTGGTTCATGGACCCGGCCGAACGTTTGATGGTTCCCGAAAAGACCCACGAACGCCACGGCCGTGCCCAGGCGGCACGGCTGCGGGCCGCGCTGACAGCCGGCAGCGACACCCCCCGAGCTGCCCGGATCCTCGCCGAACTCCAGGAACACAGCCCCGAGTTCGTCCGCATGTGGGAACTTCAGGAGGTCGCACAGAGCTACGACGACTGCAAGACCATCCTTCATCCCGAACTCGGCCGCATCGACGTCGACGCTCAGGTCCTGTTCACCGAGAACCGTGCCCAGAGCCTGGTGGTGCTGACCACTCGCCCCGGCACCGAGAGCCACAGCAAACTCGAACTGCTCTCCGTCATAGGGCACCAGCAGCTCACTTCCTGACGTTCTGGGCCGGGGGACTTGGGCCGGGCTCGGCGCTGGAGGGGCCGGACAAGTCGGAGACCTATGTGCCGAATCCGGTCAGGGGCGCTGGTGATGCATGCGGGTCACGGTCCAGCGACACCGGAAGTCGTCGGCACCGGCGGCACGGCACCCCGCACAACCACTTCCGCACGGCTCTTGTCCTGCGCCCTGCGACCAGACCGGTGGGCTCCCTGGGCTGTCTTGCTCCGTGGTCGGGCCGCCGGTTTGACCGGATGCCGCCTCCGTTTTACTCTCTCAGGTATACGGAGGCACCATCCGTTTTGATGCGACCGCAGGATCGCT
This sequence comes from Streptomyces sp. NPDC005483, assembly GCF_040606035.1. Taxonomy (NCBI): domain Bacteria; kingdom Bacillati; phylum Actinomycetota; class Actinomycetes; order Kitasatosporales; family Streptomycetaceae; genus Streptomyces; species Streptomyces sp. NPDC005483. The sequence goes on from NZ_JBEXEA010000002.1 coordinate 198,102, forward strand.
GCAGGCAGGAGGGCGCATGAGCGCTGGTGAACAGCGGAGACGCAAGCCCGCGCGGACGTCCAGCGCAACCGCGCGGCCCTCCTGAGCGCACCTGGGGCGTTCCGGCGGGAACGCCCGGCCGCCTCGTCATCCCCGTCGCCGGCGACTCCGAGGAGGCGCGGAAGGTGGCCATGAGCCTGGTGGACGACACCGGCTTCGATCCCTACGACGCCGGCACGCTGGCAGATTCCTGGCGCCAGCAGCCGAACAGCCCCGTCTACTGCACCGAACTGACCCTCGACGAGCTGCCTTCGGCCCTGGCCAAGGACGCGGCCGTCCGCGACAGCCTTCCGGAACGCTTCGCCGCCCTCCCGGCCAACCCCACCGTCGACGACGTCGTCGAGATGGACCGCGCCGCCCACCGCTGAGACACCCGACGCGGCACTCGTGCACCCAATGGCACGAGGGCGGCAGCGCCGGCACGCCGCGAACACACACGGCGAACACGAAGAGCGGCGCTCACTTCGGCAAGGCCGTCATCACCCATCTGCGGTCGGCCGCAGCCCCGGTCGCGCCGCAGGGACCAAGTCCGGGAACCCCGGTCACCGAAACCGGGGTTCCGTTTCGGACAAGGAGTTTCACCATGAAGATCGGCATTCTCGGCACCGGGAACATCGGCAAGACGTTGACCAGGCGGTTGAGCGCGGCCGGGCACGAGGTAAAGGCGGCTAATTCGCGCGGCCCGGAGACGATCGAGGCGTGGGGCGAATTCCACTCCAGCAGGGTGTTGCCCTGCACGACGCTCCGGCTGTCCTCAACGCCCGAGCACCCCGCCGACGGCCTCAAGTCCAGCCCCGGGAACGGCGATATCAGCGGCCTCCTAGCGGCGACGTGGCCACGTGAGATGGATGACCCGCCGGGAAATGCGCCAGCCGTCATCGGTGCGTCGCAGGTCGTCGTCGTAGACGACGCTGGCGACACCGCCGCCCTCCAGCAGGCTCAGACCTTTGGATCGGGCCCGCACCTCGTCGCCCGGGCCCTCCGACACGACGATGTTCGTCGTGTGGTGGGCTTTCGCGTGTCCGGGGGCGTTCATGAAGGCCGCGATCGCGTCCAGCCCGACGACCGGGTCGCCGCCGAAGACGCTGCCGTCCCACACCGCGTCTTCGGTGAGGCATTCGCCGAGACGGTCCAGTGCGTGGTCGTCCATGATGTGCGCCCACAGCGCCAGGGCCCTGCTGATTTCGACGGTGTCTTCAGTCGTGGGTTTCACGTTCGGCTCTCCATGTTGTGCGTTGCTGGATCAGGTCTTGGCGCCGCTCAGCATGGCCAGCACCTGGTCGTAGGCGCCGTTGACCTCGGCGATTCCCTCCTTCGCCGCAGAGGCCGGGCGCCCGGCAGTCTCGACTATGGGGGTGTATCGGCGGGGGCGGGAGAGGATCACATATCCATGGACCGACGATCCTCCCCAGCACGGCCACCATCGAGTCGCCAGGACTTGAGGCGGGCGAAGGCGCCTTCGCCTGGAGCGCGGAGACGGGCGTGGTCGCGGTTGTATCGCTGGTAGCGCTCCGGAAGTTCACGGTGGCCGTAGTAAGGGATGCGGACGGTGGCGCAGGCGCTGGACGCCGCGGAGCACAGCGGGGTACCGGGATGCTCCGCGGCGTCCAGCGCCTGATCCAGCGTCAGCAGCGATGCCCCGGCGAGTGCTTGCGCGCAGGCGGCGGCGTGGACGACGCCTCGGCCGGGACCGCGGCCCGCCGTCGGCTTCTGCAGGACCCAGCCCGACGGGCGGCGTTCGGTTCACGAGGCAGAGACCGCCGATCCATGGACAAACCTTCCTCTCCCGCCCCTGCGCGGACGCTCCTACGGTCGAGGCTGCGGGCGCTCACCGGCCCGCCGTACCGAAGGAGCAAGACCCCATGAAGATCACCGGCAACACGATCCTGATCACCGGCGGAACCTCGGGCATCGGCCTCGGTCTGGCCCTGCGGCTGCACGAGGCCGGCAACAAGGTGATCGTCGCCGGACGGCGCAAGGAACTCCTCGACGAGATCACGGCCGAGCACCCGGGCATCGACGCGCTCGTCCTCGACGTCGCCGACCCCGACTCGATCGCCCGGGCCCGCGAGACCGTGGCGGCGAGCCACCCAGGGCTGAACGTCCTGGTCAACAACGCCGGCATTCAGCTGCTGGAGAGCGTCCTCGACCCGGCCGGACTCCAGGCCGCCGAGGATCACATCGCGACCAATCTGCTCGGCACGATCCGGATGACGTACGCCTTCCTGCCGCTGCTGGTGGGCAAGGACGACGCGGTCGTCATGAACGTCACCTCCGCGCTGGCGTTCGTACCGCTCCCGTTCACACCGACCTACAGCGCGACCAAGGCCGCGCTGCACTCCTTCTCCGAGAGCCTCCGCATCCAGCTCGCCGGTGCTGACTCCGGCGTCCAGGTGATCGAGGTGGTCCCGCCGGCTGTACGCACGACCCTGATGGGCCAGCAGGACAACGATCAGTCCATGCCGTTGGACGACTTCCTCACCGAGGCTCTCGACCTGCTGCGCGAGAAGCCCGACGCGAAGGAGATTGTCGTCGAGCGCGCCAGGTTCATCCGCGACGCGCAGGCCAACGGCTCCTACGACGACGTCCTCGCCATGATCAGCGGCAGCTGACCGACCTGTGGCAGGCGCGGAACAACAGCACGCGGGCGGGTCCTGTCGGGCCGCATCATGGACGAACGCGAGCTGGACCGCCTCTGGGAGCTCCTCGCCGAAGACGCGGAGCGGTAAGGAAGCGCCTTCGGCTCCGCCCCGGTCGTCGCAACGGAGACGACCGGCTGCGTCCTGAGCCGAGGGGCACGCGAGAGCCCGTCTGACACGGCGAACATCGTCGTGTCAGACGGGCCGGGCGACGAGGCCCGGGGCAGGGGCCGGTCAAAGCGTTGGGTCCAAAGCGGCGCAGCGCCGACAGCCGGCGAATCGCCCAGCGGGTCATGCAGGGGTAGCTGATCATCGGGTCGTCTCGCCGCGCGCCCTCGCGTCGGCCAGTCAGCCATACGAGCGGCTTCGCGCGGGTGGGAGAGGTGGGCTCAGCCATGGATCGGTGGTCTCTGGATAGCCGGGCGGGTTGCGGCGAGGATGGGCGGCATGGACAAGAAGGAACTGGCGGAATTCCTGCGCCACAAGCGTGAGGCGCTGCGGCCCCGCGACGTCGGGCTGGTCGAGGGGCCGCGCCGGCGTACCCAGGGACTGCGCCGCGAGGAGGTCGCCCAGCTCGCCGGCATGTCCACCGACTACTACGCCCGGCTGGAGCAGCAGCGTGCTCCGCAGCCCTCTGTCCAGATCACCGCGGCTCTCGCCCGGGCGCTGCGGCTGACCCTGGACGAACGCGACCATCTCTTCGTCCTCCTCGGCCACAACGCCCCGGCCCGCTTCCTGCGCTCGGAGCATGTCAGCCCGACGCTGATGCGGGTCCTGGACCGCCTGGACGACACCCCGGCCCTGGTAACGACCGACCTGGTCGACACCCTCGCCATGAACCCCTTGGCCGTGGCACTGCTCGGCGACCAGACCCGCCACACCGGGCTTGCCAGTAGCGGCTACTACCGCTGGTTCATGGACCCGGCCGAACGTCTGGTGTATCCCGAGGAGACCCACGAAAGCCACGGCCGTGCCCAGGCGGCACGTCTGCGGGCCGCGCTGACAGCGGGCAGCGACACCCCCCGAGCCGCCCGGATCCTCGCCGAACTCCAGGAGCACAGCCCCGAGTTCGTCCGCATGTGGGAACTTCAGGAGGTCGCCCGCTACGGCGACTGCAAGACCATCCTGCATCCCGAACTCGGCCGCATCGACGTCGACGCCCAGCTCCTTTACACCGAGAACCGCGCCCAGACCCTGGTGGTGCTGACCACCCGCCCCGGCACCGAGAGCCACAGCAAACTCGAACTGCTCTCCGTCATCGGACACCAGCAGCTCACCCCCTGACGTCCTGGACCGGGTACCGGGCCGGGCTCGGCGCGGGAGGGGCCGGACAAGGGCACGCTGGAACGGTGCAGCCCGCACCCCTTCTGTCCTGCGATCTACGGCCAAATATGTTGGCACCCTGCGATGTCCGGGCTCCGCGCCCAGGCCGCCGGTTTGACCGGACGCTGCCTCCGTTTTACTCTCGACTAAGTACGGAGGCAGCATCCGTTTTGATGCGGCCGCAGGATCAGGACAGGCAGGAGGGTGCATGAGTGCCGGTGAGCAGCGGGGGCGTAAGCCCCGCGCGGACGTCCAGCGCAACCGCACGGCCCTCCTGGAGACCGCGCAGCGTCACTTCCTGCAGTACGGGGTCGGCACTTCCCTGGAGGCGGTGGCCAAGGAGGCGGGCGTCGGGCCCGGCACCCTGTACCGGCACTTCCCGACCCGGGAGGCGCTGCTGGCGGCCGTGTTGCAGACGCGCTCCGAGGAGCTGGTGGCCCGCCAGGCGGACATCGATCGGCTCGGCGACCCGGCCGAGGCGCTGGAGCAGTGGCTGCGGGCGATGGAGGAGTACTTCAGCGCCTTCAGCGGGCTGCCGGACCCGCTCATGGCCGCGGCCCGGGCGCAGGAGCCAGACAACCCGCTGACGATTCCCTGCGACATCCTCATCTCCGCCACCGACCAGTACGTGCGAGCCGCGCAGCTCGCGGGGCGCGTGCGCGCGTCGGTGCGGGGTAACGACCTATTCCTCGCCTCCTGCTCCATCGCCTGGATCAAAGGCAACGGCGCCGAAAAGGAGTCGCTCGACCGGCTCCGCACGCTCATCGCGAGCGGCTACCGCCAACAGGACACCCAGGCGTAAACCGCCGGGCACCCCGCCCCGGCCCCCGCAACGCCAGGCGGCACCGCGACCCGGCCATCACATCGCGCTGCCCTCAGGGGCAGCGCAACCTCTGAAGGGACAAATCATGAAAATTACTGTCATAGGCGCCGGCGCCATCGGCGGGAACCTCGCTGCCAAGCTCAGAACGGCCGGTCACGACGTCCAGGTGGCCGACGCCCGCGGCCCCGAGGCCGTCCGGGCGGAGGTGCTGGAGTCCGGAGCCCGCGCGGCGGACCTCGCCGACGCCGTCCAGGGCCGGGACGTCATCGTCCTGTCGATCCCGTTCGGGGTGGCGGGCCAGCTGACGAACCTGTTCGCGTCGGTGCCCGACGAGACGGTGGTCATCGACACCTCGAACTACTACCCCGGCATGCTCAGCGAGCCGATCGAGGCGGTGGACAACGGCCAGGTGGAGAGCGTGTACACCGCCGAGCTACTCAGCCGCCCCGTGGTCAAGGCGTGGAACGCCGCCCTGGCAGAAACCCAGCGCACCAAGGGCGTTCCGGCCGGAACGCCCGGCCGCCTCGCCATCCCCGTCGCCGGCGACTCCGAGGAGGCGCGGAAGGTGGCCATGAGCCTGGTGGACGACACCGGCTTCGACCCCTACGACGCCGGCACGCTGGCAGACTCCTGGCGCCAGCAGCCGAACAGCCCCGCCTACTGCACCGAACTGACCCTCGACGAACTGCCCGCAGCCCTGGCCGCGGCCGACCGCGCCAAGGATGCGGCCATCCGCGACAGCCTCCCGGAACGCATCGCAGCCCTCGGTACCAACCCCACCGTCGACGACGTCGTCGAGATGAACCGCGCCGCCCACCGCTGAGACACCCGACGCGGCACTCGTGCACCCAACGGCACGAGGGCGGCAGCACTGGGCGTCACGAACCCACAAAGACGAAGACGAAGAGCGCACAGTCCCCCACGCTGCAGCCTCGGCACCCCGCTGCCTGCGAACATCCGCAAGCCTGCAGGTATCCGCAAGAGTGCATCTCGCGTCCGGCCCTCACTTCGGTTGCCACCTCGCATGGCCTGCCGTACTGCGCTGTGCCGCGGCCGCCGTGGCGGCGACTGCGCGCCATGGAGAGGAACCGCCTTGCCCGGCACCACATCAGCCTTCACCGAGATCGCACGCTCTCGACGCTCTCCCCGGCAGTTCCTGCCCACCACCCTGTCCCCTGCGGACATCTACGCCGTGTTGGAAGACGCGCAGACGGCGCCCTCGAACAGCAACACCCAGCCGTGGTCAGTGCACGTCGTCTCGGGCGCGGCGCGGGACGCCCTGGCCAACGAGCTGCTCCTGGCTGAGGAGGACGGGCGGACCTCCCCGGACTTCACCGACGGCTACGGCGACGGCCTCTACCTCGAGCGGTCGCGGGCCCTGGGCGCGAGTGTCTACCGGGCCCGGGGCGTCGAGCGCTCGGACCCGGACGGCAGGAGGGCGGCGGTCCGCGAGAACCTGGAGTTCTACGGCGCACCCCACGCCGCCTTCCTGTTCATGCCGGCACTCGGCGACGGGGTACGGACGGCCGGCGACATCGGCATGTACGCGCAGAACTTCCTGCTCTCGCTGGCGGCCCGGGGACTGGCCGGCATCCCGCAGACCGTACTCGGCGTCTACGCCGACACCGTCCGCGAGTTCCTGGGTGTCCCCGCGGAGCTCAAGCTGCTGTTCGGCATCTCCTTCGGCATGGCCGACCCGGCGGCGCCGGTGAACACGCTCCGCACGGAGCGGGTTCCGCTGCAGCGGAGCGTGGTCCTCCACGACACACCCGGAGTCCTCGACAGGCCGGTAGCTCCTCCGCCCGCAGAACCATCCGGTGCCGTGCCCGGGTTTGGGGCCGACACTCGGCCCCAAACCCGGGCACGGCACGGCCTTTGACAACCCCGAAGATGCCTCCGCCCTCGAGAAAGCAAGTGCTCGAGAAAGCAAGTGGAGGTGTTCTCCCCTTTCCATCGCTCATCCTGGAGAAGTAACCGTGACAAGCCGACAGGTGGTCCTGGGCATGCAGTTCAGCGGCGGATACGGGGCCGCACCCGGGGCCTGGCGGCTGCCGGGCGCGAACCTGAACAGCTACACCGACATGGACCAGTTCGTGCGTTACGCGCAGGCCGCCGAACGCGGCAAGATCCAGCTGCTGTTCATCGCGGACACCCCGGTCCTGGACGTCGACCTCGACCACCACTCCCCGCACCACATGATCGACCCGCTGCTGATCCTGACCGTCCTCGCGCGCGAGACCGAGCGGATCGGCCTGGTGACCACCGCCTCCACCACGTTCACCGAGCCCTACAACCTCGCCCGCCAGTTCAAGGCCCTGGACGTGATCAGCCACGGCCGGGCCGGATGGAACGCGGTGACCACCTCCGACCCCGCCGCCGCGGCGAACTTCGGCGCGACGATCCCGCCGCGCGCGGAGAAGTACGAGCGTGCCCACGAGGTCATCCAGATCGTGCAGGCACTGTGGGGCAGCTGGGAGAAGGACGCCTGGCTGCTCGACGTCGACGGCAAGCGGTTCGCCGACATGGACAAGATCCAGCCGGTCAACCTGCAGGGCAAGCACGTCGCCTCCCGTGGCCCGCTGCCCATCCCGCCGTCCGAGCAGGGTCAGCCGGTCATCTTCCAGGCGGGTGGAGGCAGTTACGGCCTGGAGCTCGCGGGCCGTTACGCCAGCGGCGTCTACGCCAATCCGTACACCATCGAGGACGCCCGGGCCCAGCGCCTGGCCCTGCGGGACGCCGCCGAGCGCGCCGGACGCGACCCGGACGAGGTGAAGATGCTCGCCGGCTTCATGCCGACCATCGCCCCCTCCCGCCAGGCCGCCCTGGAAAGGCGCCGCTTCCTGGACGAGGTCGTCGACCTGAACCAACGCGTCCGCTACCTCGGCACCATGATCGGCCTGCCGCTCGGCCCCGGCCAGCTCGACGAGCCCTTGACCGCGCCCCAGCTCGCCGACGCCATACCCAGCCCGCACGACCCACGCTCCGCCCGCGCCCTCGAAGTGGCCCGGGAAGGCTGGACTTTGCGCGACGTGCTCGCCCACGGCGTCATCGACTACCACCCGGTGGTCGCCGGCACCGCCGCCGACGTCGCCGACCACATGCAGCAGTGGTTCGAGGCAGGTGCCTGCGACGGCTTCTCGATCGCCATCGACAGCTACCACGACGGCTTCGACGCCTTCGTCGACCAGGTCGTCCCGATCCTGCAGGAACGCGGCCTGTTCCACGACGACTACGAAGGCCCCACCCTGCGCGAGAACCTCGGCGCCCATGAGCAGTACGGCCTGGACCCGCGCCTCGTAAAGCCGGCCCGGTCATGACCACCACCGGAAAGGTCAGAGAGGGTGCCTCGTGAGCGGCCGCCACTCCAGCCCGAACAGGTTCCACGCCTCCGTGCCGCCCTTGGCGCAGTAGGCGAACCGTAGAGGGCGATCACGTCCGTCAGGAGCCGTGCGTGCGACTCCGGCATGTCCGTCACGCGGCTGCCCGGGTGCGGGAGGCGAGCTGCGGGAAGGAGTCCTCCCATACGGTGCGCACGGTGCGACCGACGAGGATGCGCAGCACGGGCCACATATCGAGAAGCAGCGCCTCCGGCAGACGCCGTCGGAACTTCTCCCGGTACAGCGCGAGGTCCTCGGCGTCCGCGCCCGAGACGTCCCTCGGGTGGGTGAGGGGTGCTGTGGGCTGGAGGGCATGACTCCATTGTCGCCGCCGGAGACGTTGCGGGGGTCATGATGTGCGAGCCGGCGTCCGGAGCGAGCGGGGGCGGATCCCCGGGTGAGCTGGTTGCCTCAGTCTGCTCAGCCCTCAGCAGGACGGACTCTCGGCCTTGACGCTCGTTTGACGCTCTGGGCGTCTGCACGAAGGACGATGAGCCGAGAAACCGGCTCTGACCAGGGCTTTTCTGGGACCCGCTCAGACCGACATCTTTCCCATGGCGCATCACGTGGAGTGCGTCGCCATCCTTGAACCCGCCGCAAAGGGAGCCTGACCTGCGGTTTTTTCCGTGCGCATTATGTGCAGTGTGGGCGTTACGGGCGATATCTTGACGCTGAAATGACGCTCGTGACGCTCATTTGACGCTCGTTCTGATGGTGTGTCAGGCGGCTTTTGGGCACGTCAGACCCTAGCTCTGTGCGACTGTCGGTGGGGTGTTGAGGGCTGGTGACGCTCTCGGGGATGCAGCCGGAAGTCCCAGAGCAGTCCGAGGGGGGACTCCCACGGCAGGGAGCCGCCCTTTCGCGTCTATACAGGGCGTGCCTATGTGGTGTGGGCTGGAGGCTGTGGAACGACGGCCTGCTCCGAACGAACGGCAGCGCGAGCTGCTTGAGCGGCTCGCGACCGGTGAGGAGTCCGGAGCCTGGACGCCGGGCGATTGGCGCTCGGTGTATGCCCTGCGTGACCGTGGGCTTTTGACGGTGGACAAGGGCGGCGGCGCTGCTCGTGCCGAGGTCACGGAGGCAGGCCGGTTCTACGTCCGTCATGGCCGCCATCCTGGCGACGCGGAGTCTGCCGACCGCGGTGAGCCGTCCGCGCACGTGGAGTCTTCGGCGTCGTACGGCGAGCGTCCCGTTGCCCGCGCACGGCGGGCGAAAGCTCGTGAGTTGGTCGAACGGCTCCTCGCTGAAGGGCACATCCGCTTCGCCCATGCCGATGATGAGGAGATCGCGGAATGGCGGCGGGTCGTCAATTGTGCGAAGCGGCACGGCATGGAGCTGGAGGGGAAGCGCATCGAGAAGGTGCCGTACGGGCGGTCACCTCCGCCTTGCGCATGTTGCGGGAGGCGTACATCGACTGGACGGCTTGAGACCTGGCCGCGTCCGGTAGCTGCCGTCGCCCGTGCGGGCAGTGCTGTCGGCCGGACAGCGGGCCCCCTCTCCCGGGTGGGGAGAGGGCCTGCCATGGACGGGATCAGGATCGCGCGGCCAGGGCTGCGTGACCCGAGGTGCAGCCGGGGACGGCGCCACCTCGGCCGGGAGTGCCTGGATGTCGCCGTCGACTGAGGGCGTTTCAACCGTAGCCGAGGCTGGAAGCGACGACGCTCCGGCCCTGGTCGCCGGCGTGCTGGTCGTCGACGACCAGGGTCTGGCTCGCAAGGGGTAGGGGCACCGGGCCGGAGGAGCAGGGGATGCGAGGTCGTGGCTGCGCGCGGCGTGGCGGCTGGGGCGCCGCATGCCTGGTGCGGCTGTCGTGCGGTTTGGAGGAGCAGAGTTCAGACGCTTGTCCAGGCTTCGAGGAAGGCTTTCCGTCCGGCGGGGTCGTCCGACCTGCGGTCTGCGTGCAGGACGTGCCAGGCGGTGAGTTCGAGATCGCGGAGCCACAGTTCTCCGATGACCTGTGTTTTGAGGTCGGGGAGATGGTCGGACTCGGCGAGGGCTTGACCGATCACCTCCCCGGCCGCGGCGCGTTGGGGCGGGGTCATCTCGTCGACAGCCGAGAGGATCTGACGGGCCAGGGCGGTTCCTTCGCCTGTCAGGGCTTGCAGTACCTCGGCTTTGATGTTGGCGGGTAGCAGGTAGGCGGTGCCCGAGGACCTCCACAGGTTGGACCAGAAGTGTTCGCCTGCCTCGGTGGGAGCAGGGAGCGCGGCCAGCAGCCCGAGGAGATGGCCGATGGACGCGTACGCACCGGAGTGGGCGGCTGCGACGACCGCGATGCCGGCGACGCGCTCCACATCGAGATGCCGGGCTTCGAGGTCGGAAGCGAGGCCCAATTGGTGTTCCAACTGGTTTACGAGCGGGGCGGACACGTGAGGGCGGACCTCAGGAAGCATCGGCGATCCTTGCGGGTAGGCGAGCAGAGATGCCCGTTCGGAAGCCCTGATCGTTCCCCAGGACCAGCGGCTCTACTCGGCTTTGGGCGGCCCAATTGATGGGACCTGGGAGCCACAGCCGCGTCCGTCCGCCGTGAGAGAGTCCACGCCCGGCCGAGGCGGCGCCTGTGTTTCGGACCAGCCCCTCGAAGGCGGTCCTGTGAGATCTCCTAGCATGAGCACATGTTTGCCAGGGGCGCCCGGGAGTCCGGGGGAGGACGGGAAACCATGTCGCGTGGCACCGCTGAGATCGAGCGTGTGCACGTCGCTTCAGAGCGTGGAGAGCGGCGCGAAGCCGGTCCACCCTGCGGACCACAAAGTGACGGTGCGGGAGAGGCCGCCCACACGGTTGCCGCTCTGGTGGAGCGGGCGGCCGATCTGGTGGAACCGTTCAAGCCGAGGCTGCGCGGCTGGCTCCATGCCGGGATGGTCCCCGCGGCGTTGGTCGCAGGTGTCGTGCTTATCTGCCTGGCTCGTACCCCGCAGGCGGCCTTGGCCTGCGCCGTGTACTCGGTCACCGCCTGGCTGCTGTTCGCAACAAGTGCCATCTACCACCGCGGCACCTGGGGGCCGCTCGGCGAGGCCCTTCTGCGACGTCTCGACCACGCCAACATCTTCCTGATCATCGCCGGCACCTGCACCCCCCTTGCCGTACTCCTCCTCCCGAAGGACCAGCGATCCGTGCTGCTGTGGATCGTGTGGACGGGCGCGGTGGCCGGCATCGCGTTCCGGGTCCTGTGGGTCGGAGCCCCGCGCTGGCTGTACACCCCGTGCTACCTGGCCCTGGGCTGGGCACCGGTGCGCTACCTGCCCGACTTCCTCCACGCCGGCGGGGTAGCTGTTCTCACCCTGATCGTGGCCGGCGGTCTCCTGTACAGCGCGGGCGCGGTCGTCTACGCCCTCCAACGGCCGGACCCCTCACCCCGCTGGTTCGGCTTCCACGAGGTGTTCCACGCGTTGACCGTGGCAGCCTTCGCCGCGCACTACATCGCCATTTCCCTGGCCACCTACTGAACGCCGCATCTCTGCCCGCCTGCCGGACTGTCAGCCTGCCCGCCTCGCCCGCGGCCCGGACGCGCGGCGGGACCGGCGCACGGGCACGCCGGCGGGCCGACCGTCGTCACGCCGCTCGCTGTAGCGGGACATCGGTGACTTGACCTTGCGGTGCTGACCCGCTGCCGGCGGGGCGGGAGCAGGCCAGTGAGGATCCGACGGCCGAGCGTCCCGAGGAGCAGGTTTCCATCGGTGTCCGCGGGGATGATGCCGGTGGCCTGGATGACCAACCCGCGCGCCGGTCGCCGGTTGAGCAAGCGGCGTGGACGGGTTCGCCCAGACGCAAGCCGTGGGCTTGGCTGTCCGAAGTGCTTCGTATGCCTCTGGCGCCGACGCCCGGCGGCAGGGGCCCCGTGTCTGTGACGCGTCGCGAGCGTTAGGCCATTCGATCACGGTCGGTCCAGGACTACGGGGGGAGGAGACGGGCGTGGAGATCAGGGATGTGCATCATGCCTACCGTCGGCGTGTGGTCTTGCGGGGCGTTGACCTGCGGCTGCGGGCCGGAACTCTGTGCGGGATCGTCGGGGAGAACGGCGCCGGCAAGTCCACGCTGCTGAAAATTCTGTCCGGCGAACTGCGGCCCACCCGTGGATCGGTCCGTCATGGCGGCCGGTTCGGCTACTGCCCACAACACGTGGTCCTCAATGACGCGCTGACCGTCCGGCAGCACCTGGAGTTCTTCCAGACGGCCTACCGCCTCACCGATGTGCGCTACGCCGAAGAGATCATGGACGTGCTGGGCTTCACGGGATACGCCGATGAGCGGGCCGGCGTTCTCAGCGGCGGCACGCGGCAGAAGTTGAACGTGACGCTGGCGCTCATGCACGATCCGCAGGTCCTGTTGCTGGACGAGCCGTATCAGGGCTTCGACTGGGACACCTACCAGCGGTTCTGGGATCTGGCCGAGCGGCTGCGGGACGCGGGACGCTCGGTCCTGGTCGTCTCCCACCTGGCGTACGACACCGGGCGCCTGGACGAGCTGTGGCGCCTGGACAGCGGAACGCTGCGCGCGGACAAGGAGGGAGCCGCCGCGTGAGGTTTCACCTGACCCGCTTCGCTGTCGCGACCCGGTTCACGCTCCTCGAACACGGCCGCAACCGGTTCGCCATGATTCTGGTGATCCTGTTCGTCCCGGTGTGGACCTCCCTCGCGTACCTGGCGATGCCCGACACCCCGGCCCGGATGCGGCTTCGCGCCACCGGGGAGGCATTGGCCCCGCACGGCAACGAACTGACCGCGATCAGCGGAGCGCTCAACGCCGTCACCCTGATCACCGGTTTCATGATGTTCGCCGCCACCTTCTCCGGCAGCGGCTTCGACCGCCGCCTGGCGATGGCCGGCTACCCCCGCGCCCACCTCGTCCTGGCGAAAGTCACCGCTCTGGCTCTGGTCTCGGCGGCGGTGGCCGCTTATGCCACCGCGGTCATCTGCCTGACCTGGACCCCCCGCCAGCCTCTCCTGCTCGCCGCCGCACTGTTCTGCGCCGGACTCACTTACGGCGTCCTGGGAGTCGTCTTCGGGTCCCTGCTGCGCCGGGAAGTCGAGGGGATGTTCGCCATCGTGATGACCAGCATCATCGATCTCGCGCTGCAGAACCCCATCACGAGTTCCGGGGCTGACAACCCGGTCATGCGCTACCTGCCCTCGTACGGGGCCATGCAGGCCAGTACGGCGGCCGGATTCTCCACCAGCCCGGTCCCCGGGCATCTGGCCCTCCAGCTCACCTGGTTCGGGCTGGCCGCCCTTGTCGCCCTGCTGGGCTTCCGCCACAGCACCCGCAACTGCCTGCCGACCGCCTCCGCTGCGCCGCCCGGGCCGGGCAGCAGCACGGCCGCCCTTCCCGCACCGCGTCAAACTGCCGGCCCGTCGGCCAAGGCGTCCGGCACGGAAGCACACTGAGGTCCCGGCTCCCGACATGCGCGCCACCACACACTCCGCCACGGCAGACCTCGACGCCGCTGTGCCGGCACTACGAGGGCGACCCACCCACCGCCCGCCCACCGGCGAAGACCCGTCTCTGCGGGCCGCGTACCGGCTGTGCCGACGCATCGCACGACAGCACGATCCCGGGATCTACGTCCTCATCCAGCTGATGCCGGCCGTGCTGCGCCCGGCCGGGTGGGCCCTGTGGGCGGCAGCGAGCGTCCTGGACGACCTGGCCGACCAACAGGATGTGGAGCCGGCCGAACGCGCGGCCCGCGTCGACGCGTGGACCCGAGCCCTGCAACGCGACCTGGCGGCCGGCACGAGCGGGGACCCGGTCCGGCACGCCCTGGTGGACACCGCCCTGCGATGGCGCCTTGACCTGTCCGGCCTGCGAGGCGCCATGAACAGCACACGCGATGACACCCGCGGTCGGCACTTCGCCGACTGGGCCGCGTGGCGGTCCTGGTGCGGCGAGGGAATCGTGCCCTGGGTCGACCAGGTACGGCACCTGTTCGAACGGGCCGGAGCGCCGATGACGCTCCGGCTGGACCGGCAGCGGGACTACCAGTGGTTCATCGACGGCGCCCAGCTCACCGATGTCCTCACCGACCTGGGCGCCGACCTCGCCCGGGGCGACCTGCTGCTGCCGCAGGAGGCCCTGGACGCCTTCCCCGGCGCCGAGGACGCCCTGCGGCAGGGGAACTGGAGCACGGCCACAGCGGCTTTGATCCGGGAGCTGACGGCTCTGGCCCGTCAGTGGGTGACCAGGCCCGCGATGACCACAGGTATGCACCCGGGCGCTGCCATCGTGCTGGACACGGCCGCCTGCCTGATGCGCGCCCAGCTCGATGCCGTCGACGCGGCCGGCCACTCCCTGCTCAGGCACGCTCCGCGCCCGTCTCTCGCGGTGCGCACCCGTATCCTCGCCCCTGCCCGCATCCGGTCGAAACTGGCCTGGAGCCTGACACACCTGACCGTGCCCGGACCCCGGCGACCCGCGGTGACCGTGAGCGGTCCGAGCCTTGAAGCCGAGAGCACCACCCTTCGGCCCCCGCCACGGCACCCCGCCGGCGCCCGGCCCCCGCAGATCGCGGCCGACCGGATGCCTGCCCACGTGGCGGTCATCATGGACGGCAACGGCCGCTGGGCCGAGCAGCGCGGCCTGCCCCGCCCGGAAGGCCACCGCGCCGGCACCGCCGCCGTCCACGAGATGGTCTACGGCGCCCTGGAGATCGGCCTGCGCCACCTGACCGTCTACGCGTTCTCCACCGAGAACTGGAAACGCGACACCGAGGAGATCACCGCGATCCTGGAAGCGATCCGACGGGGCCTCGACGACGGGCCCATCCGTGACCTCGACGTACGCCAGCGCTGGTTGGGCCACCCCGGCCAACTGCCCGAGGAACTCGTCCAAGCGCTCCTGCGCGAGGAGCACCGCACCCGCAACCGCACCGGCCTGACCCTCACCGTCTGCATCAACTACGGCGGCCGCGACGAAATCACACGGACAGCCGCAGCCCTCGCCCAGGCAGCCCACGCAGGCGACATGGACCCCCACCTCATCGGCGAAGACGACTTCGCCCGCCACCTGCCCCACCCCGACATGCCGGACGTCGACCTGCTGTGGCGCACCGGCAACGAACAACGCACCTCCAACTTCCTTCCCTGGCACTCCACGTATGCCGAGTTGTACTTCACCCCCGACTACTGGCCCGACGTCGACCGGCGTGACCTGTGGCAGGCCATCACCGAATACAGCCGACGCCAACGACGCCACGGCGGCGCCGCGCAGTGAGGCGCGCGGGTCCAGGATTCCTTGATGTCAGGCCGTAGGACCTCGTACGCGACTACTGGATCACTGGATCGCAGGCCTCTGCGTACGGGGCGATGGCTGCCGCTCGCCTCATCGGGCTGGTTTCGCGGATCCGGTCCTGCCGCAGCGTCGGCGTTGTGTGTCCCGTGAGCCTGGGTGCGGACGGAACCCACACCCTCGCGCACTTCCAGCGCCCCGACCACGGCGGCTGCAGGCTGACCTTCCCCAGCCTCGATGAGAACTGCCCCTCCTGTCACACCTCGCCAGGGGCAGCGGCACGCACGCGGCGACTTGGAACGTGAGAAGTGAGGGTGCCTGACCTCCGGATCACCCAAGAGGGCGCGGGCTTTTGACGGCTCTTGGGAGGGGGCGGCGCATGGAGTGCCGTCCTCGGGCAACGTGCCAGGAGTGACACGCGTCGGAATCATCGTCCTGACCTGGCTCGCCGCCGTCGCGGCGGCCGTGGCCTCGATCGGGGTCTCGCCCTACTGGCTGTTCGCCGCCATCCCGCTCGCGCTCCTGGCACTGCTGGGTTCCTGGGATCTGCTGCAGCCCCGGCACTCGGTGCTGCGCAACTATCCGGTGCTGGGGCACGCCCGTTACCTCATGGAGCGGATCCGTCCAGAACTTCAGCAGTACTTCATCGAACGGAACTACGACGGGCGTCCCTTCGACCGGGACGTGCGCAGCATCGTCTACGAGCGGGCGAAGGGCACCGACGCGGAAGAGCCGTTCGGCACCGAGCAGGACGTGTACCAGCCCGGTTACGAGTTCCTCGTCCCCTCCATGGCACCTCGTGCGGTGCCCGAGACGCCACCGCGGGTGCGTATCGGCGGTCCCGACTGTGCCCGCCCCTACGACATGGCGCTGCTGAACGTGTCGGCGATGAGCTTCGGCTCGCTGTCGGCCAACGCGATCCTGGCACTGAACGGGGGCGCCGCGGCCGGAGGGTTCGCCCATGACACCGGTGAGGGCGGCCTGTCGGAGTACCACCTGCGTCCGGGGGGCGACCTCGTCTGGGAGATCGGCACCGGGTACTTCGGCTGCCGCACCGAGAAAGGCGACTTCGACGCGGCCGAGTTCGCGGACAAGGCCGCGCACGATCACGTCAAGTGCGTGTCCCTGAAGCTCTCCCAGGGAGCCAAACCCGGAATCGGGGGAGTGCTGCCGGGAGCCAAGGTCAACGCGGAGATCGCCCGGGTCCGGGACGTGCAGGAAGGGCGGACGGTCGTCTCACCGCCGTACCACCGCGTCTTCTCCACCCCGCGTGAACTCGTCCGTTTCATCGCCCGCATGCGGGAGTTGTCCGGAGGCAAGCCCGCGGGCTTCAAACTCTGTGTGGGCTCGCGCCGGCAGTTCCTCGCCGTGTGCAAGGCCATGCTGGAGGAGGGGACGGCACCCGACTTCATCGTCGTCGACGGAGCCGAGGGTGGGACCGGTGCCGCGCCGCTGGAGTTCGCGGACCACGTGGGTACCCCGCTCACCGAGGGGCTGCTCACGGTGCACAACGCCCTCGTCGGCGCGGGTCTGCGCGACCGGGTGCGGATCGGTGCGAGCGGCAAGATCGCCACCGGTACCGATCTGGTCAAACGCATGGTGCAGGGTGCCGACTACGGCAACGCGGCCAGGGCGATGATGTTCGCCGTCGGCTGCATACAGGCCCAGCGGTGCCACACCAACACCTGCCCCACCGGTGTCACGACCCAGGACCCGCGCCGGGCTCGCGCCCTCGACGTCGGGGACAAGACGCCGCGGGTACAGCGCTTCCAGGAGGCGACCGTGGCCGGCGCGCTGCAGATCATGGCGTCCATGGGCGTCACCGATCCCGCGGAGCTGCGTCCGCACATGCTCCACCGGCGCGTCGACCCCTGCACCGAACGTTCCTACGCGGAGCTGTACGAGTGGCTCGCGCCAGGGCAGTTGCTCGCCGAGCCGCCCGCCTCGTGGGCGGCCGACTGGCAGGCCGCCGACCCCGACCGCTTCACCGTGTGACCCCGACCGCTGCACCGCGCGACCTGGAGGACGCAAGTGGCCCGTACCGTTGCCCGAGTCATCGTGGACGCCCTGAGCGAACTCGGCGTGCGCCAAGTCTTCGGCGTCGTGGGAGACGCCCTCAACCCCGTCACGGACGCCATCCGCGCCACGGAGGACCTCGAATGGGTGGGGTGCCGGCACGAGGAGGCGGCCGCGTTCGCCGCGAGCGCCCAGTCGCAGCTCACCGGGACCCTCGGGGTGTGCATGGGCACGGTCGGACCGGGTTCCGTGCACCTGCTCAACGGCCTCTACGACGCGGCCAAGTCGCACGCCCCGGTGCTGGCGATCGCCGGCCAGGTGCCGCTCGCCGAACTCGGCAGCGACTACTTCCAGGAGGTCGACAACGACGCGCTCTTCAGCGACGTGGCCGTCTTCCGCGCGACCGTCACCTCTCCCGGCCAGCTCCCGCAGATGCTGGAGACGGCCGTCCGCACCGCGCTGGGCCGCAAGGGCGTGGCCGTCCTCACCGTGCCGGGCGACCTGGGCGACCGGGAGCTCACCGACGACCGGCCGGCCCGGTTCTCCCTGAACGCCCCGGTCAGCCGGCCCGACGACTGTGCCGTCCGTCGCGCCGCCGAACTCCTCGACCGTGCCGAACGCGTCACCCTGCTCGTCGGGCAGGGCGCCCGCGCCGCTCGCGACGACGTCCTCACCCTCGCCGACCGGCTGGCCGCGCCGATGGTGCTCACCCTGAAGGCCAAGGCGGGCTTCGAGGGCGACGCCAACCCCTTCCAGGTGGGGCAGACGGGGCTGATCGGCAACCCCGCGGCGGCGTCCACCCTCCAGGACGCGGACACGCTCCTGCTGCTCGGCACCGACTTCCCCTACCGGGACTGGTATCCCGAGGGACGTACGGTCGTCCAAGTGGACACCGACGCCACCCACATCGGACGCCGGGTCCCGGTGGACGTCGGACTCGTGGGCGACACCGGAGCCACGGTGCGCGACCTCCTGGGCCACCTCACCGCCGCGCCGGCCGGCACCGAGGGGGCGCGCGACCGCTCGCACCTGGAGAAGGCGCGTGAACGCTTCGACCGGTGGCGCCACGGCCAGGCCCGGCTCGCCGACCCGCAACACGACAAGGGGCCCGTGGGACGCGTCCGTTCGGCCCTGGACAACCGCGGGACCGACATCCGCCCCGAGGCGCTGGCCGCCGTCGTGGACCGAGTGGCGGCCGACGACGCGGTCTTCACCTCCGACACCGGCATGGCCACGGTATGGCTCTCGCGCTTCGTCGAGATGCGGGGCGAGCGGCGGCTCATCGGCTCCTACAACCTCGGATCGATGGCCAACGCCATGCCGCACGCCCTGGGCGCCCAGTGCCTGGACCGGGACCGTCAGGTGGTGGCCTTCTGCGGCGACGGTGGGCTGAGCATGTTGCTCGGCGATCTCATGACCCTGAAGACGTACCGCCTCCCGGTCAAGCTCGTCGTCTTCGACAACCGGCGCCTGGGCATGGTGAAACTGGAACAGGAACAGGCCGGGCTGCCGGAGTTCGGCACCGTGCTCGACAATCCCGACTTCGCCGCCGTGGCCCAGGCCATGGGCATCCCCGGCATCCGCGTGACGGATCCCGCCGAACTCGAGGACAGCGTGCGCCGGGCGTTCCGCACCGAGGGCCCGGTCCTCCTCGACGTCCTCACCAACCCCGACGAGGTCGCCGTTCCCGCCAAGCCGACGGTCGAGCAGGGCTGGGGTTTCGCGGTGGCCAAGCTGAAGGAGGTCGTGCGCAGCCACGGAGAGTCGAGCGGGCGCTGAAAGTTCCCGGAGTTCGCGGTGTGCGCGCCCGCAACCGGGGTAAGCGCGTGCTGCCGGACCAGGGGCCGGCGAGGACGAGACCGATCGGCCGGGAGGGGTGCAGCATGACGACGACCACCGTGCAGACCACAGAGCGGACCATGGACATTCCGGAGATCGCGGAGCCCGCCAAGGTCGCGCCGAAGGACGCGCGGGAGTTGTCGAGGCTGTTCTTCGACCAGCTCGCGATGCTGGAGGAGGGCACGCCGGAGTACCAGTACGCACGCAACACGCTGATCGAGATGAACATGTCCCTGGTCCGCTACGCCGCCGGCCGGTTCCGCAGCCGCGGTCCGGAGGAGATGGAGGACATCGTCCAGGTCGGCATGATCGGCCTCATCAAGGCGATCGACCGGTTCGAACTGACCCGCGAGGTCGAGTTCACCTCCTTCGCCGTCCCCTACATCGTCGGCGAGATGAAGCGGTTCTTCCGCGACACCTCCTGGGCCGTCCACGTGCCCCGGCGTCTGCAGGAGGCCCGCGTCCAGCTCGCGCGCGCCAACGAGGAACTGCACAGTCGACTGGGCCGGACACCCACCACCGCGGAACTGTCCGAGCTGATGAGTCTTCCGGAGGAAGAGGTCGTCGAGGCCCGGCTCGCCTCCAACGGATACAGGTCGGCCTCCCTGGACGCGGCGATCAGCGGAAGCGAGGACGGCGAGGCCGCGCTGGCGGACTTCATCGGCGACGAGGACGCGGCCCTCGCACTGGTCGAGGACTTCCACGCGCTCGCCCCGATGATCGCCGAACTGGACGAGCGTGACCGGCAGATCATCCACTGGCGGTTCGTCGACGAACTCACCCAGGCCCAGATCGGCGAACGCCTCGGCATCTCCCAGATGCACGTCTCCCGGCTGATCACCCGCCTCCTGGCCCGTCTGCGCGAAGGCATGCTCAGCACCCACTGACGGCGGGGAGGGCGATCCGGCCCGGCTCACCCCTCGTGACCGGGGTGCCCGGGCCTGGCCAGCTCGGCGTTGAACTGGGCGCCGAACAGCAGTGCCAGGTTGGACAGCCACAACCAGACCAGGAAGACCACGACGCCCGCGAGTGAGCCGTACAGACGGTTGTACGTGCCGACATGCGCGGTGTACATGGCGAATCCGAGCGAGACGGCCAGCAAGAGGGCCACCGCCAAGGTGCCTCCGGGCGCCATCCGGCCGACAGGGCGGGAGCACGCCGGGCCCGAACGGTACAGCACGAGTACCAGGGCGACGGCGACCGCGGCGATGACCGGCCACCGCAGTGTGTCCCAGGCGGCCTGCGGTCCGGTGCCGAGATCCAGCGCACCGGCCAGACGCCGGACGAGGCCGCCGCTGAGCAGCAGCGCCAGGGTCGACGCCAGGAGCAGGGCGAGCAGCACCAGGGCCGTGCCGACGATGCGCGGAGCGGTACGCCAGACCGGCCGGTCCGCGTCGATGCGGTGCATGGCGTACAGCGCCCGACGGAAGACGCTCAGATAGCTGCACCCCGACCACAGGGCACCCGTCCCTCCGACGAAGATCAGCGTCCAGGCCGTCGACGACTGCTCGGCCATCTGCCGCAGGGTGCCGCGCAGCAGAACACGGGACGCGGCCGGAGTGGCCTGCACCATGCGGTCGATGACCGCCGGCTCGGCGGTGGGCAGGGCCAGGCCGAGGATCGAGAGGACCACCAACAGCGACGGGAACAGGGCCAGCACCGCGTAGTAGGTCAGCGCCGCGGCCCAGTCCGTGACGTCGTCGTTCCAGACGGTCACCGGGGTCCGGCGCAACGCCGCCCACCATCGGGCCGTGCGACCGCCTGCGTCGTCCACGGCAGGACTCTGCCGCCTCGTGCGTTTCACAGGAAGCGCCGGATCGGTCCGACCGCGGCTTCCCCGACGCGTTGCCGGACGGCGCGCCGTCTCCACCGGTGAAGGTCGATGTCCACACTGTGTTCGAGGTCCGCCTCGTAGTCCCGGTCGAGGCAGGCGGTGAACTCCTCGTCCAGGACGGCAAGCATCACCTCCTCGTCGTGGTCCATGGACCGGCGGTTGAAGTTGGTGGAACCGATCAGGGAGGCCACCGAGTCCACGGTGATGATCTTGGCGTGCATCATGGTCGGCTGGTACTGACGGATGCGCACACCGGCACGCAACAGGCGCGTGTAGTGGTGCTGACCGGCCAACTGACAGGCGCGCTGGTCGGTGTGGGGGCCGGGCAGCAGGATCTCGACGCGCACGCCCCGTCGGGCGGTCTCGCACAGCAGGTCGATGAAGTAGGCGTCCGGGGCGAAGTAGGCGGTGGCCAGCCGGAAGCGTTCCTCGGCGGAGCTGAGCATGATCCGGATGAGGGTCTGCATGTCCTGCCAGCCGATGCTCGCGGAGCCGCGGACGACCTGCACCACCGAGGAGCCCGCCTGCGGGTGTTCCGTGAAGCGGTCACGGGTGTCGAAGAGTTCGTCGTGGCACTCGGCCCAGTTCTGCGCGAACGCGGCCGCGATGCCGTCGACGGCCGGACCGCGCACCTGGACATGCGTGTCCCGCCATTCGGCAGGGTTGCGCGCGTCGCCGCACCATTCCTCCGCGATGCCGACGCCGCCGGTGAACGCGGTGTCCTCGTCGACGACGAGGGCCTTGCGATGGCAGCGGTGGTTCTGCTTGAACGGGGACAGCCACGCGGGTTTGCGGAACCAGGCCACCTGCACGCCCGCGGTGCTCATGAGGTCCAGCAACCCCCGCTCGATCTCCTTGGCGCCGAAGCCGTCGAGCAACAGGCGCACCCGTACCCCCGCTCGGGCTCGCTCGGCCAGCGCGGCGGCGAAGTCGTGGGCGATCTGCCCCCGCCAGTACACGAACGTCATCATGTCGATGGTGTGCCGGGCCGAACGGATCGCCCCGAGCATCGCGGGGAAGATCTGATCGCCGTTGCGCAGGGGGACCAGGTCGTTGCCTTCGGTGGCGGCCACACCGATCAGCCGCTCCAGGCGACGGCGCAGACGCTGCTTGCGCGCCGCCGCGTCGGGAGCGGCGTCCTGTGAGGGGGGTGCGGGTGTGCCGCCGAGTGTCACGCCGAATCTCCGAACTGGTCATGAACCGGGAACGTCATGGGCTGCCGGGCGAGCCCGAACAACCACCTTCCCGGTCGGCGCCGCGGCACACGATTACCCCGGCTTCGGGTTCCTGCGGCACCATGGCGCTGACACACCACCCCCTCGCGTGGCCCTTCTGGAGCCCTCGATCACACGCCTCCGGGAGGCCCGCCTCATGAGGATCTCGCAACGCGCGCAGTCCGTCGCGCCGTTCTACGCCATGGAGTTCGGCAAGCATGCCGCGGCGCTGGAGGCCGAGGGGCGGCACGTCGTCAAACTCAGCCTGGGGGAACCGGACTTCGGGGCGCCGCCGGCCGTGATCGAGGCCATGCGCGGTGTCGTGGGCAGCAGGCCCATGAGTTACACCGGGGCGCTCGGGCTGCCCGAACTGCGCCTCGCCATAGCGCGGTTCTACGGAGAGCGGCACGGCGTCGACGTCGATCCCGGCCGGGTCGTCGTGACCGCCGGGGCGTCGGCCGCGCTGGTGCTCGGTGCCGCCGCGCTCGTCGATCCCGGGGACGAGGTGCTCATCGCCGACCCCTCGTACCCCTGCAACCGGCAGATCGCCGAGAGCTTCGGGGCGCGGGTCACGCTCGTGCCCACCAGCGCCGGGTCGCGGTACCAGCTGGACACGGCCTCCGTGCGGTCGTACTGGACGGACCGCACTCGCGGGATCATGGTCGCGAGCCCCTCCAACCCGACGGGCACCTCCGTCCCGGCCGACGAGCTGGCCGCCATCTGCGGGCTCGCCCGGCAGCGGGACGCCTGGCGGATCGTCGACGAGATCTACCTCGACCTCGGTGACCACGACGAGCACGGGCGGCCGCCGCGCAGTGTGCTGTCGTACGACCCGGAAGCCGTGGTCATCAACAGCTTCTCGAAGTACTTCGGGATGACCGGCTGGCGGCTGGGCTGGTGTGTGGTGCCCGAGGCGCTGGTGCCCGCGCTGGAGCGGCTGGCCCAGAACTACATGATCTGTGCCTCCACCCCCGCCCAGTACGCCGCGCTCGCGTGTTTCACGCCCGAGTCGCTCGCCGTGTGCGAGGAGCGGCGGGCCGAGTTCGGGCGGCGGCGGGCCCTCGTGCTCGACGGGCTCGAGCAGATCGGGCTGCCGGTGCCGGTGCCGCCCGACGGGGCGTTCTACGTCTACTTCGACGTCAGCGGCACCGGGCTCACCTCGTGGGAGTTCTGCGGGCGGGCGCTGCGGGAGGCGCACGTCGCGCTCACGCCGGGGCGGGACTTCGGGGTGGGTACCGCCGACACGCACGTCCGGCTGTCCTACGCGGCCTCGGCCGACGAGCTGCGCGAGGGGATCGCGCGGCTCGGGAAGTTCGTGGCCGGCCTGAAGTAGACATGGCACGGGGGCCGGTCCTCGCGGATCGGCCCCCGTGTCGTTCAGTCGCTCAGACCAGGTCGAAGCGGTCCAGGTTCGAGACCTTGACCCAGGCGTCGACGAAGTCCTTCACGAACTTCTCCTTCGCGTCGTCGCTCGCGTAGACCTCGGCGAGCGCGCGCAGCTCGGAGTTGGAGCCGAAGACCAGGTCGGCACGGGTGCCGGTCCACTTCAGCTTGCCCGTCTCCGCGTCACGGCCCTCGAACGCCGTCTGGTCCTCCGAGGTGGACTTCCACGTCGTGCCCAGGTCGAGCAGGTTGACGAAGAAGTCGTTGGTCAGGACGCCCGGACGGTCGGTGAGGACGCCGTGCGTCGTGCCGCCCTGGTTGGCGCCGAGGACGCGCAGACCACCGACGAGGACGGTCAGCTCGGGGGCGCTCAGGGTGAGCAGGTTCGCCTTGTCGAGCAGCAGGTACTCGGCCGGCAGGCGGTTGCCCTTGCCGAGGTAGTTGCGGAAGCCGTCCGCGACCGGCTCAAGGGCGGCGAAGGACTCGACGTCGGTGTGCTCCTCGGTCGCGTCCACGCGGCCCGGCGTGAAGGGGACCTCCACGTCGTAGCCGGCGTCCTTGGCGGCCTTCTCGACCGCGGCGGCACCCGCGAGGACGATCAGGTCGGCCAGGGAGACCTTCTTGGCACCGGTGTTGAAGGCGGTCTGGACACCCTCCAGGACGCGCAGCACCTGCGCGAGCTGCTCGGGGTCGTTGACCTCCCAGCCGCGCTGCGGCTCCAGGCGGATGCGGGCGCCGTTGGCACCGCCGCGCTTGTCGCTGCCGCGGAAGGTGGACGCCGAGGCCCACGCGGTGGAGACCAGCTGCGAGACCGTGAGGCCGGTCTCCAGGATCTTGGCCTTCAGGGTCGCGATGTCGGCGGCGTCGATGGTCTCGCCCTCGGCCTGCGGCAGCGGGTCCTGCCACAGCAGCGTCTCCGCCGGGACCTCCGGGCCGAGGTACAGGGACTTCGGGCCCAGGTCACGGTGGGTCAGCTTGTACCAGGCGCGGGCGAAGGCGTCCGCGAACTGGTCCGGGTTCTCGTGGAAGCGCTTGGAGATCTCGCCGTAGATCGGGTCGAAGCGCAGCGAGAGGTCGGTGGTGAGCATCGTGGGCCGACGCTTCTTCGACGGGTCGTGGGCGTCCGGGATGATCTCCTCGGAGTCCTTGGCCACCCACTGGTTGGCACCCGCGGGGCTCTGGGTGAGCTCCCACTCGTAGCCGAAGAGGATGTCGAAGAAGTCGTTGCTCCACTGGGTGGGCTTGGTGGTCCAGGTGACCTCGAGACCGGAGGTGATGGCGTCGCCGCCCTTGCCGGTGCCGTAGGTGGACTTCCAGCCCAGGCCCTGCTCCTCCATGGAGGCGGCCTCGGGGTCGTTGCCGACGTGGTCGGCGGGGCCGGCGCCGTGGGTCTTGCCGAAGGTGTGACCACCGGCGATGAGGGCGACGGTCTCCTCGTCGTTCATCGCCATGCGGCGGAAGGTCTCACGGATGTCGCGGGCCGCGGCCAGCGGGTCCGGGTTGCCGTTGGGGCCCTCCGGGTTGACGTAGATGAGGCCCATCTGGACGGCGCCGAGCGGGTTCTCCAGCTCGCGGTCGCCGGTGTAGCGCTGGTCGTCGAGCCAGGTGGTCTCGGGACCCCAGTACACGTCCTCGTCGGCCTCCCAGACGTCGGCACGGCCGCCGCCGAAGCCGAAGGTCTCGAAGCCCATGGTCTCCAGCGCGACGTTGCCGGTGAGGATCATGAGGTCGGCCCAGGAGATGGACTGGCCGTACTTCTTCTTGACCGGCCACAGCAGACGGCGGGCCTTGTCCAGGTTGCCGTTGTCCGGCCAGCTGTTCAGCGGCGCGAAGCGCTGCTGACCGCGGCCGCCACCGCCACGGCCGTCGCTGATGCGGTAGGTGCCGGCGCTGTGCCAGGCCATCCGGACCATCAGCGGGCCGTAGTTGCCGAAGTCCGCGGGCCACCAGTCCTGCGAGGTGGTCAGCACCTCGGCGATGTCCCGCTTCACGGCGTCCAGGTCGAGGGCCTGGAACGCCTCGGCGTAGTCGAAGTCCGCACCGAGCGGGTTCGCCACGACCGGGTCCTTGGCGAGGATCTTCAGGTTCAGTCGCTCCGGCCACCACTGGCGGTTGCCGCCGCCCTGGGTGGGGTGCGCGGCGCGCCCGTGCGCGACGGGGCAGCCACCGGTGCCCTCGGTCTTCGCGTCGGTGACGATTGCGTCGGGGTTCTCAGACATGGGGGTCCTTCCGAACGGGGTGGATCACGGAGCTGAAATAAGCCTTTGGGCGGAACAGTCGGGGCACAGGCCCCAGTAGATGACCTCGGCCTCGTCGATCGAGAAGCCGCGGTCGTCGGAAGCCGTCAGGCAGGGCGCGTGACCGACGGCACAGTCGACGTCGACGACGGACCCGCACGACCGGCAGACCAGGTGATGGTGGTTGTCTCCGACCCGCCCCTCGAACCGTGCCGGGCTGCCGGGCGGCTCGAGGCGGCGCACGAGGCCCGCCGCGGTGAGCGAGTGCAGGGCCTCGTACACGGCCTGGAGCGATATGTGGCCGAGACGGTCGCGCACTCCCGTGGCGATCGCGTCGGCCGCGAGGTGGTCACCGGCCCGGACGGTCTCGAGCAGCGCGACGCGCGCGGCCGTCACCCGCAGGCCGGCACCGCGCAGCTCATCGGCGGTGTTCGGAAGCTGGGGGGCGGTCATGCGACCAACCTACCCCCACAAACACGAATGGTTCAAGAAATGGAACCGTTCCAAATCTGTGGCGCGTCGGATCGGGGCCCCTCCGCCGCCCGAAGACGCTCACAACACTCGCCGGTCAGGTGTGCGGGCGGTGTAACCCCTGATGAACGGCTCGGGAGACATCTGTGTAATGGGCGTTTCGTACGGTCGGTGGAGATCGAATCGGCTGAGCTCAGGAGGCGTGCCCGTGGTGCGGACGGTCTGCTCGTACTGCGGTGTGGGCTGTGGCCTGGTCCTCGACATCGGCACCGGCCCGGACGGACGGCGTACGGTCCTGAAGGCGTCCGGCGACAAGGAGCACCCCGCCAACTTCGGCAAGCTCTGCACCAAGGGCGCGACCACCGCCGACCTGCTCGCCGCGCCCGGACGGCTGACCACGGCCCTGGTACGACCCGAGCGGGGCGAGGAGCCGGTGCCGGAAGCCGTCGGCGCGGCGATCACCGAGACGGCCCGGCGGCTGCGGGAGATCATCGACGAGCACGGCCCTGACGCCGTCTCGCTCTATGTGTCCGGGCAGATGAGCCTGGAGGCCCAGTACCTGGCGAACAAACTCGCCAAGGGGTTCGTCCGCACCAACCAGATCGAGTCGAACTCCCGGCTGTGCATGGCCAGTGCCGGCACCGGCTACAAACTGTCGCTCGGCGCGGACGGCCCGCCCGGCTCGTACCAGGACTTCGAGCACGCCGACCTGTTCTTCGTCATCGGCTCCAACATGGCCGACTGCCACCCGATTCTCTTCCTGCGCATGATGGAGCGGGTGAAGTCGGCGGGCGCCAAGGTGATCGTCGTGGACCCGCGGCGCACCGCCACGGCCGCGAAGGCGGACCTGTTCCTCCAGATCAAGCCGGGCACCGACCTCGCGCTCCTCAACGGCCTGCTGCACCTGCTGCACGCAGAGGGCCACCTCGACGCCGACTTCATCGCCGCCCACACCGAGGGCTGGGAGGCGATGCCGGAGTTCCTCGCCGACTACACGCCCGCCGCGGTGGCCGGGATGACGGGGCTCGCCGAGGAGGACATCCGGGAGGCGGCGCGGCTGATCGGCGAGGCCGGTGAGTGGATGAGCCTGTGGACCATGGGCCTCAACCAGTCCACCCACGGCACCTGGAACACCAACGCCCTGGTCAACCTCCACCTCGCCACGGGCGCCATCTGCCGCCCCGGAAGCGGCCCCTTCTCCCTCACCGGGCAGCCCAACGCCATGGGTGGCCGCGAGATGGGCTACATGGGCCCGGGTCTGCCCGGCCAGCGGTCCGTGCTCGTGGACGACGAGCGCGCCTTCATCGAGGACCTCTGGGAGCTGCCCCCGGACACCCTGCGCGCCGACGGCGTCGGCAAGGGCACGGTCGAGATGTTCCAGAAGATGGCCGACGGCGAGATCAAGGCCTGCTGGATCGTCTGCACCAACCCGGTCGCCTCCGTCGCCAACCGCCGCACGGTCATCGAGGGCCTGGAGGCCGCCGAGTTCGTCGTCACCCAGGACGTCTTCGCCGACACCGAGACCAACGCCTACGCCGACGTGGTGCTCCCGGGCGCGCTGTGGACGGAGGGCGAGGGGGTCTTCGTCAACAGCGAGCGCAACCTCACGCTGACACCGGCGGTGGCCGACCCGCCCGGCGAGGCGATGGCCGACTGGCGGATCATCGCCGCCGTCGCCTGCGAGATGGGGTACGAGAAGGGGTTCTCGTACGACAGCGCCGAGGACGTCTTCGAGGAGATCAAGCGGGCCTGGAACCCGAAGACCGGCTGGGACCTGCGCGGGGTCTCGTACGAGCGGCTGCGGTCGACGCCGGTGCAGTGGCCCGCGGCGAGCGAGGACGGGCCGGACCGGAATCCGATCCGGTACGTGGGGGAGGACGGTTCGCTGAAGTTCCCCACGGCGAGCGGGCGGGGCATCTTCTACGCCAGGCCGCACATCCCGCCGGCCGAGATGCCGGACGACGACTACCCCTTCGTCCTGAACACCGGGCGGCTCCAGCACCAGTGGCACACGCTGACCAAGACGGCGAAGGTGGCGAAGCTGCACAAGCTGAACCCCGGGCCGTTCGTGGAGCTGCACCCTGAGGACGCGTCGGCCCTGGGTGTGGTCGACGGTGACTCCGTCGAGGTGGCCTCGCGGCGCGGCCGGGCCGTGCTGCCGGCCGTGGTGACGGACCGGGTGCGGCCGGGGTGCTGCTTCGCGCCCTTCCACTGGAACGACCTGTTCGGGGAGTATCTGAGCGTCAACGCGGTGACGAACGACGCGGTCGATCCGCTGTCGTTCCAGCCGGAGTTCAAGGTGTGCGCGGTGTCGCTGACGAAGGTGGCCGTGCCGGTGACCCTGCGGACTCCGGGGACTGCGGCGGTTCCGGATCCGGTTCCGGCGGCTGCCCAGGAGGCCGCCGAGCTTGCTCCCGCCGCCTCCACGGCCGCGTCCGTCTTCGGCCTGGACCCGGCCCCGCCGCCCGTCCTCACCGCTCAGGAACGCCAGTACCTGGTCGGGTTCCTCGCGGGGATCCCCGCCGGTGCGCCCGGGGTGCCGGTGCTGCCGCCCGACGCGCCGTTCAGCCCCGAGCACGCTCTGTGGGTGAACGGCACACTCGCCGGGATGTACTCGCGGACGACGAGCACACAGTCCTTGACCACACAACCCTCGGCCGCACCGTCCTCGGTGAGCCTCCTGCGCCGGGAGGTCGTCATCCTGTGGGCCTCGCAGACCGGCAACGCCGAGGAGTTCGCCGCCGCCACCGCCGAGCGACTGACCACCGTGGGCCACAGCACGTCCCTGGTCGGCATGGACCAGGCCGACCTCGGTGAACTGCCGCCCGGCGCCGACCTGTTGCTGATCACCAGTACCTTCGGCGACGGCGACGCCCCCGACAACGGCAGCGGCTTCTGGGAGACCCTGGTCGACCCCGGTACCCCCCGCCTGGAGGGCCGGCGGTACGCGGTGCTGGCCTTCGGCGACTCGTCGTACGACGACTTCTGCGGACACGGCCGACGACTCGACCAGCGCCTCGACGAACTGGGCGCGCTGCGACTGGCCCCCCGCGCGGACTGCGAGCCGGACTTCGAGGACGCGGCGCACGGGTGGCTGGACCAGGTTCTGACCGCCCTGTCCGGCACGCCGGCGTCGGACACGGGGGAGTCGGCACCCGGCGTGGACCGGCCGCCCTCGGCCTTGCGGAGTCCGGTCCCGTCGACTGCGGTGCGGTCGGTTCCCGCCGTGGCCCAGCCCGCCGTCCCGGTCGCCGCGCCCCGTTCGAAGAAGCCCGCCCCCGTCCTCGCCCGCCTCACCGGCAACCGCCTCCTGAGCCTGCCCGGCGCCGGCAAGGAGGTCCGCAGGTTCACCTTCGACACCCGGGACAGCGAGAGCCCGCTGCTGTACGAGGCCGGGGACGCCCTCGGCATCCGGCCGCTCAACTCGGCCGGCCTGGTCGAGGAGTGGCTCGCCGTCACCGGCCTGGACGCCGGGGCCGCGATGGACGTGAACGGCGTGGGCGAGGTCGCGGTCGGTGAGGCGTTCCTGCGCCACCTCGACATCACCAGGATCACCCCCGCCCTGCTCCGGTTCGTCGCCGAACACACCCGCGACCCGAGGGAGTTGAAGAAGCTCCTGCGCCCGGACAACAAGGACGAGCTCGCCAAGTGGGGCTGGGGCAGGCAAGCCGTGGACGTGATCACGGAGTACGCCGTGAAGGCCGGCCCGCAGGAGTGGGCACAGGTCCTCGGACGCCTCCAGCCGCGGCTGTACTCCATATCGTCCAGCCCGCTGACCGACCCGCACCTGGTCTCGCTGACCGTCTCCGTCGTGCGCTACGAGAACCTGCACGGCAGGGTGCGCCAAGGCGTCTGCTCACCCTTCCTCGCCGACGCCCCCGCGGACACCCCGGTGCCGGTCCACGTCCAGCGCTCCCCGCACTTCCGCCCGCCGGCCGACTCCGCCACGCCCATGGTCATGGTCGGCCCCGGTACCGGTGTCGCGCCCTTCGTCGGCTTCCTGGAGCAGCGCCGGGCTCTCGGCCACCGGGGCCCGAACTGGCTGTTCTTCGGCGAACAGCACCGGGCGACCGACTTCTACTACGAGGACGAGCTGACCGGCTTCCTGGCGGACGGCACCCTCGACCGGCTGGACACCGCCTTCTCCCGCGACCAGCGCGCCAAGGTCTACGTCCAGGACCGGATGCGCGAACACGGCCCGCTGCTGTGGTCCTGGCTCCAGGACGGCGCCCACTTCTACGTGTGCGGCGACGCCTCCCGCATGGCGAAGGACGTCGACCAGGCGCTCCGGGACATCGCGGTCCTCCACGGCGGCCTGGACCAGGCGGGCGCGGCGGCCTATGTGAAGCAACTCGCCACCGAGAAGCGCTATGTGCGTGACATCTACTGACCGAACCCGTGGGTGGGGCTACGGCCACACGTGGGAGTATCGGTCGCCATGAGGGCGTCCCCTGCGGTCCGGAGCCTGCGCGCGGCGGTGTTCGCCGCGCTCTGCGTGCTGCTGGCCGCCGGGGGACACACACTGGCGACCGGCATGGCGCCGCCGGTGTGGACACAGGCGGCCGGGTTCGTGCCGGTGTTCGTGGCCGGCTGGCTGCTCGGCGGCCGGGAACGGTCACTCGGGGCCATCGGCGGGGCGACCCTCACCGCCCAGGGCGGACTGCACCTGGCTTTCGGGGCGGCGCGCCCGCACACCGTGATGGTCATGCACGGCATGCGCATGACCCACACGCACGCCCACGCCCTCACCCCGCATGCCGCCGCGGCCCACGTGTCGGCCGCCCTCCTGCTGACGTGGTGGCTACGGCGCGGCGAGGCGGCCCTGTGGTCGCTCCTGCGCCGGGCCGTCGCCCTCGTCCCCGGCCTCGCGGCCTGGTGGCGGGGGTACGGCGAACCGGCGGCCCCGGACCCCGGCCGGCCGGCCGCCGACGGCCCGCATGCCCCCCGCCCCCTCCTGCTCCGCCACACGGTCCACCGGCGCGGACCGCCCACGACGATCCCGTACGCGATCTGACCCCTCACCCTTTCCCGCCAGTACGGAGATCCCTCACCCATGTCCTCAGCACGCACCGCCCTGCGCCGCGCCGGCCTCGGCACCGCCCTCGCCGCCTCCGTCGTCCTCACCGCCGCGGGCGTCGCCTCCGCGCATGTCACCGTCCACCCCGACAGCTACGCCAAGGGCGCCACCGACGGCGCCCTGACCTTCCGCGTGCCCGACGAGAGCGACACCGCGAGCACCACCAAGGTCCAGCTGTTCCTGCCCACCGACCACCCCCTGCTCGGCGTGCTGGTCTCCCCGCACGACGGCTGGACCGCCAAGGTCACCGACACCAAGCTCAAGACGCCGGTCAAGACGGACGACGGCACGATCACCGACGCGGTCTCCGAGATCACCTGGACCGGCGGGAAGATCGCGCCAGGCCAGTACGAGGACTTCGACGTCGCCTTCGGCCAACTGCCCGACGACACCGCCCAGCTGACCTTCAAGACCCTCCAGACCTACTCCGACGGAAAGGTCGTCCGCTGGATCGAGGAGGCCGCCCAGGGCGACGACGAGCCGGAGAACCCGGCGCCGGTCCTCAAGCTGACTGCGGCCACGGCCACGTCGGCTTCCACGTCGAAGACCTCCGCCGACGCGGGCGCGGGGTCGAAGACCTCCGCGAGCGACTCCACCGCCCGTGGACTCGGCGTCGCCGGGCTGGTGGTGGGCGTCCTGGGGCTGGCGGCCGGCGCCTTCGCCGTCGTACGGAGCCGCCGGGCGCGGTGAGCTGGAACCTGTGGGTTTCCGTACCCACGGGTGACGACGGGGCCCGGATGGGAGGATGAAGCGCCATGACAGCAGGGTGGGGTTCGCGCACAGTACGGGCCGCGGTGTTCGCGGCCGTCTGTGTGCTGCTCGCCGCCCTGGGCCACGTCCTCATGTCCGGCGCTCAGGTGCCGGGCCGGACACTGGCCGCGAGCCTGGCGGTGACCGGGTGCGCGGGCTGGTGTCTGGCCGGCCGTGAACGCGGGCTGCCGTTGATCGTGGCCGTCGTGGTCCTCGCCCAGACGGCCCTGCACACGGCGTTCACCCTCACGCAGCCCACAGCGGCGGCGCAGGAGGTGGGCGCGATGCACATGGAGTCCATGCACATGAGCGGCATGGACTCCCTCGATGCGGCCCCCATGGGGACCTCGTCCGGTGTCGGCGCCCTCTCCTTCCTCGTGCCGTTCGGGATGTACGCCGCCCACCTGCTCGCCGCGCTCCTCACCGGGCTCTGGCTGGCGTACGGCGAGCGGGCCGCGTTCCGCATCCTGCGGGCATTCGCAGCACGGCTCGTCGCCCCGCTGAGGCTGCTGCTCGCCCTGCCCGCCACCCCGCACCGCCCGCGTCTGCGGGTGCGCCGGGCCCGCTCGGAGCGGGGACCAGGGCAACTCCTTCTCGGTCATGCGATCACCCATCGGGGGCCACCCCTGGGGACCGCTGTCGCCTGACGACAGCCAGTGCCCCGAGTCGCCCCTGTGCGCCTCGGGCCCCGGCCGTACGCCCACGTGTCCACCACCACGTCCACGTCGGCGCAGTACGCCCGGATCCCCTCACCGGACCACCCCGCACCCTCCTGTGCACAGAGGGCGGTCCGGATCACGGCTGACCCGAGAAGGACACCTGGTGATCACTTCCGCCCTGCCCTCCCCTGCCGACCTCCGTGCGCAACGGGAGGCCGCCGACGCCTCCGCCACCGCCTGGGCACTCGCCGCCCGCGCCGGTGACACCGACGCCGTCGACCGTTTCGTACGCGCGCTCCACCGTGACGTTCTGCGTTATGTCTCCTACCTGTGCGCCGACCCCCAGGCCGTGGACGACCTCGCCCAGGACACGTTCCTGCGGGCGCTCGGCAGTCTGCACCGGTTCGAGGGGCGGTCCTCGGCGCGGGCCTGGCTGCTGTCCATCGCCCGGCGCGCGGTGATCGACGGGTTCCGGCACGCGGCGGCCCGGCCCCGCCGGTACGACGGTGCGGACTGGCAGGCGGCGGTGGAGCGCGCCCAGCCCCAGGGTGTGTTGGGGTTCGACGACGGGATAGCGCTGCTCGATCTGCTGGCCGCGTTGCCCGCTGAGCGGCGGGAGGCGTTCGTGCTGACGCAGATGCTGGGGCTGTCGTACGAGGAGGCGGCTGTGGTCGGCGGGTGTCCTGTGGGGACCGTGCGGTCTCGTGTGGCGCGGGCCAGGGGGGAGCTGATGGAACTGGTGGTCTGAGGTCGTGGGCGGCGGCGGTTCGTCGTGGCTGGTCGCGCAGTTCCCCGCGCCCCTGAGGAAGATCCGGTCGCCGCTTGTTCCGGCCAAGGCCGGCGACTACTCCGCTGTCGTCTCCGCCGCGAAGTCCGGCATCAGCGCGCACAACGCCTGGCGCTGAGTGGGGCCCATGAAGCGTCCGAACGCCTCCTTGACCGTCCCGGCGAGTGCCTCGGAGGCGTCCTTGAGCAGGTTCCGGGCTTTCTCGGTGAGGACGACCTCGATGCCCCGCTTGTCGCCGCAGACCGACCTGCGGGTGACCAGACCGGCGTGCTGAAGGCAGGCGATCTGGTAGGTGAGGCGGGTCTTCGGGCGGCCCAGGAGTTCGGCGATCCGGGTCATGCGCAGGGCCTGGCCGGGGTCCGCGGCGAGCAGGGAGAGCACCAGGAACTCGTCGTGCGAGA
Organism: Streptomyces sp. NPDC005483; assembly: GCF_040606035.1. Taxonomy (NCBI): domain Bacteria; kingdom Bacillati; phylum Actinomycetota; class Actinomycetes; order Kitasatosporales; family Streptomycetaceae; genus Streptomyces; species Streptomyces sp. NPDC005483. The sequence continues at coordinate 232,192 of NZ_JBEXEA010000002.1, forward strand.
CGTCCAGCCGTTCCTTGACGACGGAGCGCAGCTCCTGCTCGACGGCTCCCGTCGCGGCCAGCATCAGCATCCATGCGTGCAGCTCAGGGGGGAGGAGCCCGCCGGTCGTGGCGGGACATTCGGATGCATCGGCCATGCTTCGAGTGTAGCTGTTGTTCAAATTTGGAGTATGGGATAGCGTGCTGTCATCCAAATTTGAACAATAGGAGTGAGGGATCATGACCGTCGCCGTCGAAACCGGAACCTGGCAGCTCGACCGGACCGCCACCACCGTCGCGCTCAAGCACAGGACGATGTGGGGCCTGGTGACCGTGAAGGGCGCCTTCACCACCGTGGAAGGTCAGGGCGAGGTGCGGGCCGACGGGTCCGCCGTCGGCACCGTGACCCTCGACGCCGCCTCCCTCGACACCAAGAACGCCAAGCGGGACGAGCACCTGCGCGGCTCCGACTTCTTCGACGTCGAGAACCACCCCGCGATCACCTTCGCGGTGCGCAGCGCCGAGCTGCGCGACGGTGACCAGGTGCACGTGGTCGGCCAGTTGACCGCGCGCGGCATCAGCCGCCCCCAGTCCTTCACCGCGCAGCTCGCCGACGCGAGCGCCGACGCGGTCACGCTGAACGCCGAGTTCTCGGTGGACCGCGAGCACTTCGGCCTGGGCTGGAACCAGCTGGGCATGATCCGCGGCCTGACCACGGTCACCGCCTCGCTCCGCTTCAAGCGGTCGGCAGTGTGACGTAGGTGCTCGACAGCGTCTGCGGTGAGGACGTGAAGACCCGCAGCCGGACCTGCTGATGGCGGTGCGGCAGGGCGTACGTCCCCCCGGGCGGCCGCAGCTCGTACGTCGCCGTCGTGTGCGCGGGCAGCGTGGCCGGCCCGCGCAGCACCGAGAAGTACGGGTACATGCCCTGCCCCCGGGTGAGCGTGAAGTGCGGGGCGAGGGCGTCGTCGTCGGTGTTGGTGACGCGCAGGGTCAGCCGGGAGAGCGTGCGGACGTCGTGGCGCACGGAGGTGACCTGGATGCGCAGGGGAGGTGAGCCGGTGGCCGCCAGCGCCGCGCTCGCCAGCGCCGGGCCCAGCAGCACGACGGCCGCGGCGATCCGTGCCGGGCGCCGGTGCGGACCGGCGAGCCGGCGCGTGAACGGCTGCCAGGCCCCCGCGAACTCCGCCGCGGGCGCGGTGACCGCCGCCGCCAGCCACAGCGGGGTCATCATCAGGTAGTAGCCGTCCTGCGAACGTGTCGCCAGCCAGAAGGCCAGCCACGGCAGCACGGTCGCCGCCGGCCCGAGGCGGCGCACGAACAGCACGAACAACGCCAGCAGACCGGCGAGCAGCAGCAGGCTCGCGTACCCGTACCAGTCGAGCCGGTCACTGCCGTCGGTGAGATACAGGGACACGCCCACCAGACCCTGGCCGTGCAGCACCGCGCCCTGGATCAGCGGCAGCGCGATGCCCTTCAGCCACGCGACCGGCTGGCTCACGATGAAGTACGTGTTGATCAGCAGCCATACGGTGGCGGCGACCCCGGCGAGCCGCAGCACCAGCAGCCCCGCAGCCCGCGCCCCGAGCTCCCCGCGCCGTACCGCGTAGATCCCGGCGAGCAGGAACGGCGTGAGGAACCACGGCAGTTGCTGCGCCGCGCACGCCGCTCCCAGGCACGCCGCCTGCGCCATCCCGGCAGGACCCAGCCTTCCGCCCCGGCCGATCCGGGGCCAGCGCACCACCACCGGCACCAGCAGGGCCAGCGCCAGGATCGCCGGGTAGCCGAGGCGGCCGTACATGGAGAGCATCGAGAACCCCAGGCACGTCATGGTCGCCGCCGACCGCCACGGCGTGGGCAGCAGCCACCACAGCACCACCGTGCCGACCAGCAGGGCGACTGTGCTCAGCGCTATGGCCGGCAGGCCGCCGTGGCCGAGCCACAGCAGGGGGGCGGTCAGCAGTGGGGCGAGCGGGGGATAGCCGTACGTGTAGTCGTAGCCGCCCGTGACGGTCGGGGTGAGCGCGATGCCGTTGCCGCCGAAGAGCCAGGGCCAGGGACGGCCGTAGACCCCGTGCCCGGCGACCAGGTCGCGGGCCGCCTGGGCGGTGAGGGCGGACTCGTCGGAGCCGCGGTGGAACAGGACGAACGCGCACAGGGCGAGCGTCAGACCGGTCACCAGCACGCACAGGTCCACGCGCGCGAGGGAGCGGCGGCCGCGCACGACCAGGGCCAGGACACCGCAGACGAGGATCGAGGCGTAGCAGAGCGAGATGACCGCGGCCACGGCCGGCCGGTGGGTGGCCGCCTGTGTCCACACCTCGCGCGTGCCGATGAACAGGCTGACGTCCGCGAGCAGCGTCAGGACGCGATGCCACTGCGTGGGCGGTTCCGGGGCGGTGGACACCGTCGGCTGGGTCGGCCGGCCGGGTGCCGACAGCTGAGTATCTGCCAGGAGCACGACATCGGACGCTAATCGGGCCTGGTGAGGTGCCCTCGGCCGGAGGCCAAGAGTCCGGTGTGAGACGGGTAAGACCCTTTCGTCCGTACGAGATGTGCCGCCGAGCCGGTCGCGGACCGTGTCGTTGTTGGGCCGAACGGGTGACTTGGCGTAAGAATTGGCTGGTGCAGGCATTGAAGGCGAGTCGGATCGGGGGGAGCCGGTGAACAGGTACGACGTCACCGATGAACAGTGGGAGGGGCTCGCCCAGGTCGTTCCGTTGCGTGGGCGGGACGCGTGGCCGTCCGCGATCGACCACCGGTCCATGCCGGAGGCTGCGACCGAGGCCCGGCGCCGTTTCGTCGTGCTCCGGATCAACGTCTTCGCGGACGCCCGCGAGGTCGCCGAGACCCTGATGGCGGGAATCCCCGTCCTGCTCGACCTCACCAGCGCGGAGACGGAGGTCGCCAAGCGGGTCCTCGACTTCAGTACGGGCGTCGTCTTCGGACTGGCCAGCGGGATGCACCGGGTGGACCGGAACGTGTTCCTGCTCACTCCGGCCGGGACCGAGGTGACGGGCCTGATGGAGAGCGCGGGGATGCCGGGGACCTGAGCCTCGGGGAGGTTCGCTCGTTCGTGGGAAGGCCGCCGCGGAGGAACGGTTCGCCCGGCGGCGGAGTCCTACGGTCCGGATATGCGTGTGTCCTCCACATCCTCTTTAGTGCCGGCTCAGTCGGCTCCTCCGCTCGCGGAGCCGGCGCAGGGTGGCGAGCACCGCCCCGACCGGCCCTGCCTCACCGAGCTGCGGCTCTCCGCGTACGCCGTGCACCGACGGGCCGGACTGCCGCTCGGGCCGCTGACCCTGTTCGCCGGGCCCAGCGGAAGCGGCAAGACGAGCGCGCTCAGGGCGTACGAGGCGCTCGCGCGGCTCGGTGGCGGCGCGAGCGTCGGTGAGGTGTTCCCCCGACCCGTCGCCTGTGTCCCCGACCGGGCCCGCCCCGACGCCCAGCGCCGCCGCGGCTTCCGGATCGGCTGCACGGCCGACGGACCAGAGGGCCCGGTCCGGCTCGACGTCGCCGTCCAGGCCGAGCCCGAACTGCGCATCGTGGGGGAGCGGTTGACGTCCGGCGGCCTCGTCCTCCTGGAGACCGCGCTGCGCGACCCCTCCCGCCGGGCCGTGCAGGCCGCCTGGCACACGGCCGGGAGCGCACCGGTCACCCGCGCCCCGCTCCCGGACGACCAGCTCGGCACCGCTCTGCTGCCGCTGCGCGTGGCCGGCAAGACGGACGGACAGCGGCGCGTCCTCGCCGCCGCCGAGCAGATGGTCGTCGCCCTGCGCTCCGTCTTCGGCTGCGACCCACGGCCCGGACGCATGCGCCTGCCCGTCCCGACCGGTTCCGGACGGCTGCTCGGCGGCTGCGACAACCTCGCCGACGTGCTGTGGCGCACGCGCGCGGAGTGCGGCCGACGGCACGCCCAGCTCGTCGCCGCGGTGCGCGCCGGATGCGCGGGCCCGGTCGCCGACGTGCTCGCCGAACCCCTGTCCGCGGGGAGGGTCCGGGCCCTGCTCGACCGCGGGGACGGCAGCCGGACGGAGCTCGGGCGCCTGGGCGACGGCGAGTTGAGGTACCTCGCCCTCGCGCTGGTGCTGCTCACCGGGCCCGGCGTGCTGGAGGTCGACCCGGCCGGTGAGGTGCCCGCGGCGATGCAGACGCTCACCGTGCTCGCCGACAACCTCGACCGGGGCCTGGACCCACGGCAGCGGACCGAACTGCTGCGGCTGGCCGTGCGGATGTGCGAGCGCGGGCACATCCGGCTCGTCGGAGCGGTGAGTGACGCCTCGTGGGCCGCGGGGGTGGACGGGGTCACGGTGGTACACCTGGAGCCGTGACAGAACCTCTCGACGTGGCGAAACTGCAGCGCCGGCTGGCCGACTTCGCGGCCGCCCGCGACTGGCAGCCGTACCACACCCCCAAGAACCTCGTCGCCGCGCTCAGCGTGGAGGCCTCCGAACTGGTCGAGATCTTCCAGTGGTTGACGCCCGAGGAGTCGACGCGGGTCATGGACGACCCCGACACCGCGCACCGCGTCACGGACGAGATCGCCGACGTGCTCGCGTATCTGCTCCAGCTGTGCGAGGTGCTCGGCGTCGATCCGCTGGCCGCGCTGGACGCGAAGATCGACCGCAACGAGCGACGGTTTCCCGCGCCGTGAGGAAGGGTTCAGTCCTCTTTCACTCTCCGTGATGAAAAGTGGGTCCGAAATCGATTTGTTGTCCACAGATTTCCGCCTACCTCTGGCTTTTCGTTCCGAGCGACCTCACTCTGGGTAGTGGACAAGGAAGTTCGGGCGACAGACGGGGGCAGCCGATGGACGCGGTGCGGCTCATCGTGACGAGCAGGCGTGCCCTGGCCGGGGGCGGCGAGGCGCCTCAGGTCATGGCGGAGGTGTGGCAGGCGCAGGCCCTGGCCCAGGCGATAGGGAGCCGCCTCGCGGTCGCCGGGCCACCCGAACTCCGGGGCGAGGCCCTGGGGTTGACCGAACTCGCGGGGCGGGGCTGCGGCGTCCTGGAGCGTCCCGACATCGCCCTGGCGGAGCTGCGGGCCGCGCAGCTCACCGAACTCGGCGACGCCCGCCAGGCCCTCCTCTACCTCGGTGGTCTCCTCGGCGAGGTGGGTATAGCCCTGGTCGGCCTCGCCTGCGCGGCCGACGACGAGACGACGTACTGGCAGTGCATGGAGGCGATCGACGCGGCGGACGAGTCGCGGGACCGGGTGGTGCAGATGCTGCGAAGACTGGCGGACCGGGTGGAGGGGTTGCCGGAGGCGGGGTGAGTTCTCGGCCGCGGGCCGGTGGGGGCTGGTCGCGCGAGTTCCTCGCGCCCCTGAAAGAGGTGGGTACAGCTGGGCGTACTTCGAGTGCACCCACTGAGGGGCGCGGGGAACTGCGCGACCAGCCACGACGCACCCGCAGCCGGAGAACTGTCCTCAGCCGACCTCTTCCTCACCAACCCCAGGTCCGGAACCCCCGGCCCCCTGAAGATCCGCGTCCAACGCCGAAAGATCCGCGTTCAGAGCCGCCATCAACTCCTCCATCTGCTGCAACAACCCCTTCGGTTGCCCAGCCCCCGCAGTCAGCGGCACGGTTTCTTCGGACATGACGGCCTCCTCGGCCCAAGGACCCCGGCGAAAGGACCGACGCGGGTAACGGATCACGCACCGGCTACGACAAGCCGGCTCCGCCCGAGCGAACGATCACCAAAGGGCCCGGTCACTGGCACGGTCACTGGCACGGTCACCCCTCGCGCGCACCGTTGACGGATTTCACCCGCCCGGGGACGAGTGCGGCCCCGGGGACCGATGGGACCGCTGCGCACCCCTGCGTGCAGGATGGAGCCATGGATCTCCGCATCTTCACCGAGCCCCAGCAGGGCGCAAGCTACGACACCCTCCTCACCGTCGCCAAGGCCACCGAGGACCTCGGCTTCGACGCGTTCTTCCGCTCCGACCACTACCTGAAGATGGGCGACGCCGACGGCCTCCCCGGCCCCACCGACGCCTGGATCACCCTCGCCGGCCTCGCCCGCGAGACCAAGCGGATCCGCCTCGGCACCCTGATGACCGCCGCCACCTTCCGGCTCCCCGGCGTCCTCGCCATCCAGGTCGCCCAGGTCGACCAGATGTCCGGCGGGCGCGTCGAACTGGGCCTGGGCGCGGGCTGGTTCGAGGAGGAGCACGCGGCCTACGGCATCCCGTTCCCGAAGGAGAAGTTCCCCCGCCTGGAGGAGCAGCTGGAGATCGTCACCGGTCTGTGGGCCACCGAGCCCGGCGGGACCTTCGACTTCCACGGCGAGCACTACGAGCTCACGGATTCGCCGGCGCTGCCCAAGCCCGCCCAGAGCAAGATCCCCGTGCTGATCGGCGGTCACGGCAAGACCCGCACCCCGCGTCTCGCCGCCCGCTACGCCGACGAGTTCAACATGCCGTTCGCCTCGCCGGAGGACAGCGAGGCGCAGTTCGGCCGGGTCCGTGCCGCCGCCGAGCAGGCGGGCCGCGCGGCAGACGCGATCACCTTCTCCAACGCCCTCGTCGTCTGTGTCGGCAAGGACGACCAGGAGGTCGCCCGCCGCGCCGCGGCGATCGGCCGTGAGGTCGAGGAGCTCAAGACCAACGGCCTGGCCGGCACGCCCGCCGAGGTCGTCGACAGGATCGGCCGCTTTGCCGCCGCGGGCTCTCGCCGGATCTACCTCCAGGTCCTCGACCTCGACGACCTGGATCACCTGGAGCTGATCTCCGCGCAGGTCCAGTCGCAGCTGTCGTAAATCGAAGGCAGTGGTCGAAGCCCCTGTGCGAAGCTGAGGGCGTCGTCCTGCCGAGCCCCCGGGATCACCGTCTCGGGGGCTTTCGCGCGCACGGCACCCCGTACCGTCCACCGGCCGGAGAGGCCACTCGCATGTTTCTGACGATCAGTACCACCGGCACTCCCGAGCGCCCCGCCACCGACCTCGGCTTTCTGCTGCACAAGCATCCCGACAAGGCGCAGGCGTTCTCCACCTCCTACGGCAGTCCGTAGATACGCAGGTTGAAACTGCCCTACGCTCGGCCCATGGCAGAGACACAGAGGGCGCTACTCGCCGCACGGATCAGCGTCGACACCGATGAATCGACGTCCATCCCAAGGCAGTTGGAGAAGCTGCACACGTGGGCTCAGGGGCTCAGCTACCTCGTAGCGGGTGTGGTGGAGGACCGGTCCGTCTCAGGCTCTGTAGACCTCCCTGAGCGCCCCTCTATGGGCCCATGGCTCACCGAGGAAGGGCGGGAGGAGTGGGACGTGCTGGCAGTCACCACACAGGACCGGCTGAGCCGTGACGATCTCCACTTCATGGCGTTCGTCAAGAACGTTCTGGACTGGGGGAAGACCCTGGTCGTCCTCGATGATCCGTCGTTCGATATCTCCACGGAGACGGGACGGCTCATTGCCTACGCCAAAGCCACTCAGGCAGCGGGAGAGCTGAGGAAGATCCGGCAGCGCGTAGCGGATGCCAGAGACTACCTGCGCAGGAATGGACTGTTCGCAGGAGGCATCACGCCCTTTGGCTACGTCTACGGTGACTCGCCGGACGGGAAACACTACGTCCTGGTGCCGGAAGCCAAGTACGCGAAGCTGTTGCAGGAGATCTCAGGGCGGGTACGCGCAGGAGTCTCCACGAACCAGATTGCCCGTGAGCTGAATGCCAAGGGAATACTGACGTGGCGTGACTACCTGCGGGAGCTGAGGGGGAAGGACCCCAAGCGCAGGAACGGGACGGCTCTGACAGAGCCCAAGGGAACCAACTGGAGCCCACAGGTAGTTCAGCGCATCCTCAAACACCCTGCCTGTGCTGGATTCCTCGCATTCAAGGGTGAGCCGTACGAGGATGACCAGGGAAACCCCGTTATGGCCACCGAATACCCGATTCTCACCAATGCCGAATGGCAAGCCACCGTTGCAGCCATTAAGTCCCGTGGCGTTTCGGTTATCCGGCGTACCGATCAAGCCTCTTTGCTGACTGGTGTTGCACGCTGCGGAGTGTGCGGAGCAAGGATGTTCTGTCACCGGCTGAAGAAGACTCTGGCAACAGGGGAAGTCAAGACTTACCGGCACTACTCGTGTACTTCCCGTTCCAAGGGAATGCCCTGTAGTTCTCCCGCACGGATTCCAGAGGACTTGCTGAATGAAGTCTTTGAGGAAGCCCTGTTGAGCAGGCTCGGGGAGCTTCCCGAGGTAGTGAAGGTGACCGAGCCGGGGGAGGACCACACAGCAGAGTTGGAGCAGGTCACGGCACGTCTGATCAGGCTGGAGAAGGATTACGAGAACGGCCGGTACGACGATCCCGAAAAAGAAGAGTCCTACTGGCGTATGCACGGGAATTTGACCAGGAGACAGAAGGAACTCAAAGCCAAGCCGGTACGCCCTGCGGTTACTCGTTTCGTTCCTACGGGTCTTACTTGGGCTCAGAAGTGGGGAGGCATGAGGACCGAGGAACGCAGGGACTATCTAACGGGCAGGGGAGTGAAGGTCTACGTCTGGAAGCAAGCCATTCCCTATGTTGCGCATGGTGCTGTTGTCTCCCTGGGAGACCTTAAGCAACTTGCTCAAGCTGCGGGATTGGACGCTGCCTCTGTAGAAGGATGGCAGTTGACTGGGTGGAATGTACCGGCGCACTGGACTGACCCTGAGCTAAGGGAATTCCCCGGTGTGACATTGGAACCCGTTCCGGCATTCCTAAAGGAACTCGAATCGACGCGATAGAAACAGACATAAAGATAAGGCTCCGCTGAATAGCGGGGCCTTATTCTTTTATGGAATTGTTTATGAAATCGACCCCCCTACCATTACTATCCGAATTTAATTCCAGGGTGCCCTAGTCTTTCGCGTGCCTGAGGCTTTCTGATGGAGAGGCAGTAGCCGGAAGAGCCGCAGAGAGGCTTACAGGGGCGCTCAGGGGCTCTCTGGGGGAGTATCTGTCACGTAGTTACCCTGTCCGACTTCCAGGCGTAGCCATCCGTCCGCGCGGAGCGCTACGACGGCTTTCTGTGTGGTCGCCTGTGCCGTCCCGTACTCCGCTGCCAGAGCGACCGTTCCGGGGAAACGTTCACCGGGTGCCCACTCTCCAGCGCGCAACCGGCGACGCAGGTCGTCGGCAATCTGCGGCCAGAGGTTCCGGGAGCGGTCAAGATCAGGCATACGGACAGCCTGTGTGCTATCGCGCAACTCTGCTACCGCGCTTACGCGTAACCGCATAAGCTCATCTCACGTAAGGCCCCCGCAACCGGGCGAACGGTCCGGGGGTATGGCCACCAGCTATGAGGAGCTGATGACAGTGAGCCAGCCTAGTCACGTCCGGCTGTTGCCCTGGAAGGGACCGGAAGGGAAGACGGCGCACCTGATCACGGACGGCACTCCCACACCTCTGTCCCTTCTGGCGGACAAGATCGAGCGTCAGCAGATCGAGACAGCAGCCGTCATCGTGGAGTTGGCGCGGCCGATGGTCGGCGAGGAAGCCAAGCTCACGACGGATGAGTTGCGTTGGATCGCCGGACGGCTCATCGAGAGCCTTACGGACGTCCTGAACATCGCCGAGAGCCGCGCACAGAGGCTTCCGGCATACGAGGAGCCAGGGGAGTAGCCCAAGCCCTCAGAGAGCCCCTGGACGCCCTGTCTGGGGGCTCTCTCATGTCCAAGCGCTGTTGTTCCTCAAGTCAAGGTCCAACGGGCTTACAGGTGGGCATCCTTGGCGCATGTCGCTTCCAGTCATCGCGATCATTATCAGTGGCTTTAGTGCCACGCTCGCGGCGGCCTCCTGGACAGTCGCCTACGCGACGTTTCTCCGAGGACGCCCTAGGGTCCAATTTCGGAACCTGACCTACGACTCCATTCCTATACCGTACGAATACTGGACGGGGCCAGGGAACAAGCTGGTGAATGCCTTCTTTGTCCGTGTGGTCAACGCCAGTTCCGTACCCACCACCATTGAGCGAGTCGACTTTCAACAGCTCCGTCACTCCCAGGATCGTCGTGAACTCGGAGTTCGGCGGCGCGCATGGAGGCCGGTAATTAACGCCTTCGCACCGAATTGGATCGAGGGCGAGGAGAAAGTCCAGCTTGAGGCATTTAGTAGCGTGTCCTGGATAGTGCGGCCAGACACGCCGTTCATCGATCCAGAAGATATGAAAGCCCTGCGCCTATCCATCACGTTGGCTAACGGCCAATCCGTAACCACACGTTGGTTTCCCACTCAGATGCTGGCAGACGAAGACGCGAGACTGCGAACGCTGTCACTTTCCATCCATCCCTACGTTGCCCGAATAGGGCCGACTCCCGCCTCAGCCCAGCGGCAACTCTCTTTCGACGATCTGCCGCAAGGGAACGACGACTAGCTGCGCCCCCGGCGCCATGCCGTAAGCGGAATGACTCCCTCTCGTTTGTCAGTGGTGGATGGGATGATGGAAGTACCTCAAAAGAAGGGAGGGGAACGACATCAACAAGCCAACACGTAAGGCAGCGAGGAACTTGAAGGCGGGTGACCACCTGAAGTTGTGGAACGGCAAGACAGCCGAAATTCTATCCATTGAGGAAGCGGTGAACCAGGTAGGGAGGAAGGCTCTCATTCTGCGTCTGTACAAGGCGGGGAACTTGGTTGTTAAGCGGGATAAGTACATGACCATGCACTATCCACAGTAGTAACTAGAACGACGTAGAGCCGGTATCCTCAAAACTCGGAGGTACCGGCTCTTTTCTCGGACCCTGCTGGACAGGAGTAACTCCACCTAGTCGAGATACCTCGTGAACTACCCACTTTCCTTGGTGTCACGACTGGAATTCCTTTGTAATTGCTATTCAGTAGCCTCATTTGGCTATTAAATAAAGGAATTAATGTACCCCAGCCGGCTGGGATATTCCATTACCAGAGGAATAGCGATAGAGAAGTCGAGGGATTCCTAATCAAGTAGACCAGGGAAGAGTTAGGTATCTGAGTAACGTAATCAGGTGGACCAGGGATAACCTCTTTCCTCTGGTAATCACCAGAGATACCTACTCCGCCGAAGGCGGTATTAGTGTCAGCCAGGGCTTTTCCCTGGTCTACTGAATTACTGTCTCTGTACTCATTCGCTGCCCTGGCTACGCCAGGGGTAGCGGTTGTTCCATTCGTCTTGTTACTTCTTCTAGTTCTTTCTTATTGTTTGTAGCCGGGATTCCGTCTACCTCCTGGTCGGGATTCCGACTACCCCTAGCCGGTTTTCCGGCTACCCCCCTAGTCGGGATTCCGGCTACCCCCATCTTGCGTCTGTCCATCTCAAGTTTCATGCGATTGGCTGAGACTGCCATACGGGGCGCAGCGTCAGAGCCTTTGGCCTCAATCCCGCACCATGCCTTTTTGTCGTCGTTCAGGATCTTCTCTTTCACGGTTACCTCAACTTGGGTGGTCCCGTGCTTGTAGGACTCCTCATCAAGGGCTCTGAAGCCTGCTGGAATGGCCAGGATGTAGGAGAGGGTGTCTCCGTTGCTTCCCTGGGTGATAAGCCATCCCTGGTCGCGTAGCTCCTTCACATAGGTCTTTACCTGAGTGAGACTGATGTTCATGAGAGCCGCTAGACGCTTCTGTCCGGCATTGGCCTTGCGGTTCTGTCCGGCGTGCTCCTCTAGAACCATCCATAGGATTTTGGCTTGGGGTGTCAGGTCGAAGCTGTATAGCAATGGCTTAGGTGTACGGATAAAGCTTCCTCCCTTGTGCATGACGTCTGGGGTATCCAATAGGTCGACGGGTACGGTTGTCTTGTTGTCTGTCATTCCTGGTATCCTTGTCTTAGATGGAAATCTGGTTTAGGTAATTTACTGGTACGAATTCCTGACTCTTTCTCCGATTCGATGCATTAAACGGTTCCTTTCTCCGTACTCCGTTCGATCCACACTGAGGCCATCAGTTAGAAAGCCCCGGCTCCCATACTTATGCGTATGGGACCGGGGCTCTCTTGTTTGGTCTTAGTCAATCCGAATCGTTCTGGAACTCTTCTGAGTGAAGAGGACTCCTCTAGGTCTCTCGTACGTGAAAGCCTGTACTTGCTCGGTCGGCCCCGTGTTCTTCAGTTCCTCCAAAGCTTCTCCAAGCGCCGTGTCGTAGTCGGCTCCTGGAAATTCTCGCTCGAATGCATCTCTTGGGTATCGCTCTCCCGTATCCCGTAGCTCTGTGAAGAGAGCGGTAGCCGGAAGGCTGAGGTTCATGGTTAGCCTTCCAGTACGTAGAGATGCGTTGTGCGCTCACCCATAAAGCCCTGGGTTGAAGAGGTCAGTTCGTGAACGATGCCGGAAGCCTTGAGGTGTTCCAGAGCCGTTCTGAACTCATCAGGCGTAGCGCCCGGTAGAGCTTCAGTGAAATCACGCTCGACATTGCTCGTTACGGCCGGTTTTCCCTGAACGTCGTACTTACGGATCATGTCGACTAGAGCCGGTCCGGCATGGGTCATGATTGCCTGTGCTCTCTGCTGCTCCTGGTGAGCCGCAATCATGCGTCTTTGCTCGGCCTCCATGGCTTCCTGCTTGGCTCTCTTCTCTTCCTGGTACTGCGGGTCAAGAATGCGCCCCCAATAGTTGCTGCGCTCCTGAGAGCCGAAGGTAAATGCGTTTGGATTGGTCATAGGTTCTCTCCTTGATTCAGTGTGTATCGGTGCGGCTTACGGCTACGGTCGACCGTTAGCCACCCCTGGTCTTCTAGCTTCCGTACGGCGTCTCTCAGATCTTTTGCGTTTGCTCCTGATCCGATCATCTTGCACAGGTGAGGTTGATTGAGGCGGATAACCTTCCCGTCCTCTCCTGCATGGCTCCTCAGGTACAGCCATAGGAATTTCGCTTTGGCTGACAGCATGTCGTCTCTCAGGAGAGGCACAGGGGCTTCAACGAACTGGGTCTCTGTCATGTCTTCCTTTCTCTATGCGACTAGGGCTCTCTCTGGCCACTCAGACAGCTCTCTAAGGCACTCTCTGATGTGGTCTGGGGTCATGTGTGTCTCGTGTGCCAGTACGCCCGTAGAGACGTACTCGTGTCTTTCGTTGTGTGCTCTGATCACGTGTAGCACCGTGAATGCTTCAGGGCTGATCTCTGCAATGCTTGCGCTCATGTCCGTACCCCTATGCCAGCCAGCCGTTACGGCGTAGCTCTGCCTTACAGTCATCAAGAGGCAGGTACGAAACACGCATCTTGGCTAGGTAGTCTTCCCAAGCCTCTTCAGTGAGGGGGAGGCCGATTTGCCATGCGGACCACACGACTTTTGCGTGTGTGGACAGGTTCTTGACCTGGTGAATGGGTACGACTGGCACGGTTGTACGCGGAATGGTCACGCTCATAATTACTCCAGGTTGGTCGATAGGTATTTCTCTCCGTCGACCTCACCCTTCTGTATTAATTATCCCACGCTATGCGTCGGGTTTGGTGGGAGCCTGAGCGCCGCTGAGCAGCAAAAAGACCCCCATCGTCTACATAGAGTGACGAAGGGGGCCCTTCTGCTACACACTGTAAAAACCCATGCTTACAGTGTTCGATATTCGGTTAGGTTGTGACCAAGATCACGTCATTGTCTCTTGCATAGTAGGTGCGACCACCTGTAACGGCGGGGATGCTGCGCCCCTCGATGGCTCCCTGCCCAAAGCTTGCCGTGCGGCTCTCTGGTGCTGGGAGTGCGCTGCGGATGGCGTCCCCGATCTTCTCTGCGCCTTCCTCGCTGCGCGCTGCCGTCTCGTCCCCCATGCGGTCGACGGCTGCCATGTCTACTGGCTCTCCTGGTCCCATGCTCATGTCTCTCTCCTGACTGTCTCGTCTGTCTCTTCTCTCCGCCTCTGCTCCCTCTGTCTTCTATTGTCCCAGTTCTGTAGCGAGCTTTGTAGCGTCTCGATCGCCATCGATTGAGAGACTGTCCGGCCGGACGGCTCCCGGACCCCATTTGGGTGTTCAAAACCCGTCTCACAACCCCTCTTGATCCCTTGATGTTTTGAGACGAGTTATGAGACACTTCCTGTGTCAGCAAGGTTCACCAGGGAGGGAACGGATCATGGCTCTCATCGGATACGCGCGAGTCTCGACGGATGACCAGGAAGCACAGATGCAGATTGACGCTCTCAAGGCTGCTGGCTGCTCCCGCATCTTCGTGGACAAGGCTTCCGGTAAGAGCATGGACCGGCCGGAACTTGCCAAGGCTCAGGACTACATGCGTGAGGGAGATTCCCTCTGCGTCTGGAAGCTGGACAGGTTCGCCCGTTCCCTCATTGATCTGGTGACGACGGTTGATGCTCTGAGGGGGCGCGGTATTGGCTTCAAGGTGCTTACTGGCGCTCTCGCCAACATTGACTCCAGCACGCCGGATGGACGGCTCATGCTCCAAGTCATCGGCGCCATGGCGGAGTTCGAGCGTTCCTTGATTGTTGAGCGCACAAAGGCTGGTCTCGCTGCGGCCAAGGCTCAGGGGCGTACCGGTGGGCGTCCCACCGTCATCACTGAGGATCTGCTCACCGTGGCCAAGGCTCGTAAGGCCAAGGGGGAGAGCGTCGCCGCTATTGCCAAGGCTCTCGGAGTCTCCCGCGCCACCCTCTACCGGCACATCGGGTAGTCGCACACCCTGACAGTCCTACAGGACCCCTGCTCATGCGGCAGGGGTCTTCTGCTGTCCCCAGGTAATCCAGTACCGGCATGGGCCCACCGACACGCATACTCGGTCACGTGTTCCTGACGATCTCCACTACCGGCGACGAGACTACCCCTGCCACTGACCTGGGGTTTCTCCTCCATAAGCACCCTGACCGAGCGTTCTCAACCAACCTGTCCTACGGCAGGGCGCATGTCCTGTACCCCGAGGCGGAGGATCAGCGCTGCACGGCGGCGCTGTTGCTGGAGGTCGACGCGGTGGCGCTGGTCAGGCGCGGCAAGGGCAAGGGGCGCGGCGGCGCCCCGGACACGGCGCTCGCGCAGTACGTCAACGACCGCCCCTACGCGGCCTCCTCGCTGCTCGCGGTGGCGCTGAGCGCGGTCTTCTCCAGCGCGATGCGCGGCGTGTGCAATGCCAAGCCGGAACTGCCCTCGCAGCCGCGGCCGTTGCGCATCGAGGTGCCCGCACTCCCGGCCCGCGGCGGCCCGGGTCTCGTACGGGCGCTCTTCGAGCCGCTCGGCTGGACCGTGACCGTCGAACCGGTGGCGCTGGACACCGAGTTCCCGGAGTGGGGCGACTCGCGCTACGTCCGCCTCGAACTTGAGTCCACGCGACTCACCGTCGCCGAGGCCCTGCGCCATCTGTACGTCCTCCTCCCCGTCCTCGACGACGCCAAGCACTACTGGGTGGCCCCCGACGAGGTCGACAAGCTGCTCCGCGCCGGTGAGGGCTGGCTGCCCGAGCACCCGGAGCAGAAGCTGATCACCAGCCGTTACCTGTCGCGCCGCTGGTCGCTGACGCGCGAGGCGATGGAACGCCTGGAGTTGGTGCGGCTCGCCGAGGCCGACGACAGCGAGGTCGAGGACATCGACAACGCCGTCGAGGCGGAGACCGAGACCGAGGAGAAGCCGACTCCGCTCGCCGTCCAGCGCCGCGAGGCCATCGTGGAGGCGCTGCGCGCCGCCGGTGCCGCCCGCGTCCTCGACCTCGGGTGCGGACAGGGCCAGTTGGTGCAGGCGCTGCTCAAGGACCCGAAGTTCACCGAGATCGTCGGCGTCGACGTGTCGGTGCGGGCGCTCACCATCGCCTCCCGGCGGCTGAAGCTGGACCGCATGGGAGAGCGGATGGCCTCCCGCGTCCAGCTCATCCAGGGTTCGCTGGCGTACACCGACAAGCGGCTGAAGGGGTACGACGCCGCCGTGCTCAGCGAGGTGATCGAGCACCTCGACCTGCCCCGGCTGCCCGCCCTGGAGTACGCGGTGTTCGGCGCGGCCCGCCCGCGGACCGTCCTCGTGACGACCCCGAACGTCGAGTACAACGTCCGCTGGGAGTCGCTCCCCGCCGGGCACGTCCGGCACGGCGACCACCGCTTCGAGTGGACGCGTGAGGAGTTCCGGGCCTGGGCGGCGACGGTGGCCGAACGGCACGGCTACGACGTGGAGTTCGTGCCCGTGGGACCGGACGAACCGGAGGTCGGACCGCCCACACAGATGGCCGTTTTTGAATTGAGCACAGCCGTGATCAGGACCGAGAAGGAGGCGAAGGCCGCATGAGCGAGACACAGACCAAGGGACGGGTTCTCCCCGTCACCGACCTCTCCCTCGTCGTCCTCGTCGGCGCCTCCGGCTCCGGCAAATCCACCTTCGCCCGGCGCCACTTCAAGCCGACCGAGGTGATCTCCTCCGACTTCTGCCGCGGCCTGGTCTCCGACGACGAGAACGACCAGGGCGCCACGAAGGACGCCTTCGACGTCCTGCACTACATCGCGGGCAAGCGCCTGGCCGCCGGCCGCCGCACGGTGGTCGACGCGACCAGCGTGCAGTCGGACTCACGACGGCAGCTGATCGACCTGGCCAAGCAGTACGACGTGCTGCCCATCGCCATCGTGCTCGACGTGCCCGAGGAGGTGTGCGCCGAGCGCAACGCGGGCCGCACCGACCGGGCCGACATGCCGATCCGGGTCATCAAGCGGCACATCCGCGAACTGCGGCGCTCGATCCGCCATCTGGAGCGCGAGGGCTTCCGCAAGGTGCACGTCCTGCGCGGGGTGGCGGACGTCGAGAACGCCACCGTCGTCACCGAGAAGCGCTTCAACGACCTGACCCACCTCACCGGTCCCTTCGACATCGTCGGCGACATCCACGGCTGCGCCCTCGAACTGGAGTCGCTGCTGGGCAAGTTGGGCTACGTCGACG
The DNA here is from genome assembly GCF_040606035.1 of Streptomyces sp. NPDC005483. NCBI lineage: Bacteria > Bacillati > Actinomycetota > Actinomycetes > Kitasatosporales > Streptomycetaceae > Streptomyces > Streptomyces sp. NPDC005483. The sequence continues at coordinate 248,977 of NZ_JBEXEA010000002.1, forward strand.
GAGTCCACCCCGAGGGCCGTACCGCGGTCTTCGTCGGCGACCTCGTCGACCGCGGCCCGGACAGCCCCGGTGTGCTGCGGCGCGTGATGTCGATGGTCAAGTCGGGCAACGCGCTGTGCGTGCCGGGCAACCACGAGAACAAGTACGGCCGTTACCTCAAGGGCCGCAAGGTCCAGCACACCCACGGCCTCGCGGAGACCATCGAGCAGATGGAGAGCGTCCCGGACGAGTTCCGGGCCGAGGTACGGGAGTTCATCGACGGTCTCGTCAGCCACTACGTCCTGGACGGCGGCCGCCTGGTGGTCTGCCACGCCGGTCTGCCGGAGAAGTACCACGGCCGCACCTCGGGCCGGGTCCGCTCGCACGCGCTGTACGGCGACACCACCGGGGAGACCGACGAGTTCGGGCTGCCGGTGCGCTATCCGTGGGCGGAGGACTACCGGGGCCGGGCGGCCGTGGTCTACGGCCACACCCCGGTCCCGGAGGCGACCTGGCTCAACAACACGATCTGCCTGGACACCGGTGCGGTGTTCGGCGGCAAGCTCACCGCGCTGCGCTGGCCGGAGCGGGAGCTCGTCGACGTACCGGCGGAGCGGGTCTGGTACGAGCCGACGAAGCCGCTGAAGTCGGAGGCGCCCGGCGGGCAGGACGGCCGGCCGCTGGACCTGGCCGACGTGCACGGTCGCCGGGCGGTCGAGACCCGGTACCAGGGCCGGGTCGCGGTCCGCGAGGAGAACGCGGCGGCGGCTCTGGAGGTCATGAGCCGCTTCGCGGTGGACCCGAGGCTGCTGCCGTACCTGCCGCCGACCATGGCACCGACGGCGACCTCACGGGTCGAAGGCTTCCTGGAGCACCCGGCGGAGGCGTTCGCGCAGTACGCCGCGGACGGGGTCGAGCGGGTCGTGTGCGAGGAGAAGCACATGGGCTCGCGGGCGGTGGCTCTGGTCTGCCGGGACGCGGAAGCGGCCCGCGGGCGCTTCGGCGTGGACGGCCCGACGGGCTCGCTCTACACCCGCACCGGCCGCCCCTTCTTCGACGACGAGTCGGTGACGGAGACGATTCTCGACCGGCTGCGGACGGCGATCGGCGAGGCGGGTCTGTGGGACGAACTCGACACCGACTGGCTGCTGTTGGACGCCGAGCTGATGCCGTGGTCGCTGAAGGCATCGGGCCTGCTGCGGTCGCAGTACGCGGCTGTCGGGGCCGCGTCCGGCGCGGTCTTCCCGGGTGCGCTGGCCGCGCTCCAGGGCGCCGCGGACCGGGGCGTGGACGTGACGGACCTGCTGGCCCGCCAGCGCGAACGGGCCGACGCGGCAAGCGCGTTCACCGACGCGTACCGGCGCTACTGCTGGACCACCGACGGCCTGGACGGCGTGCGCCTGGCACCGTTCCAGATCCTCGCGGTCCAGGGCCGCAGTCTCGCCGGTCTCGCGCACGACGAGCAGCTGGCCCTGCTGGACCGGCTGGTGGAGCACGACGGCACCGGCCTGCTCCAGACCACCCGGCGCCTCTACGTCGACACCGGTGACCCGGAGTCGGTGCGGGCGGGCGTCGACTGGTGGCTGGAGATGACCGGCCGCGGCGGCGAGGGCATGGTCGTCAAGCCGCTCGGCGCGGTGGTCCGCAGCACGGAGGGCCGCCTGGTCCAGCCCGGCATCAAGTGCCGCGGCCGGGAGTACCTGCGGATCATCTACGGTCCCGAGTACACCCGCCCGGAGAACCTGGACCGCCTGCGCAAGAGGTTCCTGAACCACAAGCGGTCCCTCGCGATCCGCGAGTACGCCCTGGGCCTGGAGGCCCTGGACCGGCTGGCGGAGGGCGAGCCGCTGTGGCGGGTGCACGAGGCGGTGTTCGGGGTGTTGGCGCTGGAGTCGGAGCCGGTCGACCCACGGCTGTGAGCCATGGTTCCGGGCGGCGTGAGGGGTGACCCACCGGTCACCCCTCACCCCACCAGCCGCAGGCGCTCCCGACAGACCCCCACCTCCACGGTCTGCCCCCACGTCAGCTCCAGCGAGTCGCCCTCCATCCCGTCCCCGAAGGCGATCAGGCGTTCGGACTCGACGGTGAGGCGGAGGCGGGCGGGGGCGGGGAGTTCGCCGGCCGTCAGGTGGGTGCCGGTGGCCGGGGAGGGCCAGGCCTCGCGGACGAACCAGAGCAGGCGGTTCTCCGTCGGGGCCGGCAGCCGTAGGGCACCGCCTCGCTCCTGCCACACGGACCGGAGCCAGCCCGTGGCCCCGGTCCCCGTCCCCACCAGCACCCCGGAGGAAGCCTGGGCCTCGACGACACCCCCGTCGTCCTCCAGGCCCAGGCGGTATCTGGCCGTCTGGTGTCCGGCCGCGCCCAGGTAGATCTCGTTCAGCGCGACGAGCCGCTGGGTGTCGTCCGCGACGGCCTCGACCATCGTCAACTCGTCGACGCTCGCACCGGCCACGGCCAGCAACTCCGCCGTGTCCCGCGGGCGGTGGCGTACCAGGACACCGGGGTTGCGGCCGGGCTCGGTGTCGATGCCCAGCACCGGCTGACCGGACAGGTACTTGGCCACGTTGGCCACCAGTCCGTCCTGGCCGACCACGATCACGACGTCCTCGGGAGCGAACAGGAAGCGGTCCAGGTCGCCACGCTCCACCCGGGCCTGACGCCAGGTCAGCGGAATCGCGGCGGTCACCTCCGCGAGTGCCCGGCGGGTGCGCTCGTGGCGTCCGGCGACCTCCTCGATGTCCCGGCCCCGGGAGGAGAGGAAGAAGGCGGCCTGGCCGTGGGTGCCGTGGTGGGCCACCAACTCCTCGTACTCCGTGGTGCGATGGACCAGGACGGCCCGTGGCGCGAGAATCACTCCGGCTCCCGGGCGCCCAGCTTGGCCAGGAGCCCCGTCAGCACGTCCGGCGAGATCGTCACGCTGTCGATGTGCGGCAGGTTCTCCGCGAGCCGGGTGCCGGTGAGGGCGTGCAGGGTGGCGACCTCGACGTCCTCGTGCACCTTCAGCCAGGCGGCCTGCGCCTGCGCCTTCGCGTCACCGACCGCGCGCACTCCCTCGGCCTCCGCGCGGGCGAGCCGTACCGACCGGGTCGCCTCCGCCTCGGCCCGTACCGCGTCCGCCGCCGCGTGCTCCTCCGCCTCCCGGCGGGCGTTGGTGCCGCGCTGCTCCACCAACTGCTCCTCGCGGCGGGCGAGTTCGATCTGGCTGGCCAGTTCGTTCTCGGCGATGGCCCGCTCGCGCTCCACGGCGACGGCCCGCCGTTCGTAGGTCGCCCGGTCGGCCTCCTGCTGGATCTGTTCGCGGGCCGGGGTGCGCAGGGCCCGCTCCACCTCCGGTTCGGGGCGCAGCGCCATCACCCGTACGGCGACCACCTCGATGCCGGTGGCCGGCAGCCGGGGTTCGGCGGCGAGGCCCGCGGCGATCCGCTCGCGCACCGCCGAGACGCCGTCCACCAGGGCGGAGGACAGGGAGGTCCGGGTCAGTACGTCGAGCGCGTGCTGCTGGGCCGTCTCCGTGAGCAGTGTGCCCAGTTGCTCCAGGGGCGCGCCCCGCCACACCCCGGTGTCCGGGTCGACCGAGAAGTCCAGGCGGGCGGCGGCGAGGGCCGGGTCGCCGATCCGGTAGGTCACGGTCGCCTGGACCGCCACGTCCTGGAAGTCGGACGTACGGGCGTGGAAGGTCATGGCCAACTCGCGGTCGTCCACCGGGACTTCGGAGAGCGCGGCGGTCAGTGCGCGGAACCAGAAGCTGAGCCCGGGACCGTCGTGCAGCAACTTGCCGCCGCGGTGGTGGCGGATGTGGGCCGTGGGCGCGCCGCGCAGATGGCGCCAGCCGAGGCGCCGGGTGATGTCGGCCATCGAACTCCCTCTTTTCGTCTGTGAGACGATAACCAGAGGGCGCACTTGTCGTCAAGGGGACGAGAACAAGAAAGCCGGGCGGACTCAGGGGTCAAGAGGCTCCGGGTTGGTCAGGATGGAGGCATGGGATTCCATGTCGACTCCGAGACCGGGCGGCTCAGCCGCGTCATCCTGCACCGGCCGGACCTCGAGCTCAAAAGGCTCACCCCCAGCAACAAGGACGCACTGCTCTTCGACGACGTGCTGTGGGTGCGCCGGGCGCGCGCCGAGCACGACGGCTTCGCCGACGTGCTGCGCGACCGCGGTGTCGCCGTGCACCTCTTCGGTGACCTGCTCACCGAGGCCCTGGAGATCCCGGCGGCCCGCTCGCTCGTCCTCGACCGGGTCTTCGACGAGAAGGAGTACGGTCCGCTGGCCACCGACCATCTCCGGGCCTCCTTCGAGGCGCTGCCCGCCGCAGAGCTGGCGGAGGCCCTCGTCGGCGGCATGACCAAGCGCGAGTTCCTGGAGGCGCACCCGGAGCCGACCTCTGTGCGCTTCCACGTCATGGACCTGGACGACTTCCTCCTCGCCCCCCTGCCCAACCACCTCTTCACCCGCGACACCTCCGCCTGGATATACGACGGGGTCTCCGTCAACGCGATGAAGTGGCCGGCCCGCCAGCGCGAGACGGTCCACTTCGAGGCGATCTACCGTCACCACCCGCTCTTCCGCGACGAGACGTTCCACATCTGGTCGGAGGGGCAGGCCGACTATCCGTCCACCATCGAGGGCGGCGACGTCCTCGTCATCGGCAACGGCGCCGTCCTCATCGGCATGAGCGAGCGGACCACGCCCCAAGCCGTCGAGATGCTCGCGCACAAGCTCTTCGCCGAGGGCTCCGCGCAGTCGATCGTGGCCCTCGACATGCCGAAACGGCGGGCGTTCATGCATCTCGACACCGTGATGACGATGGTCGACGGCGACACCTTCACCCAGTACGCCGGGCTCGGCATGCTCCGGTCGTACACCATCGAACCGGGCGTCGGCGACAAGGAGCTCAAGGTCACCGACCACCCGCCGGAGCACATGCACCGTGCGATCGCCGCCGCGCTCGGGCTGAGCGAGATCCGGGTCCTGACCGCCACCCAGGACGTGCACGCGGCCGAGCGCGAGCAGTGGGACGACGGCTGCAACGTCCTCGCCGTCGAGCCGGGTGTCGTCGTCGCCTACGAGCGCAACGCCACCACCAACACCCATCTGCGCAAGCAGGGCATCGAGGTCATCGAGATCCCGGGCAGCGAGCTGGGGCGGGGGAGGGGCGGGCCGCGCTGCATGAGCTGTCCGGTGGAGCGGGAGGCCGTATAGGAGGGATGTCTTCTGGAACGCGCGATCGCATAGTCGTACAGGAGTCTGTATATAAATGCTGAAGGTCGTATAGACTTCCAGGGTCCTTCTGTTCACGCACCTCTGGAGCGCCCCCCATGGCGACAGTCCCGACCGCCCTCGCCGGCCGCCACTTCCTCAAGGAGTTCGACTTCACCGAGCAGGAGTTCCTCGGGCTGGTCGAACTGGCCGCGGAGCTGAAGGCCGCGAAGAAGGCCGGGACCGAGACGCGGTACCTGAGCGGGAAGAACATCGCTCTGATCTTCGAGAAGACCTCGACGCGCACGCGCTGCGCGTTCGAGGTCGCCGCGGCGGACCAGGGCGCGTCGACGACCTACCTGGACCCGTCCGGCTCGCAGATCGGGCACAAGGAGTCCGTGCGGGACACCGCGCGTGTGCTCGGCCGGATGTACGACGGGATCGAGTACCGCGGGGACAGCCAGCAGAAGGTGGAGGAGCTGGCCGGGTACGCCGGTGTGCCGGTGTACAACGGGCTCACCGACGACTGGCACCCCACGCAGATGCTGGCCGACGTGCTGACCATGACCGAGAACACCGCGAAGCCGGTCCGGGAGATCGCGTTCGCCTACCTCGGTGACGCGCGCTTCAACATGGGCAACTCGTATCTGGTCACCGGTGCCCTGCTGGGGATGGACGTCCGGATCGTCGCGCCGAAGAGCTACTGGCCCGCGCAGGACGTCGTCGAGCGGGCGCGTGCGCTCGCCACGGACAGCGGGGCGCGGATCACCCTCACCGAGTCGCTGGAGGAGGGGGTGCGGGGTGCGGACTTCGTCGCCACCGACGTCTGGGTCTCCATGGGGGAGCCGAAGGGCGTGTGGGACGACCGGATCGCCGCGCTCGCGCCGTACGCGGTGACCATGGACGTGCTGCGGGCCACGGGCAACGCGGACGTCAAGTTCCTGCACTGCCTGCCCGCCTTCCACGACCTCGGCACCAAGGTGGGGCAGGAGATCTTCGAGACCCACGGGCTGGAGTCCCTGGAGGTCACGGACGAGGTGTTCGAGTCGGTGCACTCGGTCGTGTTCGACGAGGCGGAGAACCGTCTGCACACGATCAAGGCGGTGCTGGTCGCGACGCTGGCCTGAGCGTCACGCCGGGTGCCACTGACGCGGCACCACGGGCAGACGGAACCACACCGCCTTGCCGGTCTCCGTCGGGCGGTGACCGCACGACGAGCTGAGCGCCCTGATCAGCAGCAGTCCCCGGCCGTGCTCCTGCCAGGGGTCCGGGTCCCGGGTGTCCGGCTGGGTGAGGTGCCCCGGGGGCGCCGGGTCCGGGTCGTGCACCTCCACCTGGCAGCCGGTCGGCAGCAGTTCCACGACCAGCTCTATCGGGGTGTCGCCGGTGGTGTGCTCCACGGCGTTCGCCACCAGCTCGGCCGTCAGCAGCTCCGCGGTGTCGCAGTCCGCCCCGTGCTCCAGCTCGGCCAACGCGGTGCGGACCAGAGCGCGCGCCACGGGCACGGCCGCGGCGGAGTGCGGCAGCGCGATGCGCCAGGAGGCGGAGGCCGAGGGGCGATCTTGCAAGGCGGGTCCGTTCATGAGCAGGCTGTCCTGCTTTCAACCTTACGAATGGTACGGCGCCGCCGGCAGAGGCGACCGGCGGGCACCGTACGGGACCTTCGGCCCCGTTGGCAGGCGGCTTACCCGTAGCAACGGCTTGCCTCTCACCGCTGATCCCGCCGTTGCCCGGCTGTCGCCGAGCCGTGACGGATGTGACGGGCCCAGGTCACATCCGGAGTCTTGTATCGCGCACTCGTGACGACAGTCAAAGATGGGTGATAACTTCGAAGGGCAGAGCGCACCTCGAACCTCGCACCCAGCCCGAGCACGAGGAGGCCGCACGGACATGAGCCCCTTCACCGGCTCCGCCGCCCGCACCCCCGACTGGCAGCATCTGCGCGTCGGTCTCGCCGACGGCGTCGCCACGGTCACCCTCGCCCGCCCCGACAGGCTCAACGCGCTCACCTTCGGTGCCTACGCCGACCTGCGCGACCTGCTCGCCGAACTGTCCCGCGAGCGTTCCGTCCGGGCACTGGTCCTGGCCGGAGAGGGCCGCGGCTTCTGCTCCGGCGGTGACGTCGACGAGATCATCGGCGCGACCCTCGCCATGGACACCGCCCAGCTCCTCGACTTCAACCGGATGACCGGACAGGTGGTGAGGGCCGTACGGGAGTGTCCGTTCCCGGTGATCGCGGCCGTGCACGGGGTGGCGGCGGGCGCGGGCGCGGTCCTCGCCCTGGCGGCCGACTTCCGGGTGGCGGACCCCTCGGCGCGCTTCGCCTTCCTCTTCACCCGGGTCGGCCTGTCCGGCGGCGACATGGGCGCGGCCTATCTGCTGCCCCGCGTGGTGGGCCTCGGTCACGCCACCCGCCTCCTCATGCTCGGCGAACCGGTCCGGGCCGCCGAGGCCGAGCGCATCGGCCTGATCAGCGAACTGACCGAGGAGGGCGGCGCCGATGAGGCCGCCCAGGCGCTGGCCCACCGCCTGGCCGAGGGTCCGGCCCTGGCCTACGCGCAGACCAAGGCCCTGCTGACGGCCGAGCTGGACATGCCGCTGGCGGCTTCGGTGGAACTGGACGCCTCGACCCAGGCCCTGCTGATGAATGGCGAGGACTACGCGGAGTTCCATGCGGCGTTCAAGGAGAAGCGACCGCCGAAGTGGCAAGGGCGATGAGGATGCCCAGGTCAGGGGCGCGGGGCTGTGTTGACTTTGCGGCTACCGCCGCGCGGGCGCGACAAGCCGCAACGGACCCGCACGCACCCACGAAGCCCCGCCACCCCCTGCGAGTCGCGATCATCGGCGGTGGTCCGGGCGGACTCTACTCGGCCGCCCTGCTGAAACGTCTCGACCCGGCCCGCGAGGTCACCGTCTGGGAACGCAACGCCCCCGACGACACCTTCGGCTTCGGCGTGGTCCTCTCCGACGAGACCCTGGGCGGCATCGAGCACGCGGACCCGGCGGTCTTCGAGGCGATGCGGTCCGACTTCGTCCGCTGGGACGACATCGACATCGTGCACCGGGGCGTGCGCCACACCTCCGGCGGGCACGGCTTCGCCGCACTCGGCCGCAGACGACTCCTCGACATCCTGCACAACCGCTGCCGCGCCCTCGGCGTGGACCTCCGCTTCCGTACGGAGGCCCCGGCCGGCCTCGAGGAGACGCACGACCTCGTCATCGCCGCCGACGGGGTCAACAGCACCACACGCGGGGCCCACGCACCTGTGTTCCGCCCCCATGTGACCTCCCACCACTGCCGCTACATCTGGCTCGCCGCCGACTTCCCCTTCGAAGCCTTCCGGTTCGAGATCGCCGAGACCGAACACGGCGTGATGCAACTCCACGGCTACCCGTACGCCCCCGACGCCTCCACCGTGATCATCGAGATGCGCGAGGAGGTCTGGAGGGCCGCCGGCTTCGACGAGGTCCCCCCGGGGGAATCGGTGGAGAGCTGCGCCAAGATCTTCGCGGAGGCCCTGCGCGGACGCCCCCTGCGTTCCAACAACGCCACGTGGACCACCTTCCGCACGGTGGTCAACGAACACTGGTCGCACGGCAGGACCGTGCTGCTCGGCGACGCGGCCCACACCGCCCACTTCTCCATCGGCTCCGGCACCAAGCTCGCCGTGGAGGACGCCCTCGCCCTGGCCGCCTGCCTCGATGAACAGCCTTCGCTGGAAAGGGCGTTGGCGGCCTACGAGGCGGAGCGCAAACCGGTCGTCGCCTCCACCCAACGGGCCGCGCGCGCCAGCCTGGAATGGTTCGAGAACCTCGGCCTGTACCTCGACCAACCGCCCCGCCAGTTCGCCTTCAACCTGCTCACCCGCAGCCGTCGGGTCACCCACGACAACCTGCGCCTGCGCGACGCGAGCTTCACCGGCGCCGTGGAACGCGAGTTCGGCTGCCCGCCGGACACGCCCCCGATGTTCACCCCGTTCCGGCTGCGCGGTCTGACCCTGCGCAACCGGGTCGTGGTGTCGCCGATGGACATGTACTCCGCCACCGACGGCGTCCCCGGCGACTTCCACCTGGTCCACCTGGGCGCCCGGGCTCTCGGCGGCGCCGGGCTGGTGATGACCGAGATGGTGTGCGTCTCGCCCGAGGGCCGCATCACGCCCGGCTGCACCGGCCTCTACAGCGGCAGACAGGCCGAGGCCTGGAAGCGGATCACGAACTTCGTGCACGCGCGGTCGCCGGGCACCGCGATCGGGGTACAGCTCGGCCACAGCGGCCGGAAGGGCTCGACCAAGCTGATGTGGGAGGGCATCGACGAGCCGCTGCCGGAGGGCAACTGGCCGGTCGTGGCGCCGTCACCGATCCCGTACAGGCCCTTCAACCAGACCCCGCGCGAGCTGAGCCGCGCCCAACTGACCGACATACGCGAGCAGTTCACCGCGGCCGCCTGGCGTGCCGCGCGAGCCGGGTTCGACCTCCTCGAACTGCACTGCGCCCACGGCTACCTGCTCTCCGGCTTCCTCTCCCCGCTGACCAACCGGCGCACGGACGCCTACGGCGGCTCGCTCGCCAAGCGCCTGCGCTTCCCGCTCGAAGTCTTCGACGCCGTCAGGGGAGTGTGGCCGCAGGAACGGCCCATGACCGTCCGTATCTCCGCCACCGACTGGGCCGAGGGCGGCAACACGGCCGAGGACGCCGTCGAGATCGCCCGCGCCTTCGCCGCGCACGGCGCCGACGCGATCGACGTGTCGACCGGGCAGGTCGTGGCCGAGGAGCACCCGGACTACGGGCGGTCGTACCAGACGCCGTACGCCGACCGGATCCGCCACGAGACCGGCGTCCCGGTGATCGCGGTCGGCGCCATCTCCTCCTGGGACGACGTCAACTCCCTGATCCTGGCCGGGCGTACGGATCTGTGCGCGCTGGCCCGACCGCACCTCTACGACCCGCACTGGACCCTGCACGCGGCCGCCGAGCAGGAGTACGACGGCCCCGGCGTGGTCTGGCCGGACCCGTACCGCGCGGGCAGCCGGCGCCCCCGGACCGGACGCACCGACGCCCCCAAGCCCCGGCTCACGCTGGGGAGTTGAGGGAGTCCACGTCAGGTGGGTTCGACTGTGAGCGGGCCGGTCACACCAGCCCCCGTTCCGCCAGCACCGCGTACACGGTGTCGGCCGACTCCTGGGGCGTCTGGTCCTGCGTCCTGAGCACCAGCGACGGGTCGGTCGGCGGCTCGTACGGATCGTCCACCCCGGTCAGACCGGTGAGCCGACCCGCGGCCTGCCGGGCGTAGAGCCCCTTCACGTCCCGTTCGCCGCACACCTCGACCGGGGTCGCCACATGGACCTCGACGTACGGCGTCCCGCTCGCGTCGTGCCGCTTGCGCACCGCCTCGCGGCTGTCGGCGTACGGCGCGATCACCGGGACGAGGGACAGGACGCCGTTGCGGGCGAGGACCTCGGAGACCAGCCCGATCCGCTGGACGTTGGTAGTCCGGTCCGCGCGGGAGAAGCCGAGGCCGGCGGAGAGGAAACGGCGTATCTCGTCGCCGTCCAGGACCTCCACGCGACGCCCCTCTGCCTTCAGCCGGTCGGCGAGCAGGCGGGCAATGGTCGTCTTGCCCGCGCTCGGCAGTCCCGTCAGCCAGACGGTGGCTCCCTGAGCCCTTGCCGTGGTGGTCATGCGCAACGGTCCTCTTCTTTCTCACGACGACCCGGGGGACGCTAGGTAAGAAACTTGAGAGGAGGGACAGAGGAACCTGAGGGTTGTCTTAGGGGCCCGCGGTATGTCCGGGATCACAGGCCGACGAACGCCGCCCCCGCGTCCCGCAGCCGCTCGTGCAGGCCTCGGAACACCGCCGCCGCCCGCTCGCCCGGCCAGTCCTCCGGGAGCAGGGCGACGGGCAGGCCGGGGTCGGCATAGGGGAGATGGCGCCAGGAATCGAGGGCGAGGAGGTAGTCCCGGTAGGCCTCCTCCGGTGGCGTGTCGGTCCGGTCCTCCCAGTCGCGCAGCACGCGCGCGTGGCGGTCGAGGAACGCCTCGTGCTCCTTGGCGATCGCGGCCAGGTCCCACCAGCGGGCCACCGCCTCCACGGTCGCCGCGAAACCGAGATGCTCTCCGCGGAAGAAGTCCACGTACGGGTCGAGCCGCAGCCGCTGGAGGGTGTGCCGGGCCTCCTCGTACAGCCGCGCGGGGGCGATCCACACCCCGGGAGCCGCCGTGCCGAAGCCGAGTCCGGCCAGTCGCGAGCGCAGCACGTGCCGCTTCTGCCGCTCCGACTCGGGCACCGAGAACACGGCGAGCACCCAGCCCTCGTCCCGCGGCGGGGTCGCCGCGTAGATGCGCCGGTCGCCGTCGTCGAGCAGCTGGCGGGCGTCCGGCGACAGTTCGTACCCGGCGGCGCCGCGGGCCGTGCGGGCCGGCAGCAGCAGCCCGCGCCGCTTGAGGCGGGACACCGACGAGCGTACGGAGGGGGCGTCCACGCCGACCGCGGCCAGCAGCCGGATCAGCTCGGCGACGGGCACGGGGCCCGGCATGAAGCGGCCGTAGGCTCCGTAGAGCGTGACGATGAGAGACCGTGGTGCATGCTGGTCGGACACGTTGATCATCTTAGGTCGTGTGGATCACTGCTGGTCACCATCGGTGCGCAGTCTGAACCGCTGGAGTTTGCCGGTCGCCGTGCGCGGCAGCGCGTCCAGGAACACGATCTCGCGCGGGCATTTGTAGGGCGCCAGTTCGGCCTTGACGAAGGTGCGCAGCGCGTCGGCGTCGCGCTCGGCGCCCTCCCTGAGGACGGCGAAGGCGACGACGACCTGACCGCGCGCCTCGTCGGCCCGCCCCACGACCGCCGCCTCGACCACGTCCGGGTGGCGCAGCAGGGCGTCCTCGACCTCCGGTCCCGCGATGTTGTACCCGGCCGAGATGATCATGTCGTCCGCGCGGGCCACATAGCGGAAATACCCATCGTTTTCCCGGATGTACGTGTCGCCGGTGATGTTCCAGCCGTCCCGCACGTACTCGCGCTGGCGTGGATCGGCGAGGTAGCGGCAGCCGACGGGTCCGCGCACGGCGAGCAATCCGGGCTCGCCGTCGGGCATCTCGCGACCCGTCCCGTCGACCACGCGCGCGTGCCATCCGGGTACGGGCAGCCCGGTCGTCCCGGGCCGGATGTGCTCGTCGGCCGCGGAGATGAAGATGTGCAGCAGTTCGGTGGCGCCGATGCCGTTGACGATCCGCAGCCCGGTCCGCTCCCGCCAGGCCCGCCAGGTGGCAGCCGGCAGGTTCTCACCTGCGGAGACACAGCGGCGCAGGGACGAGATGTCGTAGGCGTCGAGCTCGTCGAGCATGGCCCGGTATGCGGTGGGGGCGGTGAACAGGACGGAGACGCGATGCTCGGCGATCGCCGGCAGCAGCTGCTGGGGATGGGCCTGTTCGAGGAGGAGGGAACTCGCGCCCGCGCGCATCGGGAAGATCACCAGGCCGCCGAGCCCGAAGGTGAAACCGAGCGGGGGGCTGCCCGTGAAGACATCGTCCACATGGGGTCGCAGCACATGCTTGGAGAAGGTGTCGGCTATCGCGAGCACATCCCGGTGGAAGTGCATACAGCCCTTGGGGCGCCCGGTGGTTCCGGAGGTGAAGGCGATCAGCGCCACGTCGTCGTCCGCGGTGCCGACGGCGGTGTACGGCGTTCCGGGCGCCTCGCGGTTCAGCAGGTCGTCGGGGGCGTCGCCGCCGTAGGTGGTGATCCTGAGGCCCGGTATCTCGGCCTTGGCGAGGTCGTCGACGGCGCGTATGTCGCACAGCGCGTGCTCTATGCGCGCCATCTCGCACATCGTGGCCAGCTCGTGTGGGCGCTGCTGGGCCAGCACCGTCACGGCGACCGCCCCCGCCTTCAGCACCGCCAGCCAGCAGGCCGCTAGCCAGGGGGTGGTCGGGCCGCGCAGCAGCACACGGTTGCCGGGGGCGACTCCGAGGTCACCGGTGAGGAGATGGGCGAGCCGGTCGACACGGGCGCGGAGTGTGCCGTACGTCCATGTGTCCCCGGCCGGGGTGTGGAAGACCGGGCGGTCGTCGGGCGGGCCCGTCAGCAGTTCGGCGGCACAGTTCAGCCGGTCGGGGTACCTCAGCTCCGGAAGGTCGAAGCGGAGCTGCGGCCACTGGTCGGGGGGCGGGAGGTGGTCGCGCGCGAAGGTGTCGACGTGGGCCGAGACGTTCATGGCGGGTCGCCCCCTTGCCTTGGGCCGCGTGGGCCGCCTTGTGGGCCGCCTCGTGGGCGTCGATGGTGGGCTCGCACAAGGAGCGTATCGTGTTGGTGACGACAGTCAACGGCACGCGATACTGTCGGGGGCCCTGTCGACGAGAGAGGACCGGCGATGCCCGCATTCTCGCTCGAACCGTCACAGACCGCCCGGTGTGCGGAGCTGCGTGCCCTCGCCGCGGAACGGCTGCGCCCGCTCGCGGAGAAGGGCGAGCCGGGCCAGGTGAACCGCCCACTGGTTGCCGAACTCGGTCGACTGGGCCTGCTGGAAAGGCTGTTCACCTCCGGCGCCCTCGACCTCTGCCTGATGCGGGAATCCCTCGCGTACGCCTGCACGGAGGCCGAGACGGCCCTCGCCCTCCAGGGCCTCGGCGCCCACCCCGTCCACGCCCACGGCACCCCGGCCCAGCGCGAGCGCTGGCTGCCGCCGGTCAGTGAGGGCAGCGCGGTGGCCGCGTTCGCGCTGAGCGAGCCGGGGGCGGGCTCGGACGCGGCGGCCCTGTCCCTGGCCGCGGAGTCCGACGGCCCTTCCCGCTGGCGGCTCAGCGGGGAGAAGTGCTGGATCTCCAACGCCCCCGACGCCGACTTCTACACCCTCTTCGCCCGGACCACCCCCGGCGCCGGAGCCCGCGGAGTGACCGCGTTCCTCGTGCCCGCCGACCGTCCCGGACTCACCGGCACCGCCCTCGACATGCTCTCCCCGCACTCCATCGGCGCCCTCGCCCTCGACGCCGTGCCGGTGGGCGCCGACGACGTCCTCGGTGAGGTCGACCGTGGCTTCCGGGTCGCCATGGGGACCCTGAACCTCTTCCGGCCCAGCGTCGGCGCCTTCGCGGTCGGCATGGCACAGGCGGCGCTGGACGCGACCCTCACGCACACCTCCCGACGGGACGCCTTCGGCGGCAAGCTGAGGGACCTGCAGAGCGTGGCCCACACGGTCGCCGAGATGGCCCTGCGCACGGACGCGGCCCGCCTCATGGTGTACGCGGCGGCCACGGCGTACGACGAAGGCGCCCCGGACGTGCCCAAGCGCGCGGCGATGGCGAAGCTGCTCGCCACCGAGACCGCGCAGTACGTCGTCGACACCGCGGTCCAGCTCCACGGCGCACGCGCCCTGCAACGCGGTCACCTGCTGGAGCACCTGTACCGGGAGGTGCGCGCCCCGCGCATCTACGAAGGGGCGAGCGAGGTCCAACGGGGCATCATCGCCAAGGAGTTGTACGCCGACCTGGAGGTGTCGTGAGCGCCGAGCGCTTCAACCCGCCCGAACTGTCCCCGCCCACCGGGTTCTCGCACGCGGTCGTCGCCACCGGCTCACGGGTCGTCTTCCTGGCGGGACAGACGGCCCTGGACGCCGACGGCAAGGTGGTGGGGGACTCCCTGCCGGAGCAGTTCGAGAAGGCGCTCACCAATCTCCTCACCGCCCTCGCGGCCGCCGGCGGTACCCCCTCCGACCTCGCCAGGCTCACCGTCTACGCCACCGACATCGCCGCCTACCGCACCCACGTGCGTGAACTCGGCCTCATCTGGCGTCAGTTGGCGGGCCGTGACTATCCCGCGATGGCCGTCGTCGAGGTCGTACGGCTGTGGGACGACCAGGCCGCGGTGGAACTCGACGGCTTCGCGGTGCTGCCGTAGCAACGCCGGTCTGTACGGAATCGGGTTCAGGGCGGGGATCGTGGCGTCCGAGGATGACGACGGGGACGGGGGCGGCGCAGGCCCGGTCGGGGTGCGCCCGCACGGGAGGTGGCCCGGCGTCTCCGAGCGGTCTGCGGGGCTGGTGAGGTGCCCGACAGGGGTGGCGTTCCTCGGTGCGCACCCTGGGGCTGAAGCCGCCGCGCCGGGTGTCGGCGGGGCCGCCTCGCTCAGCGAGCGGCCGGTGCCGGGTGAGACCGTCGGCGGCCGGCCAGGGCGCCCCTGCGGGCCGGTGCGGCGATCCGGCGGGGGTGAGTTTCGTGCGGCAGGTCCGCTCTCGTCGTGTGGGCGGCCGGGGATCCGCAAACGTCCCGCGTCCAGAGTCGCCGCCGGACTCCTCCCGCGGGAGCGTCAGGCGGCGACGGCCAGCTGTCCGGTCGGCACCCGGTGCGGCGCGACGACGCGGCCGTCGGGCAGCAGCTCGCCGGTGTCGTCGAAGACGATCGCGCCGTTGCACAGCAGGTTCCAGCCCTGCTCGGGGTGGGCGGCCACGATGTGCGGCGTGGTGGTGTCGGACGAAGCGCACGAAGACTGGTGAGAACACATGGCGCACCTCCATATTCGTTGGACCGTCCCTATGGGGGCCGTATCCGTATGGGTAGACCATGCTCCCGCCGCGAACTCATCGGAATGGCCCGACGGGAAGCGTGACAACACGCGGACAACTCTCGGACGGTTCCACGACGCTCGGTGCGGACTCGCCACCGAAGGAGTGACGATCACGGCTGTCCGCCTGTGTTCCCGGTAGCAGTGGGGGCCACCGCTCCACTCATCCGGGAGGTACCCCCATGCCTGTTCGCCCCGCTCTCACCGCCGCTGCCGGTGCCGTGCTGTTCCTGATGGCCGCCGCCGTGCCGCCCGCGAGCGCCGCCCCGTCCGAGACCGTCACCGTCGACCCCGTCGGCCGTGTCGCCGAGGACGGCACCGTGACCCTGTCGGGCACCTACCGCTGCACCGGCGGTTCGGGCCCGGTGTTCGTGAGCTCCTCCGTGAGCGGGCGCTCCTCTTCTCTCCGGCACGGCATCGGCGGGACCAGCGCGGTGTGCGACGGCGTGGAGCACAGCTGGCAGAACACCGGCAAGCCCACCTCGGAGACGCTTGAGCCGGGTGCGGCCCACGTCGAGGCCACCCTCATGGAACTCAGCCTCCTGGGCGGCCTGCCGCTGCCCCGCTTCCACGCGGCCGAGCAGCGGGACATCACGCTGACGAAGGGCTGAGCGCGGGCCGTGCGCGTGCCGGTGGGGCCTGGCCACCACCGGGCGGTCATCGCACGAGTGTGATCTCCGGAGGCCACAGGACGCCGTCGGCCAACAGCAGGGAGGGGCCCAGGTGTTGGGGGCAGACGACCAGCGCCGGCCGGGCGTGGCAGGCGATCCCGAAGCGGGCGCGGGCCCCGCACTCCTCCCCGTCCCGCGGACCGGAGTGCCGGCTCGCGCACCGCAGCGCGGGTTCGGGGTCCGCGGGAGTCACCGGACGCCCGCCTTCGCTTCGGAGGTGTGTTCGAGGGTGGCCAGAGTCATGGTCTCCTCCTCCTGGGGGCCACGGCGGCCGGGCGAGGGGCCGGGCGGGCGTACCCCCATGCGTTCACGCTAGGAACGGCCCGGCCGGGCGGCCTGTCCGGACGGCCGTTCGGGTGAAGCCCGCCAGTTCCCGCGGCCGTGGCGAAGCGTGATCACCCGTGGGCCGTCGGCTCGGCCCCGGGCCCCTCCCCCCAGAGCCCCGGGTCGCTCCCTCAGACGGGATACGCGTGCGTCTGCGCCGCCTTCACCGCCGCCCAGACCTCCGCGCCCGGATGCAGGTCCAGTTCGGCCGCGGCCACCGTCGTGAGGTCAGCCGCGAGGGGGAGCTCGCCCGTGAGGTCGGCGCGGATCTGGTCGCCGTGGGTCTCCAGGCCGGCCACCTCGCAACGCCAGTGGTTGCGGGCGCTCGAGCCGGCGGGGGGTTCGCGGTAGAGGGTCACGGCGCTCGGCGGGAAGGTCACGAACACGGGGCCGGTGAGGTCTTCCGTGGTGGTGAGCGGGGGCCCGGCTTCGAGGCGTACGGTGTGGCCGGCGGCCTCGCCCCGGTAGAGGTTCAGGCCGACCAGTTGGGCGATGTAGTCGGTGCGCGGATGGCGGGCGATGTGGGCGGGGGCGCCCTCCTGGACGACCTCGCCGTGTTCGACGACCACGAGGCGGTCGGCGAGGACCATGGCGTCCAGCGGGTCGTGCGTGACGAGTACGGCGACGGCCTCGAACTCCGCGAGGTGACGCCGGAGTTGGGCGCGGACCTCAAGGCGGGTGCGGGCGTCGAGGGCGGCCAGCGGCTCGTCGAGGAGCAGCAGCCGGGGGCGGGTGGCCAACGCGCGGGCCAGGGCGACCCGTTGGGCCTGGCCACCGGACAACTTGCGGGGCTTGGCGCCCGCGTGGGCCGCGAGGCCCATCCGGTCCAGCCACTCGGCAGCCTGCGCACGGGCCTCCGCCTTGGACGCGCCCTGGCAGCGCGGGCCGAAAGCGACGTTGTCGAGGGCGGTGAGGTGGGGGAAGAGCAGATAGTCCTGGAAGACGACGCCGACGGGACGTGACTCCGGCGGCGTTCTCTCCAACGCGGCGCCGTCCAGCCGTAGATGGCCGTCCGTGAGCGGGGTGAGACCGGCGAGGGCGCGCAGGGCGGTGGTCTTTCCGGCGCCGTTCGGGCCCAGCAGGGCGACGACCTCACCGGGGGCCACGGACAGGGACACGTCGAGGCGGAAGGCACCGCGGTCCACCACCAGGCGGGCGTCGAGGCCGTCCAGGGTGGCGTCGGGGGCGGTGGCCGAGGTCTGCCTGTTCATGGCGCGGCCACTCGTGCCGTTCATGTCGATGCCGCCGCTCCGGACCGTCCGACCATCACCTTGCCGCCCGCACGACTGCCTCCGGCGGCTCGCGGGGCCGGCGCTGGTCGTGATGGGTGGGTGAGTGCGGGTTTTCGTCGTCGGGGAGTCGTGGTCGGAGTCGTTTTGCTGTCACCGGGGTGGGGTGTCGCGTGGTCAGTACCGGTGTTGGTCGCGGCGGTCTGGCGAGTGCTGGGTTTCGTCGTCGGGGTGTCGGCAGTCGCGGCCGTCCGGCCGTCGCCGGGGTCGTGCGTCGCGTGGCCGCCGTCGACGCCGGTCGCGGTCGCCTGACCAGCTCCGACCGGATTCGTCCGGGCGTCAGCAGTCTCGGCCGTCATGCTGTCACCAGTGCAGCGCGTCATGCGGTCAGCGCTGCCGGCCGACTCGCTGCGGGCCGTTCTGCCGCTGGCCGTCCCATCCCCGGCCGTTCCGCCGTCAGCTGTGCCACCGCCGGCCGACTCGCCGCGGGCCGTTCCGCTACTGGCCGATCCGCTGGCGGCCGTTCCGCCGTCGGCCATCCCGCCACGAGTCGTTCCGCCATCAGCCGTTTCAGTACCGTCCGTCATGTCTCCGGCCGTCCCGCCCCCGCCCACCCCAGTCATCTCGTCGCCATCCAACGGTCGCGCAGCCCCGCCAGTACCGCCACGGACACGGCCAGCAGGACCAGGCTGAGGGCGATGGCCGCCTCCGGGTCGCTCTGGAGGGCTAGGTAAACGGCTAGTGGCATGGTCTGGGTACGGCCGGGAAAGTTGCCCGCGAAGGTGATCGTCGCGCCGAACTCGCCCAGCGCCCGCGCCCAGGCCAGTACGGCGCCCGCCGCCACCCCCGGCGCGATCAGCGGCAGCGTGACCCGCCGGAACGCGGTGAAACGGGAGGCGCCCAGGGTCGTCGCCGCCTCCTCGTAGCGCGGGTCGGCGGCCCGCAGGGTGCCCTCCACGCTGATGACGAGGAAGGGCATCGCGACGAATGCCTCGGCGACCACGACCCCGGCCGTGCTGAAGGGGAGCGTGATCCCGAACCATGCGTCCAGCCACTTCCCGACGACCCCGTTGCGCCCCAGCGCCATGAGCAGTGCGACACCGCCGACGACCGGCGGGAGGACCAGCGGGAGGGTGACCAGGGCGCGCACCAGGCCCCGGCCGGGGAACTCGACGCGGGCCAGCAGCCAGGCCAGCGGGACCCCGATCACCAGGCTCACCGCGGTCGCGGCCGTGGCGCACACCAGGGACAGCTGGAGCGCCTGCCATACCGCGGCGCCGGTCAGCTGCTCGGGCATGCCGCGCCAGGGGGCCCGTACGAGCAGCGCGATCAGCGGTACGGCAAGGAACGCCAGGCCGATCAGCGCGGGCACGAGCAGCGGCAACGGCACAGCGCGGCCGCCGCCGGTCCTTCGGACACGCCGGCGCCGCGGCCCGCCCCGGAGGGTCTCGGACGCGGCAGTGGCCTTGTCGGTCGGGCTCACGGCTTGAGGAATCCGGCCCCGGTAAGGATCTTCTGGCCTTCGGCGGACCGCACGAGTGCGATGAAGGCCTTCGCGGCGTCCGTGTGCCGCGTGCCCTTGAGCAGGGTGATCGGGTAGTCGTTGACGGCGTCGGCGGACTCGGGGAACTCCACGCCCTCCACCTTGTCACCCGCCGCGTGCACATCGGTCCTGTAGACGACGGCCGCGTCGGCCTCCTTCAGCTCGACCTTCGTCAGGGCGGCCTTGACGTCCTGCTCGTAGGACACGGGGGTGAGCTTCAGCTTGGCGGCGTCGAGGGCCTTCTGAGCGGCGGCACCGCAGGGCACCTCCTTCGCGCACAGCACGACCTTCAGGTCCTTGTCCGTGAGGTCCTTCAGCGACCCGACCCTGTCCGGGTTGCCGGGCAGGGTGGCGATCTCCAGCTGGTTGCGCACGAAGGTGACGGGCGTGCCGGAGGCGTCCCCCGCGTCCGTGACGATCTTCATCGTCTTGGGGCTGGCCGAGGCGAACACGTCCGCCGGGGCACCGCCGGTGATGCTCGCGGCCAGCGAGTCGCTGCCGCCGAAGCTGAAAGTGACCTTCGTGCCGGGGTGGGCCTGCTCGAACTGCTTGCCGAGAGTCGTGAAGCTCTCCTGGAGGGAGGCGGCGGCGAACACGGTCACCGTGCCGGAGAGCTCGCCCGAGGCGGACGCCGACCCCGAGGACGAGGAGTTCGCGTCCGACGACGAGCAGGCGCTCAGGGCCAGCAGCGCTGCCGCACCCGCACCTGCGCCGGCCGTTCGCAGGGCCCGGCGGTTCCGGCGCGCGGTAGGGGTCTTCACAGGTCCGCTCCTTCTGGTCCTCATGATCCCGGCTCAGGCCTCGGCGAGGCAGCGCACGTCCATCATCACGTCCCTCATCACTTCGATCATACTGACGCAGATGCCAGGCAAAAACCCCCTGTCACATCGCATGAGCCGCAGACCAGATCCAGCAGGGTGGCATGTGCGTTCGTACGGAGTGCGGGCCGTGGACCGGTTCGGCGGAGCAGAATTCCGTTGTCGCGGTCGATCCAGACGAATATGTTCGGGCCCATGGCGGACGACGAACCCACACGCGCGGCAAGGCTGCTGGACGCCCAGTCGAAGGCCGTACGGCTCTTCGCGGAGATCGAGGCGCGCGGACTCGTCGCGCCGGGCCAGGGGGAGCGGGCGGTCAGTGATCGGGTCCGGGACCTGGCGAACGAACTGTTCGGCACCACCCGGCACTGGCACAAGCGGATCGTGCGCTCGGGACCGAACACGCTCCAGCCGTACCGGGAGAACCCGCCGGACCGGGTGATCGGCGCGGACGACATCGTCTTCGCCGACTTCGGCCCGATCTTCGAGGAGTACGAGGCCGACTTCGGGCGGACCTTCGTCCTCGGTGACGACCCGGTCAAGCACCGCCTCCGCGACGACCTGCCGAAGATCTTCGCGGCGGGCCGGCGCGCCTACGAGGCCGACCCGGACATCACCGGCGCGCGGCTGTACGCCGAGGTCGAACGCCAGGCCGCCAACTCCGGCTGGCGTCTGGGCGGTTGGCATGCCGGGCACCTCGTCGGCGAGTTTCCGCACGAGTCGATCGACGGCGCCGACGTGGAGTCGTACATCACCCCCGCCAACGACACCCCGCTGCGCCGCACCGACAAGGCCGGACGCCGCTGCCACTGGATCCTGGAGATCCATCTCATCGACGGCGAGCGGGAGTTCGGCGGCTTCCACGAGGAACTGCTCACCCTCTGACCCGGACGGCGGCCCCGCTCAGGTGCGGTCGATGTGCACGTTCGTCGACTTCACCCGGGCGGTGGCCTCCACCCCGACCTCCAGGCCGAGTTCCTCCACGGCCTCCCGCGTCAGCAGCGACACCAGCCGGTGCGGGCCCGCCTGGATCTCCACCTGGGCCGCGACATCGCCGAGCTTGACGGCGGTGACGATGCCGGGAAAGGCATTGCGGACGGAGGTGTGGGAGGTCTCCTCCTCACCGCCGTCGCCCTTGGCCAGCTCCACGGAGAAGGCGGCCAGGTCCCGCCCGTCGATGAGGCGCCGACCACTCTCGTCGCGGTGCGTGGGGACCCGCCCGGCGTCGGCCCACCGCCGCGCGGTGTCGGGGCTGACGCCGAGCAGCCGTGCGGCCTGGCCGATCGTGTAGGACTGCATGAGCGACAAGATAGGCGTCCCGGCGTCACGAGGCGCAGGCGACCCGCGTCTCCGGGATGTGGACGGCACCGGAGCCCGGCGTGCGTCGGCGGCCTGGGAGCTCGCGGTGCAGGAGCCTGCGGCCGGCATCTACAACAATCTCGGTCTCCGCACGGCGGGGCTCCCGAGGGCGGAATGCGGAGTCCGGGTCTTTACCCTGCAGGCACTCATCGTCTGCCGTCGGTGTTCGTGATGGCGTCGACGCCCGGTCACCGGCCTGCCCGCTTCTGCGGGAGACGGGCATCCATCCCGTCCCGGATCAGGAAGTACGCGCGGCGTCCTGGCCCCAAGCCCCAGAGGTCCCAGAGGCGTCGCCGCACCCCTCCAGGCCCCACTTTTATGCAGGTCAGAAGGGGTGCGGCACCGTTGTTCAGATGTCCCGGAAGATCTCGATCTGCGCCCCCACCGAGTTGAGCCGCTCGGCCAGGTCCTCGTAGCCCCGGTTGATGACGTAGACGTTGCGCAGCACGGACGTGCCGTCCGCCGCCATCATCGCCAGCAGGACGACCACGGCGGGGCGCAGGGCCGGTGGGCACATCATCTCGGCGGCGCGCCAGCGGGTCGGACCCTCCACCAACACGCGGTGCGGGTCGAGGAGTTGAAGGCGTCCGCCCAGACGGTTCAGATCCGTCAGATAGATCGCGCGGTTGTCGTAGACCCAGTCGTGGATGAGGGTCTGGCCCTGCGCGACCGCCGCGATGGCCGCGAAGAAGGGGACGTTGTCGATGTTCAGGCCGGGGAACGGCATCGGGTGGATCTTGTCGATCGGCGCCTCCAGCTTGGAGGGCCGGACCGTGAGGTCGACCAGCCGGGTGCGGCCGTTGTCGGCGAAGTACTCGGGCGTACGGTCGTGGTCGAGCCCCATCTCCTCCAGCACCGCGAGCTCGATCTCCAGGAACTCGATCGGCACCCGGCGCACCGTCAGCTCCGACTCCGTCACCACGGCCGCGGCCAGCAGGCTCATCGCCTCGACCGGGTCCTCGGAGGGGGAGTAGTCGACGTCCACGTCGATGTGTGGCACGCCGTGCACGGTGAGGGTGGTGGTGCCGATGCCCTCGACCCTGACTCCCAGGGTCTCCAGGAAGAAGCAGAGGTCCTGGACCATGTAGTTGGAGGAGGCGTTGCGGATGACGGTGACGCCTTCGTGGCGGGCGGCCGCGAGCAGCGCGTTCTCCGTCACGGTGTCGCCGCGCTCGGTCAGTACGATCGGGCGGTCGGGGCGGACGTTCCGGTCGACCCGGGCGTGGTACTGGCCCTCGGTCGCCGCGACGTCCAGACCGAACCGGCGCAGCGCGATCATGTGCGGCTCGATGGTCCGGGTGCCGAGGTCGCAACCGCCGGCGTACGGCAGCCTGAAGCCGTCCATGCGGTGCAGCAACGGGCCGAGGAACATGATGATCGAGCGCGTGCGGACGGCGGCCTCGGCGTCGATGGCGTTCATGTCCAGCTCGGCCGGCGGCACGAGTTCGAGGTCGACGCCGCCGTTGATCCACCGGGTGCGCACCCCGATGGAGCTCAGCACCTCCAGGAGGCGGTAGACCTCCTCGATGCGGGCGACCCTGCGCAGCACCGTGCGCCCCTTGTTGAGGAGCGAGGCGCACAGCAGGGCCACGCACGCGTTCTTGCTCGTCTTGACGTCGATCGCGCCGGACAGCCGACGACCGCCGACCACCCGCAGATGCATCGGGCCCGCGTAGCCCAGAGAGACGATTTCGCTGTCCAGCGCTTCACCGATACGGGCGATCATCTCAAGGCTGATGTTCTGGTTGCCGCGCTCGATGCGATTGACGGCGCTCTGACTGGTGCCGAGCGCCTCGGCAAGCTGCGACTGTGTCCAGCCCCGGTGCTGTCGGGCGTCACGGATGAGCCTGCCGATACGTACGAGGTAGTCGTCTGCCATGGGGTTGAGGCTATCTCAGATATGAGATGCCGCATTTCGAGGGGGTCCGTTCGGGTGAGGAGCCCGGCGGGCCTGAGGAAACGTCAGTGGCGCTTGGCGGTGCGGGTCCGGCGCCATCCGAAAGGTCCGGGCAGATCAACCGATGTCGTACGACGTCCCGTGCTGCTGTGCGTGTGCTTCGGTCCGTGGCTTCCGCCACCGGTCGTGATGGACCAGGAGTGCCGGTTGATGTTCAGCCGCACCCCGGGAAGGATTCGGAAACTCTTGCGGAACGTGAGCGGCATGGGGGCCTCCCGTCGAGGGTTCGGTCGCGTGCTTACGACGGTGTTCGCATACCCCGGCCCGGCGAAGTGATGGGTGCCGGGTTCGTATCCGCCCGTTGTGGTGGGCGAGTTGGGGCGGACGTGTCGTCGGGGGCGCCCGTCACGCGCGGCGTCCGGCGCCGGTGTCCTCGCCGGGTCCAGGTCGACGGCCGCGTCGAAGCGTCACCGGCGGTGAGCGACGTGCTCGCGGTGCCGGGCCCGCGACCACCGAAAGGTCGGCGCGGTGTCGCGGCCGGCGTGGCCCCGGGGGGCGGCGGCCGGACCATGGCGTACGGCCCGCCGACGGCGCCGGCGTGGTCACGTGCGGGTCAACGCACGCCGTGCCAGGTCGCCTGCGCGGGTCCGTCGCCTTGCCGGCATCCCGGCGGGAATGGGGAGCGGCCTTCAGTGGCCGGCCGACCTGAGACGTGCCCTGGCCGCCTCCGCCTGCGGGTACCGACCGCGACGATGGCACCGCACACGGCCGGCGGGTTCAGCGCGAACCCGATGGCCGGGCCGAGCGGCGCACAGCCCGCCGGCGGCGCCGGACATGGTCAGGCTCGGGATCACGTCACGTCACGCCGTGCCAGGCCACCGCCGAGCGCAGGTCGCCCCGCGAGGCCCGCAGGGCGCGACAGTCGCCCCCGCCGCGCGCGGGGTCCACGGGCCGCCCGGAGATCGCGGCGAGGCCGGGCATGACCATCCCGGCCTCATGTACTAGAGTTATCTCGACATCGAGATATCTGCCGAGGCGTACCGCAGTCGCACGCTTTCGCTGGGTCTGGCAGTAAGGCATACCTAACTTAGCCTTACCTTAGCGGATCGGCCAAGACGGCGTGGCGGCAGGATGCGGTGGTAAGCGCACAAAAATGAAGGAGACTGTCGTGTCGGCGAACAGCTTCGACGCCCGCGCCACGCTGAGCGTGGGCGACGAGTCGTACGAGATCTTCCGGCTGGACAAGGTGGAGGGCTCGGCCCGCCTGCCGTACAGCCTCAAGGTTCTCCTGGAGAACCTGCTCCGTACCGAGGACGGCGCGAACATCACCGCCGACCACATCCGCGCCCTCGGCAGCTGGGACTCCCAGGCCCAGCCGTCGCAGGAGATCCAGTTCACGCCGGCCCGCGTGATCATGCAGGACTTCACCGGCGTGCCCTGTGTCGTCGACCTCGCCACCATGCGTGAGGCCGTGAAGGAGCTCGGCGGCGACCCCGCGAAGGTCAACCCGCTCTCCCCGGCCGAGCTGGTCATCGACCACTCCGTCATCGCGGACAAGTTCGGCACCCACGACGCGTTCGCGCAGAACGTCGAGCTGGAGTACGGCCGCAACCGCGAGCGCTACCAGTTCCTGCGCTGGGGCCAGACCGCCTTCGACGACTTCAAGGTCGTCCCGCCGGGCACCGGCATCGTCCACCAGGTGAACATCGAGCACCTGGCCCGGACCGTCATGGTCCGTAACGGCCAGGCCTACCCCGACACCCTGGTCGGCACCGACTCGCACACCACCATGGTCAACGGCCTCGGCGTGCTGGGCTGGGGCGTCGGCGGTATCGAGGCCGAGGCCGCGATGCTCGGCCAGCCGGTCTCCATGCTCATCCCGCGTGTCGTCGGCTTCAAGCTGACCGGTGAGCTCAAGCCCGGCACCACCGCCACCGACCTCGTGCTCACCATCACCGAGATGCTCCGCAAGCACGGCGTGGTCGGCAAGTTCGTCGAGTTCTACGGTGAGGGCGTCGCCGCCACCTCGCTGGCGAACCGCGCCACCATCGGCAACATGTCGCCGGAGTTCGGCTCGACCGCCGCGATCTTCCCGATCGACGACGAGACCATCAAGTACCTCAAGCTCACCGGCCGCTCCGCACAGCAGCTCGCGCTCGTCGAGGCGTACGCCAAGGAGCAGGGCCTCTGGCTGGACCCGAAGGCCGAGCCGGACTTCTCCGAGAAGCTGGAGCTCGACCTCTCCACGGTCGTCCCCTCCATCGCCGGCCCGAAGCGCCCGCAGGACCGCATCGTCCTCGCGAACGCCGCCGAGCAGTTCAAGCAGGACGTCCGTAACTACGTCAACGACGAGTACGAGGCCAGCAAGGAGTCCTTCCCGGGCTCCGACGCCCCGTCGACGATCCCGAACGGCGCCCCGTCCAACCCGGTCACCGTGACCGCCCCCGACGGTTCGACGTACGAGATCGACCACGGCGCGGTGACGGTCGCGGCCATCACCTCCTGCACCAACACCTCCAACCCTTACGTCATGGTCGCCGCGGCGCTCGTCGCGAAGAAGGCCGTGGAGAAGGGCCTGACCCGCAAGCCGTGGGTCAAGACCACCCTCGCCCCGGGTTCGAAGGTCGTCACCGACTACTTCGACAAGGCGGGCCTGACCCCGTACCTCGACAAGGTCGGCTTCAACCTGGTCGGTTACGGCTGCACCACCTGCATCGGCAACTCCGGCCCGCTGCCGGAGGAGGTCTCCAAGGCCGTCAACGACCACGACCTCGCGGTGACCTCGGTCCTCTCCGGTAACCGGAACTTCGAGGGCCGTATCAACCCCGACGTCAAGATGAACTACCTGGCCTCCCCGCCGCTGGTCGTCGCGTACGCCCTCGCGGGCTCCATGAAGGTGGACGTCACCAAGGACGCCCTGGGCGCCGACCAGGACGGCAACCCGGTCTTCCTCAAGGACATCTGGCCCTCCGAGGCCGAGGTCAACGACGTCGTCGCGAACGCCATCGGCGAGGACATGTTCAACAAGTCCTACCAGGACGTCTTCGCGGGCGACGCCCAGTGGCAGGCGCTGCCGATCCCGACCGGCAACACCTTCGAGTGGGACGCCGAGTCGACCTACGTCCGCAAGCCCCCGTACTTCGAGGGCATGACGATGGAGACCACCCCGGTCTCCGACATCACGGGCGCCCGGGTCCTGGCCAAGCTGGGCGACTCGGTGACGACGGACCACATCTCGCCCGCCGGCGCCATCAAGGCCGACACCCCGGCCGGCAAGTACCTCACCGAGCACGGTGTGGAGCGTCGTGACTTCAACTCCTACGGCTCGCGCCGAGGCAACCACGAGGTCATGATCCGCGGCACGTTCGCCAACATCCGCCTGCGCAACCAGATCGCGCCGGGCACCGAGGGCGGCTACACCCGCGACTTCACCGTAGAGGGCGCCCCGGTGTCGTTCATCTACGACGCCTCGCGCAACTACATCGAGCAGGGCATCCCGCTCGTCGTCCTGGCCGGCAAGGAGTACGGCTCCGGCTCGTCCCGCGACTGGGCCGCCAAGGGCACCGCGCTCCTCGGCGTCAAGGCCGTCATCGCCGAGTCGTACGAGCGCATCCACCGCTCGAACCTCATCGGCATGGGCGTCCTGCCGCTTCAGTTCCCGGAGGGCGCCACGGCGGCCTCCCTCGGCCTGACCGGCGAGGAGACCTTCTCCTTCACCGGCGTCGAGGAGCTCAACAACGGCACCACGCCGCGCACGGTCAAGGTCACCACCGACACGGGCGTCGAGTTCGACGCGGTCGTCCGCATCGACACCCCCGGTGAGGCCGACTACTACCGCAACGGCGGCATCATGCAGTACGTGCTGCGCCAACTCGCCAGTTCTTGATCTGACGTGAACGAGTGCCCTGCCCCTGCATCTCGCGGGGAGCGGGGCACTCGTGCTTGACGGGCGGTAGACGCGTCTGCGCGGGTGTGGCGAACGAGCGCCGCTAGATGGCGGCCGGGTCGGACGTGAGGTGAGGTGCCGCTGAACGCGGACAGACAACGGGACCGTGCTCGAGCATCAGTTCCTCGGACACCGATGACCCCTGTACGACGGCGACGCACTCCTCACGGACTATCCCCCTCCACCATGATCAGCCCGGACAGCATCCACCCGATCAACCAACGTGACAGCGGGCCCCTAACTCGACATGGGGAGCAGTTGTTCTGTCATGGAGACGTACTCGGCCATGGCGTCGCGGTCGCGGATCAGGGAGCGGATGCGTTCCGTCATACGGTCGCGCTGACGCCCCAGGGCGGGCTGGTGCAGACACGGCAGGATCCGCCGGATGATGCGGGTGCGGGAGGTGTCAGTGCGCTCCGACAGTTCACCGATGCGTATGGAAGTTCCTTTCTCGGAGGACGGCCCCCGAACTCCCCGGTGACGGCGGGGCGTTCGAGGGCCGTGTGCCGGCTACGCGTTGGGCCGCTTCGCGGGGAAGCCGTGGCTGCGGGCGAGGACGACGACCCCGAGCACCGGCAGCAGGAGCAGGAACATGGTCGGCGGGAAAGAGTCGCTGCCGATCGCGTCGAGCAGGATGCCACCGAGGATGCCGCCGCCCGCCATGGCGACGTTCCACAGCGTGACGAGCATCGCCTGCGCCGCGTCGGCGGAGTCCCCGCCGGCGTCGCCCGCGGCGGTCTGCAGCAGCGTGGGCACACCGCCCCAGCCGAGACCCCACAGCAGGGCGGCGACGTACACCAGGGCGGTGTTGTCGGAGAGCACCGCCAGCAGCGCCGCGGACACGGCGACCAGCAGTGCGCTCGCGATGGTCAGCGCGCGCAGCCGGCGGTGGATTTGGGCGCCCACGATCCAGATGCTGACCAGCGATGCGGCACCGAACGCCAGCAGCACCAGGTCGGTGCTGCCGCCCATGCCCAGGTCGTCCAGGAACGTGGCGACGTACGCGTACAGGATGGTGTGCGCCAGGACGAAGACCAGCGTGACGAACAGGACCGGGGCCACACCCGGGACCCGCAGCGCACCCAGCATCTTCGGGCGCTCACCGCGCTCCTGCCCCGGGTAGTCGGGCACGGCGGCGACGATCCACAGCAGCAGCACGACGGTGAGCCCCGTCATCGCCAGGAACGCCGTGCGCCAGCCGAGCGTCTCGCCGAGGAAGGTGCCGGCCGGCACGCCGAGGGAGAGCGCCACCGGAATGCCCGCCATCGCGACGGCGATCGCCTTGCCCTGCAACGGTACGGGCGCCATGCGCCGCGCGTACCCGGCGAGCAGGGCCCATGCCAGTCCGGCGGCGACACCCGCGACGAACCGCGCGACCATCGTGACGCCGTAAACCGACGACACGGCCGTGACGGTGTTGGCCACGGCGAAGCCCGCCATGGCGGTCAGCAGCAACACCTTGCGCCGCCACGCCGAGGTGGCCGCGGTCAGCGGAATCGCGGTCAGCGCGGTGCCGATCGCGTAGATCGTCACCGTCTGACCTGTCGCCGACTCGCTCACCTGCAGGTCGTCGCTCATCGCGGGGAGCAGGCCCGCCGGGAGCGTCTCGGTGAGGCTGGTGATGAAGACTGCCGTGGCGAGAGCCAGCAGGGCGAACAGCGGAAGTTTCTGCCGCTGTTCGCTCCCGCCCGTGGCATCGGGTGCGGCCCCGCTGTCCTCTCCGCGGGCGGCGGTGGTATCTGGTGAGGTACTCATGTGGTGATCTCCGGATCTTTGGGGACGGGGTGGATCGCATCGGGCGCCGCGAATCGTCGAGGACAACCGGCTAGGGGTGGCCGAGGCCGCCGTCGACCGGGAGCCGGGCGCCCGTCGTGAACGTCGCGTCGGTGGCGAGGAAGAGCGCGGCACGCGCCACCTCCTCGGCGGAGCCGAGCCGGCCCAGCGGAGGCAGCGGTGCCGTGCCGCCGGCCGGCGCCTCGATACAGCTCGGTGCCACGGCGTTCACGCGGATGCCGCGGGTGATCAGCTCAGCGGCGAGCGCCCGCACGGAGGCCGGGGTCGGGGCAGGAGCGGTGAGCACCACCGCGCCATGGTCCACGAGGTACGGCAGCAGTGGACGCGCCGTCGGCACGGCGTCGGCGAACACGAGATCGATGCCGCCGACAGGCCCGAGAGTGGCCTCGACGACGTTCGGTGAGACCACGCGGGCCGCGGAGCCCAACTCGGCGCCCGCGTGGTCCCGCTCCTGCGCGGTATGCGCGGTCAGCAGCACCTCCGCGCCGCCCTCCACGAGCCGCTTGGCGATGGCCAGCCCGATCCCGGTGGCCTGCCCGACGACCACGGCCTTTTTGCCCGCGTACCTGGTCATGCCTACCGCTCCCTCCTCATGGCGCCGCTGCCGGACGCACCGCGGCACCCGACGGCAACGACTGTGCGCGCCGGCGCTTCGGAGGGACTTCGGGGCCGCTGACAGTTCGCTGACGGCCGCCCGTCCGGCCGTCTCGGTGATGTCGGGGTCGTGCCCGCCGCCCCGGTGGCGACCGGAGCGGGCCGGCCGCCCCCGGACCTGTACGGTTGCTCGCATGCGGTTTGGGGTGCTCGGGCCACTTGTGGTGTGGGACGACGAGGGGGAGACGGTCACGGTCCCCGAACTCAAGGTCCGGGCCCTGCTCGCGGATCTGCTCGCGCACGACGGGAAGCCGGTCTCCGCCGACCGCCTCGTCCACGACCTGTGGGGCGACGCACCGCCGGGCAAGCCGAGTGGCGCGCTCCAGGCCAAGGTCTCCCAGCTGCGCCGGGTGCTCGGCCGGGACCGCGTCGTACGGCAGGCACCGGGCTACCGCCTACGCCTCGACCCCACGGTCGACGAGGTGGACGCCGACCGCTTCCACGCCTTCGTCGCCGAGGCCCGCGCCGTCCGCGACCCTCGCGCCAAGGCCGCGCTGCTCACCGAGGCCCTCGATCTGTGGCGGGGACCGGCCTACGCCGACTTCGCGGACGAGGAGTTCGTACGGGGGGCCGAGCGGCGCCTCACCGAGCACTGGTTGTCCGTGCTGGAGGAGCAGGCGGAGGCCCGCCTGGAGGCGGGGGACCACGTCCTGCTCTCCGGCGAACTGGCCGACCTGGTGGCCCGACACCCCCTGCGGGAACGCCTGCGCGCCCTGCAGATACGGGCGCTCTACCTGGCCGGCCGCCAGAGCGAGGCCCTCGCCTCGTACGAGGCCCTGCGCGCCCGCCTCGCCGAGGAACTCGGAGTGGACCCCAGCCCCGCCCTCGGCGCCCTCCACCAGGCGGTGCTGCGCCAGGACCCGGAGCTGGAACAGAAGTTCACCACCATGCCGTCGACGCATCCGACAGCGACCGGCCCGGAGAAGGCGCCCGGCGGGGCCCCGATAACCCCCGGCACGTCAGCGACCGCGTCCGGCGCCACTCCGGCCGCCCTCGCGACGGCCCCGACCAGCGCCCCGGCGCTCCCGAGTCCCCCCACCAAAACCCCCCACTCGAACCTCCCCGCCCCCCTTACCCCCCTCATGGGCCGCACCGACGCCCTGACCCGACTCTCCCAACTCCTCGACACCACCCGCCTGGTGACACTCACCGGGCCCGGCGGTGTCGGCAAGACGCGGCTCGCCGTGGCCGCGGCCGCCTCGGCGTCAGCGGAGGAACTCCCCGACGGCGTCTGGCTCGTGGAGTTCTCCGGAGTCCGGACCGGTACCGCCGCCGACCTCGCCCAGGTCGTCGCCTCCGCACTCGGCATCCGCGACGACGCCCCGTCCGCGCTGCCCGGCACCGGAGCGCCGTCCCCGTCCCCGGCTCACCGCCTCGCCGCCGTGCTGCGGGACCGCCGTACCCTGCTCGTCCTGGACAACTGCGAGCACGTCGTCGACGCCGCCGCCGAACTCACCGAGCTGCTGCTGCGCACCGCCCCCGGACTGCGGGCCCTGGTGACCAGCCAGGAACCGCTCGGCCTCGCGGGTGAGGCCGTCTTCCTCGTGGAGCCGCTCCACGACGACGACGCCGTACGGCTGTTCACCGAGCGGGCCGCCGCCTCCGCCCCCGGCTTCCCCGGCGACCCGGACGCCGCCGACCCGGCCGACCGGGCGGCCGTCGCCGAGATCTGCCGCCGACTGGACGGCATCCCGCTCGCCCTGGAGCTGGCCGCGACCCGGGTACGCGCACTGGGAGTGCGAGAGTTGGCGGACCGGCTCGGCGACCGGTTCCGGATCCTGACCGCCGGGCAGCGGGGCGCGCCCGCACGGCAGCAGACCCTGCGGGCGATGATCGACTGGAGCTGGGAGCTGCTCAGCGCGCCCGAACGCATCGTGCTGCGCCGTCTCGCCGTGCACAGCGACGGCTGCGACCTGGCCGCCGCCGAAGCGGTGTGCGCGGGCGACGGCGTGGACCGCGAGGAGGTGCTCGACCTCGTGACGCGGCTCGTCGACCGGTCCTTCGTGGTCGTCGTCGAGGGCCCGGCCGGGCGCCGCTACCGGCTTCTGGAGTCCGTCGCCGCGTACGCCACGGAGCGGCTGGACGAGATGCAGGACCTCACCGCCGTACGCGATCGCCATCTGCGCCACTACCTCGCGCTCGCCGAACGCGCCGAGTCCCGGCTGCGCTGTGCGGGGCAGCGCTCCTGGCTCGCCCGCCTGGACGCGGAGACGGGCAATTTGCGGGCCGCGCTCGACGAGGCGGTGCGCCGCGCCGCCGCCGGGCAGGCCGACGAGGCCGTACGACTGGCCACCGTCCTGTCCTGGTGGTGGCTGCTGCGCGGCCGGCTCACCGAGGCTCGCCGCAGCCTGTCGGCCGTCCTGACGGTCGCTTCCGACTCCCCCGAACTCGCCCTGCTGCACTCCGCGTTCGCGCTCCTGACCGGTGACCACGCCGAGGCGGTGACCGGCGCGACGGCCGACGCCGTCCCCGACCCGGTACGCCGGGCCCGCGCCCTCTGGCTGTGTGCGTACGGCCTGTTCAGCGCGGGCGAGGTGACCGCGAGCGCCGAGCTGAACGCGCGGGCGCTCGACCTCTTCGACGGTGCGGGCGAGCAGTGGGGCACCGCCGCCGCGCTCGGCCTGCGCGCCACCCTCGCCCTGGTCCACGGTGACCTCGACGCGCTCGGCCGGGACGGGCGACGCAGCGCCGAGCTCTTCGGTGAGGTGGGCGACCGCTGGGGCGAGTTGCAGACGGTGTCGCCGCTCGCCGCGCTCGCCGAGATCAAGGGCGAGTACGAGGAGGCGGCCCGCCTGCAGCGGGAAGGGCTGAGGCTGGCGCGGGAACTGGGCCTGGAGGCCGAGGTGTCGGCGCGGCTGTCCGGGCTCGGCCGACTCGAACTGCTGGCCCGGCAGTGGGAGCAGGCGCGCAGTCTGCACGAGCAGGCGCGTCGGATCGCCGCCGAACAGGGTTACAAGTACGGCGAGATCCACTCCGAGATGGGCCTCGCACTCGGCGCGCGCCGCTCCGGAGACCTTGACGCCGCCGAGGCCCACCTACTGCGCATCCGCGACGGCTTCGCCGACGTCTCCTCGGAGGCGGGCGACCATCTGCTGCTGGCCGAGCTCGGCTTCATCGCCGAACTGCGCGGTGACGCCGACCAGTGCGGGCGCCATCACCTGCGCGGACTGGACGTCGCCCGTTCCCTCGGTGAACCGCGCGCGCTGGCTCTGTCCCTGGAGGGCCTCGCGGGAGCGGTGGCCCTGCGAGGATGCGCGCCTGCCGCCGAGTGCGCCGTGCTGCTGCTCGGAGCGGCGGACGCGGCCCGCCGAGGGGTGGGCGCCCCGCTGCCGCCCGCCGAGCGCGGTGACGTCGACCGCGTCACGGCGGCCGCACGGGCGGTGCTGGGTGGGGCGGCCTTCGCGGAGGCGTTCGAGCGCGGGGCGCGGCTCACCGTGGAGGAAGCGGTGTGCCAGGCGCGGGCGACGCTCGACTGGGACGGTGACCAGGCCGGTTGAGGACGGGCCTGCGGGTGCGTGTCTTCCTGAGGGTAAGAACGGCAATCGAAGCATGTCTCGGTACGTGCTGCGCAGCCTGATCCGCAAGTAGGCCCTTCGCCGTTCCCAGGACGAAACGGCACAGGTCATCACCCAGCCTCAGGTGGAACACAGGATTCCCTCAGTGGGCGGGGACACGATCGGTACATGACTGGCACATCCGGGTCCCGAACCGGCCACGCACACGGGCTCATCGCCGACCACGAGCCCGCACCCGACGAAGCGCGGTTGCTCGCCGCCACGAAGGCGGGCGGGCGCCCCTACCCGGCGCCGGACGGGCGCAACGCCCTGCGTACGGTCCGCGGTTGGGCGCCCCGCGCCGTCGTGCTCGACGGGACGCTGCCCGACCTGGGCGGACTCCGGGGACCGTTGCGCCGCGCGGGGCCCGGGCACGGCCGCACCGAGGAATCCGTACGTGTACTCGGCGACCCGGCATCGGTGATCCACGCCGTGCGCGGTCTCGGGTACGTCATCAGGGCCGTGGAGGACGGGAGATGAGCAGGCGACCGAGCACGAGGATGCGCACCCTCTCCGGTATCCGATCGCTCCGTACCCGGTCCATCCGTACGCGGCTGCTCGTCTTCGTCAGCGCGACGCTGGTCGTCGTCTGTGTCGCGATGGGCCTGGTCACGACGCTCTTCCAGCACGTCTACCTGATGGGCGACCTGGACGACCGCGTCCTCGCCACCGCCGAACGGGCCCTGGAGGGAGCCTCGTCGCACCCGGACCGCGAGGACGAACCGATCTTCCTGGGGAAGACCGGACAGCCCGCCGGGATGCTCTCCGCCCGGCTGGACAAGGACGGCGCCATCGTCTCTGCGGCCGTCGTCGGCCAGGACGCCCCGCCCCGCGACCTCAGCACCGGCCAGCGCTCCGCCCTGGCCGGGATCCGGGCCGACGGCGCGATGCACACCCGGAACCTGCCCGGCCTCGGCACCTACCGGGTCACCGTCCTCGTGGACGGAGGCATCCGGGTCCTCGCCGGGCTGCCCATGGACGACGTCCAGGACATGATCAGCGGACTCGTGATGATCGAGACAGGTGTCGCCGTGGCCGGGCTCATCGCCGCCGGCGGTGTCTGCGCGGTGGTCATACGACGGCAACTGCGTCCCCTCCGCCGGGTCGCCGCCACCGCGGCCCAGGTCTCCCGCGCCCCGCTCGGACACGGCGAGGCCACCGGCCTGACCCGGGTGCCCGAGCACGACACCGACCCCGACAGTGAGGCCGGTCAGGTCGGCGCCGCACTCAACCATCTCCTCGACCAGGTGGAGTCCTCCCTCGCCGAACGGCAGCGCGGCGAGGAGCGGATGCGGCGCAGCGAGGAACGCATGCGGCGCTTCCTGGCCGACGCCAGCCACGAACTGCGTACGCCGCTCGCCTCGATCGCCGGATACGCCGAGCTGATGAACCGCGGCCCCGACCGCATCGAACCGGTGCTGGCCTGGCGCCGGGTCTCGGCGGAGTCCGCCCGTATGACGGGCCTGGTGGAGGGCCTTCTCCTGCTCGCCCGCCTCGACGAGGGCCGCCCGCTCCAGCGCTCGGAGGTGGACCTGGCGGGGCTGGTCGCGGAGGCGGTGTGGGACGCGCGGGCGGCGGGCGGCGACCACGACTGGCAGCTCGAACTGAGTCTGGACGTCCCGGCGTTGGTGACCGGCGACGAGATCCGGCTGCGCCAGGCGGTGGCCAACGTCCTGTCCAACGCGCGGATGCACACGCCGCCCGGCACGAGGGTGACGGCATCGGTGGAGTCCGCGGACGGGCGCTGTGTGATCCGCGTCCACGACAACGGCCCCGGAATCCCCCCGGCCCTCCTCCCCACCGTCTTCGAACGCTTCACCCGAGCGGACACGTCCCGCTCCCGCGTCGACGCGAACTCCGGTGGTTCCGGACTGGGTCTGGCCATCGCGGCGGCGATCACGACGGCCCACGGAGGCCACATCCAGGTGAACAGCGTCCCGGGACATACCGAGTTCACGATCGATCTGCCGGCGGTCATGGAGGCGGGGGTGGCGCAGCGGGCGGTTTCGGGGAACGGAGTGTCGGTGTAGTCCGCCAGGCTCGGTCGGCGGGCGAAAACCAGTGGATGAGGGCCGCCGCGCGCCACTACCGTGCTGCCGAACCAAGTCGCCCAGGCTAGGACGTGCCGTTGTACACCCTGTGAGACCCCCCAAGCGCTGATCGGTCGCGCGTCGCGCATGTGCGCCGCGCTGCTTCTTGCTGCGGACTTCTCACTGAAACCGGTGTACTTCTGTGCTCACCACCTGGGTGGTCATGCCCACCTGCCTGCCGCACGTCCTCCGCCGTTGCCACACCTGCGCGTCGGAGCGCTTCCGGGCCGACGGCAGGTTTCGCGTCAACGCGAACCACAAGCTCCTCGACGCCTGGCTCCTCGTGCTCTGCACCGCCTGCGGGGATACGGCGAAGCTCACGGTCCTGGAGCGGATGCATGTGCGTTCCGTACGACCTGCGCTGCTGGACCGGCTGCACGACAACGACCCTGTCCTGGCCGCCGAGTTGCTTCAGGCCCCGGACGTACGGCGCCGTAACCGCATCGCGTTGGACTGGAGCGACGCCTGGCGTCTCGACACCGGCGGATCGGATCACCTGGACCGCGAGGTGATCGACGTCTCGGTCCGCTTCACGGCCCGGATCCCGGTCCGGCCGACCCGCCTGATCGCCGGAGGCTGCGCCCTTTCCCGGGCGGAGGTCGAAAGACTGATCACGGAGGGCAAGCTCGTCTCGGCGGTCCGCCTGAACGCCAAGCTCTCGAGCGACTTCACCTTCACGCTCAAGCGCTGAGCTCTCCATGGCACCTGGGGCCCGCCCGCCGATCCTATGGGCCGGGCCCCGGGTGCCCGCGCTGTGCTTGGCACCCGCCGCCGGTCGGCCGCCACACCCGGACCACGAGAGCTGGAGGCTGGGCAGAGTGCTTCGGTGGCGGGCCGGTTCAGCATGGCGTGCCGATCGGGCCGTTCCCCGCCCCCGCTCGCGTGCCCGCGTGCACCTCCCCACCAAGACGGCAGAATCACCCCAACTCCCGCCCCCACCCCTACCCTTGCCACGTGACCGCCCCCGACCCCCTGCACCGCGCCCTCCACGCCCCCGGCCCACGCCCCCTCCCCGACGAGGTGGCCACCCTCCTGCGCACGCTCGCCGCGCCACCCCGTCTGGCGGCCCACCTGAGACTGGTGCACGACGTCGCGTACGAGCTCGTCGCATGGCTGGCCAGCCGGTACCCGGCGCTTCAACTCGACCGCGAGGCCGTACTGTTCGGGGCCGCGACCCACGACGTCGGAAAAGCCGCGCACGTCTCCGAACTCTCCGGCCCGGGCTCCGCACACGAGGAGGCCGGCCGTGAGCTTCTCCTGGCCCACGGCGTCGCCCCCGGACTCGCCCGCTTCGCAGCCACCCACGCGTCCTGGACCCTCCCGGAGATCGGGCTCGAGGACCTGCTCGTCAGCGTCGCCGACAAGATCTGGAAGAACAAGCGGGTACCGGAGCTGGAGGACCTGGTGGTCAGGAGACTGGCGGAGTCGAGCGGCCGGACGGTGTGGGAGGAGTTCCTGGCCCTCGACGACGCCCTGACGGCCCTAGGAGAAGACGCACCGGAGCGACTGACCTTCCAGACGACTCACCCGGTGTGACCACCGCCCGCACGCGATCGTACGACGTGACTGCTCGCCGCGCTTCCCAGCCGTCGCACCGGCTGTGACCCGGCGTCCGGCGTTCCCCGCCTCACCTGGTCCTGACTGCTCCCCGGGCTTCCTGGCCGTCGCGCCCGCTGTGACCCGGCGTCTGACGTTCCCGCCCGGTCCGACCTCTCGCCCGGCATCCCGGGTGCCGCACCCGGTGGGATCCCGCGTCTGGGATTTCGGCGGACCGGCCTGGTCCTGACCGCTCGCCGGGTTTCCTGGCCGTCGCACCGGTTGTGACCCGGCCTCTGGCGTTCCGCCGTCCCGCCTGGTCCTGACTGCTCGCCGGGCTTCCCGGCCGCCGCACCCGCTGTGACCCGGCGTCCGTCGCCCCCCGTCCCACCCGGTCCAACCTCTCGCCGGGCCTCCCAGCCCCCCGAAACGGCCCCGCACCTGCCCTCCGAGCGACCCCATCCGACCAGTCACCGACCTTCCAGCCGCCCCACCCAGCGTGACCGCACCCGCTGCCTTCCAACCGGCCCGCAACTCACCCACCCCCCACCTACCCTCCGCACCGACCCCCACGGCACCCCCCCGCACCGACCCCCAGCACTCCCGCACCAACCCCCCCCACACAACCCCCCGCCCCCCGCCCCCTGTTTACAGTCACCCCACTTCGCGCTACCTTCCGCAACACGTGGGGTGGGAGCGCTCCCATACGGACGGACCGGAACCCGCCCGTCGGCGGCTCCCACTCCACGGCAACCCCACGGCAACCACACACCCCGCATGGCCCGTACCTCAAGGAACGGACTGGACTGTCATGATCCTGACAAGGTTATCGAGGGTGACCCGTCCCAGAGCCCTCTTCCTGGTCCTCGTCTCCCTGCTCGCCACCATCCCCGCCCTCAGCCTCGTCCTCACGGCCGGCGGAACGGCCGAGGCCCACGGCACCCCGATGAAGCCCGCCAGCCGCACCTTCCTGTGCTGGCAGGACGGGCTGACCGACACCGGTGAGATCAAGCCGGTCAACCCGGCCTGCAGAAACGCCCAACAGGTCAGCGGCACCACGCCGTTCTACAACTGGTTCTCCGTACTCCGCTCGGACGGCGCCGGCCGCACCCGCGGCTTCGTGCCCGACGGCCAGCTGTGCAGCGGCGGCAACACCAACTTCACCGGCTTCAACGCCCCCCGCGACGACTGGCCGCTCACCCACCTCACCGCGGGCAGGACGGTCGACTTCTCCTACAACGCCTGGGCCGCGCACCCGGGTTGGTTCTACGTCTACGTCACCAAGGACGGCTTCGACCCCAAGAAGACCCTCACCTGGGACGACATGGAGGCCCAGCCGTTCCTCAGCGTCGACCACCCGCCGCTCAACGGCAGCCCGGGCACGGTCGAGGCCAACTACTCCTGGACCGGCCAGCTTCCGGCGAACAAGTCCGGCCGCCACATCATCTACATGGTCTGGCAGCGCTCGGACAGCGCGGAGACCTTCTACTCCTGCTCCGACGTCGTCTTCGACGGCGGCAACGGCGAGGTCACCGGCATCCACGAGCCGGGCAACCCGACCGAGCCGGTCCCGGGCACCTGCACCGCCACCCGTAGGACCACGGGCAGTTGGAGCGGCGGCTACCAGTCCGAGGTGACCGTCACCAACTCCGGCGACGTCCCGATGCTGGGCTGGATGGTCGACTGGACCCTGCCGACCGGGCAGAAGGTCGACAGCCTCTGGAACGGCAACGCCACCTACACCGGCCAGGACGTGATGGTCCACAACGCCAACTGGAACGGCTCGCTCAGTCCGGGGCAGAGTACGACGTTCGGCTACGTCGTCACCGGCTCCGGAGGCGACACGGCCACGACCCTTCCCTGCCGGGTCGGCTGAGTCACCGTCAGTACGCGCTCGAACCCTCAGCTCAGGGCGGACCTGGTGGGACTGTGCGCCACCGGGTCCGCGAGCCGTGTCGGCGCAAGGGGGGTGGTGGCCGACGCGGATGGTGCATGGCTTGTGACGACGCGACGCGCGACAACGTTGTCGAGTGGTC
This sequence comes from Streptomyces sp. NPDC005483, assembly GCF_040606035.1. Classification (NCBI taxonomy): domain Bacteria; kingdom Bacillati; phylum Actinomycetota; class Actinomycetes; order Kitasatosporales; family Streptomycetaceae; genus Streptomyces; species Streptomyces sp. NPDC005483. The sequence goes on from NZ_JBEXEA010000002.1 coordinate 288,161, forward strand.
TGTACATGACTCTACCGCGGCAACGGACAACGATGTCAAATGAGTTGGGGTGAATGGCTGGACCCGGCCGGGTGTCCCCCTCGCGCGTACCTCCGGCCGTACGCACCCTTCCGTGATACGCGTGGCGCACGTTACTGTCCCTGCGGCTTGTGCGACCTGTGGTGCGCGACCCGTCCGAAGGAGGAGGGGCCGCGTCATGCGTTTCCGTCCCACGTCCTTGCTGCTGGCGGCCGTTCTCGCGGCCACCGGCGCCACCCCCGCCCTCGCGGCGCCCGCCGCGTCGCCACCCGGTCTCGTCGACGACCCGACCGCCTACGTGAACCCGCTCATCGGCACCAAGAACGGCGGCAACGTCTTCCCCGGCGCCGTCACCCCGTTCGGCATGTTCTCCTTCAGCCCCGAGAACACCCGCGGCGACGCCACCCGCACCGCCGCCCCCGGCGGTTACCTGTACGACGCCACCCGCATCCGAGGCTTCAGCCTCACGCACATGTCCGGCACGGGCTGCGCGGGCGGCAGCGGCGACATCCCGCTCTTCCCCTTCGCAGGCGAGGTCACCTCCTCCCCGGCGAGCGACACCAAGGACGCGGTGTACGCGGCCGACTTCAGCCACGCCGACGAGACCGCGGAACCCGGCCACTACAAGGTGGGCCTCTCCTCCGGCGTCACCGCCGACCTCGCCGCCACCGCCCGCACCGGCTCGGCCCGCTTCACCTACCCGGCCGACAAGCCCGCCTCCCTGCTTTTCCGGACCGCCAACTCCGAGGTGGGATCGACCGGGTCGGCGGTCGAGATCGACCCGGCGACCCGGACGGTCTCCGGCTCGGTCACCTCCGGCAACTTCTGCGGCTACCTGGACCCGGAGGGCCAACGCGCCTACTACACCGTCCACTTCACGGCCCACTTCGACCGCCCCTTCGCGGCCACCGGTACCTGGCAGGACGACCGGCTCGCCCCCGGCACCCTCAAGGTGTCCGGAGGCACGGGCGGCTTCTCCCAGGGCGGTCGGCCCGTCGCGGGCAAGGGGGCGGGCGGATACGTCCAGTTCGCCCCCGGCACCGAGCAGGTCGGCGTCAGGATCGGGATCTCGTACGTCAGCCGTGCGGGCGCCGAGGCCAACCTCGCCGCCGAGAACCCGCCCCAGCGCTCCTTCGACGCGGTGCGCGACGCGGCCCGCCGCGCCTGGCGTGACCGGCTGCGGGCGATCCGCGTCGGCGGCGGCACCGCCGACGAACGCACCACCTTCTACACCGCGCTCTACCACGCCCTCCTCCACCCGAACGTCATCAGCGACGCCGACGGCAGATACCGGGGCAGCGACGACGAGGTACACCGTGTCGCCCGCGGCCACCGGGCCCAGTACGGCACCTTCTCCGGTTGGGACATGTACCGCGGCCAGGTGCAGCTGCTGACCCTGCTCGACCCGCGCACCGGCTCGGACGTGGCGCAGTCCCTGTACGAGCTGGCCCGGCAGAACGGCGGAGTGTGGGACCGCTGGCTGCACGGCGCGAGCGGCACCCATGTCATGAACGGCGACCCCTCACCCATCGCCCTGGCCGGCATCCGCGCCTTCGGCGGCACCGGCTTCGACCTGCGCGGCGCACTGGACTCGCTCGTGCGGGCCGCCACGGTCCCCACCGAACAGGACCTGTCGTCCGCCGGGAAGCCGGTGCTGTCCGCCGGTCAGCGCCCCTCCCTCGACAAGTACCTGAAGCTGCACTACATGCCGTCCGTCTCCAACGCCTGGGGCGGCGCCGCCGAGACCCTGGAGATGTCCGGCGCCGACTTCGCGCTCTCCCAACTGGCCCGAGCGGCAGGGGAGAAGGACACGGCGGCGGCCTTCACCAAGAGATCCCAGTGGTGGCAGAACAGCTTCGACATCGCCGCCGACCCGAGCGGCGGATACATCGCCAACCGCAAGGCGGACGGCAGTTGGGTCACCGGCTTCACCCCGGCCACCGGCAACGGTTTCGTCGAGGGCACGGCGGCCCAGTACACCTGGATGGTCCAGCACGACCCGGCGGGCCTGTTCGCCGCGATGGGCGGCCGCGACAAGGCTCTCGCCCGCCTGGACGCCTTCTTCCACGACGACAGCGGCGACTGGGCCTTCACGGGCAACGGCGGCGAGAAGTCCGAGCTGGACAACGAGCCGTCGATCGACGTCCCCTACCTGTACGCCTACGCGGGCGCCCCCTACAAGACACAGGAAACCGTCCGCGCCGCCATGCGGCAGCTCTGGTCGACCCAGCCGGGCGGCATCCCCGGCAACGACGACCTCGGCGCGATGTCCGCCTGGTACGTCTTCTCCGCGCTCGGCATGTACCCCCAGGTGCCGTCCCGGTCCGAACTGGTCCTCGCCTCACCGCTGTTCCCGCGGATCGAGATCGACCGCCCCTCCGGCAACGACATCTCCGTCCGCGCGCAGGGGGCGGCCGCCGACGCGCCGTACGTCCACGCGCTGAAGGTCGACGGCCGTACGAGCCAGGCGGCTTGGCTGCCCGCCTCCTTCGTGCGGGACGGCGGCCGGCTGGACTACACCCTCTCCTCCGAGCCCGATCCGGCCTGGGGCGCGGACGCGGCCCCGCCGTCCTTCCGTGAGGGCGAGCAGCCGTACCAGATCGGTGTCGGCCCGACCACGGCGACGATCGCGCCGGGCGGCAGCACGAAGGTCGGTGTCCGCGCGCTGTCCCTGAGCGGCGACGGCACCGGCCCCGAAGTCCGCTTCCGAGTCGAGACACCCGAGGGCATCACAGCGACCCCCGCCGAGGGCACGGTGGCCGACGGCTCCCAGGAGATCACCCTGAGCGCCACCGAGGGCACCGCGCAGGGCTTCTACGACGTCACGATCGCCGTCACCTCGGACGGCACCGCGTACGAACAGCCCGTCTCCCTCACGGTCGCCGCACCCGGCACCCTTCTCGCCGCCTACGACAACACCGGGATCTCGGACGACTCCGGTGACCACGACGAGGCCGACTACGACGGCGGCGGCTGGAGCTACTCCCGCCAGGCGCTGGAGGCAGCCGGCCTCACCCCGGGCCGGCAGGGCACGGTCGACGGCCTGACCTTCACCTGGCCCAACTCACCGAACGGCCGGCCCGACAACGCGACGGCATCCGGCCGGTCCGTCCAACTGGATGAACCAGTAAGCCAGTTGTCCTTCGTCGGCAGCGCGGTCAACGGCAACCAGCAGTCCCAGGCCACCGTCACCTACACCGACGGCAGCACCGGCACGGTCGAACTGGCCTTCACCGACTGGACCGTCGGGGGAGGCGGCGGCACCGTCCAGTACGGCAACGAGGTCGTCGCCCGCGCCGCCTATCGCAACGTGTCGGGCGCGGACCGGGACCCGGTGGCGACGTACGTCTTCGCCACGAAGCCGTTCGCGGCACCGGAAGGGAAGCGCATCGTGAGCGTGAAGCTGCCGCAGAACACGGACCTTCACGTGTTCACCCTGGCTGTGAGCTGACGGGGCCGAGTCCCAACACCGCGGTCAACCAGTCGAGTTGGCGGCGCACCTGCACCGCGTCGCCGCCCTCGTGGCCGTTGTACGGATAGGCGTGGATCTCCTTGCGGGGGTCCAGGCCGGTCAGCTCGCCGTAGCGGTTGAAGGCCGCGTACGCCCCGCTCGGCGGGCACACCGTGTCGCGCAGCCCGACCCCGAAGTGGGCCGGGGCGGCGGCGCGCCGCGCGAAGGAGACGCCCTCCACGTACGAGAGCGTGCGATACGCGGCCTCCTCCACGCCCCGGTGCACGGAGAGGTAGGCACCGATCTCGCCGTAGGGGCTCGCGTCGGTCAGGTCGAGGGCGCGCCGGATGCCGCACAGGAAAGGCGCCGTGACCAGGACCGCCGCCAGGTCCGGCACCAGTCCCGCGACGGCCAGCGCCAGCCCGCCGCCCTGGCTGTTGCCGACGGCCGCGACGCGTCCCGCGTCCACCCCCGGCAGCGCCCGCACCGCCGTCACCGCGCGCACCGCGTCCGTGATCAGCCGCCGGTAGTGGTAGGCGCGCGGGTCCAGCAGGCCACGTACGGCGGGACCGGGGCCGCCCGGCGCCGAGGCGTGAGGGTCGGGGGTCGCGCCGCCGTTGCCGTACTGGTCGCCCTGGCCGCGATTGTCCATCAGCAGATGCGCGTACCCGGCGTTCACCCACGTGAGCCGCTCGTGGGGGAGTCCGCGCCCCCGGCCGTAGCCCGCGTACTCGACGACCGCGGGCAGCGGCTCGCGGACCCCGGCGGGTCTGCTGTACCAGGCGCGCACCGGATCGCCGGCGAAGCCCCGGAACGTGACGTCCCAGGTCCGCGTCAGCCGCAGCCCGCTCTCCTCCGGGCGCACCGACGCCAACACGTCCGTCTGCGCTGCCTCCTTCAGGGTGTCACGCCAGAACTCGTCGAAATCCGGGGGTTCCCGGACATCGGGACGGTAGTGCTCCAGCTCCGCGGCAGGCAGGTCGAACGCAGGCACAGGGCACCTCGCATGAGTCGGTCCAAGTAGTGAAACTTGCGAAGGGGGCCGGGTGTTGGCCTCCCTGTTCTACCCCACTCCTGCCCCAGGTATCTCACCCCCGACCCATTGACAGCGCTTTCTTCGTGGCCCTAAGTTGCCGCGAAGTTACCGGTAAGAGCTCGAAAGTTTCGGTTCCGTGCCTCCGTCTGAGAGGACCGAGCATGAGCACATCCGTCAAGTCGGCCTCTCCACCACCCAGCGTCGAGGACCCGCCCGGAGCCGTCGGCCGCCCTGCGCCGCGCGGTGGATGGCGCCGGGCCCTGCGCCGCGACTGGCAGCTGTACTCGCTGGCCGTCCTGCCGCTGCTGTTCTTCCTGGTCTTCCGCTATCTGCCGATGATCGGCAACGTGATCGCGTTCCGGCGCTTCGAGCCCGGCGGATCGATGTTCGGCGAGGACTGGGTGGGCCTGCGCTATGTGCGCATGTTCCTCAGCGACCCGACCTTCTGGCAGGTGTTCCGCAACACCCTGTGGCTCGGCGGACTCACGCTGGTGTTCTGCTTCCCGATCCCGATCGTCCTCGCCCTCCTGCTCAACGAGGTGCGCCGGCGCTCCCTGAAGCGGTTCGTGCAGTCGGTGTCGTACCTCCCGCACTTCCTGTCGATCGTGATCGTCGCGGGCCTCACCCTGCAGACGCTCGCCACCGACGGGCCGGTCAACCACGCCCTCGGCTGGTTCGGCCACGAGGAGATCCGCTTCATCCAGGAGCCCGACTGGTTCCGCACGATCTACGTCGGCTCGGAGATCTGGCAGACCGCCGGCTGGGGCACGATCCTCTACCTCGCCGCGCTCACCACCATCGACGAGGACCTGTACGAGGCCGCGCGCATCGACGGTGCCAACCGCTGGAAGCAGATCTGGCACGTCACCCTGCCCGGCATCCGCCCCACCATGATCACGCTGCTGATCCTCAACGTCGGCACGTTCATGGCGGTCGGCTTCGAGAAGGTCCTGCTGCTGTACAATCCGCTGACCTATCCGACCGCCGACGTGATCTCGACCTACGTCTACCGGGCCGGTGTCGAGTCCAACAGCTTCAGCTACGCGGCCGCCATCGGCCTGTTCGAGGCGGTCATCGGGCTGGTCCTCATCACCACCGCCAACACGCTCTCGCGCCGCACAGTGGGGACCAGCCTGTGGTGAAGCCGAGCCGTTCCTACCGGGTGTTCCAGGGCGTCAACGGGGTGATCCTCACCCTCGTGGTGCTCGTGACCCTGTACCCCTTCGTCAACATCGTCGCGCGGTCCTTCAGCGGGGAACGGCAGATCCGGGCTGGTGAAGTGACCTTGTGGCCCAAGGGGTTCAACCTCACCACGTACCGGATCGTCTTCCAGGACTCGATGTTCTGGCGGAACTACGGCAACACCGTCTTCTACACGGTCGTCTCCACCGCCGTGGCCATGGTCCTGACGACCTGTTACGCCTACGTCCTGTCGAAGAAGCACCTCAGGGGGCGCGGGGTGCTCGTCGGCATCGCCGTGTTCACGATGTTCTTCACCGGCGGACTGATCCCCAACTACATCCTGGTCACCGAACTCGGGCTGAAGAACAGCGTCTGGGCCATCGCGCTGCCCAACGCGATCAGCGTCTTCAACCTGCTGGTGATGAAGGCATTCTTCGAGAGCCTGCCGGCCGAGCTGGAGGAGGCCGCGCAGATCGACGGCCTGAACACCTACGGCATCCTCTTCAGGATCGTGCTGCCGCTGTCCAAGGCGGTCGTGGCGACCATGGTGCTCTTCTACACGGTGTCCTTCTGGAACTCCTGGTTCAGCGCGTTCCTCTACCTGGACCACTCGGACCTGATGCCGGTCACCGTCTATCTGCGCAACCTCATCGCCGGCGCCACCGGTGGCGGCAACGCGGGCGCGGGCACCGCGGAGCTCAGCCAGGTCGGCGCGAGCATCCAGGCGGTCACGATCGTGCTCACCGCGCTGCCGATCATCTGCGTGTACCCGTTCGTCCAGCGCTTCTTCGTCTCGGGCGTGATGCTCGGCGCGGTCAAGGGCTGACAGTGCGTCACCTCACTTACGGAACAAAGGAGTCTCCGTGGAGAACACCGGACAGCTGTCGCGACGTCAGATCCTGGCCGCCGCGGGATTCATCGGCCTCGCCGGCCTCACCGGCTGCGGCAGCGGCGATGACGGCGGCGACTCCAAGGACCTGTCCAAGAAGCAGAACGGCGCGATGAAGGAGTACCAGGCCGGCCAGCAGTTCAAGGCCACCAAGGCGCTGTCCTTCTCCATGCTGCACAACGACAACCCGGTCTACCCGCTCAAGAACAACTGGCTGTTCTGGAAGGAGGTCACCCGGCGCACCGGGGTCACCATCAAGCCCCTGGACGTCCCGCTCGCCGACTACGAGAAGAAGCGCAGCGTCCTCATCGGCTCGGGCGACGCCCCCTTCATCATCCCGAAGACGTACCACCCCGGCGAGGTCGCCTTCGTGTCCTCGGGCGCCATCCTCCCGGTCAGCGAGTACGTCGACCTGATGCCCAACTTCCGTGCCAAGGTGAAGAAGTGGAAGCTCGAGCCCGAACTCGACTCCATCCGCCAGTCCGACGGCAAGTACTACCTGCTCCCGGGCCTGCACGAGAAGCCCAAGTCCGGCTACTCGCTCTCCTTCCGCACGGACGTCCTCGACAAGCACGGACTGAGCCTGCCGAAGACCTGGGACGAGGTGTACGACGTCCTCAAGGCGCTCAAGACGGAGTACCCCGACAAGTACCCGTGGACCGACCGCTGGAGCACCAACACCCCCTTCCCGTGCGGGGCGTTGTTCCAGTACCTCGGTCAGGCCTACGGGGTTAAGGCCGGCTGGACGTACGACAACATCAGCTACGACACCAAGGCGCAGAAGTTCGTCTTCACCGCGGCCCAGGACGCCTACCGGCAGATGATCGAGTACCTGAGAAAGATCGTCGCCGAGAAGCTCCTCGACCCCGAGAGCTTCACCCAGCAGGACGACCAGGCCGTGCAGAAGCTGCTGGCCGAGAAGTCGTATGCGATCAGCGCCAATCCGCAGGAGCTGGTGCAGAACTACCGCTACAACCTGGGCAAGCAGGTCAAGGGCTCGACGATCGAGATGATCCCGGTGCCCCTCGGCCCGGCGGGACCGATCCTGCTGAGCGGCATCCGGCTGGAGAACGGCGTCATGATCTCCAGCAAGGCCCTCAAGAGCGCCGACTTCGTGGCGATGATGCAGTTCGTGGACTGGCTCTGGTACTCCGACGAGGGCCAGAAGTTCTGCAAGTGGGGCGTGGCGGGCGTCACCTACACCGAGTCCGGCGGTACCTACACGCTGAAGCCCGGCATCTCGCTGATGGGATCCGACCCGGACGCCCCGAAGGACCTCCAGAAGGACTTCGGCTTCTTCAACGGCGTGTTCACCTACGGCGGCAGCTGGGAGCTGGTGTCCTCCAACTTCAGCCCGGACGAGAAGAAGTTCCAGGACGTCATGTCCCAGCGCAGGGAACTGCCCGTCGACCCGGCCCACCCCCTGCAGTCCTTCGAGCAGGAGCAGGCGACGCTCTGGGACACCCCGCTCAAGGACCACGCCATCCAGAACACCCTCCAGTTCGTGCTCGGCAAGCGCCCGATGTCCGAATGGGACGCGTACATATCCGAGTTGAAGGCGAAGAACATGCAGCAGCTCGTCGACCTGCACAACAAGGCGCACGACCGGTTCAAGAAGGAGAACGCGTGATCCACCGCGTCCCCGCCGAGCCCTCCGGCCCCTTCTCCGACGCCTGGCGCCACTGCGTCGGCACCGGGAGGATCGAACTCGCCCTGCGCCGCGACTACCAGGACTCCCTGAAGCTGCTACAGCGCGAGATCGGCTTCCGGTACATCCGCGGGCACGGCCTGCTGAGCGACGGCATGGGCGTGTACCGGCCGTACGAGTGGCCCGAGGGTGTCCGAGGTGTCCGCCACTCCTTCACCTACGTCGACCAGGTCGTCGACGCCTGTCTGGAGATCGACATCCGGCCCTTCCTCGAACTCGGCTTCATGCCCTCGGAGTTGGCGTCGGGGAAGCAGACGGTGTTCTGGTGGCAGGCGAACGTCACCCCGCCCCGGGACATGGGGGAGTGGGCGGACCTGGTCCGGGCGACCCTCAGGCACCTGGTCGACCGGTACGGTCTCGCCGAGGTGCGCACCTGGCCCATCGAGGTGTGGAACGAGCCCAACCTGCGCGACTTCTGGGAGGGCGCGGACGAGAAGGCGTACCACCGCCTCTACGAGGTGACGGCGGGCGCGGTGAAGGAGGTGGACGCGGATCTCCAGGTGGGCGGCCCCGCGATCTCACCGGCCTCCGACGAGTGGCTGGACCGCTTCGCCGAGTTCGCCGCACAACGCGACGTCCCGGTCGACTTCGTGTCGAAGCACGCCTACACCTCGGGCCCCGCCCAGCACGTCCCCTTCGGCACCCACCAGATCCTGGCACCCGCCGAGGACCTCCTGGACCAGTTCGCAACACCCCGCGAACGGCTGAAGGGCACCCGGCTCGCCGGACTCCCCGTCCACATCACGGAGTTCAACTCCTCCTACCGCCCCGACAACCCGGTCCACGACACCGCCTTCCACGCGGCGTACCTGGCACCGGTCCTCGCCCGCGGCGGCGACCACGTCGACTCCTTCTCGTACTGGACCTTCAGCGACATGTTCGAGGAGGAGGGGCCTCCCACGGCTCTCTTCCACGGCGGCTTCGGCCTGCTCACCCACCGGCAGATCAGGAAACCGACGTACCACCTCTACTCCTTCATGGCCCGCATGGGCCCCGAGCTGCTCACCCGGGGCGCCGACCACCTGGCCACCCGGCATCCCGACGGCCGGGTGACCGTCCTCGCCTGGGCTCCGGTCGACGCGAGCGGGGAGACGCCAGGGCCCGAGCGGCACCGGCTGCGCCTGTCGGTGCCGGTGCGGGGCGCACGGGAGGCTTTCGTACGGCGGTCCGTGGTCGACGAGGAGCACGGCAACGCCCGCACCGCCTGGCAGCGAATGGGCAGCCCGCGCTCACCCGGCCGGCACCAGCTCGACGTACTCCACGAGGCCGCCGAGCCGGGCCGACAGCACCTGAGGCTGCGGGTCGAGGACGACCGGACCGAACTGGACCTGACATTGGCCCGCCACGAGATCACGCTCGTGGAGGTGAGTCCGGTCGTGGAGGAGGCACCGGACTGGTGGGACGAACGCCGACTGCTGGGCAGGGAGCCGCAGTGAACGGGGTGAACGGGGACAGTCGCGTGCGGGCGACAGCCGGCCGCACCCGGGCCGGGGCCCACGACACCACGGCCACCGACCGACCCGACACCGCCCCACCCGGCCGACCCGCAGGGCGACGACAGGAGACCCACGAGCCCCCGCCTTCACCCGCCGGCACCTCCTTCGGCCAGGGCTCCCTCTCCCGTGCCGCAGCCCTCATCCACACCCTCGTCACCGTCGAGGTCCTGCTCCTCGTCGCCGCCTCTCCGGGCCTGGCGGGTCTGCTCCTGCTGGGCCCGGCCCCCGCCAACCTCCCCCTGGCCGCCGTGTGCCTGCTGCCCCTCGGCCCCGCCACGGCCGCCGCTCTGTACGCCCTCGACCACCGCGACCGCGACCTCGCCGACCTCCACCCGGCGCGGGCGTACCGGCGCGGCTGGCGGCTCAACGCCGTCCCCGCCCTGAAGCTGTGGGCACCCTTGCTGGCGTGGCTGACGGTCATCGCGTTCACGCTGACCCACTTCACCGCCACCGGCCTGCCCGGCTGGTGGGCGGTGCTGCTCGCGGCGATCGGCGTCGGCTCGCTTCTCTGGGGCGCACACGCACTCGTGCTCACCGCCCTGTTCGCGTTCCGGGCGCGCGACACCGCACGCCTCGCGGGTCACTTCCTGTTCCGGCACGGCCGCGCTACCCTCGGCGCCGCCTCGCTGCTCGTCCTGACCGCCGCCGGGACCGCCGTACTGACCGAGGCCTTGCCCGCCCTGCTGGCGGCCCCGCTGCTGCTGTCCCTGCTGCACAGCAGCCGCCCGGTGATCGCCGAGACCCAGGAGGACTTCACCGCATGAGCCCGTCGAGCTCCAAGATCCCCTACGGCGGCGACTACAACCCCGAGCAGTGGCCCGAGGAGGTCTGGGACGCGGACCACCACCTGTTCACCCGGGCCGCCATCGACACCCTCACCGTCGGCGTCTTCTCCTGGTCGCTCACCCAACCCGCCGAGGACACCTACGACTTCACGGTCCTGGACCGCGTCCTGGACCGGGCGACGGCCGAGGGCCGACAGGTCTGTCTGGCCACCGGTACGGCCGCCCTGCCGCCCTGGCTCGCGCACCGGTATCCCGAGGTCAACCGCACCGACTTCGAGGGCCGCCGACACCGCTACGGGCAACGCCACAACTTCTGCCCCAGCTCACCGGCGTACCGCAGACTGGCCACGGAGCTGGCGGCACGACTCGCCGAACGGCACGCGGACCACCCGGCCTTGCTCGCCTGGCACATCAACAACGAGTACGGCGGCGTCTGTTACTGCGACCTGTGCGCCGACGCCTTCCGGGACTGGCTGCGGGACAGGTACGTCACCCTCGACGCCCTCAACGACGCCTGGTGGACGACGTTCTGGTCGCACCGCTACACCGACTTCGAGGAGATCGAGCCGCCCAGCGCCCTCACCGAGCACTGGCGGGGCCCCGACCACACCGCCTTCCAGGGCATCACGCTCGACTACTTCCGCTTCACCACCGACGCGCTGCTCGGCTGCTTCCTCGCCGAGAAGGAGGTGATCCGCGCCCATGATCCGGTCACCCCCGTCACGACCAACTTCATGGGCATGTTTCGCCCCCTCGACTACCACCGCTGGGCACCCCACCTCGACTTCGCGTCCTGGGACAGCTACCCGCCCCTCGACGCCCCGCCGAGTTGGGCCGCCCTGGCCCACGACCTGATGCGCGGCCTCAAGGACGGCGCCCCCTTCTGGCTGATGGAGCAGACCCCGTCCACGACAGCATGCCGTGACGTCAACCCCCTGCGCAGACCGGGGGAGCTGCGCCTGGCCACCTTCCAGGCGATCGCCCACGGCGCCGACGCGGCCCTCTACTTCCAGCTGCGCGCCTCGCGGGGAGCCTGCGAGAAGTACCACGGGGCGGTCATCGGCCACGCCGGTCGCGACGACACCCGTGTCTTCCAGGAAGTGGCCGCACTGGGTGCGGAGTTGCAGCTGCTCGGCGACGCCTCCCTCGGCGCCCGTACGCCCGCCCGCACCGCCCTGCTCTTCGACTGGGACAGCTGGTGGGCCCTGGAGATCTCCGACGGCCCCTCCCGGCTGGTCAGGTACCAGGAGGTGGTCCACGCCTACTACCGGGCCGCCCGCGCGGCAGGCGCCGACGTGGACGTCGTCGCGCACACCGCCGACCTCACCCCGTACGACGTGGTCCTCGCCCCCGCCCTGCACATGGTCAAGGGCGATCTCGCCACCCGCCTCGAAGCGGTGGCGGAACGCGGCGGCACGGTCCTCGCCACCTTCCTCTCCGGCCGCGTCGACGCACACGACCGGGCCTTTCTCGCCGACGTCCCCGGCCCCCTCGCGCCCCTGATGGGCATCCGCATCGACGAATGGGACTCCCGCCCGGCCGAGTTCGCCCAGCCCGTCCCGGAACTCGCCTCGGAGGGACGGCTCGTCTTCGAGATCGTGCGGCTCCGGGGCGCCGAGTCGGTCGCCACCTACGGCTCCGACTTCTACGCGGGGACCCCCGCCGTCACCCGCAACCGGTACGGGCGGGGCGAGGGCTGGTACGTCGCCACGGCCCTCGACCAGCCCGGTGTGGACCAGGTGGTCCGCCGCGTCCTGTCCCGCCACGACCTCGTCGGCCCGTACGCCGACCACGAGGGCCTGGAGACGGCCACCCGAGTGGCCCCCGACGGAACCCGCCTGCTCTTCCTCCTCAACCACACGGCGGAGCCTCTTCAGCTGACTGCTCACGCGACCGCGACCGACCTGCTCAGCGGCAAAGTGGCGGAGGCCGGGGCGCCTGTGACCCTCGACCCACGGGGCGTCGCGGTCCTGCGCCTCCCATAGGCGGCTTCAGAAGATGGTCCGCCCCCGCTCGTCCGGCACCCCCGACTTCCGGAAGAAATAGCTGTTGACCTGATCGCGCCACTCGCGGGCGCTCCGGAGCTGCTCCTCGAACCGCTCCGTCACCCTTGCGTGGCGCTCCGGGTCCACGAGGTCCACCAGTGAGGCCCACACCTCCCGGGCCGCCTCCACCTCCGCCACGCCTTCGAAGTGCGTGTCGTAGATGTGCTGGATCACCGTCTTGCCGCTGTGCAGCATGTGCTTGTACGACACGTGGTGGAAGAACAGCAGCAGCTCGTCCGGGCAGGTCTCCGGGGACTCGTAGACCTCGGCCCACGGCTTGGCGTACTGCCCCGCGTACCCGGTCCCGCCCGCCACGCTCCGGTCGACACCGACGCCGTCACGGTCGGCGAAGTGGTAGGTGCCCCACGGGCTGTACTCGTAGCCGTCGACGCTCGGCCCGTAGTGGTGTCCCGGCTGGACCATGAACCCCACGCCGAGGGGAGCGGTGTACTTCTCGTACGTCCGCCACGAACCGTCCAGGACCGAGCGCAGACCCGCCGTGAGCCGGGGCTCGCTCCCGAAGGTGAGCCGGATCCATTCGTCGAGGACCCGATGCGGATCGGCGTCGGGGTCCCAGGCCAGCCGACCGAACGTGTAGAGGTTCGCCTGGGCCAGCGGATGCCCGGTCCAGAACGGGTCGTCCCCGACGTTGGACACGGCGACGAGCCCACCGCGTGCCAGCTCGCCGACAGCGGACTCCCCGTCGATGCCGAAGCGCAGCACCTCGCCCCACATCGGCCCCAGCCAGCACACGTGCCGCTGCTGCCCCGTGTACTCCTGGGTCGCCTGGAGCTCCACCGCCAGCCGTGTGCCGGGCATCGCCCCGATCAGCGGGGAGACCGGCTCGCGCACCTGGAAATCCAGCGGCCCGTGCTTGACCTGGAGGACGGCGTTGCCGGCGAACTCCCCGTCCAGCGGCACGAAATGGTCGTACGCGGCCCGCGCCCGGTCGGTCGAGCGGTCCCGCCAGTCCTGGCGGTGGTCGTAGACGAAGGCCCGCCAGTGGACCGTACCGCCGTGCGGGGCAAGCGCGGCGGCCAGCGCGTTCGCGCCGTCAGCGTGACTGCGTCCGTACGCGAACGGCCCCGGCTGCCCTTCCGAATCGGCCTTGACCACGAACCCGCCGAAGTCGGGAATCTCCGCGTACACCCGCGCGGTCGCCTCGGCCCACCACGTCCGCACCGACTCGTCCAGCGGATCGGCCGTGGGCAGCCCGCCAAGCACCATCGGCGCCGCGAAGGTGACCGACAGATGCGTCCGGATGTCGTAGGGCCGCAACGCGCCCGCGATGGCGGCCACTTCACCGATCCGGTCGGTCAGCAGCCGTGCCTCGGTCGCGTGCACGTTGACGTTGTTGACGGCCACGGCGTTGATCCCGCAGGCCGCGAGCAGCCTGCCGTACCGCCGCACGCGCTCCATGTCCCCGCGCGCCCGTCCGTCCTCCCAGAACAGCGACCCGCCGGCGTACCCGCGCTCCACCTGGCCCATGACCGGGTGCACGGCCACGTTGTCCCAGTGGTCGAGCATGCGCAGCGCCGACTTGGGTTCATGCAGGGCAGGTTGCGCCTCGCCGAGGAACGCCGCCTCCCCGAGCCGTACGACGTGGAAGAACCCGTACAGCAACCCGCGCGCGCCGGACGCCGTGACGGTCGTACAACCGTCACGGCGTCCGTGCACGAAACCCTCGGAGCCGTCGTCGCCGTCCAGCTCCACCACCAGGTCGCAGGGCCCGGGTTCACGCGAGACACTTCCTCCGAAGCGCTCGCAGGCCGCCGCCACCTCCCCGTGAACCGTGTCCACCAGCGCACCCGAGCCGCGGATCAGGGTCCGCCGGGTGCCGATCGGCCGGAACGCCCCGTCCGGCAGCCAGGCCGGATCGACACCCTGCATGAGACCCCCAACGCCTTTGCTCAGGCGAGCAGTTCGACTTCCGAGACCACCGCCTCGCCGTCGAGCACGAGACGGTACTTCCCGTACGTACCCGGAGACCTCACGGAGAACGCCCGTGTCTGCCGGTCCCATGCGAAGGACTCCCCGGACCGCTGGTCGAGGGTCTTCCACTTGGTGCCGTCGTCCGAGCCCTGGAGCGTCCAGCCGGTCGGGGCCTTCGTGCGGTCCGACGACGAGGTCAGCGTGTACTGAAGCCCCTTCACCTCGCCGGACACCGGAAGGTCCACGGAGGTGACCGTCGCGTCCGTGGCCGACGTGTTGTCGAACAGTGCCCCGTCCCCGGCGAGCACGTCCGCGCGCGGCGTCGGCACCTCGTCGTCCTGGGTGATCGACACCGGAGCCGCGTTCTTCCCGGTGCCCCACTTGGACGGCCGTGGACCCATGTCGAAGTCCAGGACGGCCCCCTCGGACAGGATCGAGTGGGGGAGCGAAGTGGACCGCCAGGGCTTGCCGTCGACCCTCAGGCCCTGCACGTACACGTTCCGGGCGCTGTTCTTCGGGGCCCTGACCACCAGGTCCCGACCGTTCTCCAGATGGACCGTGGCCTTGGTGAACAGCGGTGAGCCGACGGCGTATTCGCCGCTGCCCATGGCCAGCGGGTAGAAGCCCAGCGCGGAGAACAGGTACCAGGCCGACTGCTCGCCGTTGTCCTCGTCACCGTGGTAGCCCTGCCCGATCTCGCTGCCCACGTACAGCCGCGACAGCACCTCACGGACGTTCTGCTGTGTCTTCCAGGGCTGACCGGCCGCGTCGTACATGTAGTTCACGTGGTGGGCGACCTGGTTGGAGTGGCCGTACATGCCCATCCGGACGTCCCGCGCCTCCGTCATCTCGTGGATGACACCGCCGTAGGAGCCGACGAAGTCCGGCGAGGCCGTCTCCGGCGTCGCGAAGTACTGGTCCAGCTTGTCGGCGAGCCCGGAGCGGCCGCCGTACAGGTTCGCCAGACCCCGGCTGTCCTGCGGGGCGGTGAACGCGTACCCCCAGCCGTTGGTCTCGGTGTAGTCGTAGCCCCACACCCGCGGGTCGTAACTCGACGACTCCACACGCCACTTGCCGTCGGCGTCCCGGCCCTGGAAGAAGCCCGCCTTCTTGTCGAAGAGGTTCACATATTCCTGGGCCCGGTTGAGGAAGTACTCCGACTCCTCCTTGTAGCGCTTCTCACCGGTCTTCGCGTACAGCGCCTTGCCCATGCGCGCGATGCCGTAGTCGTTGAGGTAGCCCTCCAGGGCCCAGGACAGGCCCTCGTGGGTGTCGGTGCTGGTGTAGCCGAGGAAGGGCGAGGTCTCCATGCCCTTGCGGCCCACACCGGAGGACGGGGGCGCGACCGTGGCGTTCTTCAGGGCCGCGTCGTACGCCGACTTCGCGTCGAAGTCGACCCCCTTGACGTACGCGTCCGCGAAGGCGACGTCGGAGGAGGTGCCGGTCATCAGGTCCGCGTACCCGGGGGAGGACCAGCGCGAGGTCCAGCCGCCGTCCTTGTACTGCTGGACGAACCCGTCGACCATCTCGCCCGCCTGAGAGGGCGTCAGCAGGGAGTACGCCGGCCAGGTGGTCCGATAGGTGTCCCAGAAACCGTTGTTGACGTACACCTTGCCGTCCACGATCTTCGCCCCGGTGTGCGTCGGGGTGTCGGGAGAGGGCATCGGGGAGAACGGGGACGCGTACTGGTACTTCGAACCGACCTTCTCGAAGCCGGAGTTGGGGTACAGGTACAGCCGGTACAGGCTGGAGTACAGCGTGGTGAGCTGGTCCTGCGTGGCGCCTTCCACCTCGACCTTGCCGAGCAGCCGGTCCCACTGCCGCTGGGCGCGGTCGCGGACCTGCTCGAAGGAGGTGCCGTCCGGGATCTCCTGGCGCAGGTTGTCCTTCGCCTGGTCGAGGCTGATCAGTGAGGTGGCGAGCCGCAGCGTGACGGTTCTGTCGTCGGCCTTGAAGCGCAGGTACCCCTTGACCCCGCTCGACGAGCCGTCCGTCACCGGCTTGTCGAAGACGCCGTAGACGAAGAGCCGGGTGGCGCCGGTCGACAGCCCGGACTTCACGTCCGAGTACCCGGTGATCACGCCCGCGTCCTTGTCGAGCGTCAGGCCCGCCTGGTCCGTCACGTTGTCGAAGAGCACGTTCGCGTCGTCGCCCGGGTAGGTGAAGCGCAGGGCCGCCGCGTGGTCGGTCGGCGCCATCTCCGTCTTCAGCCCGTTCTCGAACCGCACCCCGTAGTAGTACGGCCGCGCGGTCTCGTTCTCGTGCCGGAAGGCCAGCTCACGGGCCTCGCGACCGGTGTCCGGGGTGCCGGCGGCGGCCGACGGCATCACCTGGAAGGTCTGCCGGTCACCCATCCAGGGACTCGGCTCGTGGCTCGCGCTGAACGCCTGGATCGTCGGCAGGTTGTCGTCGTTGTTGGCGCGTGCGTAGTCGTAGAGCCAGCTCAGGGAGGACGCGTTGGTCACCGGCGTCCAGAAGTTGAAGCCGTGCGGCACGGCCGCCGCCGGGAAGTCGTTGCCCCGCGAGAAGCCGCCGCTGGAGTTGGTGCCGCGAGTGGTGAGCGCGTAGTCCGACAGATGCGCCTCGGGCTTCTCGGGCGCCGCCCGTTCCACGGTGACGTCGTCCAGCCAGCCCCGAAACTTCGCCGGCCCGCTCGGGGAGTCGTAGGCGACGAGAATCCGGTCGACGGTCTTCCCGGCCGCGACCGACCCGATCCGCGAGACCACGTTGTTCCACTGGTTGACGTAGAGCGCCTTCGAGGCGCCCTGTCCCTGTGGCGAGAGCGTGAATCCGTGCTGGTCGCGCGCGCCGAGGCCGCTCAGGAAGGTGCCGTCGGTGAAGGCCAGGTCCACGGAGACGTTCGTCGCGTCGTAGTCCCGGTCGCCGTCCGCCATCGACGGGAAGATCCGGTACGACAACCGGGTCAGCGGGTCCACCGCCACGTTGACGTCGAAGACCTTGTTGTACGAGTACGCCCGCCCGTCGGCGGTGTGCCGACCGGCGTAACGCAGGGCCCTCTTTCCGGTGAATCCGGCGCCCGCCTTCGCGGTGGGTGATCCGCTCGGGCCGCGGTCGACCAGCGAGAGCATGTCCTGCGGGACCGGCCCGTCGCTCCCGCCCGTGGAGAACTGCACGTCGGCCAGCTGGAGGATGCCGGAGGCGCCGTTGTTGCGGGTGATGTCCAGCCGGAAGTGCTGGTATTCGGCCGGATCCTGGATGTCGTACGAATTTGTCCGGAACCGTTCGGTGAAGGTCTCGCCCGAGCGGGTGTCGAGGGTCTTCCAGTCCTTGCCGTCCGTCGAGCCCTGGAGCGTCCAGTCCCTGGGGTCGCGCTCGGCGAAGTCATTGGCCGAGGTCAGCGCGTAGGTGACCACCTTGGCCGGTCTGTCCAGGTCGAACTCGGCCCAGCCGGTGCTCTGGAAGGCCAGCCACTTGGTGCCGGACTCGCCGTCGACGAGGTTCTCCTTCACCTCGCCGCCGCCGGTGTTCTCCGCGCTCGCCCGGACGTCCGTCACGTGGTCGGTGATGTTGCCCGGGATGCCGGTGCTGTAGCCGCCGTCGACACCGGAAGCCCTGCCTCCGTCGACGCTGTTGATCCAGTCCGGGGCGGGATCGCCCGTCTCGAAGGAGGTGGCGAACCCCCGATCGGCCTGGGCGGCGGCCTGGGGCAGGGCGACCGCCGCGCCCTGCGAGCCCACCGTCACGGCAAAGGCGGCCGTGAACACGACCGCCGCACTCCGTCTGAGCCGAGTTCTGTACCGATGCATCGGCGAGTACCCTCCCTGCACGAGGCCGGACAACGTTGTCACCAATTCCGTGCAAGGATCAGTAGTGGCCCAAGTGGACAGTGATGTCAAGGGTGTTGCCTGTGGCATTCGGGGCCTATGTCATGGATTTTTCCGGCAAGCTTCGCACAGACCGCTCATATTTCCGCGAGGTCTCAACTAGAGAACACCCATGACCAACATTGCGTTCGATCTTGCTCCGCCGACCGGAAGTGGACTATACCTGTCGGCAATTCACCCCTCTTGCACGAACCTCCTGCACGAACCTGCTTGACCTGACCGCGGTGCCGGGGAGGATCCGGTTCACCGCCTGAGTCCTGGAGAAGGCGAGGACTTGAGCATGGGATCCACTTCCGCAGACAGCCACGGTGATGAAGGTGTCGGCCGGCGCGATCTGATCAAGCGTTCGGCCGCGCTCGGACTGGCCGCCGTCCCCGCGACCGGTTTTCTGTCCGCCTGCGCCAGCGGTGGAGGCGACGAATCGAGCGACGACAACACCAAGGGCACCACGTCGAAGGACAACCCCTTCGGAGCGGCGAAGGGCAGCAAGCTCGACGTCGTGATCTTCAAGGGCGGCTACGGCGACGACTACGCCAAGGCATGGGAGGCCGACTTCCAGAAGAAGCTCGGCATCACCTCCACCCACACCGGCACCCAGGAGATCACCGGAAAGCTCCAGCCGCGCTTCAACGCGGGCAACCCGCCGGACGTCGTCGACGACTCCGGCGCCCAGCAGATCAAGGTCGACGTCCTCTACAAGAACGGGCAGTTGCTCGACCTCGCCGAGGTTCTGGACGCGCCCGCGATCGACGACCCGAGCAAGAAGGTCCGCGACCTCATCATCCCGGGGACCCTCGACGCCGGTCTCCAGGGCGGCAAGATCGTCGCCCTCAACTACATCTACACCGTCTGGGGCCTGTGGTACTCCGGCAAGCTCTTCAAGGAGAAGGGCTGGGAGGAGCCCAAGACCTGGGACGACTTCCTCGCCATCTGCCAGGACGCCAAGAAGCAGGGCATCGGCGGCCTCGCCCACCAGGGCAAGTACCCGTACTACATCAACGTCGCCATCATGGACCTGATCGCCAAGAAGGGCGGTCTGGACGCCATGAAGGCGATCGACAACCTCGATCCGAAGGCCTTCGTCGGCTCGGACGCGGCCCAGGCCGGCGTCGAGGCGATCTACGAGGTCGTGGAGAAGGGCCTGTTGATGCCCGGCACCAACGGCCTGACCCACACCGAGTCCCAGACCCGCTGGAACCAGTACAAGGCCGCCTTCATCACCTGCGGTTCCTGGCTGGAGAACGAGCAGCTCAAGCAGACGCCGGCGGACTTCGACATGAAGTTCATGCCGATGCCGCTGCTGCCCGACAGCGCTCTGCCCTTCCCGGCGATCCGGGCCGGTTCCGGTGAACCCTTCATCATCCCGGCGAAGGCCAAGAACCTGCCGGGGGCCAAGGAGTTCATGCGGCGCATGCTCTCCAAGGAGTGGTCGACGCTGTTCGCCAAGGAGGCCAACTCCCTCACCATCCTCAAGGACGGCGTCGACCCGAGCGTGAAGCTGCGCCCGGGCACCCAGTCCACCGTCGAGGCGTCCAAGGCGGCCGGCGACGACACCTTCCGTTACCTGTACACCGAGTGGTACAGCGAGATGGGAGCGGCGATCGAGGCCGCGTCCAACGAGCTGATGGCCAAGCGCATCCAGCCGAAGGAGTGGCTGAAGCGGGCCCAGGCCGCGGTCGACAAGCAGGCCAAGGACCCGGCCTCCAAGAAGAACCACCGGGACTGACCGCAACGCCGTTTCCCGGGCCGGAGCACTCCGGCCCGGGAAGGGACATCAGGGGCAGGAATCGCATGCGCAAAGGGCAGTACAGGTTCGTCGCGGGATTTCTCTTCGTTCCCGTGTCGCTCTATCTGATCTTCGTGATCTGGCCTTACGTCCAGACGTTCGGCTATTCGCTGACCGACTGGAAAGGGCAGTCGCAGACGTTCAAGTTCGTCGGCCTGGACAACTACAAGGCGCTGTTCCAGGACGACGTCTTCATGCAGGCCATCTGGCACAACATCCTGTTCCTGATCTTCATCCCGGTGATCACCATTCTGCTCGCCCTGTTCTTCGCGTTCATGCTGAACGCGGGCGGGCGCAGCAGGGCCGGCGGGGTGCGCGGAGTCGCCGGATCACAGGTCTACAAAATCGTCTACTTCTTTCCCCAGGTGCTGTCGCTGGCGATCGTCGCCGTGCTGTTCAACGCGGTGTACCGGAGTGACGGCGGCGGTCTCCTCAACGGGATCCTGATCAAACTCGGCCTGGTCGACGCCGAGAATCCCATGGAATGGCTCAATGAGCCCAACCTCGTGCTGTGGATGCTGGTCATCGCCGTGGTGTGGCACGGGGTCGGCTTCTACCTGGTGCTGTTCTCGGCCGCCATGCAGTCCATTCCGAAGGACATCTACGAGGCCGCGCTCATCGACGGCGCGGGCCGCAACCAGTCCTTCTTCCGCATCACCCTGCCGCTGCTGTGGGACACCGTGCAGACCGCCTGGGTCTATCTGGGCATCGTCGCGATGGACATGTTCGTGCTGGTGTCCTCGATGACCCAGAACATGGGCGCCTACGGCGGCGGCCCCGACCATCACAGCGACGTGATGTCGACGGTGATGATGCGCAACTTCCAGTACTTCGGCAAGAGCGGATACGCCTGCGCGATGGGCGTCGTCATGCTGCTGCTCACCCTGGTCCTGTCCGTGGTCATGCTGCGTGCCACCCGCCGCGACCGCGTCGAGTTCTGAGCGGGAGAGATACGACGATGAGCGCACCCATCAAGGAGACCGCCGCCGTGCCGGCACAGCGGACCACGGGCCCGGCCCCGGCCCGCCCCGGCAGCGAGCGCGGCGAGGGCGTCGTCCTGAACGCCTTCTCGCACGGCTTCCTCGCGCTGTGGGCCCTGCTGATCGTGCTGCCGCTGCTGTGGCTGGTGATCAGTTCCTTCAAGACCGACGCCCAGATCGGCGGTTCGGCCTTCGGCTGGCCGCAGAACTGGTCCCTCGACGTCTTCGGCCGGGCCTGGGACAAGGGCATCGGCGACTACTTCCTGAACACCGTCATCGTGCTGGTCTTCTCGGTGCCGCTGACGATGCTGCTGGGCTCCATGGCCGCCTACGTCCTGGCCCGCTACCAGTTCTGGGGCAACAGGTTCCTGTACTTCTTCTTCGTCGCGGGCGCGATGTTCCCGGTGTTCCTGGCCCTGGTCCCGCTGTTCTTCATGGTGAAGCGGCTGGACATGCTGAACACGTACCAGGGGCTGATCCTGGTGTACGTCGCCTACTCGATGCCGTTCACGGTGTTCTTCATGCACGCGTTCTTCCGGACGCTGCCCACGGCGGTCTTCGAGGCGGCGGTCCTCGACGGCGCCTCGCACACCCGGACCTTCTTCCAGGTGATGCTGCCGATGGCGAAGCCGGGACTGATCAGCGTCGGCATCTTCAACACCCTCGGCCAGTGGAACCAGTTCATCCTGCCGACGGTGCTGATGCAGCCGCAGAGCGGCGACGATCCGGAGCGCTATGTGCTCACCCAGGGCCTCATCCAGCTCCAGCAGCAGATGGGGTACGCGTCGGACCTTCCGGTGCTCTTCGCCGGGGTGACCATCGCGATGATCCCCATGCTGGTGGTGTACCTGTCCTTCCAGCGCCAGGTGCAGGCGGGTCTGACTTCGGCGACCTTGAAGTAGCGCTCCGCGAGCGCACGCAGGCGCACCGTCCCCGGCCCCGGTGACGGTGCGCAGACGTGTGCGCTACACCCCGGATACTGTTCAACCTCTTGACGGGAGGCGACCCTAACGGCTCAGCTTAGAGTTCACTAGTTGGACATAGACGGGGCCTCATCGCTGCGGTCCCGCGCGCAGGAGGTCGTCGTGGAGACTCCGGGGTCGCAGTCGTCGCTGCACCGAGCCAACCTGGAGCGGGTCGTACGAGCCGTCCGGCTGGCCGGGTCGCTCACGCAGGCGGAGATCGCACGGACCACGGGACTGTCCGCCGCGACCGTCTCCAACATCGTCCGTGAGCTGAAGGACGGCGGAACCGTCGAGGTCACGCCCACCTCGGCGGGTGGCAGGCGCGCCCGCGCGGTCTCCCTGAGCGGAGACGCCGGCATCGTCATAGGGGTGGACTTCGGGCACACCCACCTGCGCGTCGCGGTCGGGAACCTCGCCCACCAGGTGCTGGCCGAGGAGTCCGAGCCGCTGGACGTGGACGCCTCCTCCGCGCAGGGCTTCGACCGGGCGGAACAGCTGGTCAACCGGCTGATCGAGGCGACCGGCGTGGACCGCTCGAAGATCGCCGGGGTGGGCCTCGGCGTGCCCGGCCCCATCGACCTGGAGTCCGGCTCCCTGGGCTCCTCCGCCATCCTGCCGGGCTGGATCGGCACCAAGCCCGCCGAGGAGCTCCAGGGGCGCCTCGGCGTGCCCGTGCACGTGGACAACGACGCCAACCTCGGCGCCCTCGGTGAGCTGGTCTGGGGCAGTGGCCGGGGGGTGCGCGACCTGGCGTACATCAAGGTCGCGAGCGGTGTGGGCGCCGGACTGGTGATCAGCGGCAAGATCTACCGCGGCCCGGGTGGCACAGCGGGAGAAATCGGGCATATTACTCTTGATGAGTCCGGCCCCGTCTGCCGTTGCGGCAACCGCGGCTGTCTGGAGACCTTCGCGGCCGCGCGCTATGTGCTTCCGCTGCTCCAGTCCAGCCACGGCACCGATCTCACCATGGAAGGCGTTGTTCGACTCGCGCGGGACGGAGACCCTGGCTGCCGTCGGGTGATCGCCGACGTCGGCCGACACATCGGCAGTGGAGTCGCCAATCTCTGCAACTTGCTGAACCCGAGCCGAGTCGTCCTGGGCGGTGATCTCGCCGAGGCCGGTGAGCTGGTGCTCGGTCCGATCAGGGAGTCCGTCGGCCGCTACGCGATCCCCAGTGCGGCGCGTCAACTGTCCGTGCTTCCAGGGGCACTTGGAGGCCGGGCGGAGGTGCTCGGAGCACTCGCCCTCGCCCTCAGCGAGATGGGTGATTCGACCCTTTTGGACAGCACGCTGCATGCCGCGGCGCCTGCGTTCACTTAGAGAACACAGGACGTCGTTGCCATCTCGTTAAGTATTTACTTCTTGACGTCGCACGTGTGGCCGAGTTGACTTCCAGCCACCTCGGCCGCAACGACGCGGCCTCGTCAGGGAGGTTTCTCAAGTGAACACGCTCATGCGTCGTGCCGCCGTGTCCGTAGCGATTTCGGCGCTCGCCGTCTCGGCCGCCGCCTGCGGTAAGGCCGGCGACGACAACAGCGGCAGCGACAGCAGCAGCTCCGGCTCCGGCAGCAAGTCGATCGGCCTGCTCCTGCCCGACAACGTCACCGCGCGGTACGAGAAGTTCGACAAGCCGTACTTCGAGGCCAAGGTCAAGGAGCTGTGCAGCGACTGCACCGTCTCCTACGCCAACGCCGCGGCCGACCCGGCCAAGCAGGCCCAGCAGATGAGCAGCATGGTCACCAAGGGCGTCAAGGTGATCGTGGTCTCGGCGCAGGACTCCGCCGCCATCAAGTCCTCCATCGCCTCCGCGGTGAGCAAGGGCGTCAAGGTCGTCGCGTACGACCGTCTGGCCCAGGGCCCGGTCTCCGCGTACGTCTCCTTCGACAACGTCAAGGTCGGCGAGCTGCAGGGCCAGGCCCTGCTGGACGCCCTCGGCTCCAAGGCGACCCCCAAGGCGAACGTCGTCATGATCAACGGTGACGACGCGGACCCGAACGCCGCGCAGTTCAAGGAAGGCGCGCACAAGGTCCTCGACGGCAAGGTCAAGATCGCTTACGAGCAGTCCGGCCTGTGGAAGGACACCGTCGCCGCGCAGAAGGTGTCCGCGGCCATCACCCAGCTGGGCGCCAAGAACATCGCGGGCGTCTACGCCGCCAACGACGGCATGGCCGGTGGTATCGCCAACACCCTCAAGGGCGCGGGCATCAGCACCATCCCGCTGACCGGTCAGGACGCCGAGCTCGCCGCCATCCAGCGGATCGTCGCCGGCACCCAGTCCGCCACGGTCTACAAGGCCTACAAGCCCGAGGCCGACAACGCCGCCGAGCTCGCGGTCAACCTCCTGCAGGGCAAGGACATCAAGTCCCTGGCCGACACCGAGGTCACCAGCGGCTCCGGTGACAAGGTCCAGGCGAAGCTGCTGACCCCCGTCTCCGTGACCGTCAAGAACATCAAGGACACGGTCGTCAAGGACGGTCTCTACACCGTCGCGCAGATCTGCACCGCGGACTACGCCGCCGCGTGCAAGAAGGCCGGCCTTCAGTAAGAGCCGCTGAGCTCCGGGGCGCGTCCTTCGACGGACCCGCCCCGAGGCAGGCACCCAAGCCTGTCCGGCGCCCGCACCGCCTTCATACCCCGCTGCGGGGCGGGCGCCGGACGGAAGCATGACGGACGCAGCCGTTGCCAAGAGGCACCGGTCGCGCGCATGTTCGACAGTAAATCCGTGCTTACGGCACAACTCGTCAGTCGAGTGCTACGAGCCTGAGTGCCACGAGCGCAACCCCTCCGCGCCTTACCCCAAGCGCGGCATCCCCGCCGGTCAGGCGGCGAAGGAGATGGTTCACGTGTCCGCTACGCCCGTGCTGGCGTTGCGCGGAGTCTCCAAGCGATTCGGTGCGGTGCAGGCCCTCACCGATGTCGAACTGGAGGTCCACGCCGGAGAAGTGGTCGCCCTGGTCGGCGACAACGGCGCCGGAAAGTCGACGCTGGTCAAGACGATCGCCGGTGTCCACCCCATCGATGAGGGCGTCATCGAGTGGGACGGCAACCCGGTCAGCATCAACAAGCCGCACGACGCCCAGGGACTCGGCGTCGCGACGGTCTACCAGGACCTCGCCCTGTGCGACAACCTCGACGTGGTCGGCAACCTCTACCTCGGACGCGAGCTGCTGCGCCGCGGTGTGATCGACGAGGTCACGATGGAGCAGAAGGCGCGCGAGCTGCTGAACACGCTCTCCATCCGCATCCCGAGTGTGCGCATCCCGATCGCGAGCCTCTCCGGCGGTCAGCGTCAGGTCGTCGCCATCGCGCGCGCCCTGATCGGCGACCCCAAGGTCGTGATCCTCGACGAGCCCACCGCCGCCCTCGGTGTCGAGCAGACCGCACAGGTCCTCGACCTGGTCGAGCGGCTGCGGGAGCGCAACCTCGGCGTCATCCTCATCAGCCACAACATGGCCGACGTGAAGGCAGTCGCCGACACCGTCGCCGTGCTGCGGCTGGGCAGGAACAACGGTTCCTTCTCGGTGAAGGACACCAGTCAGGAAGAAATCATCTCCGCGATCACGGGTGCCACGGACAACGCCGTGACCCGTCGTGCGGGACGTCGCAGCGCGGAGGCGGCAAAGTGAGCGACACGTCGAAGGTTTCCAAGGCGGACGCGGAGGCGCAGACCACGGTCGCCCCCGCCGACGACCCCACCGCGGCACCGGTGTCGGTGGTCGACCCCCGGCTGCTGGTCCGTGAAGAGGGCTTCAAGGGCTACTGGACCGAGTTCACGCGCAAGGTCAAGGGCGGTGAGCTGGGCTCGCTGCCGGTGGTGGTCGGCCTGATCGTCATCTGGGCGATCTTCCAGTTCAAGAACGACCGCTTCCTGAGCGCCGACAACGTCTCCAACATCAGCTACTACATGTCGGCCACCGGCATGATCGCCATCGGCCTGGTGTTCGTGCTGCTGCTCGGCGAGATCGACCTGTCGGTCGGTTCGGTCAGCGGCCTGGCCTCCACCCTGTTCGCGGTGTGGGTCGTGAACCACGGCATGAACGTCTGGCTGGCGCTGATCCTGGCGATCGTCACCGGTGTCGCCATCGGCTCCCTGCACGGCTGGTTCTTCGCCAAGGTCGGCGTACCGGCGTTCGTCGTCACCCTGGCCGGTCTCCTCGGCTGGAACGGCCTGATGCTGTGGTTGCTGGGCTCCAGCGGCACCATCAACATCCCGTCCGACTCGGGTCCGATCCACCTGTTCGGCCAGAGCTCGTTCTTCATGGACCAGGCGATCATCGGCGCGTACCTGCTGGCCGGCCTCGCCGTCGTGCTCACCCTCGTCGGCAACCTCAACGAGCAGCGGCGCCGCAAGGCCGCAGGCGTGCCCTTCCGGCCGACCGTCGAGATCCTGGTCCGCGTCGGCGCGCTCGCCGTCGCGTCCTTCCTGGCCGCCGCCGTCCTCAACAACGCGGCCGGTGTCTCCAACTCGCTGGTGATCTTCCTGGCGGCGCTGGTGGTCGTCGACTTCGTGCTCCGCCGCACCACGTACGGCCGTCAGGTCTTCGCGGTGGGCGGCGGCATCGAGGCCGCGCGCCGTGCCGGTATCAACGTGCCGATGGTCCGGATCACCGTGTTCGCCATCTCCGGTGGGTTCGCCGCGATCGGCGGTATGTTCTTCGCCGGTCAGACCGCGAGCGCGACCCTCAGCGCCGGTGGCGGCAACACCCTGATGCTCGCCATCGCGGCGGCCGTCATCGGCGGTACGAGCCTGTTCGGCGGCCGCGGTTCGGTGTGGTCGGCCCTCCTGGGCATGCTGGTCATCCAGTCCATCACGACCGGTCTGGACCTGCTGAACATGAACGCCTCGATCCAGTACATGATCACCGGTGGTGTTCTGCTGGGCGCCGTCGTCATCGACTCGGTGTCGCGAAGGTCTCAGAAGGCCTCCGGCCGCGGATAACACCGCAGGGGAGCGCCCCTCCAGATCGATGGTCCTGCCCGGCACCCACGAGGTGCCGGGCAGGATTGTTCTCGTAGAACATTAGACTCGACCCCGCCCGGCAAAGCTCGATCAGCTCTAATGCAAGGAGGCACGGGTGCCGCTGCTGACCCGAATCAGGGGACCGCGTGATCTGGACCGGCTCAGCCTCGAGGAGCTGGACCAGCTGGCGGAGGAGATCCGCAGCTTCCTCGTCGGCGCCGTCTCCAAGACCGGCGGCCACCTCGGCCCCAACCTCGGTGTGGTCGAGCTGACCATCGCGCTGCACCGGGTCTTCGACTCGCCCAAGGACCGGGTGCTCTTCGACACCGGCCACCAGTCCTACGTGCACAAGCTGCTCACCGGGCGCCACGACTTCTCGAAGCTGCGCTCCAAGGGCGGCCTCTCCGGCTACCCCTCGCGCGCCGAGTCCGAGCACGACGTCATCGAGAACAGCCACGCCTCGACCGTCCTCGGCTGGGCCGACGGCCTCGCCAAGGCCAACCAGGTGCTGAAACGGGACGACCACGTCGTCGCCGTCATCGGTGACGGTGCCCTGACCGGCGGTATGGCCTGGGAGGCGCTGAACAACATCGCCGACGCCAAGGACCGGCCGCTGGTCATCGTCGTCAACGACAACGAGCGCTCCTACGCGCCGACCATCGGCGGCCTCGCCAACCACCTGGCGACCCTGCGCACCACCGACGGCTACGAGCGCTTCCTGGCCCGCGGCAAGGACCTCCTGGAGCGCACTCCGGTCGTCGGCCGGCCGCTGTACGAGACCCTGCACGGCGCCAAGAAGGGCCTCAAGGACTTCATCGCGCCCCAGGGCATGTTCGAGGACCTCGGCCTGAAGTACGTCGGCCCCATCGACGGCCACGACATCGAGGCGCTGGAGTCGGCGCTGGCCCGCGCCAAGCGGTTCGGCGGCCCGGTCATCGTGCACTGCCTCACCGAGAAGGGCCGCGGCTACAAGCCCGCCGAGCAGGACGAGGCCGACCGCTTCCACGGCATCGGCCCCATCCACCCCGACACCGGCCTGCCCATCAAGGCCTCCGCCGCCAGCTGGACCTCCGTCTTCGGCGACGAGATGGTCAAGCTGGGCCGCGAGCGCGAGGACCTCGTCGCCATCACCGCGGCCATGCTCCAGCCGGTCGGGCTCAAGAAGTTCGCGGACGCCTTCCCCGACCGCATCTACGACGTCGGCATCGCCGAGCAGCACGCGGCCGTGTCGGCGGCGGGCCTGGCGACCGGGGGAGTGCACCCCGTCTTCGCCGTCTACGCCACCTTCCTCAACCGCGCCTTCGACCAGGTCCTCATGGACGTCGCCCTGCACAAGTGCGGGGTGACCTTCGTCCTCGACCGGGCCGGCGTCACCGGCGACGACGGCGCCTCGCACAACGGTATGTGGGACATGTCGATGCTCCAGGTCGTGCCGACGCTCCGGCTCGCCGCACCGCGCGACGCCGAGCAGCTGCGCGCCCAGCTGCGCGAGGCCGTCCAGATCGACGACGCGCCGACCGTGCTGCGCTACTCCAAGGGCGTCGTCGGCCCCGCCGTACCCGCCGTGGGCACCGTCGGCTCCATGGACGTGCTGCGTGAGCCGGGGACGGACAGGCCCGACGTGCTCCTCGTCTCCGTCGGCGCCCTCGCCCCGATGTGCCTGGAGATCGCCGGCCTGCTCGACAAGCAGGGCATCTCCACCACCGTCGTCGACCCCCGCTGGGTCAAGCCCGTCGACGAGGCCATGGCCCCGCTCGCCGAGCGGCACCGCGTGGTCGTCACCGTCGAGGACAACTCCCGTGTCGGCGGTGTCGGTTCGGCGATCGCACAGGCCCTGCGCGACGCGGGCGTCGACGTCCCGCTGCGCGACTTCGGCATCCCGCCGCGCTTCCTCGACCACGCCTCCCGCGCCGAGATCATGGCGGAGATCGGGCTGACCGCGCCCGACATCGCCCGCCAGGTCACCGGCCTGGTCTCCAAGCTCGACGGCCGCTACGACGACGCCCGGGCCGAGGTCGAGTCGGCCCGCGACTGACAGAAGTTCGGCCGAACGGGCCGGTCACGCCACTCTTGACAGTGGTGTGACCGGCCCGTTCGCGTGAATCCGCCCGCGCCGGGGCATACGACCTACGCCCCCTCTCGATCATGTCGAGGACGACACAGCGTGGGAGGTACCCATGAGCAGCACCCTCTTCCGGACGAAGAAGGTCGAGCAGTCCATCCTCGATACCGAGGAGCCAGAGCACGCGCTCAAGAAGTCCTTGTCCGCGCTGGACCTGACCGTCTTCGGTGTCGGCGTCATCATCGGCACCGGCATCTTCGTCCTGACCGGCACCGTCGCCAAGAACAACGCCGGCCCGGCGGTCGCTCTGGCCTTCGTCGTGGCCGGCGTCGTCTGCGCGCTCGCCGCGCTCTGCTACGCCGAGTTCGCGTCCACCGTCCCGGTGGCCGGATCGGCGTACACCTTCTCGTACGCCTCCATCGGTGAACTGCCCGCCTGGATCATCGGCTGGGACCTGGTCCTGGAGTTCGCGCTGGGCACGGCGGTGGTGTCCGTCGGCTGGTCCGGCTACATCGCCTCGCTGCTGGACAACGCGGGCTGGCATCTGCCGGCGGCGCTCGGCAGCCGCGACGGGGCCCACGGCTTCGGCTTCGACATCCTCGCCGCCGCGCTCGTCCTGGTGCTCACCGGCATCCTCGTGCTCGGCACCAAGCTCTCCGCGCGCGTGACCTCGATCGTCGTCGCCATCAAGGTGACGGTCGTTTTGACCGTCATCATCGCCGGTGCCTTCTTCGTCAGCGGCGACAACTACCACCCGTTCGTGCCGGAGGCGAAGGGCGTGCCGGCCGGTGACAGCCTCCAGTCGCCGCTGATCCAGCTGATGTTCGGCTGGGCGCCCTCCAACTTCGGCGTGATGGGCATCTTCACCGCCGCCTCCGTCGTCTTCTTCGCCTTCATCGGCTTCGACGTCGTCGCCACGGCCGCCGAGGAGACCAGGAACCCGCAGCGCGACATGCCCCGCGGCATCCTCGGCTCCCTGATCATCTGCACGACCCTCTACGTGGCCGTGTCGATCGTCGTGACGGGCATGCAGAAGTACACGGACCTGTCCATCACGGCCCCGCTCGCGGACGCCTTCAAGGCCACCGGCCACCCCTGGTTCGCGGGCTTCATCAGCTTCGGCGCCGCGGTCGGCCTCACCACGGTCTGCATGATCCTGCTGCTCGGCCAGACCCGGGTCTTCTTCGCGATGAGCCGCGACGGACTGCTGCCCACGTTCTTCTCCCACGTCCACCCGAAGTTCAGGACCCCGCACCGTCCCACCATCCTGCTCGGCGTGATCATCGCGATCGTCGCCGGCTTCACGCCCCTGAGCGAACTCGCCGAACTGGTCAACATCGGCACCCTGTTCGCCTTCATCGTCGTCGCGATCGGCGTGATCATCCTCCGCAAGTCCCGCCCCGACCTGCCGCGGGCCTTCCGCACCCCCTGGGTGCCGTTCATCCCGATCCTGTCGGTGGCCGCCTCCCTCTGGCTGATGCTGAACCTGCCGGCCGAGACCTGGCTGCGGTTCGCAATCTGGATGGTCATCGGCTTCCTCGTGTACTTCCTGTACGGCCGCACCCACAGCCGCCTCGCGCAGCGCGCGACGACGGCGACCGCCGGTAACACGGAGTAACACAAACGTTCCACCTCTCCGGCTCCGTATGTCCTGCTCAACCAGGAGGTACGGGGCCGGATAGCGTGCCGCTCATGCCCGCAGAGCTCCTGCTCCCGTCACCCTCCGTACCCGGTTCCCGTGCGGAGTACTGGAGCCGGCTGCTGCCTCCGCTCGCGGCCCTGGCCTGCGCGACGAGGATCCCGTCCTTCACGCGCCCCCTCTGGAACCCGGACGAGGGCTACCTCGCCGTACAGGCACGGCTGCTGGCGCACGGCGGGCAGCTCTACGAGACGGTCGTCGACCGCAAGCCGCCGCTCGTACCGTGGCTCTACGAGGCCGCGTTCGCGGGGACGGGCTCCGGCACGCTGGCCGGGGTGCGGGTCCTGGCGGTCCTGGCCCACCTCCTCACCGCCGCACTACTGGCCTCCCTGGCCCGCCGCTGGGGCGACGCGTCCGGCCGTACCGCCGGTGTGCTGTACCTGCTGATCTCCGTCGGACTGAACCCCGAGGACGCGCAGGCCGCGACCTTCGAAGTCTTCCTGCTGCCCTGCACTGCCGCCGCGATGTGGTGCGCGGACCGGCGCCGCTGGGGCGCGGCGGGGACGGCGGTCGCGTGCGCCTTCCTCACCAAGCAGACGGGCGGGGCGGTGTTGCTGCCGGTGTTGTGGCTGTACGTCACCTCGGGCGCGCGGCGCGGTGGCCTTTCGCGGCTGGTGGCGGGCGCCGTGGTGCCGGTGTTGTGCGCGGCGCTGGTCACGGACCCGGCGGGCTTCGTGTTCTGGACGGTGACGGGCTCGGTCGCGTACGCGACCCTGACCGGCTCCGAACTCCACGTACTGGCAAGGGCGCTGGTCAACACCGCGATCGTGTCGGCGGCCTGCGCGGGCCTGATCGCGCCTGTCGTACGGGCCCGGCGCGCACCGACGGCCGACCTGTGGCTGTGGCTGCTCGCGTCGGCGGGCGCGGTGCTGCTCGGCCTCCACTTCTTCGGCCACTACTACCTCCAACTCCTCCCGCCGGTCGCGCTCCTGGCCACGGGAGCGCTTCGCACGCTGCCGTACGACCGCACGGTCACGGCGGTGCTCACGTCGGCCTGTGCGTGTGTGCTGTTCCTGACGTGGGGCGTGCTGGCCCCTCGCCCCGACCTCGACCACGCCCGCCGGGTCGCGCAGGCGGTGTCGTCCCGCACGTCGCCGGGCGATCCGGTGCTGGTCTGGGGCATACACCCGGAGACGTACTGGCTGGCGGACCGCGCCCCGGCCACCCGCTATCTGACGGCGGGTCTCCTCACGAACTTCAGCGGGGGCCGGGACGGCGGACGGGTGGGGGAGAGGTACGCGGTCAGGGGTGCGTGGACGGTGTTCCGGCGGGAGGCGGTCTCGGCGGTCCTGGTGGTGGACGACTCCCTTGGCAAGCCGTACGCGCCGGAACGGGTTGCCGGACTACGGCGGTTGCTTTCGGCGGGGTACGAGGAGGTGGGGACGGTGGATGGGGCTGTGCTGTACGTGAGACGGGGGTAGGGGTTCTTTGTCGGCTGCGGGCCGGTGGGGGCTGGTCGCGCAGTTCCCCGCGCCCCCAAACAGGTGGGTACAGCCAGGCAGGCCCCAACCGCACCCACCCAGGGCCGCGGGGAACTGCGCGACCAGCCACGAGGCACCTGTGCCGCCAGACGGCACAACGCGGGACATCGGAAGGCGCTCAGGGACGAACCGTTCGCGGCCCCGCCACCTCCGCCCCCAACTCCCCAACCCTCCGCCGAAGTTCACGGTCCGCCGTGACCACCAGCACCGGCCGCTCACCGGCCCCCCCGACCAGCTCCACCATGTGGTCGTCCCCGCTCCCCGGAGCGGACTCCACCCGGACCCCCGGCACCGACTCCACGCCCCGAGCCGCCCCCTCCACCACCAGCACGATCTCCAGGGGACCGTCCCGTCCCGGCACCCCGTCCACCGCCAGCCGGTCCCGCAACCGCTCCGCGGCCCCCCGCCGGTCCCGCCACCACCCGTCCGGTACCGACCCGACGACGTTCGCGGCATCCACGACGACCAACAGCACGTCACTCATGCCTTCAGCGTCCCACGACCGGCCCACCCGGAGACGGCGTTGACCGCCTGACTAAAGTGGACCCGTGTCAATGGTCCGTACAGTGAACGGCGACTGGCTCATCCGCGCCCGTGACGGCCGACTCGGCGTCTACGCCACCCGCGACGACGCCGTGTGGTGCAGGGCGGAGCGCCGCCCGGGCGGCGACACCTGGCTGTCCTGGCGCAAGGTCGGCGGCGGCCAGCGCCTGCACCCCGGATTCGCCGTGGGACACGGCGCCGACGGCTACGCGCACCTCGTCTCCTGGCGGCCCACCAAGGCCCAGGAAGCGGGCCTGGTCCACTCCACGCACTTCCGCGTCCACCTCGCCGCCCTCGACTGGGCCCCGGTCGGTCACCCCGACAAGGCCGGCCCGCGCACCGGCGTGCCCGCCGTGGCCGTCGACGCGGAGGGCCGGGCCCATGTCTTCGTCCGCGACCGTGGGAACGGCGTGCGCGCACTCATCCAGAAGGAGCGTGGCGGCTGGAACGCCTGGGCCGACCTCGGAGGGAGCGGCGTGCACGAGCAACTGACCGCCGTGACAGGGGAGTCGGGCCGGGTCGAGCTGTACGGCACCGACCCGGTCGGCATCCTGCGCTGGCTCCCGGGGGAGGCGGGCGCGCCTCCCGTCCCGGCCGACCCGCTGCCGGTGCGCGTGGAGCCGGGCACGCTCAGCGCGCTGCCCACTGCCAAGGACCACACCACCCTGTTCTTCGCCGACCCCGAGGGCATGCTGTACGCCTGGCGTCCGGACACCGAGCCCACTCCTCTGCTGGCGGCGGCCGGCCCCGGCCCGGCGGCCCTGCTGCGCTGCACGCTGGAGGGTCACGACTGCACGGTGCTCGCCCAGCGTTCGGCGTCCGGCCGGGTCGCCTTCGCCGCCTGTCCGACCGAGCAGGAGTCGGCGGGCCTGTGGTGGACGGAGTCCGGGCCGCAGTTGCCGGTGGGCACGGCCGTGGCCCTCGCCGAGGACGCGGACGGACGTGTCGTCGCCGCGACGGTGACCCCCGACGGGGAGCTGAGGATCGCCCGGCAGAAGGACGAGCCGGGACTGGCACTGGCGGCCTGGCAGGAGGTCTGACCGTCCAGCCGTCCCCGTGCCGTCCACGGTGAACGACAGAGGGCCCCCGCCGTGGCGGGGGCCCTCTTCGCCTGCCGGTGTTACGCCGGGACCGACGCCAGGCCCGGAGCCAGGAACTTCTTGCCGTTCACGCGCTCGGAGACACCCTCGCGGTCCAGGTACGGCGTGATGCCGCCCAGGTGGAAGGGCCAGCCGGCGCCCGTGATCAGGCACAGGTCGATGTCCTGGGCCTCGGCGACGACGCCCTCGTCGAGCATGAGCCCGATCTCCTGAGCGACGGCGTCGAGGACGCGCTCGCGGACCTGCTCCTCGGACAGGACGACATCGCCCTGCTCGAGCAGCGCCGCGACCTCGGGGTCGAGCTCGGGCTTGCCGCTGTCGTAGACGTAGAAACCGCGCTTGCCCGCCTTGACGACGGCCGCGAGGTTCGGGGAGACGGTGAAGCGCTCCGGGAAGGCCCGGTTGAGGGTCTCGGAGACGTGCAGGCCGATCGCGGGACCGACCAGCTCCAGGAGGACGAGAGGCGACATGGGCAGGCCCAGGGGCTCCACCGCCTTCTCCGCCACCTCGACCGGGGTGCCCTCGTCGATGACGTTCTGGATCTCGCCCATGAAGCGGGTGAGGATGCGGTTCACGACGAACGCCGGGGCGTCCTTCACCAGAACCGCGGTCTTCTTCAGCTTCTTGGCGACGGCGAAGGCCGTGGCCAGCGAGGCGTCGTCGGTCTGCTCGCCGCGGACGATCTCCAGGAGCGGGAGGATCGCGACCGGGTTGAAGAAGTGGAAGCCGACGACCCGCTCGGGGTTCTTCAGCTTCGACGCCATCTCGGAGACCGACAGCGAGGAGGTGTTCGTGGCGAGGATCGCGTGCGCCGGGGCGACCGCCTCGACCTCCGCGAACACCTGCTGCTTGACGCCGATCTCCTCGAACACGGCCTCGATGATGAAGTCCGCGTCGGAGAAGCCCTCCGCCTTGTCCAGCACACCGGTGACCAGGGCCTTCAGGCGGTTGGCCTTGTCCTGGTTGATACGGCCCTTGCCGAGCAGCTTCTCGATCTCGGCGTGGACGTAGCCCACACCCTTGTCGACGCGCTCCTGGTCGATGTCGGTCAGCACGACCGGCACCTCCAGGCGGCGCAGGAAGAGCAGCGCGAGCTGGGAGGCCATGAGACCCGCGCCCACGACGCCCACCTTGGTGACCGGGCGGGCCAGCGACTTGTCCGGCGCACCGGCCGGACGCTTGCCGCGCTTCTGCACCAGGTTGAACGCGTAGATGCCGGAGCGCAGTTCGCCACCCATGATCAGGTCGGCGAGCGCCTGGTCCTCGGCGTCGTAGCCCTGCTGCAGATCGCCGTTCTTGGCGGCGGCGATGATGTCGAGGGCGCGGTAGGCGGCCGGAGCGGCCCCGTGCACCTTGGAGTCCGCGATGAAACGGCCCTTGGCGACGGCCTGGTCCCAGGCCTCACCGCGGTCGATCACCGGCCGGTCGATGACGATCTCGCCCTTGAGGACGGACGCCGTCCACAGCAGGGACTGCTCCAGGAAGTCCGCGCCCTCGAACAGCGCGTCGGCGATGCCCAGTTCGTAGACCTGCGCGCCCTTGAGCTGCTTGTTCTGGTTGAGCGAGTTCTCGATGATGACCGAGACGGCCTTCTCCGCGCCGACCAGGTTCGGCAGCAGGGTGCAGCCGCCCCAGCCGGGGACCAGACCGAGGAAGACCTCGGGGAGCGAGAAGGCGGGCAGCGCCGCGGAGACCGTGCGGTAGGTGCAGTGCAGACCGACCTCGACGCCACCGCCCATCGCCGCGCCGTTGTAGTACGCGAAGGTGGGCACCGCGATGCCCGCGAGGCGCTTGAAGACCTCGTGGCCGCCCTTGCCGATGGCCAGAGCGTCCTTGTGCTCCTTGAGGAGCTCGACGCCCTTGAGGTCCGCGCCGACGGCGAAGATGAACGGCTTGCCGGTGATGCCGACACCGACGATCTCGCCGGCCGCGGCCTCCTTCTCCACCTGGTCGATGGCGGTGTTCAGGTTCGCCAGCGAGGCCGGGCCGAAGGTGGTCGGCTTGGTGTGGTCGAAGCCGTTGTCCAGCGTGATGAGCGCGAAGCGCCCCGCGTTGAACGGCAGGTCCAGGTGGCGTACGTGCGCCTGGGTGACTACCTCGTCCGGGAACAGCTCGGCCGCACCCTTCAAGAGCTCAGTGGTGCTCACTTGCTGCCTCCGGCGTCCTTGTGGTTCGGGTTCTCCCAGATGACCGTCGCGCCCATGCCGAAGCCGACGCACATGGTGGTCAGGCCGTAGCGGACCTCGGGCTGCTCCTCGAACTGACGGGCCAGCTGCGTCATCAGCCGGACGCCGGAGGAGGCCAGCGGGTGGCCGTACGCGATGGCGCCGCCGTACTGGTTGACGCGCGCGTCGTCGTCCGCGATGCCGTAGTGCTCCAGGAAGGCCAGCACCTGGACCGCGAAGGCCTCGTTGATCTCGAAGAGACCGATGTCGGAGATGGACAGACCCGCCTGCGCGAGGGCCTTCTCCGTGGCCGGGATCGGGCCGTAGCCCATGACCTCGGGCTCGACACCCGCGAAGGAGTACGAGACGAGACGCATCTTCACCGGCAGGTCGTTCTCGCGGGCGAAGTCCTCGGAGGCGATGAGGGAGGCGGTGGCGCCGTCGTTCAGACCGGCCGCGTTACCGGCGGTGACCCGGCCGTGCACACGGAACGGCGTCTTCAGCCCGGACAGGTTCTCCAGGGTGGTGCCCGGACGCATCGGCTCGTCGGCGGTCACGAGGCCCCAGCCGGTCTCACCGGCCTCCGGGTTGGTGCGGCGCACCGAGATCGGCACCAGGTCGGCCTGGATCTTGCCGTTGGCGTACGCCTTGGCGGCCTTCTCCTGGGAGCGCACGGCGTACTCGTCGGCGCGCTGCTTGGTGATCGTCGGGTACCGGTCGTGCAGGTTCTCGGCGGTCATGCCCATGAACAGGGCGGACTCGTCGACGAGCTTCTCGCTCACGAACCGCGGGTTCGGGTCCACGCCCTCGCCCATGGGGTGGCGGCCCATGTGCTCGACACCACCGGCGATGGCGATGTCGTACGCCCCGAAGGCAACCGAACCGGCCACCGTGGTGACGGCGGTCAGCGCGCCGGCGCACATGCGGTCGATGGAGTAACCGGGGACGGACTGCGGCAGACCGGCGAGGATCCCCGCGGTACGGCCGATGGTGAGCCCCTGGTCGCCGATCTGCGTGGTCGCGGCGATGGCGACCTCGTCGATCTTCTTGGGGTCGAGACCCGGGTTGCGGCGCAGCAGCTCCCGGATCGCCTTCACGACGAGGTCGTCGGCGCGGGTCTCGTGGTAGATGCCCTTCGGGCCCGCCTTGCCGAACGGGGTGCGGACGCCGTCGACGAAGACGACGTCCCTGACGGTACGAGGCACGATGGCTCTCCTCCAGATGCGGGATCTGCACTGCTGCGATGCGCTGAGCGCGCGCTCAGGACCCATGCTACTTATGGGTAACGTGACTGCCCACCCCTGGAGGCCGGAGCGGCGAAGGTCACACCGCCGGAGGCGCCGTGGAACCCCTCGGTGTCAGCACCGGAGTGGGCACGGGGTGCGATCCCGGCCCCTCCCCGGTGATCACCCCGAACAGCGTACGGGCCGCTTCCGCGCCGAAGCCGTGCACGTCATGGCTCATCGCGGAGAGCGTGGGATGGGTGAGCCGGCACAGCTGGGAGTCGTCCCAGGCGAGCAGGGAGACGTCGCGGGGGACGTGCAGCCCCATCTCCGCCGCGACCGACAGCCCGGCGACCGCCATGATGTCGTTGTCGTAGACGATCGCCGTCGGCCGGTCCGCCGGCGGGGCGGTCAGCAGGGACCGGGTGGCCCGCCCTCCGGCCTCTCCCGAGTAGTCGGTGGTCACCTGCCAGGCCCCCGCGAGGCCGAGCCCCCGCGCCGCGTCGTCGAACGCGGCCGTCCGCATCGCCGTGTGCCCGAGCGCCGCCGCACCCCCCACCCGGGCGATCCGCCGATGCCCCAGCGCCGCCAGATACCGCACGGCCTCCGTCACCGCGGTGGCGTCGTCCGTCCACACGGAGGTGAGGCCGCTGGTGAACGACGGATGTCCTACGGCCACCACCGGCATCCCCAGCCGTTCCGCCGCCGCGACGCGCGGGTCGTCGGCCCGGAAGTCGACCAGGATCGAGCCCCCGACCTGCCGGCCCCGCCACCAGGACTCCTGGAGCCCGACCTCCTCCTCCACGTTTCGCACGAGCCGCAGCAGCAGC
This sequence comes from Streptomyces sp. NPDC005483, assembly GCF_040606035.1. Classification (NCBI taxonomy): domain Bacteria; kingdom Bacillati; phylum Actinomycetota; class Actinomycetes; order Kitasatosporales; family Streptomycetaceae; genus Streptomyces; species Streptomyces sp. NPDC005483. The sequence goes on from NZ_JBEXEA010000002.1 coordinate 326,342, forward strand.
GCGCAGTTCCGCTCGATCAGCACGCTCTCCACGCCCGACACGAACTCCATGTAGAAGGGTTCGAGCCCCAGCAGCCGGGCCGGCCGGCAGATCGCGAGCCCTACGACGTCCACCCGCGAGCCGGCCAGCGTCCGCGCCGTGAGGTTCGGCGCCCAGCCCAGCTCCCGCGCGGCCGCGAAGATCCGGTCCCGGGTCGCCTCCGACAGCCCCGGCTTGTGGTTGAAGGCGAGCGACACGGCCCCCTTGGACACCCCGGCGCGCGCGGCGACGTCCTTGATGGTGACGCGAGAGGCCGGCTGGGCTGTCATCGGCTGGGCTCCAGGCAGTACAGGGCGGACCGGGCGGCATCCGCATCGGGAGTCTCCCAGCCGCTCACCCCGATGGTCACCCGCTCCCCGGGCAACAGCGTCGCCAGCCCCCGATCGGCCCGCGCCGCCGGATCCAGCCGGTCCGCCTGGAGCAACAGATCCCGTACGAGGGTGCGGGCGGTCACCGTCACGGCCCCCGGCGCCACGGACACGTCGAACTCGGGCCGGGGGTAGGGGATTTCCCGGTCGGGCGAGGGAAAGTACAGGGCCCGCAGTCCGTCCGCGTCGGCCACCAGGAACTCCTTCGCTCCCACCGGCACCACCTCCGCCGGTACCGACACCTCCGTGACCGCCCGCCGGTTCGTGCGAAAGCCCACCTCGGCCTCGTCGATCACGTCGCCGTCCACCGACATCCGCCGCAGCCGCAGCACCCCCGCCCACGGCTCGCCCGCCTGGTTGACCGCCGCCAGCTCCAGCCCCCGCTCCCGCTTCTGAACCGTCAGCAGCCGGTCCGCGTACAGTCGCCGCAGCTCGTGATAGAGCGGTTTCTCCCGGCCGTCCCCGTCCACAGCCGACCACGAAGTCACCGGCCAGCAGTCGTTGAGCTGCCACACCACCGTCCCCGCACACACCGGCCAGTGCGACCGCCAGTGCTCGATCCCGGCGGCCACGGCCCGCGCCTGGTTGACCTGCATGAGGTAGTGCCAGCGGTCGAAGTCCCCCTCAGGGAAGGCGAAATGGCGCTCCAGGCCCCGCCGCAGCTTGCCGTTCCCGTCGTCCGCCTTCTGGTGGGCCAGCACCCCGGGGGAGCCCGCCGCGAGCTCCTCCCCGGGCAGCGCACGCGCGAGCGTGGCGTACGCGGGGGGTGCCTGCCAGCCGAACTCGGCCACGAACCGCGGGACATCGGCGCGGTACCCGGCGTAGTCCAGACGGTTCCACACCTCCCACGAGTGGTGCGTCCCGTGCGCCGGGTCGTTCGGATGGTGCTCCCACGACCCCGACCAGGGACTGCCCGCCGTGTACGGACGCGTCGGATCCAACTCGGCCACCACCCGCGGCAGTAGGCCCAGGTAGTACCCCTCCCCCCAGGAGTCCCCGGCGAGCCGCGCCTCCCACCCCCAGTCCCTAAAGCCCCACAGGTTCTCGTTGTTGCCGTTCCACAGCACGAGCGAGGGATGCGGCATCAGCCGTACGACGTTCTCCCGGGCCTCCGCCTCCACCTCGCCCCGCAGTGGCTGCTCCTCGGGATAGGCCGCGCACGCGAACGGGAAGTCCTGCCATACCAGCAGCCCCAACTCGTCGCAGGTGTCGTAGAAGTCCTCGCTCTCGTAGATCCCGCCGCCCCAGATCCGTACGAGATCGACACCCGCGTCGGCCGCCTGCCCGAGCCGCTTCAGGTACCGCTCCCGGGTGATCCGGGAGGGGAACACGTCGTCCGGGATCCAGTTCACGCCGCGCGCGAAGAGCCGCTCGCCGTTCAGGACGAACGTGAACCCCGTGCCGTGCTCATCGGCCGCCCGGTCCAGCTCGACGGTCCGAAAGCCCACCCGGCGCCGCCACGCGTCCAGCGGCCGGTCCTCGTGCAGCAGCGTCAACTCGACGTCGTACAACGACTGTTCACCGTAACCACGCGGCCACCACAGCCGTGCGTCCGGCACCTCCAGGCGCACGGCCCCCGAGGTCCCCTCGACCGCGGCGCGGGCCCGGACCCCGCCCACGGAAGCCTCCACCGTCAGCGGCGCCTCGACCCTGGCCCGCTCCACGTCGACCGCCAACTCCACGACACCCACGCCCTGTTCGACGGTCACCAGCGGCCGCACCCGGGCGATGCGGGCCGTCGACCACCGCTCCAGCCGCACCGGCCGCCAGATCCCGGCCGTCACCAGCGTGGGCCCCCAGTCCCAGCCGAACGAGCAGGCCATCTTGCGGATGTACTGGTAGGGCTCGGCATACGCGGCGGGCCGCTCGCCCAGCTTCCCGCGTACCGCCTCGGCCTCGGCGTACGCGGAGACGAACCGCACGCTCAGCCGTCCGGCCATACCGGTCACGTCGAAGCGGTACGAGCGGTGCATGTTCCTTGTCCGGCCCAGGAGTTGGCCGTCCAGCAGGATCTCGGCCACCGTGTCCAGACCGTCGAAGACGAGGTCGGTCTGCTCGTGCCCGTTCACCGGAGCGAGGTCGGTCTCGTAGGTCCACTCCCGCTGCCCCACCCACGCCACCTCGGTCTCGTTGCGCCCGAGAAAGGGGTCCGGGATCACCCCGGCGGCCAGCAGATCGGTGTGTACACAGCCCGGCACTACGGCCGGCAGCGCCTCTCCCTCGTGCCGCAGGATCCATCCGTCGGTGAGCGGTGTGGCCTGAAGCATGTACGCACACTCCCTAAACCGATCAAGTCCAGTGGTTCGAAAGCTTTTCGGCAGCGTTGGCGAGATAGGGACTTTACCGGTTAAGAAAACGTTGTCAGAGTACCGAACCAGCCAACCCGCTCGTGCTCGTCCGTCCCGTGAACGGAGCTGATGCACATGAACCGCCGTACAGCCCTGGCCCTGGCCGTGGGAGCCGCCCTGCTGATCCCGGGGTGCACCGGCACCGGCGGATCGTCGAAGGGGGCCGACGCCAAGGCTCCTGACGATCCGTCAAAGGTCTCCGGAACCATCAAGGTCCTCACCGTCCGCACCGACCTCGTGCAGGACGGCACGATGAAGAAGTACGCCGCCGAGTTCAACAAGACGTACCCCAAGGTCAAGGTCGAGTTCGAGGCCCTCACGAACTACGAGGCCGAGGTCAAGATCCGGATGAACACCGAGAACTACGGTGACGTCCTGCTGATCCCCGCGGTCATCAAGAAGGCCGACTACCCGAGGTTCTTCGCCTCGCTGGGCACCCAGGCCGAGCGCGCCAAGAAGTACCGCTTCACCGACTACACCACCGTCGACGGCAAGGTCTACGGGCAGAGCCCGATCGGTGTGGCCCCCGGGTTCGTCTACAACAAGCGGATCTGGAAGGAGGCCGGGGTCACCGCATGGCCCACCACCCCGGCCGAGTTCATCAAGGACCTCAAGGCCATCAAGGCCAAGACCGACGCGATCCCGTACTACACCAACTTCGCGGCCGGCTGGACGCTCACCTCGTGGACGTACGTCGACGGCGCCGTCCACTGCGACCCGCAGGCCACCACCAAGCTCGCCGAGGGCGACCCGTGGGCGAAGGGCGCCGACCTGCGCGTCGGTGACACCCTGCTCCACGACATCGTGAAGGCCGGCCTGATCGAGAAGGACCCCACCACCAGTAACTGGGAGGAGTCCAAGCCCCGCACCGCCAAGGGCGAGATCGCCACGCAGTGGCTCGGCACCTGGGCGATCGTGCAGTTCCAGGACGCCGCCAAGAAGGCCGGGGTGAACCCCGACGACATCGGCTTCATGCCCTTCCCCTCGCAGACCGACGGCAAGTTCTGCGCGACCGTCGCACCCGACTACAACCAGGCCGTCAACGTCCACTCGAAGTACAAGGAGGCCGCCCGCGCCTGGATCGACTGGTTCACCGACAAGTCGACGTACGGGCAGGACAACCTGGCCATCTCGCCGCTGAAGAACGCCTCCATGCCCGCGGTCCTCAAGCCGTACGAGGAGCAGGGCGTCAAGCTCATCGAGGTCGACGACGCCCAGGGCGCCCGGGTCAAGCAGATCGACAGCGACTCGGAGGTGGGCATCTACGCCCCCGAGTACCGCCAGAACCTCGTCGACCTCGCCCGCGGAGCCCGCAAGGGCAGCCTGGACGGCTTCCTCGACGACCTCGGCAAGCGCTGGACGGACGCCCAGAAGAACCTGGGGTCCTGATGACGGACACGACACAGAAGGCGGCCGTGGAGGTGACCCCGGCCGCCCCCGTCCCGGCGCCCGCCTCGCGCCGGACTCGTACCTGGCGGGGCGTCACCCCCTGGCTGTTCCTGATCGCCCCGCTCGCCCTGCTGATCACCTTCACGTACGCGCCGATCGTCAACATGCTCGCCTACAGCTTCACCGACTGGGACGGCGTCAGCCCCGTACTGCACTACACGGGCGCGGAGAACTACCAGGAGGTCTTCACCCGCCCGGATCTCTTCGAGGTCTTCTGGGTCAGTGGCTACTACCTCGCCGCCTCCGCGGTCCAGATCGTCCTCGCGCTCTACTTCGCGACGGTCCTGAGCTTCAACGTCCGCTTCCGGAACTTCTTCAAGGGCGTGCTCTTCTTCCCGTACCTGATCAACGGGGTCGCCATCGGCTTCGTGTTCCTGTACTTCTTCCAGGACGGCGGCACCCTCGACTCGGTGCTGAGCCTGTTCGGCGTGCACACCGACCACGCCTGGCTCGGCACCCCGGCCTCCGCGAACACCTCGCTCGCCGGCGTCTCGGTCTGGCGCTACCTGGGCCTGAACTTCGTCCTCTTCCTGGGCGCGATCCAGTCGATCCCGGGGGAGCTGTACGAGGCCGCCGAGCTGGACGGCGCCAACCGCTGGCACCAGTTCCGCTACATCATCGCGCCGGGCATCAAACCGGTCCTGACGCTGACCGTGATCCTCTCGATCTCCGGCTCGCTCTCGGTCTTCGAGATCCCGTACATCATGACCGGCGGCGCGACCGGCACCGAGACCTTCGTGATCCAGACGGTCAACCTGGCCTTCCGCTTCAACAAGACGGGCCTGGCCTCGGCGGCCGCCGTCGTCCTCCTGCTGATCATCCTGCTGGTGACCTGGGTGCAGCGGCGCCTGGTCCCCGACGACAAGGTGGACCTCGTATGACCCGCCGTACGATCGCCCGCGCCCTGGTCCAGCTGTCGCTGATCGCCGCGACGGTGGTCGTCCTGCTCCCGCTTGTGGTCGTCCTGCTCACCTCCCTCAAGTCGGAGAAGGAGATGGCGAACACGAGCGGCGCCCTCGACCTCCCGGACGACCCGCTGAACTTCCACAACTACGTGGCGGCCTTCCAGGACGGCGGGATGCTCTCCGCCTTCGCCAACACGGCGATCATCCTGCTGGTCTCGGTCGGCGGCACGGTCCTCATCGGCTCGATGACGGCCTACGCCATCGACCGCTTCACCTTCCGCTTCAAGAAGCTGGTGGTGGCGCTCTTCCTGACGGCCGCGCTGGTCCCCGGCGTCACCACCCAGGTGGCCACGTTCCAGATCGTCAACAGCTTCGGCATGTTCGACTCCCTGTGGGCGCCGATCGTCCTCTACATGGGCACGGACATCGTCTCGATCTACATCTTCCTGCAGTTCGTCCGCTCGATCCCGATCTCCCTGGACGAATCGGCCCGTCTGGACGGCGCCAACGCCTTCACGATCTACCGGAAGATCATCTTTCCGCTGCTGAAGCCGGCGACGGCGACCGTGGTGATCGTGAAGGGCATCACCGTCTACAACGACTTCTACATCCCGTTCCTCTACATGCCCTCGGAAGATCTTGGCGTGATCTCGACGTCGCTGTTCCGCTTCAAGGGTCCGTACGCGGCCCACTGGGAGGTGATCTCGGCGGGAGCGGTCCTGGTGATCCTGCCCACGCTGATCGTCTTCCTGTCGTTGCAGCGCTTCATCTACAACGGCTTCATGAGGGGCGCGACCAGGTAAGCGCCCGTCCAGGGGCGCGGGGCTGTGTGGGATGTGCGGCTACCGCCGCGTGGGCGCGAGCAACCACGGACAACCCGCAGCCGCCGTACGTCGCAGAACCCCTACGGCGGCTATGCGGACAACGCGGCCACCAGAACCGGCGTAACCTGCTCGACCTGCCAGGCCCGAGCCCCGAAACCAGCCAACGCGGCTCCCACCGACTCCGCACTGACCACACTCGGCGGCTCCCAGCACACCCGCCGCACCGTGTCCGGGGTGATCAGGTTCTCCTGAGGCATGTTCAGCGACTCGGCCAGCGCGGACACCGCCGCTCGGGCCGCGGACAGCCGAGCCGCAGCGGCGGGATCCTTGTCGGCCCAGGCCCGCGGCGGCGGCGGTCCCGTCACCGGCTGCCCGGGCTGCGGCAGCTGCGCCTCGGCGAGGGCCCTGGCTCGGTCGACGGCCGCCTGCCACTGCTCCAGCTGCCGCCGCCCCATCCGATGCCCGAACCCGTTCAGCGCGGCGAGCGCGTGCACGTTGACCGGCAGCGAGAGCGCGGCCTCGACGATCGCCGCGTCGGACAGCACCTTGCCCGGCGACACGTCCCGCCGCTGGGCGATCCGGTCCCGCGCCTCCCACAGCTCCCGCACGACGGCCAGCTGCCGACGCCGCCGTACCTTGTGCATCCCGGAGGTCCGGCGCCAGGGCTCCTTGCGCGGCTCGGCCGGCGGGGCCGAGGCGATCGCGTCGAACTCCTGGAGCGCCCACTCCAGCTTTCCCTGCCGGTCGAGCTCCTTCTCCAGCGCGTCCCGCAGATCGACGAGCAGTTCCACGTCGAGGGCGGCGTACCGCAGCCAGGGCTCGGGCAGGGGACGGGTCGACCAGTCGACGGCCGAGTGCCCCTTCTCCAGGACGAAGCCCAGCACTCCCTCGACCATGGCGCCGAGCCCGACCCGGGGGAACCCGGCGATCCGGCCGGCCAGCTCGGTGTCGAAGAGGCGCGAGGGGATCATGCCTATCTCGCGAAGGCACGGAAGATCCTGCGTGGCGGCGTGCAGCACCCACTCCACACCGGAGAGGGCCTCGCCGAGACCCGAGAGGTCGGGGCAGGCCACGGGGTCGATCAGCGCGGTCCCCGCCCCCGCGCGGCGCAGCTGCAGGAGATACGCGCGCTGTCCGTAGCGGTAGCCGGACGCCCGCTCGGCGTCGACGGCGACGGGGCCGGAGCCCGCGGCGAACGCGGCGATCACCTCGGCGAGCGATTCCTCGTCGGCGATCACGGGCGGAATGCCCTCGCGCGGCTCCAGCAGAGGGATCGGAGCCTCCGCGACAGAAGATCCGCCATCGTCCGGAGGGCCGCCTCCGGTGGTTCGCAGTGAAACGTCTGCTGCGGTCTCTTGGGCGTCGGTCACATGTCAAGGGTATCTGTGTATGGACAGCGCCTGCCGACGGAACGTTCCGTCGGCAGGCGCCTGAGGGTCGTAAACCAGTCAGCTCGGTGAAAGCCCTGGTTCACGTCCGTGAACAGTGAGGTCCGAAGAGCCTCAGTGGATGATGCCGGTACGGAGAGCCACCGCCACCATGCCGGCGCGGTCTCCCGTGCCGAGCTTGCGGGCGATGCGGGCGAGGTGGCTCTTGACGGTCAGTGCGGACAGGCCCATCGAGACGCCGATCGCCTTGTTCGACTGCCCTTCGGCCACCAGCCGCAGGACCTCGACCTCGCGGCCGGAGAGCTCGCGGTAGCCGCCCGGGTGACTCGGGGCACCCGGGGGGCGGCGGTGCATACGGGCGGCGGCGGCGCCGATGGGGGCGGCTCCCGGTCGGGTGGGGAGCCCGATGTTGGTACGGGTGCCGGTGACGACGTAGCCCTTGACGCCGCCCGCGAGGGCGTTGCGTACGGCGCCGATGTCGTCGGCCGCGGAGAGGGCGAGCCCGTTGGGCCAGCCCGCGGCGCGGGTTTCCGAGAGCAGGGTCAGGCCGGAGCCGTCGGGTAGGTGGACGTCGGCGACGCAGATGTCTCTGGGGCTGCCGATGCGGGGACGAGCCTCCGCCACGGACGAGGCCTCGATGACATCGCGCACACCGAGCGCCCAGAGGTGACGGGTGACGGTGGAGCGGACACGCGGGTCGGCCACGACCACCATGGCGGTGGGCTTGTTGGGGCGGTAGGCGACCAGGCTTGCGGGCTGCTCGAGGAGAACGGACACCGGGCCTCCTGGGGTGCGGGACGGCTTGGAAGGTCACAGACGTCTTCGGCACCGAACCCGGCGTCCTTTAGGGAATGATCACGATCTAGTGAGTAACAATTAGTGCAATTCGGACGTACGGTCGATCGTTCGGTGAACATATCGGTTCGTTCGAGGGACCACTCCTGACTGAAAGTGGCCGTATCGACAAATTGATGCTCCGCACGGGTGGTCAGCGGGCCTGCGGATCCCGCCGCTGTGGCAAGGTCACCACCGACGCGTCACCCGGACCGGCCGGCGGCAGACCCGCGACCTGGGCCAGCAGGTCGCACCAGGAGGCGAGGTGCCCCGCCGTGTCCGGCACCCCGCCCAGGCCCTCACGAGGCGTCCAGGAGGCACGGATCTCGATCTGCGAGGCCGCGGGGCGCTCGGACAGACCACCGAAGTAGTGCGAGCTCGCGCGCGTGACGGTGCCGCTCGGTTCGCCGTACGACAGCCCGCGCGCCGAGAGCGCGCCGGTCAGCCACGACCAGCACACCTCGGGCAGCAGCGGGTCGGCGGCCATCTCCGGCTCCAGCTCCGCGCGCACCAGCGTCACCAGCCGGAAGGTGCCCCGCCAGGCGTCGTGGCCGTCGGGGTCGTGCAGGAGCACGAGGCGCCCGTCGGCGAGGTCCTGGTCGCCGTCGACGACGGTCGCCTCCAACGCGTACGCGTGCGGGGCGAGTCGCTGAGGGGCCCGTGTCGGCTCCATCTCGATCTGCGGCCGCAGCCGACTGCCGCGCAGGGCCTGAACCGCCGCCTGGAAGGCCGGCGGAGCCGCACCGCTCCCATCCCGGTCACTCCCCTTCGCGTCGTCCATTCCGCCCGTGTCGTCCGACAGTCGTCCCTGTGCCGCAGCCATGCCGGAAGGTTAAGGGGAACCGAGGCGTGGTGCGGGCCTAGACACCCTGACTCGGCTCCATGCCCACACAGACACCGCGCACTCGGCACTCACCGCACCGTGCGAGACTTTCCGATGTGAGTGCACACCAGACGCCGCCGTCAGCCACGTACGAATCCGCCTTCCTCAAGGCCTGCCGGCGCGAACCCGTGCCGCACACCCCGGTGTGGTTCATGCGCCAAGCCGGGCGGTCGCTGCCGGAGTACCGCAAGGTCCGCGAGGGCATCCCGATGCTCGAGTCCTGCACGCGGCCCGAGCTGGTCGCCGAGATCACCCTCCAGCCGGTCCGCCGGCACGGCGTGGACGCGGCGATCTACTACAGCGACATCGTCGTCCCGCTCAAGGCCATCGGCATCGACCTCGACATCAAGCCCGGCGTCGGCCCGGTCGTCGAGCGCCCGATCCGCACCCGCCCCGACCTGGCCCAGCTGCGCGACCTCACCCCCGAGGACGTCTCCTACGTCACCGAGGCCATCGGCCTGCTGACCGCCGAGCTCGGCCCGACCCCCCTCATCGGTTTCGCCGGCGCGCCTTTCACCCTCGCGAGTTACCTCGTCGAGGGCGGCCCGTCCCGCACCTACGAGAACGCCAAGTCGATGATGTACGGCGACCCCGAACTGTGGGCCGACCTCCTCGACCGCCTCGCCGAGATCACGGCCGCCTTCCTGAAGGTCCAGATCGAGGCCGGCGCCTCCGCCGTCCAGCTCTTCGACTCGTGGGCCGGCGCCCTCGCCCCCGTCGACTACCGCCGCTCGGTGCTGCCCGCCTCCGCGAAGGTCTTCGAGGCGGTCGCGGGGTACGGCGTCCCCCGCATCCACTTCGGTGTCGGCACCGGCGAGCTGCTGGGGCTCATGGGCGAGGCCGGCGCGGACGTCGTCGGCGTCGACTGGCGCGTCCCGCTCGACGAGGCCGTCCGCCGCGTCGGCCCCGGCAAGGCGCTCCAGGGAAACCTCGACCCGACGGTCCTGTTCGCGTCCACGGAGGCCGTCGAGGCCAAGACCCGCGAGGTTCTCGACTCGGCCGAGGGCCTGGAGGGCCACGTCTTCAACCTCGGCCACGGCGTCATGCCGTCCACCGACCCGGACGCCCTCACCCGCCTCGTGGAGTACGTCCACACGCAGACGGCCCGGTAAAAAGCCCTCACCACGTGTGCCGGGGCCGCGCCTTCCTGCCGAACAGAAGGCCGCGCGGTTCCGGCGGCGGGGGAGTGCCCGGCTTGAGCGGCCAGGCGAGCAGCATCCCGACGAGGAAGCCCACGACGTGCGCCGCGTACGCGACCGTGCCCGCCGCGGAGACGCCCTCGCCGGACGAGTACACCGCCTGGAGCACGAACCAGAAGCCCAGCACCAGCCAGGCCGGCAGTCTGAGCGGCAGGAACACCAGGAACGGCACCAGGACCCACACCCTGGCCTTCGGATACAGCACCAGGTAGGCGCCCAGGACCCCGGCGATGGCCCCCGAGGCGCCGATCAGCGGGTCGGCCGAGTCGGCGTTGAGGAGCGCGAAGCCGTACGAGGCCGCGTAGCCGCAGACGACGTAGAACAGCGCGAAGCGCACATGCCCCATGCGGTCCTCGACGTTGTTGCCGAAGATCAGCAGGAACAGCATGTTGCCCAGCAGGTGCAGCCAGCCGCCGTGCAGGAACATCGCCGTCAGGACCGACAGGGCGGGGGACTTGTCGTAGTCCGGCGGGGCCACCACACAGCCCGTCGCGCCCTGCGCGTTGGTGCCGACGTCGCCCGTGGGGACGAGGTGCGGCATCTGATGGTGGATCAACTCCTGTGGGATCGCCGCCCAGTGGTCCAGGAACGCCTGGAGGTGGCACAGCTGCGACACGCTGCTGTCGCCCGCCACCGAGCCGGCCAGGCCGGGCGTGTACAGGAACACGAGGACGTTCGCGGCGATGAGCGCGTACGTCACCACGGTGGTGCGGCGCACGGGGTTCACATCATGGACGGGGATGACCACAAGGAAGTACTGCCCGCGATGGGCCCGGCGAATCGGTGCCGCTTCGGTGAACACCCGCACGCACGCGTGCGTATGTCTCCTCAACCGCCCGCGGCACGGGGAAGGCGGGCCGCGGGGACTACGTGAGGAACAGCGATGAACGACCGTATTACTCCTCCGATGCACGCTCTTCCCGACGGTGAAGCCGAACTCTCCCTGGTGGTGCGACTGCCGTGGGAGGACGTGGCCAGGCTCGGTCAGGAGGCCGGGCGGCTGGCGTCCCAGATGCAGCGGCCGGTGACGCTCGACGAGGCGGTGAGCAACCGGCTCAGGTCCACCCGGTCCGCGGCGCACGCCAAGCCGGCGGGTGAGCAGCCGTCCGCGATGCCCGCCAGCACCAGCGCCTCCGTCTCGGCGCTGCCGCCCCGCCCGCCGGCCGACCAGGCCCGCCAGGCCATCGAGCGGATCAACGGGACGGCGTAGGGCCCGTCTTTCGGATCAGGCCGGCGTCGCGGGGGCCGGCACGCACTCGTCACTGCCCGAAAGGCGGGGGCCGGGCCGTGTTGTCGTCGGTTGCCGGTGCTCCGCGTCGCCGCCCTCCTCCGCCTCGCGGCCGCACGCACCAGACGCCGCTCACCCCGGCCGGCAGGGGCCGTCCCTGCGGGCCGACCCGATCCGAAGGACAGGCACCGGCCCTCAGGAGCCCCGCACCTTCGCGACGGCCTTCCTGGCCGCCACCAGTACCGGATCCCACACCGGGCTGAACGGCGGCGCGTACCCCAGGTCCAGGGCCGTCATCCGCTCCACCGTCATCCCCGCCGTCAGCGCCACCGCGGCGACGTCGACCCGCTTGCCCGCGCCCTCTCTCCCGACGATCTGCACGCCGAGCAGCCGCCCCGTGCGGCGCTCGGCGAGCATCTTCACCGTCATGGGGGAGGCGCCCGGGTAGTAGCCGGCCCGGCTGGTGGACTCGATCGTGACCGACACGAACTGCAGGCCCACCCGACGCGCGTCCTTCTCCCGCAGCCCGGTGCGGGCGATCTCCAGGTCGCAGACCTTGCTGACCGCCGTGCCGACGACCCCGGGGAAGGTGGCGTAACCGCCGCCGACGCCCGTGCCGATGACCTGGCCGTGCTTGTTGGCGTGGGTGCCGAGCGCGATGTGGCGCTCCTGCCCGGAGACCAGGTCGAGGACCTCCACGCAGTCGCCGCCCGCCCAGATGTTCTCGTGACCGCGCACCCGCATCGCGAGGTCCGTGAGCAGGCCGCCGTGGGTGCCCAGCGGCAGACCGGCCGCCTCGGCGAGCGTCGTCTCCGGGCGCACGCCGATGCCGAGCACCACCACGTCCGCCGGATACTCCGCGTCCTGCGTGGCCACCGCGCGGACCCGGCCGTCCTCGCCCGTGAGGATCTTGGTCACCTCGGTGTCGTTGACCATGGTGATGCCCAGGCCCTCCATGGCCTCGTGCACCAGACGGCCCATGTCCGGGTCGAGCGTGGACATGGGCTCGCTGCCGCGGTTGAGGACCGTCACCTCGTAGTCGCGGTTGATCAGGGCCTCGGCCATCTCCACGCCGATGTAACCGGCGCCCACCACCACCGCCTTGCGGCCACGCGTGTGTGCCAGCGTGTCGATGAGCGCCTGGCCGTCGTCGAGGGTCTGCACCCCGTGGACGCCGGGTGCGTCGACACCCGGCATGTCCGGGCGGATCGGGCGCGCGCCGGTCGCGATCACGAGTTGGTCGTACGACGTCCAGGACTCGGCCCCGGAGTCGAGGTCACGCGCGCGTACCCGCTGCCGGTCGGCGTCGATCTCCGTGACCTCGGTGCGCATGCGCAGATCGATGCCGCGGGACCGGTGCTCCTCGGGCGTACGGGCGATCAGCTGGTCCGGCCCGGCGACGTCCCCACCCACCCAGTACGGGATGCCGCACGCCGAGTAGGAGGTGAAGTGACCCCGCTCGAACGCCACGATCTCCAGTTCGCCGGGGCCCCTCATCCGGCGTGCCTGCGACGCCGCGGACATCCCCGCGGCGTCGCCGCCGATCACTACCAGACGTTCCCTCGTGTCCCGCGTACGGCTCATGTTCATGCGAACACGCTACGAGGGCGGGGCATTTCAGTCCTGGCCGCCCCGCTCCTGCTCCCGTTCCGGGTCCGGTACGGGACGTGCCATGGGCAGTGGGCCCAGGGCGGTCGAGGCGGCCGCGGGGGCCGGCCGGCGAGGCAGCCGGGGCCGGACCAGCCGCAGCCACACCAGCACGAGCAACGCGATCCCCAGCAGGAACGGCAGCACCGCGGCCAGCGCCACCACGATCCAGCGCAGCATGGTCACGAACGCGTCCCAGCCGCCCGCCAGCGCGTCGACGACGCCGGGGTCGTCGTCCTCCTCGGCCACGACGACGGGCTTCTCGGACAGGGACAGGGTGATGGTGGCCAGGGTCGTGCGGTCCTTCAGGGACGCCTGGCGGGCCAGCAGCGACTCCAGGTCGGCCTGGCGGGAGCTCAGTTCGCCCTCCAGGGTCACCACGTCGCTCAGCACGGTCGCCTTGTCCATCAGCTCCCGGATCCGCGCCACACTCGCGCGCTGCGTCGCGATCCGGCTCTGCACGTCGACGACCTGGTCGGTGACGTCCTGCGCGTTCGCGGTGCGCTCCAGGAGCTTGCCCGAACCCTCCAGGTCGGCAAGGACCTCGTCGTACTTCTCGACGGGCACCCGCAGCACGACCTCCGTCTGCTCCTGGCCCTCCTCGTCCCGGGAGGTGGACTCCTTGCCGACGAACCCGCCCGCGTCCTCGGTGGTGGTCCGGGCCGCGGTGAGGGCCTTCGGCACGTTCTTGACCTGCACGGTCAGCGTGGCGGTGCGGATGATGTGGTTCGCGGCGGGAGCGGGCGCCTGGGAGGCCTGTTTGCCGCCCGCGCGACCGGCGTCGCCGGCCGCGCCCTCCGCCTGACTCTGCGCCGCCTTGTCGTCGGACAGGGCACTGCCGCCGTCGCTGCTGTCGGCGCCTCCGCTGCACCCGGTCAGGGCGAGGCCCGCGGCGAGCACGAGGCCGGCCAGGGCCCGCGCGGGCCGTACGGAACGTCGTGATCGTGATGTGCGCATGCGGGCGTCCCCCCGAGGGTCGTGAACAACTGACGCTCCTTCGACGCCGGAGTGGGTGCGAACGTTGGACTCCGGCGGTCCCGATGCGGTCACGGTCAGGACTCGTGCAGGACACCGGGCCGCCGGTGGACTGTCAGTGGGGTCTGAGAGGCTGGGGCCATGAGCGGATCACAGGTCGTCGTCATCGGAGCCGGCATCGCGGGACTGGCCGCGGCCCACCGGCTGTCGCAGCGCGGTGCGCACGTCACCGTGCTCGAGGCGTCGGACCGTGTCGGCGGCAAGCTGCTGCCCGGTGAGATCGCGGGCGCGCGCGTGGACCTGGGCGCCGAGTCGATGCTGGCCCGCAGGCCGGAGGCGGTGGCCCTCGCGCGCGAGGTGGGCCTCGACGAGCGCCTCCAGCCGCCCGCCACCGCGACCGCGTCGATCTGGACCCGCGGCGCCCTGCGCCCGATGCCCAAGGGCCACGTCATGGGCGTCCCCGGCACCGCCGACGCCCTCGCGGGCGTGCTCTCCGACGAGGGCCTCGCCCGTATCGAGCAGGACGCCGAGCTGCCCCGCACGGAGGTCGGCGACGACGTGGCGGTCGGTGAGTACGTGGCGGCGCGCCTGGGCCGCGAGGTCGTCGACCGCCTCGTCGAACCCCTCCTCGGGGGCGTCTACGCGGGCGACGCGTACCGCATCTCGATGCGCTCGGCGGTCCCGCAGCTCTTCCAGGCCGCCAAAACCCACACCTCGCTCACCGAGGGCGTCCGCGAGATCCAGGCGAGGATGGCCGCCAACCAGCAGACCGGCCCCGTGTTCATGGGCATCGAGGGCGGCGTGGGCACCCTCCCGCTCGCCGTCGCCGACGCGGTTCGCGCGCGCGGCGGCGACATCGTCACCGGCGCCCCGGTGACCGAGCTGCGCCGCGAGCCCTCCGGCGGCTGGAAGGTCGTCACCGGGGACCGCGTTCTGCACGCCGACGCCGTGATCGTCGCCGTCCCCGCGCCGGCCGCCGCGGGTCTGCTGCGCGCCGAGGCCCCCGAGGCCGCCAGCGAGCTCGACACCGTCGAGTACGCCTCCATGGCCCTGGTCACGCTCGCCTACCGGCGCTCCGACACCGCCCTGCCGGCGGGCAGCGGCTTCCTCGTCCCGCCGGTCGACGGCCGCACCATCAAGGCGTCCACCTTCGCCTCCCAGAAGTGGGACTGGATCGCCGACGAGAACCCGGACGTGGTCGTCGTGCGCACCTCCGTCGGCCGCTACGGCGAGACGAAGATCCTGGAGCGCGCCGACACCGACCTGGTGGACGTCTCCCGCCACGACCTGGAAGCGGCCACCGGTCTGGACGCCACCCCGCTCGAAACCCGCGTCACCCGCTGGACCCACGGCCTGCCCCAGTACCCCGTCGGCCACCACGCGCGCGTGGCCCGTATCCGTGAGCACGTCGCCAAGCTCCCGGGCCTCGCGGTGTGCGGCGCGCAGTACGACGGCGTCGGCATCCCGGCCTGCA
Source organism: Streptomyces sp. NPDC005483 (assembly GCF_040606035.1). Taxonomy (NCBI): domain Bacteria; kingdom Bacillati; phylum Actinomycetota; class Actinomycetes; order Kitasatosporales; family Streptomycetaceae; genus Streptomyces; species Streptomyces sp. NPDC005483. The sequence continues at coordinate 341,903 of NZ_JBEXEA010000002.1, forward strand.
TCGCGAGCGCATACGCGGCCGTGGACCAGATCCAGGGCGACCTGACCGCCGTACGCGAGCTCACGGCCAACCCGGTGCAGAGTCTCCATGGCGGAGCGGGAGAATGAGACCCATGAGCAACGACGCCCCCACCCCCGAGTCCGGCAGGGTCCCGAACAAGGGCAAGCTGGCCAAGGACCTCAACGAGGTCATCCGTTACACGCTCTGGTCCGTCTTCAAGCTGAAGGACGTACTGCCCGAGGACCGCACCGGCTTCGCCGACGAGGTCCAGGAGCTGTTCGACCAGCTCGCCGCCAAGGACGTCACGATCCGCGGCACCTACGACGTGTCCGGGCTGCGCGCCGACGCCGACGTCATGATCTGGTGGCACGCGGAGACCAGCGACCAGCTGCAGGAGGCGTACAACCTCTTCCGCCGCACGAAGCTGGGCCGCGCCCTCGAGCCGGTCTGGTCGAACATGGCGCTGCACCGCCCCGCCGAGTTCAACCGCTCGCACATCCCGGCGTTCCTGGCGGACGAGCACGCGCGCGACTACGTCAGCGTGTACCCGTTCGTGCGGTCCTACGACTGGTACCTCCTGCCCGACGAGGACCGCCGCCGCATGCTCGCCGACCACGGCAAGATGGCCCGCGGCTACCCGGACGTCCGCGCCAACACCGTCGCCTCCTTCTCCCTGGGCGACTACGAGTGGATCCTGGCGTTCGAGGCCGACGAGCTGTACCGCATCGTCGACCTCATGCGCCACCTGCGCGCCTCCGAGGCCCGCATGCACGTCCGCGAGGAGGTCCCGTTCTACACGGGCCGCCGCAAGGACATCGGCGACCTCGTGGCGGGCCTCGCCTGATCAGCGAACCGGTGTGCCGGCCGCCTTCCGGAGGCCGGCCACCGGCTTCGGTTCCGGCTCGGGGTGCGGCGAGCACGCCGCGCGCCGCACCGGGAGGCGGCCCTCCAGCAGATAGGCGTCCAGGTATCCGTTGACGCACGGGTTCGGGCCGCCCGCGATGCCGTGCGTGCCCGCGTCCCGCTCGGTCACCAGCACCGAGCCGGACAGCCGCCGGTGCAGTGCCAGCGCACCGTCGTACGGAGTCGCCGCGTCCCGCTCGGCCGCCAGGATCAGCGTGGGCGGCACCTCACCGGGCCCGGTCCGCACGTCCAGGGCCTGCTGACGCGGCGCCGGCCAGTACGCGCAGGGCAGGTTCGTCCACACGTTGTCCCAGGTCTCGAACGGCGCCACCCGCGCCAGCCGGGTGTTGTCCCGGTCCCACACCTTCCACTCCGTCGGCCAGGGCGCGTCGTTGCACTCGACGGCCGTGTAGACCGCGCTCGAGTTCTCCGCCTCCTTCGCCGCCTCCTGATGCGGCCCCGCCTGCTGGATCAGCGGCTTCGGGTCGCCCTTGAGATACGCCGACAGGGCCTGTGCCCGGTGCGGCCAGAAGTCGTCGTAGTACCCGGCCGACAGGAACGCCCCCTGGAGCTGCCCCGGCCCGACCTTCCCGCCGGCCGGCTCGGCGGCCAGCCGCGCCGCCGCCTTCTCGTAGCTGCGCAGCACCTCGTCGGCCGTGGCCCCGAGCCCGTACACGTCGTCGTGCCGGGCGACCCACTCCCGGAAGTCCGCCCAGCGGCCCTCGAAGGCGGCCGACTGGTCAAGGTTGTTGCGGTACCAGACCTGCTCCGGATCCGGGTCCACCGCCGCGTCGAACACCATCCGCCGCACATGTGAGGGAAACAGCGTCGCGTACAGCGCGCCGAAGTAGGTCCCGTACGACGCCCCCATGAACGTCAGCCTCTGCTCGCCCAGCGCGGCCCGCAGGACATCGAGGTCCCGGGCGTTGTTCAGGGAGGTGTAGTACCGCAGGGCCGCGCCCGTCCGTTGCGCGCATCCGCGCGCGTACGCCTTCGCCTGCGCGATGCGTTCCTTCTTGTACGACTCCGAGGGGTGCGTCGGCGCCTGCGTGGGCGCCTTGAAGTAGTGCTTCGGGTCCGTGCAGGACAGCGGCGCCGAACGGCCGACCCCGCGCGGGGCGTAGCCGACCAGGTCGTAGGCCGCGGCGAGCCCCTTCCACTCGGGGAGCGCGCCGACCAGCGGGAAGTACATGCCGGAGGCGCCGGGGCCGCCGGGGTTGAAGACCAGGGCGCCCTGCCGGGGTACCCGGCGCTTGCTGTTGCGCGGGTCCTGCTGGGTGGCACGCACCCGGCTGACGGTCAGTTTGATCTGCCGGCCGTCGGGACGCGCGTAGTCGAGGGGGACGGACACCGTGCCGCACCGGACGTCCTCGGGCAGGTCCTCCACCGCGGGGCAGGCGCCGAAGCGGACGCCGGCCGCCCCGGCGCGCGCAGCGGCGACCGCGGTGCCGTGCAGTTCCGCCGCGCCCGGGGCGGCCGGAGCGCCCCCGGCCGGTGCGGCGGCGAGCGTGGTCAGGAGCAAGGATCCGGCGGCCGTGAAGAGGGCGGGAGCTCTCATCGGTGTCCCTTCGGTGCGCAGCAGCGACAAAAGGGATGTTTGGTTCGGCCGTGGGTGAAGGCAAGCACCGCCCCGCCGGTGTCGGCCCCAATGCCTCCGTGCGCCCCCGGGTGGGGTCAGTCGCGCCGGTGCGGACGGCGGTGCTCCTCGCCGTGTCCGCCGGGCCGCTCGCCTCGCCACAGCTCGCGGTGCGGGCCGTGGTGCTGCTCGCGGTGGGCGAAGGCCGCGCGCAGGCCCGGTTCGCCGATCGCGCTGATGCCGCGTACGGCGACGGAGGTGAGATAGGTCCGCTCGTCCGTGCCGCCGGGGCGCCGGGTCAGGGCGCCGAGCAGACGCTGGCCCGCCGGGGACGCCCAGCGCGAGTACGGGTGGACCTCGATCCGCGCGATGGCCAGACAGCTCAGACTGAGGGCGAGCGGCAGCGCGAACCAGAGGGCGACCAGGTGCCGCGGCATCTCCGACGGGGCGGGCACCAGCAGCGCGATCGCGCCCAGCGCGACGACGGCCGCCGCGGCCAGCCGCACCTGGCGGACGGCCACCGCGATGCCGGAGCGGGCGCCGTCGGGCACGGCGAGCCCCGCGTCCACGAGCCGGGCGGCAAGGCTGCGCACCGCGTCCGCCGAGGCCGCGTCCGCCCGCACCGGAGCGATCCGGGACTGCCCCTCCGGCCCGATGGCTCCGAGGACCGTGCGCTCCATCTCGTCCCGGCCGCGCGGATCGACGACGGTCGCCCAGCCGGTGTGGGCCAGCAGCAGCCGTCGCTGCCGGGCCATGGAGACGAGCGTCAGATCGGCGACCCGCCGCGGTCCACCGGACAGGAACGCGGCCTCGTACAGCGTCAGATCGTGTGCCCGGGTGTCCGCGTCCGCGGCCGCCGCGTGTACGGCGGCCAGGCACAGCCGGGTGCACGCGGTGCCGGCGGTGGCCCAGGCCAGCAACAGGAGAAGAACCCAGAACATGCCGCGTTTCTATGCCAAAGGCTCCTGGCGGCGCCATGGGCTGTTCACGATCCGGACGGAGTGTTGTCGGTGTGTGACGTTCCGTTTGTCCGGAAGTGAACTACGACGGCACGGGCTCCGGCGGCGGGCTGGAGGCGGCCGGGGGCAGGGTGAAGGTCGTGGCGTACGGCGACGGGGTGACCGGCACGACCTGGCCCGGGTCGGTCGTCGGACCGGGCGGCGCGGGGGAGTTGGTGATCGGCGGGGTGCTGCCCGTGGCCATGTCCCGGGCCAGCGCGCCGAAGTCGACGTACCCGGTGGCCTCAAGGATCTTGATGTGGTCCAGTACGGTGCTGTTGGCGTCGTCGGCCAGGGCGCGGACCAGGGAGTTCTGGGTGCTCGCGCGGACCTCGGCGACGACGGAGAACACCCTGCCGTGCGCGAGGCGCAGGATGTTGGCGAACTGGCGGTCGTAGTCGACGCCCTGCGCCTGGTCCAGGGTGGCGAGCCACTGCTTCTGCTGGTCGTTGGGCTCGTTGGGCAGGGCGAGTCCCAGCTTCGACGCCACGTCACGCACGCGTGCGTCGAGGAACGTGTGCCCCTCCACGAGGTGCTGCCCCGCCGTCCGTACGGCCTGCGTCGTCCCCTTCTGCTGCGCCTGCTGACCCGCGGGCAGCTCCCACAGCCCGGCCAGCCGCACCTTCGTGACGAACTCCCGGTCCAGCGCGGAGAGCGGCCCGTACGGCGTCGTCACGGTCCCGGCGTTGAGCACGCTCAGTCCCGTGCCGGAGCGGTCGGCGTACGACCAGATCGGGATGAGCAGGGCGACGAGGGTCGCCGTCAGCCCGGCGATGATGACCCCGGTGCCGGAGAAGATGCCTCGCCCCTTGACGGGCGGTCGCGGTCGCATGGTGCCTCCTGTTGCGGCACCGCACGCTAGTGGGTTTCAGGTGCGGGACTGACATATTACTGCCGGGTCCGTGCGGCCCTTCGCCGACCGCGGGGCGGAGCGAGGCACCCCCCGGCGCCGGTGAGCGACAGACCCTCCCCTCGCCCCCTCAGCGCCGCAGCAGAGCCCTGCGCGTGGCCCGGGCCAGCCTGACCCCCGGCCTCCGGGACCTCGGTGCCGGTCCGGACCGCTCCAGCCACCACTCCCGCAGCTCCCGCCGCACCCGGGCGTCCCTCACCTCCTCGCCCAGCAGGAGGTGTCCGGCGAAGTCGAGCGCGTCCCTCCGATACCCGTCGGTCATCGGCGCCCCCTGCGCGTACGCCAGGAACGCCGGCCGGTAACCCGCCCCGAGGATCACCGGCAGCTCGGGCGCCACCTTGGCCACCACATCCGCCCGCTTCCCCGCGAGGGCCCGCGCCTGCACCCCCAGCCGCACCCGGTCGAACCCCTCCGGTACCGGTGTCCCCGCCACGAGCGCGGAGAGCAGGGCGGTCTGGGCGAGGGCGAGCCGCTGGCGGGCGGGGTCGGTCGAGACGGTCGACGGCTCCGCGGAGGCGGCGGCGCGCCACGCACCGCCGGCCCGCACGCCGCCCCCCTTCTCGACCGCTTCCTGGATCGCCGCCAACTCCCCTTCCAGCTCGGCCGGTTCGGGGAAGTTCTCGTCCCGCTCCAGCAGCACCCCGGGCGGCGAGACCCGGGACGCGAGGTCGGTGAGGATGTCGAGGACCGGCCGCGGAACCGGGTGGGCATGGCTGTCGTGCCACACGCCGTCCCGCTCGAACCCGCCCGCGACATGGACGTACGCGATGGCCTCCAGGGGCAGCTCGGCGAGCGCCTCGGCCGGGTCCTCGCCGCGGTTGACGTGGTTGGTGTGCAGGTTGGCCACGTCGATCAGCAGCCGTACCCCCGTCCGGTCGGCGAGGTCGTACAGGAACTGCCCCTCGGTCATCTCCTCACCCGGCCACGCGATCAGTGCGGCGATGTTCTCCACGGCGAGCGGAACCGGGAGCGCGTCCTGCGCGATGCGGATGTTCTCGCACAGGACGTCCAGGGCGTCCCGGGTGCGCGGGACCGGCAGCAGATGCCCGGCCTCCAGCCGTGGGGAGGCGGTGAGCGGGCCGCCCGCGCGGACGAACGCGATGTGCTCGGTGACCAGTGGCGATCCCAGTGCCTCCGCCCGCTCGGCGAGAGCCAGGAGCCGCCCCGCGTCGGGCCGCTCCGCGCCGCCGAGGCCGAGCGAGACGCCGTGCGGCACCACGGTGACGCCGCGCTCGCGCAGCCGCCGCAGCGACTCGGGCAGGTGCCCGGGGCACACGTTCTCGGCCACGGCCTCGACCCAGTCGATGCCCGGCATGCCCTCCACGGCGTCCGCGATCTCCGGCCGCCACCCGATCCCCGTGCCCAGTCGCTCCATGGTCCGTCCCCCTCGGCCTCTCCCGCTCGGCGTGACGGAGGTATGGCCCTGGGGTCCGGGCCCGAACCGTGCCGGGGGGACGTTCAGAGCAACATTTGAGGTTCGGGCAGACGACGTCCCCCACCCGTCCGCTCCAGGCTCCGGCTCCCGGCCCGACCCCCACAGCGCCTCCTTCCACGGCCCGCCCCCTCATGCCCGGCGAGGTCGCACACCGGTCCCGGGCCAGGCCTCGGGCTCGCGACCGAGTAGCCGCAGTGCCTCCTCCAGCGGCCTGGCCCCCCTGCCTGGCGAGGTCACACACCGGTTCCGGGCCACGCCTCGGGCCCCCGGCCGAGTAGCCGCAGCGTCTCCTCCAGCGGTCCGGCCCCCCTGCCCGGCGAGGTCACACACCGGTTCCGGGTCACGCCTCGGGCTCGCGGCCCGACACCCAGAGCGCCTCCTCCAACGGCCTGGCCCCCCTGCCCGGCGAGGTCGCACACCGGTTCCGGGCCAGGCCTCGGGCCCCCGGCCCGACACCCACAGCGCCTCCTCCAACGGCCTGGCCCCCCCATGCCCGGCGAGGTCACACACCGGTCCCGGGCCACGCCTCGGGCTCGCGGCCCAGCAGCCGCAGCGTCTCCTCCAACGGCCCGGCCCCCTCCGGAACCTTCAGCGCGGGGGCGAACGCGAATCCCGGCCCACGGCCTGTGGGATCCGTCGGAACGCGTCGGGCCACGGCCAGTGCCGCCAGGCACACCTCGTCGGCCAGCCGGAGACGTACCCCGAGCGCGGCCGCCACGTCCCACGCGTGCACGACGTAGTCGACGAGGTGGAAGCCGATCGCCGTACGGCCGGCGAACCCTCCGCCCAGTTCCGGCAGCACGAACTCCCTTTGCGGCACGCCCGGTTCGGCGAACGCCGAGAGCACCGCGTCGGCGGCCGCGCGATGCGCCCGGGCGGGCTCGGCCTCCTCCTCCGCCTCCCGCCAGTAGCCCAACTCGCCGCCCCTGCCGCGTGCGGCGGCCGCGAACCCGTGGTGCTGCGCGGTCATGTGCGCCACCAGCCGCCGCAGGTCCCACCCCGCGCAGGGGGTGTCCCGCGCCCAGTCCCCGTCCCTGGCCAGCTCCACCACCCGCGCAGCCTCCTGTACGGCGATCCGGTTCAGCTCGACCACGTCCATCAGCACTCCTCGGTGATCAGGTCCAGGGCGTACGACCACCATAAAACTAGACGAACGATCGTGCTACTAGTTTCGGAGGAGGTCTCGCAGCCGTGCGGCGATGCCCCGCCGCGCCCTGGCATAGGGAGCGGACTCACCGTGCAGCACCGACATCGCGTTCGCCGCCTCCATCAACGCGACCACCTCGAAGGCGAGTTGCGCCGGATCGGTGTCCGCGTCCAGCTCACCCGCGGCCCTCGCCCGCTCGGCGCACCTCTCCAACTCCGCGAGCCAGGCGCGCTGTGCCTCGACGAGGGCGTCATGGACCACTCCCTCACGCGCGTCGAACTCGGCCATCACGCCGTAGAAGAAACAGCCCCCCGGGAAGACCCGCTGCTCCGAATACCGCAGCCAGCCCTCGCACAGGCCCCGCAGCCGGTCGACCCCGTCGGCCGCCTCGGACACCGGCTCCAGCACCTCGGTGACGAAGATCCGCGAGGCCTCGCGCACGGTCGCCAGCTGCAACTCCAGCTTGGAGCCGAACAGCGCGAACACCCCGCTCTTGCTCAGCTCCAGTTCCCCGGCCAGCCGCCCCACGGACAGCGCCTCCAGCCCCTCGACCGAGGCGATGTCGACGGCCCGTCGCAGCACGGTCCGCCGGGTCCGGTTGCCCCGCTCGACGCGCCCGTCGACCCTGGTCATCGCAGCGCCGGATGGTCCGCGACGACCGTGCAGGAGCCGGGCGCGATCTCGGTGAACCCGGCGTCACGGACCAACGGCAGCCCGCCGGTGGTGAGTTCGGCCCAGTGTCGGGGATCCGCGGTCCGTACGGCGAGCCGGAACCCGGCGTCCCGCCAGGCGTCCCGCTCCTCGTCGGACAGTTCCCACCAGGCCAGTTGGGCGCCGTGACCGGCCTGGGCCATCGCCTTGCCGGCCGACATGTCGAGGTCCGGGCTGAGCCACAGCACGGGAGCGGTCGCATCCGCCTCGACGGGCGGCTCGGGGTCGTCGAGATCGGTACCGGAGACCTGGAGCCTGGCCAGCTCCTTGGGCCACCCGTCGAGCGGCACGGGCGGGAACACCCGTACCTCCGCGGTCTTCCCCGTCACGGTGATCCCGGGCAACGCCTCGGCCCGCCGCCACTCGGCTCCCCGGGCCCGCCGTACGACCTTGCGGATGCGGGCGTCCTGCCAGTCCCGTACGGCCTCGGCCCACTCCCCGTCGCCGACCGAGCGCGCGTCGGCGAGCATGACGAGAACGGCGCGGGCAGCGGTCTCGAGGGCGTCGGTCCGGGCGGGCGGAGCGGCCTTCTCGATACGGGCGACCAGGGGCAGTACGAACTGGGGTGCCTGGTCGCGAGCGGTCGGCTCGGGGCGGAAGGGGCTGTCGGTCGGGGGCGTCACGTCGTGGCTCACCCGGACAACCCTAAGGTCACCCCGAACAAGCCGTCCGCTGCGCCTCCTGCCACTCGCAGGCGGGGCAGAGGGTGATCGCCTTGTACGACTCCGGGTACTCCGTCGGCTCCCGGCACAGCACGCACTCGGCGTACGGCGGCCCGTCGGCGACCGGAGGCTTCGGCACGTCGCCGATCGTGCGGTGGTCCTCGCTCATACCTCCAGCCTAGGACCCGATCAGCTCGGACACCTGCACGAACCGGAACCTCCGCTCCCGCAGCTTCGGCACCACCGTCCGTACCACCCGTTCCGTCGTCGGCGCGGCACTGCGCGTGCAGTGCATGACCACGACCGACCCCGGCCGCACCCCCTCCAGCACCTGCCGGGACACGGCCTCCGCGTCGGTCGCGAACGCGTCGCCGCTCACCACGTCCCACTGGACGGCGGTCACGCCGACCGGGGTCAGCGCCTTCAGCGCCCGCCGGTCGTAGCACCCGCCGGGAAAACGGAAGTACGGCCTCGCGTCCGGCACGCCCGCTCGCCGGAGCGCCGCGTACGCCCGCTCCACGTCCGCGCGCATCCGGTCACCGGAGACCGTCGGCAGCCCGTAGCAGTGGTCGGTGAAGGCGTAGTGGCTGTAGGAGTGGTTGGCGACCTCGAAGAGCGGGTCCCGCCCGATGGAGCGGGCCTGCTCCGGGTACTCCTCGGCCCACCGCCCGGTCATGAACACGGTGGCCGGGACCTTCAGGGCGCGCAGCGCCGCGATCAGCCCGGGATTGTCGAAGTGCTCGCCGGCCGCCGCCCGGGCCCCCTGATCCGCGGTCATGTCGGCGTCGAAGGTGAGCGCGACCGTCCTGCCGCGGGAGCGGGAGCCGTTCTTGAAGACGGGGGTCAGGCCTCCGGGGCCGGGGGCGAGCGTGGGTGGCGCGGAGGCCGCGGGCGCGGAGGTCGCGGAGGGGGCCGGGCGGGCCGTCCGAGGGGCCGGGTGGGGAGTGGCGGCGCAGGCCGTGAGGGCGGCGCCGAGGACGCAGGCGGCGGTGACGCGTCGTACAAGAGTGATCACCATATGAAAATAGGGCGAACTATCTCATACGCCCCTCACCCCGGCCGTGACGTCACCCGCTCAGATGTCCCGCCGCTCCAGCGGCTTGGTCGCCGGTCCCTGGATCACCTTGCCGTCCGTGTCGAAGCGGGAGCCGTGGCAGGGGCACTCCCAGGCGTCCTCGGCCCCATTGAACGAGACCAGGCAGCCGAGGTGGGTGCAGCGAGCGGAGACGGCGTGCAGGGCGCCGTCGTCGTCGCGGTAGACCGCGAGGCGGTCGCCGTTCACGCGGACCACGGCGCCCTCTCCCGGCGGGAGCGCCTCCAGCGGGGGCGCGGGACGCAGGCGGTCGCCGACGAAGTGACGGGCCACCTGCGCCTGGGTCTTCAGGAAGGACGGGGCCTCGCGGACCTGTGAGAGCAGGCGGCGCGGGTCGTACAGGTCGCTCCAGGCGCACTCCTCGCCGGTGATCCGGGCGGCGAGCAGGCTGCCCGCCATGATGCCCCCGCTCATGCCCCAGCCGCCGAAGCCGGTGGCGACATAGGTGTGCCGGGCCCCCGGGTGCAGCGGGCCGACCATCGGCACGGTGTCGGTGGGGTCGTTGTCCTGGGTGGCCCAGGCATGGGTGAGCTCGACGCCGGGGAAGTGCCGGACGGCCCAGGCGGAGAGGTCGTCGAACCGGGCCCGGGTGTCGCCCGTGCCCGGCGTGAAGTGCTCGCCGGTGACGATGAGCAGGCGCCGGCCGGCATCCCAGGGAGCCGTGCGGACCGAGCGGGTGCCCTCGTCCGGCGTGATGAACATGCCGTCCGGATCCCGCTCCCGGTCGATGGTCCCGGCGACGACCAGCTCGCGGCGCGGGGAGAGCCGGGTGAACAGCAGGCCCCGGTCGAAGATCGGGTAGTGGGTGGCGACCACGACGTCCCGGGCCGTCACCGTGGCCCGCGTGTCGGTCGACAGCCGGCACGGCCGGCCCTCCTCCAGCCCGAGGACGGCGGTGTGCTCGTGGACGGCCGCCCCGGAGGCGACGAGGTCCTCGGCGAGGGCCAGCAGGTACTTGCGCGGATGGAACTGCGCCTGCCCGGTCACCCGTACCGCGCCCGCCACCGGGAACGGCAGCCCGGTCTCCGTCACGAACGACGCCGGCAGTCCCGCCTCCAGGGCGGCCGCCGCCTCGGCCCGCAGCTCCTCGGCCCGGCTCTCGTCACGGACGTAGGTGTAGGCGCTGCGCTGCTCCCAGTCGCAGTCGACGCCCAGCTCGTCCGCGATCCGGGCGGCCCGTTCGATCGCCTCGCTCTGCGAGCGGGCGTACAGCCGGGCGCCCTCCGGGCCGCGGGTGCGGCGCAGCTTGTCGTAGATCAGTGTGTGCAGGGCGGTCAGCTTGGCGGTGGTGTGTCCCGTGACCCCGGCGGCCACCTGCCCGGCCTCCAGGACCGCCACCCGCCGGCCGGCCCGCGTCAGCTCCCACGCCGTGCTCAGCCCGGCGATGCCGGCCCCGATGACGGCCACGTCGACGTCGAGGTCCTCGGTCAGTGGCGGCCGGGGCCCGCCGGGTGCCGTCTCCAGCCAGTACGAGCCCTTGACGTGCCGGTTCTCGGTCATGCGCCCCGAGTACCCCGGGATTCACTGTTCCAGCAGCCGCCTGCGGGCTTCCGCCACGTCGAAGTCGGCCTCCGGGTAGTGCGGGTCCAGCTCCGACAGGTGCTCCAGGAGGAGCCGGCTGACCGCCCAGTTCCGGTACCACTTGCGGTCGGCGGGGACCAGGTACCACGGGGCGTGCGGCGTCGAGCAGCGCTCCAGGGCCGTCTCGTACGCCTGCTGGTAGGCGGGCCACAGGGCGCGCTCGTCGATGTCCGAGACGTTGAACTTCCAGTGCTTGTCCGGACGGTCGAGGCGCTTGAGCAGCCGGTCGCGCTGTTCCTCGTACGAGATGTGCAGGAAGCACTTGACGACGGTGACGCCGTCGTCGGTGAGGGCCTTCTCGAATCGGTTGATCTCGTCGTAGCGGCGCTCGATCTCGGTGGCCGGGGCGAGCGAGCGGACGCGGGCGATGAGGACGTCCTCGTAGTGCGAGCGGTCGAAGATGCCCAGCTCACCGGCTTGCGGCAGGGCCTTCTTGATGCGCCAGAGGAAGGGGTGCGTGAGTTCCTTCGGCGTGGGCGCCTTGAAGGCGTGGATACGGCAGCCGGACGGGTTGAACAGGCCGATGACGTGCTTGACCGTGCCGCCCTTGCCGCTGGTGTCCATGCCCTGAAGCACCAGCAGGACCCGGCGCCGGTCGCCCGCCGAGCTCGCCGCCCACAGACGTTCCTGCAGGTCGGCGAGTGGCGTGGCCAGCTCGGTCATCGCGGCCCGGCCCGCCTGCTTGTCACGCGGGCCGGCCGGGGTCTCCCGGGCGCCGTGGGCTGCCAGGTCCACCGGCTTGCCGCCCGGTACGCGCAGCAGCTCGCGCAGGGCGAGGTCGTGCCCGCCCTTCTTCGCCGCGCGGGTCTTCGAGCCTTTCTTCGCCATGGGGCACCCCTTCCGGCCCGGGCCCGGCCCCTCGATCCTGCGCCGGGGGACCGGGGCGCGCCAGCCGTCGTGGCGGACGGCTACCTGCGCCAGGGCCCCGTCACCGCGAAGGTCGTCCCGGGCGTGTAGCAGTTGACGTACATCGTCTGCCCGTCGGGGGAGAAGGTGACGCCGGCGAACTCGCCCCACTCCGGTGCCTCGGGCGTGCCGATGTTCTGCCGGCCCCGGGCCACCGCGTAGACCTCGCCGTGCCGGGTCACGCCGAAGACGTGCTGGGCGCCGCTGCCGTCCTCGCACACCATCAGGCCGCCGCTCGGGGCGAGGCAGATGTTGTCCGGGGACTCGCCGGGCAGCTGTACGTCGGTGTCCGGGCCGAAGACGATCACCAGGGTGAGCCGGCGCGCCGAGGGGTCGTAGCGCCAGATCTGCCCGAAGTGGTCGGCGGCCGAGCCATCGGCGCTGTGCGCGAACGAGGACACGAAGTAGACGGACTTCCCGCCCCAGTAGCAGCCCTCCAGCTTCTGGGCATGGGTGATGCCCTTCGGACCGAAGTCCTGGAACCGGACGGGGGTTTCGGCGGCCAGCGGGTCCGGTACGTCGACCCACTCGATGCCCTCGAAGCAGGCACCGGTCTCCTGGATCGCGGACAGGTCCGGCACGCCGGGCACCCGCATCGCCTGGAGCCGCCCGCCCGCGCGCAGCGAACCGAGGCCGCCCTCCGGCTTGTTGGGCAGGAAGCGGTAGAAGAGGCCGAAGGGCTTGAGGAAGGCGTCCTCGGTCTCGTAGACGATGCCGCGCTTCGGGTCGATCGCGATGGCCTCGTGCTGGAAGCGGCCCATCGCGGTCAGCGGTACGGCCCCCGAGCGGTGCGGATCGACCGGGTCGACCTCGAAGATGAAGCCGTGGTCCTTGGTGTAGCCGTTGGTGCCGGCCCTGTCCTCGGTCTCCTCGCAGGTCAGCCAGGTGCCCCAAGGGGTGGGCCCGCCCGCGCAGTTGACGGCCGTGCCGGCGATCGCGACCCACTCCGAGAGCACGTTGTTGCCGGAGTCCAGCGTGAGGGCCGTACAGCCGCCCTTGCCGGCCGGATCGTAGGTCAGGCCCTCGACGGTGGGAACGGCGATCGCCGCGGTGGGGCGGTTCTCGTGGTTGCGGACCAGGTGGACCCGGCCGTGTCTGCCGGGCAGAGCGGTCATGCCGTCGTGGTTGGACGGGACCTTGCCCTCGCCGGAGCGGAGCTGCTCGCCCTCGCGGGAGAGGACCTTGTAGCGGAAGCCCTTCGGCAGGTCCAGCAGGCCCTTCGGGTCGGGGACGAGGGGGCCGTAGCCGGTGTGTCCGAGGGACTGGGCGGCAGCGGTGCCGGCGAAGAGTTCGGAGAGGGCGCCGGTGAAGGCGATGCCCACGCCCAAGGCACCGGAACGGGCCAGGACCTGACGTCGTGTTGCGGACATGGCGAAGCAACCTTCCTGCTGGCGGACAGGACTGTGACCTCGCTGTGTCTATCATCTGGGTCGGCCCCCGTGAACCACGCGCGTAGCGTGTCCCCGCCCGTCACGTCCCGGTCGGGTGCTCCTGCGCCCGCTCCAGGAAGCGCAGCAGCTCCACGGGGAAGGGCAGGACGAGCGTCGAGTTCTTCTCGGCGGCCACCGCCACGACCGTCTGCAGCAGCCGGAGTTGGAGCGCGGCGGGCTGCTCGGACATCTGCTCGGCGGCCTCCGCGAGCTTCTTGGAGGCCTGGAGTTCGGCGTCCGCGTTGATGATCCGGGCCCGCCGCTCACGGTCGGCCTCCGCCTGCCGGGCCATCGAGCGCTTCATCGCGTCCGGCAGCGACACGTCCTTGATCTCGACGCGGTCCACCTGGACCCCCCAGCCGACGGCCGGGCTGTCGATCATCAGCTCCAGGCCCTCGTTGAGTTTCTCGCGGTTGGACAGCAGATCGTCCAGCTCGCTCTTGCCGATGATCGAGCGCAGCGAGGTCTGGGCCATCTGGGAGACGGCGAACTTGTAGTCCTCGACCTTGACCAGGGCGCTCGCCGCGTCGACGACCCGGAAGTAGACGACCGCGTCCACGCGCACCGTCACGTTGTCCCGGGTGATGCCCTCCTGGGCCGGCACCGGCATGGTGACGATCTGCAGGTTCACCTTGTGCAGCCGGTCCACGAACGGCACGATCGCCGTGAACCCGGGCTCGCGCACCTCACCCGCGAGCCGCCCGAGGCGGAAGACCACCCCGCGCTCGTACTGCCTGACGACCCGCGCCGCCGCCGCGAGGTAGACGACCCCCGCGGCACCGGCCGCCACGGCCGCCGTCACCAGTTCCTGGAGCATTCCGACTTCCTCGTCCAGAGGTCTGTATGTCTGCTCCTGCAACGATATGCCCGGTTCCCGGTCCGGGGCCACGCTCGGCCCCGGACCGGGCGGGAGAGCACTACGGCGTGGGGGCCTTCACCAGCTCCGGCTCCGTGACCCGGACCGGTTCCGTCCCGACCGCGCTGTGCCGCTCGGCCCAGTTCTCCAGGGCCGTACGGCAGGCGTGGTCCAGGTGGTGCAGACCGGAGAGGTCCAGCTCGACGGGACGGTCCTGGGGCAGCGACTCCAGGCTGTCGAGGATCTTCGGCAGCCTCAGGAAGGTCGCGTTGCCCGACAGGTGCGCCTGGATCGGGCCCGCGCCCTTGTCGACGATCTCCAGCCTGAGGTGCGAGGCCTCCCACGCGGTCTTGGCGACCGACAGGGCCAGACCGATCAGCACGCCCTCGAACATGTTCACCGCGACGATCGAGACGGCCGTGACCACCAGGATCAGCGCCTCACCGCGGTGGCCGCGCCACAGCGACACGATCCCCCGGAAGGGGATCAGCTTGAAGCCCGCGTGGACCAGGATGCCGGCGAGCGCGGGCAGCGGGATGAGCGCCAGCGTCGACGGCAGCAGAGCCGCGAACAGCAGCAGCCACACGCCGTGCATGACCCGGGAGGCCTTGGTCTTCGCGCCCGCCTGGACATTGGCGGAGCTGCGCACGATGACCGCGGTCATGGGCAGGGCGCCGAGCGCGCCGCACACCGCGTTGCCCGCGCCCTGGGCCATGAGCTCCTTGTCGTACTCGGTGCGCGGACCGTCGTGCAGCCGGTCCACGGCCGCGGCGCTGAACAGGCTCTCGGCGGAGGCGATCAGGGTGAAGGCGATGATCGTGCCGAAGATGGCCGGGCCGGCCAGTTCACCGAAGGCGTCCGTGCCGGGCGGCTGGACGGAGTCCAGCAGGCCGTTCACCTCGACGGTGGCGATCGACAGACCGAAGACCTGGGTGACCAGGGTGGCGAGCAGGACCGCGGCGAGTGCGCCGGGCACGGTCTGCGCCTTCTTCGGGAGCTTCTTCCACAGCACGAGCACCGCGACGGTGCCCGCGCCGACGGCGAGCGAGGCGAGTGCCGTGGTGCTGCCGAGCGCGTCGACGGCGGCGCCGGGCAGCCCCAGGATCTTGTCGATGCCGGAGGTGGGCGCCTTCAGCCCGGCAGCGGAATACAGCTGCCCGGCGATGAGCACCAGGCCGATACCGGCCAGCATGCCCTCGACGACCGAGACGGATATCGCCCGGAACCAGCGCCCCAGTTTGAGGGCGCCCATGGCGAGCTGGAGCAGACCGGCGGCCAGCACGATGACGCCGAGCGCGGGCAGCCCGAACTCGTCGACCGCCTCGTAGACGAGCACCGTCAGACCGGCCGCGGGCCCGGAGACCTGGAGGCTGCTGCCCCGCATCAGACCGGTGACGATGCCGCCGACTATGCCGGTGACGAGGCCTAGTTCGGCCGGGACACCGGAGGCGACCGCCACGCCCACGCAGAGCGGGAGCGCGACCAGGAAGACGACCAGGGAGGCGGCGAAGTCCTGCCGCAGGTGAGGGTGTTTGGTCAGCACGGCGATCACAGACCCTCGAACGCGTCGGTCTCGGCGCGGTGGACGCGCACCGCGCCCGTGTGCACCTCGTAGTACCAGGCGTGCAGGGTCAGTTGGTCCTCCGCCAGCTTCTTGTCGATGAACGGGTACGACCGCAGGCGCAGCACTTGGGCCAGGACGTGGTTCTGCACACCCTCGGCCACTTCCGGGTCCTCGGTCGTGCCTGCCGGACGCGGGGTGGCGTGGTTGAGCCAGTCGCGGACGGCCGGCACCGCGTCCAGGTCGTCGCCGCGGACGAGGGCGCCGACGGCGCCGCAGTGCGAGTGCCCGCAGACCACGATGTCGCGGACGCCCAGCACCTCCACGGCGTACTCGATGGTGGCCGCCTCGCTGGTGGGGGGCTCGGAGGCGTAGGGGGGAACGATGTTGCCCGCGGTGCGCAGCTCGAAGAGCTCGCCCGGTCGGGCGCCGGTGATCAGGGCCGGTACGACCCTGGAGTCCGAGCAGGTGATGAACAGAACCTGGGGGGACTGGCCTTCGGCCAGCTTGGCGAACTCCTCAGGGCGCTGTCCGAACGTACGGGCGTTGTCGATGAGGGGCTGCATGTGGTGACTCCTCCTGGCGCGCCGTGGGGGCGCGTCGGGTTACCTGGCGCGCCGTGGGGGCGCGTCGGTTTACATGACAGGTGGGGGAACAGAGGTGGCACTGCTCTGCTGTCAGCAGCGGAAAACCTGAAGTGCCGCCGGAGCGTGGGCTGTCGAGGGTCTCGACAGGAGGAACTCGCCTGCTGCGACCCGCTCGGGCGTGGCCGCCGGCTCCCGAGCCGGTAGTGAGCGCTCGGGCCCCTCGGGGGCGAGGTCGACGGCGCGGTGCCGGTCGCGGGTGCGCAGGGGACCGGTCGGGTTCCCGACGTGGTTGCAGTGGCGCTTGCCGGAGGCTTCGGCGCGTGACGCCTTGCCGGAGAGCTTGGTTCCGGGCTGAGCCTTGGCCTCAGCTTGACGGCCTGTGTGCGCGGTTGCGAATTCCTCGGTGGACGCGAAGAAGGGGAGCGCCAGAAGAAGGGTGGCGAGGGCCGCTACCACGGTCCGTGCCGTCGCACCTCGGAACACGCGTCCCCCTCTCGGCAGTTCACGCTTCTAGTCCAGACCAACCATTGGTCAATGACTGGTCAAGAAACACCTTAACTCGGCAAAGTCGTTTGCTGGGTTAACTTAGCGTTTCCGGCTGAAGAGAGGCTGAAGCGCGCCGGGTCGCTGACGCGAACTGGCCCTTGACGTGCGACGTTTCGCCGTGATTACGCGACGAGACCCTTGGCGTCGCGCGCCAGCGCGGTCAGCCGGGATATCGCGCGGAAGTACTTCTTGCGGTAGCCGCCGTTCAGCATCTCCTCGCTGAACAGCCGGTCGAAGGGCAGCCCGGAGGCCAGCACCGGTACCTCGCGGTCGTAGAGGCGGTCCGCGAGCACCACGAGCCGCAGTGCCGTCGACTGGTCCGGCACCGGCTGCACGTCGGTGAGGCAGACCGCCTCAAGCCCGTCGGTCAGGGCGCCGTACCGGCTGGGGTGGACCTTGGCGAGGTGTGCCAGCAGGCTCGGGAAGTCGTCGAGCGAGGCGCCCTCGGTGGCGTACGCCGCCTTGGTGACCTCCTCGTCGGTGAACGGCGCCGGCACCTCGGGCAGCCCGCGGTGGCGGTAGTCCTCGCCGTCGATGCGCAGCGGGCGGAAGTGTGCCGCCAGGCCCTGGATCTCGCGCAGGAAGTCGACGGCCGCGAACCGGCCCTCGCCGAGCTTGCCCGGCAGGGTGTTGGAGGTGGCGGCGAGCGCTACGCCGGCGTCGACCAGCTTGCCGAGCAGGGTGGAGACCAGGACGGTGTCGCCCGGGTCGTCCAGTTCGAACTCGTCGATGCACAGCAGACGGTGGCCGGAGAGCGTCTGGACCGTCTTCTGGAAGCCCAGGGCGCCGACGAGGTTGGTCAGCTCGACGAAGGTGCCGAAGGCCTTCAGGGAGGGCTCGGCGGGGGTGGCGTGCCAGAGGGAGGCCAGCAGGTGGGTCTTGCCGACGCCGTAGCCGCCGTCGAGGTAGACGCCGCGGGGGCCCGCCGGGGTCTTCGGGGCCCTGGGCCTGCCGAGTCCGAGGAAGCCGCGCCTGCCGCCGCCGATCGCGTGCGCGCCGCCGAGACCCGCCGCGAAGCCCTCCAGGACCCGCACGGCCTCGGTCTGGCTGGGCTGGTTCGGGTCCGGGATGTACGTGTCGAAACGCACCGAGTCGAACCGCGGCGGCGGCACCATCTCGGCGACCAGCCGGTCCGCGGGGACGTGCGGCTCACGGTCGCACAGGGACGGCGGGGCGGTGTCGGTCATCGAACCGGACCCGGACGCGGCGGGGGAAGTAGACACGGTTCACCATGCTAAGCGCCGTGCCACACTGCACGACATGCGACGCCTGTTCCCTGTGACCGACGAGACAGTGATCCGGAGCCAGGAAGGGGAGGCCGGCCACGACTGGAGCCTCGCCGAGCTGGCCGCCGCCTACGCGTACCCCGAGCTCGGCCCCGGCCCCGGCACCCCCGAGGTCTGGCTGCGCGCCAACATGGTCTCCACGCTCGACGGCGCCGCCCAGCACGACGGCCGTTCGCAGCCCATCTCCACCGCGACCGACATGCGGATCTTCGGGACGCTGCGCGCGCTGGCGGACGTGGTGATCGCCGGTGCGGAAACGGTCCGGCAGGAGGGCTACCGGCCCGCACGCGTGCGCGACGAGTTCGCCGGGATGCGGGAGGCGGCAGGACAGAGCCCGGTCCCGGCGATCGCGGTGATCACCGCGAGCCTGGACCTGGACTTCTCGCTGCCGCTGTACACCTCGCCCGTCGTGCCCACGCTGATCCTCACGGGTGCCGCGGCGGCACCGGACCGGATCGCCGCGGCCGAGAAGGCGGGCGCGCGGGTGGTGATCGCCGGGGACGGTGTCGGCGTGGACCCCGCGCGGGCCGTACGGGCGCTCGCCGAGCTGGGGCACACCCGGCTGCTGACCGAGGGCGGCCCCCGGCTGCTGGGTCAGCTGGTGGCCGCCGGGGTGCTCGACGAGCTCTGTCTCACCCTGTCCCCGATGCTCACCGCGGGGGACGCGCAGCGGATCGCGGGAGGACCGTCGGTGGCGGTCCCTTCGCGGTTCGCACTGGCCTCCCTGCTGGAGGAGGACGGATTCCTCTTCAGCAGGTATCGCAGGACCTGACCGCCCGGATGCGGGTGCGATCGGTACCGCTGAGCCCGACATCGGCGGAATCTGTCGTTCCGGTTGGCTTCCGGCGGGCACACTGAATCCGGCAGTACCCGTGCGATCACGGGGCAGGATGGTTTCCGCAGAGCGCAGAGAAGGGGACGCCCGGTGTTCACCAGCGTTTTGATGATCGAGAAGGCTCTGACGTCTGCCGACGTGGAGTTCGTCACCACCTTGCACGGCGACGAGTCGGTCGCGTTCCATGTGCTGCTCCAGCCGCGCGGAGATCAGGCCGACCGGCTGCTGCGGGCCATCGACGACGTGGCGCTGGGCGAGCTGGACGAGGCCGTACGGGAGCGGGAGACGCCCGAGGGCGAGGCCGCGAAGGGGGTGGGGGAGCGCGCCCTGGAGGTGTCCCTGCAGGCGCTCAGAGCCTCCGGGAGCGAGGCGGAGGGGCGGCTCATCGAGGACCACCCCCTGGACGCGCTGAAGTCCCTCGTCGGCGAGATCGGCGCGGACGAGGTGATCGTGCTGACGGACCCCCACTACGTGGAGGAGTTCTTCCACCGCGACTGGGCGTCCCGGGCCCGTCACAAGGTGGGCGTACCGGTGCTGAAGCTGTTCTCGCACAGCAAGGCATAGGCTGACCCCGCATCCGTACCGCACCACCTTGGGGAGACACACGCATGGCACCCGGCCTTCCTACCGCCATGGACCGACCGCACTTCATCGGGATCGGTGGGGCCGGGATGTCGGGGATCGCGAAGATCCTCGCGCAGCGCGGGGCGAAGGTCGCCGGCAGTGACGCCAAGGAGTCCGCGACCGCGGAGGCCCTGCGCGCGCTCGGTGCGACCGTGCACATCGGGCACGCGGCCGAGCACCTGGCGTCCGACGCCACCTGTGTCGTCGTGTCGTCGGCGATCCGGGCCGACAACCCCGAGCTGGCCCGGGCGGCCGAGCTCGGCATCCCCGTCGTGCACCGGTCCGACGCCCTCGCCTCGCTGATGGACGGCCTGCGGCCGATCGCGGTCGCGGGGACGCACGGCAAGACGACCACGACCTCGATGCTCGCGGTCTCCCTGTCCGAGCTGGGCCTGAAGCCCTCGTACGCGATCGGCGGCGACCTGGACGCCCCCGGCTCGAACGCCCTGCACGGCGAGGGCGAGATCTTCGTCGCCGAGGCGGACGAATCGGACCGCAGCTTCCACAAGTACGCCCCCGAGGTCGCCATCGTCCTCAACGTCGAGCTGGACCACCACGCCAACTACGCGTCGATGGAAGAGATCTACGAGTCCTTCGAGACGTTCGTCGGCCGGGTCGTCGAGGGCGGCACGCTGGTGATCAACGCGGACCACGAGGGCGCCCGGGAACTGACCCGGCGGGTCACGGCGAGCGGCGTGCGCGTGGTGACGTACGGCGACGCCGAGGACGCCGACGTGCGCGTGCTCTCGGTCGTCGCGCAGGGCCTCAAGAGCGAGGTCACCGTCGAGCTGGACGGTTCGCCGCTCACCTTCACCGTCTCCGTGCCCGGCCGCCACTACGCCCACAACGCGGTGGCCGCCCTGGCCGCGGGCGTGGCGCTCGGGATCCCCGCGGCCGGACTGGCGCCGGCCCTGGCCGCGTACACCGGAGTCAAGCGGCGCCTCCAGCTGAAGGGCGAGGCGGCCGGGGTGCAGGTCATCGACTCCTACGCCCACCACCCCACCGAGATGACGGCGGACCTGGAGGCCATGCGCGCGGCCGCCGGTGACGCCCGCATCCTGGTCGTCTTCCAGCCCCATCTGTTCTCGCGGACGCAGGAGCTCGGCAAGGAGATGGGCGACGCGCTCGCCCTCGCGGACGGTTCGCTGGTCCTGGACATCTACCCGGCCCGCGAGGACCCGATCCCCGGGGTGACGAGCGAGCTGATCATCGAGGCGGCGCGGGCCACGGGCGCGGACGTGACGCCGGTCCACGACAAGGCGGACGTGCCGGAGGTGGTCGCGGGAATGGCGAGGGCGGGTGATCTCGTTCTCACCATGGGCGCGGGCGATGTCACCGACCTCGGCCCGCTGATCCTGGACCGTCTCGCGAAGTAAGGGGCTGAGAGTCATGTCGTACGACGTCGACAAGCCGGACGAGCAGTGGCGCGCGGAGCTGACCCCGGCCGAGTACGCCGTACTCCGCCAGGCCGGCACGGAACCCGCCTTCACCGGTGAGTACACCGACACCAAGACCACCGGCGTGTACTCCTGTCGCGCCTGCGGTGCCGAACTCTTCACCTCCACCACGAAGTTCGAGTCCCACTGCGGCTGGCCGTCCTTCTACGACCCGAAGGACACCGACGCCGTCGAACTGATCCAGGACCGCTCGCACGGAATGGTGCGGACGGAGGTGCGCTGCGCCCGCTGCGGCTCACATCTCGGCCACGTGTTCGAGGGCGAGGGGTATCCGACACCCACCGACCAGCGGTACTGCATCAACAGCATCTCGTTGCGCTTGACGGCCGACGAGAGCTGACGCGCAGCGGTCGCGGCCCGGGCGTTCCGGTCGCCGCGGCCGGCTCGCTGCCGGGGCCGTGGGTGATGGCGTGCGGAGGGCCGTCGCGATCCCTGCCGTGGGGGCGGCAGGCCCGGCCCAGAACTCCCGTGCGGCGAGCGGCCGATGAGTCGGCCCGCGGGTCCGGCCGCCGTCCCCCCTGTCGGTGGCGGTGCGGCCCGCTTCGGCCGCATGACCGGTTCTTGATCCTGCCGAGGGGCGGGAGTACGGGGGCCGGGTGTGCCGAGTTCGGTGGCTGGTTCCGCCAACTCCGCTCGCCCGGCCCCCATTTGCGATGCGGTGTCGGGCGCGCGGGCGGGATACGGTGCGGATTCGGTGATCCAGAAGGAGGCCCGATGCGCGTCGGGGCAGTGGCCGAGGTCCGGCCCGTGGCGGAGTTGCTGGTCAAGAACTCCTCGCGGTACGGCGGGAAACTCGCGTTCGCCGACGACCGGCGGGCGGTGAGCTGGGCCGAACTGGAGTTCCGGACGCGACGGTTGGCGGGCGCGCTCGGGGTGGGGCGTGGGGCCAGGGTGGCGTTCTGCCTCGACAACAGCGTGGAGCTGGTCGAGGGGCTGCTCGCCACCGTCCGGGCCGCCGCGGTCGGGGTGCCGTTGAGTCCGCGGGGCACCCATGCCGAGCTCGCGGCGCTGCTCGCCGACTGCGATCCGGACGTACTGGTCGTCGACCGGCGGCAGTTGGCGCGGATCGCCAGCGTGGTCGGGGAGCGGTCACCGCGCCTGGTGGTGACCGGGGACGGCCCGGCGCCGGAAGGAGTCGCGCACTTCGACGACCTGGTGGCGGACGGCCGTTCACCCGAACCCCGCGACGACCTCGGCCTGGACGAGCCCGCCTGGCTGCTCTACACCTCCGGCACCTCGGGCACCCCCAGGGCCGCCGTCGCCAGTCAGCGCTCCGCGCTCTGGTCGCCGGTCACCTGCTATGTGCCCCGGCTGGGACTGTCGGCGGCCGACCGGCTGCTGTGGCCGCTGCCGCTCGCACATACCTACGCCCACTCGCTCTGCGTACTCGGAACGACCGTGGCGGGCGGCAGCGCGCGGATCACCGCGATGCGCGAACCGGCCGCGCTGGTGCGGATGGTCCAGGAGTTCGAGCCGACCGTGCTGGGCGGAGTGCCGCTCACCTACGAGCAGTTGCTGGACGCCGGACTCGGTGAGGTGCCCTCGCTGCGGGTCTGTGTCACGGCCGGGGCACCGAGCGAGCCGGAGCTGCGGGAGCGGGTCGAGGGCCGGCTCGGGGCACCGCTTCTCGACGGGTACGGCAGTACCGAGACCTGCGGCAAGATCGCGATGGAGTCCCTGTCCGGGCCGCGGGTACGGGGCAGTAGCGGCGCGGTACTGCCCGGCATGGAGGTGCGGCTCGTCGATCCCGGGACCGGGGCGGAGGTCGTGGGCGCCGAGGGGGAGATCTGGGTGCGCGGGCCCGGCCTCATGCTCGGCCACCACGACGGGACGGGGGTGGACGGCGACGGCTGGTACCGCACCGGCGACCTCGGGCGGCTGGGCGAGCACGGGTACCTGACCGTCACCGGGCGCGCGAACGACCGGATCGTCCGGGGCGGGGAGAACGTCGACCCCGTCGAGGTCGAGCAGGTGCTGCGCGGGCTGCCCGGGGTGCTGGACGCGGCCGTGGTGGCGCGGCCGCATCCGCTGCTCGGCGAGGTCCCGGTCGCGTTCGTCGTACCGGCGCAGCGGGACCTCGACACGGGCGGACTGCTGCGGGCCTGCGCCGAGGTGCTCTCCGCGCACAAGGTGCCCGAGGACGTCCTGTTCACGCCGGCCATCCCCCGCACCGCGGCCGGCAAGCCCCGGCGGGCGGTCCTCAGGGAGGGCCTGGCCGCGCGCCCGTCCGAGGAGGCCCTCGCGGGCCTCGCCGACCGGATCCCGGCGGAGCGTCGGGCGGTGCTGACCGAGCTGGTGTGCGTGGAGACGGCGGCGATCGGTGGCGCCGCCGACGGGGGTGTGACGGCCGCGGGAGCCCCGGCTTTCGGGGCCCCGGGGCCCCGGTGGAACGCTGCCGGGCGAGAGACGGCGGTCGAGGGGCGGGAAGCCGCGGCCGACCGTGAACAGACCGTGGGCCGTGACCGGTCCGTCGGCCGTGAGGCAACCGCCCGCCCCGAGGCGCCCGTCACCGACGCCGCGGCGATCGACCCGCACACCGCCTTCGCCGACCTCGGGCTCACCTCCATGGGTGCGATGACCCTGTGGCACCGGCTCAGCCTCCGTACCGGACTGCGGCTGCCCGCCACCCTGGTCTGGGACCACCCGACCCCCGCCGCCGTCGCCGCACACCTGGACGAGCGCCTGCACGGCGGTGCCCGCGAGACGGCACACCCCCGCCGGGGCCCCGCCGCCGAGCCCATCGCGATCGTGGCCGTCGGCTGCCGTTACCCGGGCGGGGTGCGCTCGCCCGAGGACCTCTGGCGGCTGGTGTCCGACGAGGTGGACGCCACCGGGGAGTTCCCGGCCGACCGGGGCTGGGACGTCGACGCCCTGTACCACCCCGACCCCGACCGGCTCGGGACGACGTACACCCGACGCGGCGGCTTCCTCACCGACGCGGCCGACTTCGACCCGCTGTTCTTCGGCATCTCGCCGCGCGAGGCCACGGCCACCGACCCGCAGCACCGGCTGCTGCTCGAAGTCGCCTGGGAGACGCTGGAGCGCGCGGGCATCCCCGCGCCCTCGCTGCGCGGCAGCGCCACCGGCGTCTACGTCGGTCTGATGCACGGCGGATACGGCGCCGAGGCCTCGGCACACGCGCTGGAGTCGCACATCGCCGTCGGCTCGTCCGGCAGTGTGGCCTCCGGGCGGATCTCCTACGTGCTGGGCCTGCGCGGCCCGGCCCTGACCGTCGACACGGCCTGCTCGTCCTCCCTCGTCGCCATGGACCTGGCCGCGGCCGCCCTGCGCGCCGGAGAGTGCACCCTCGCGCTGGCCGGCGGGGTGACCGTGCTGGCCAGTCCGAAGCCGTTCGTGGCGTTCAGCCGGCAGCGCGGGCTGTCGCCGGACGGCCGCTGCCGGTCTTTCGCCGACGGCGCCGACGGCACCGCGTGGGCCGAGGGGGTCGGCCTGGTGCTGCTGGAGAAGCTGTCGGACGCCCGGCGCAACGGCCATCCGGTCCTGGCGGTGCTGCGCGGCTCGGCCGTGAACCAGGACGGCGCGTCCAACGGCCTCACCGCCCCGAACGGCGAAGCCCAACGAGAGCTGATCCGGCTGGCGTTGGCCGATGCCGGGCTGAACACGGACGACGTCGACGTCGTCGAGGGCCACGGCACCGGGACCGCGCTCGGCGACCCCATCGAGGCGGGCGCCCTGCTCGCCACGTACGGCCAGGGCCGCGACCCCGGCGACCCGGTGTGGCTCGGCTCGGTCAAGTCGAACTTCGGGCACACCCAGGCCGCGGCCGGGGTGGCCGGCGTCATCAAGATGATCGAGGCGATGCGCCACGGCGAACTGCCCAGGTCGCTGTACGCGGAGCAGCCGTCGCCGCACGTCGACTGGTCGGACGGGGCGGTACGGCTGCTGGACCGGGCCCGGTCCTGGCCGGAACGCGAACGGCCGCGCCGGGCGGCGGTCTCGTCGTTCGGGATCGGCGGCACCAACGCGCACGTGATCATCGAGGAGCCGGCGACGGCCGAGGAGGAGCCCCGGAGCGTCCGCTCGGGCCCGCGCACCGTCACTTCCTGGCTCGTCGGCGGCAGCGACCAGGCCGGACTGCGCGCCCACGCCCGGGAGTTGGCCACCGCGCTGGCCGAAGTCGACGGGGAAGCGGCGGCCCTGGACGTCGCGTACTCGCTCGCGACCACCCGCGCCCCGCTCCAGCGCCGCGCCGCCGTACTGGCCACCGGCACCGGCGGACTCCTCGCCGGCCTCAGGGAGTTGGCCGAAGGTGCGGACAGCCCCGCGCTGCGCAAGGGCACCGCACGCGGCACCTCCAAGGTGGCGCTGCTCTGCGCGGGCCAGGGGGCCCAGCGGACCGGCATGGGCCGTGCACTGGCTTCGGACTTTCCCGTGTTCGCCCGCGCCTTCGGCGAACTGTGCGACGCCTTCGCCCCATTGCTCGACCGGCCCCTGCGGGAGGTGATCGACGACCCCGACAGCGACCTCCTGCACCGCACCGACTACGCCCAACCCGCCCTGTTCGCCTACGAGGTCGCCCTCCACACCCTCCTCGCCGACTGCGGTGTGCGGCCGGACTTCCTGGTGGGCCACTCGATCGGCGAACTGGCCGCCGCGCACATCGCGGGCGTGTTCTCGCGGGCCGACGCGGTACGGCTGGTGGCCGCGCGGGGCCGTCTGATGGCCGAACTGCCCGCAGGCGGCGCGATGGTGGCCGTACGGGCGTCGCCGGCCGACGTGCTGAAGCGGCTCGACGAGGTGCCCGGTGCCCGGGTCGCCGTCGCGGCGGTCAACGGACCCGAGTCCGTGGTGCTGTCCGGCGACGAGGAGGCGGTGTCCGCTCTGGCCGACCGGCTCGGGCGTACCGCGACCCGGTTGAAGGTCAGCCACGCCTTCCACTCGCCGCTGCTCGACCCCGTGCTGGACGGGTTTCGGGAGGTCGCCGAGTCGGTCACCTACCACCGGCCGTCCGTACCGGTGGTGTCGACGCTGACCGGCCGCCCGGAGCCGGACGCGATCCGGACCGCCGAGTACTGGGTACGGCAGGCGCGGGAGACCGTGCGGTTCGCCGACGCGGTGGAATGGCTGGCGCGGACGGGGGTCACGGCGTACGTGGAGGCCGGGCCGTCGGCGGCCTTGATCACGGCGGCCGAGGAGTGCGTCGAACCGGACTCCGGAGCCCTGTTCACGTCCGGTGCCGAGGCGGCCGTCGCTCTGGCGGAGCTGCACGTCCACGGGGTGCCGGTGGACTGGCGGTCCCGGTACGCCGGAACCGGCGCCCGGCGGCGGCCGCTGCCGACGTACCCCTTCCAGCGGCAGCGTTACTGGCTCGACGCCCGCGACCACCGTGGCGGTGACGACCGGAAGCTGGTCGGCGAGGCACAGCCGGACGCCGACGGGCCCGGCACCCGGTACAGCGGCGTGCTGTCCACCGCGCGGCAGCCCTGGCTCGCGGACCATGTGATCGGCGACCGGGTGCTGGTGCCCGCGACGGTCTTCGCCGAGCTGGCCTTCCGGGCGGCGGGGGCGGACGTGGCGGAGGGGCCGCTACGGCTGTCCGAGCTGGTCCTCCACGAGCCGCTGGTGCTGCCGGGGTCCGAGCAGGTGCGGATCCAGGTGGTCGCGGACGCCCCGGACCGGGAGGGGAACCGTCCGGTCACCGTGTGGGCGCGAACGGACGAGACGTGGACCCGCCATGCCGGCGCGTCGGTCGCCCCGGTCGGTACGCCTCCCGAAGCCGCTCAGGACACGCCGTGGCCACCCGCCGGCGCCGAGGAGCTCGCCGTCGACTATCAGCGACTCGCCGCGTACGGGCACCACTACGGGCCCGCCTTCCGCGCGGTCACCAGGCTCTGGCGGCGCGGCGACGAGACGTTCGCCGAGGTGGCGCTGCGGCCTCAGGAGGCGGCGGACGCCGGCTCGTACACCCTGCACCCCGCGCTGTTCGACGCCGCCCTGCACGCCGCGCTGCTGGTCGAGGGGCCGGGCGAGGCGCGGGTTCCGCTCGCCTGCACCGGCGTGACCGTGCACGCGACCGGCGCCGCCGCCGCGCGGGTACGTCTGGAGCGTCTCGGGGCCGACGAGGTACGGGTGACGCTGACCGGCGTGGACGGGCGGCCGCTGGCCACCGTCGAGTCCCTGGTCACCCGGGTGACGAAGGTCCGGCCCACCGAGCTGTACAAGGTGGCCTGGCGACGTGCCGCGGAAGCCGGGCACGCCGGCACCGAGCACGAACTGCTCGATGCGGCGGACCTGTCGAGCCGGGCCCGTGACGACATGCCGGGCCGGACCCGGGACCTCGTCACGGCCGTCCTCGCCCGGGTACACGACTGGGTCGCCGACACCCGTCCGGGCCGGCTGCTGGTGCTCACCCACCACGCCACCGGGGACGACCCGGACCCGGCGCAGGCCGCGGTCGCCGGGTTCCTG
The DNA here is from genome assembly GCF_040606035.1 of Streptomyces sp. NPDC005483. NCBI lineage: Bacteria > Bacillati > Actinomycetota > Actinomycetes > Kitasatosporales > Streptomycetaceae > Streptomyces > Streptomyces sp. NPDC005483. The sequence continues at coordinate 369,436 of NZ_JBEXEA010000002.1, forward strand.
CGCAGCGCCCAGTCCGAGCACCCCGGCCGGATCGCGCAGGTCGACCTGCGCGGCGGCACCGCCACGCCCGCGGCACTGGACGCCGCCCTGCGCACCGGAGAACCCCAACTCGCCGTGCACGACGGCACGGTCCTCGTGCCCAGGCTGGTCACCACGGGTCCCGCGAGTGCCGCTCCCCCCGCCCTCGACCCCGACGGCACCGTACTGATCACCGGCGGCACCGGAGCGCTCGGCGCGAGCCTCGCCCGGTACCTCGTGACCGAACACCGGGTCCGGCACCTGCTGTTGGCGAGCCGAGGCGGCCGTACCCCCGACTGGGCCGCCGAACTCGCCGCGGGCGTACGGGTGGTGGCCTGTGACGTGAGCGACCGGAGGGCCGTCGACGCGCTGGTCGACTCCTGCGAGCCGCCCCTGACCGGCGTGTTCCATCTCGCCGGGGTCGTGGCCGACGGCGTGGTGGACGGCATGACGCCGGAGCGGGTGGCCGAAGTGCTGGCGCCCAAGGCGGACGCCGCCTGGCATCTGCACGAGGCGACCGCGGACCTGGGACTGTCCGCGTTCGTGCTGTACTCCTCGGCCGCGGGAGTGCTGGGCAGGCCGGGACAGTCCAACTACGCGGCCGCCAACGGCTTCCTCGACGCGCTCGCCGAGTACCGGGCCGCCCGCGGGCTGCCCGCGCGGTCGCTCGCCTGGGGTCCGTGGAGCACCGCGCACGACGACGGCATGGCGGGCCGGGTCGCACCGCACCTGTCGGCCGAGGGCGGGGTGCCCGCGATCACCGAGCGCGAGGGCGTCGAACTGCTGGACTCCGCGCTGCGCACGGCGGCACCGGTGCTGGTGCCCGTCCCGTTCGCCCGCGCCCCGCAGGGCGGCTCGCCGCTGCCGTTGCTCGCGGACCGGGGCCCGGCGCGCCCGGCCCCGGTTGCCGTGTCACCGGCGGCCGACCAGGCTCCCGGTGCCTGGCGCGAGAAGCTCGCCGCGACTCCCGAGGCCGACCGCGTGGGCGTGTTGGCCGGTCTGCTCCGCGCCGAACTGGCGGCGGTACTCGGCTTCCCCGACGCGGACGCGTTCCCCGCCGACCGGGAGTTCGGGCAGCTCGGCTTCGACTCGCTGACCGCCCTTCAGTTCCGCAACCGGCTCAGCGCGTTCACCCGGGTGCGGCTGGCGCCGACGGTGGTCCTCGAACACCCGACGCTGGAGGGGCTGTCGGCGCACCTCCTCGGCAGGTTGGGAGAGGCGGGCGCGCTGCCGGAGGACACCGATGACGCTGAGGTGACGGACACGGCGGCCCAAGTGCCGTCACCCGCCTACCGGTTCAGCACCCTCTACCACCGCGTCCTGCGCGAGCAGGGTCCGCTGGAGGCGATGACCCTGCGGTACGTCGCCTCGTACGCCCTGCCGTCCTTCACCGCGGACGACCGCGCCCGGCACGTCGTCGGACCCGTCCGGCTCGCCCACGGCGGCACCGGCGGACGGGGACGCGCCGCGGCCCTCGCCTACCTCCCCGACTACCTGGCGCCCTTCCACCGGGTCCCCACCGGGCTGGCCGGACAGTTCGACGGGGAACGGGACCTGTACCTGCTGGAGCACCCCGGATTCGGCGCCCGCAGGGCGGTTCCGGACTCGATGCGGACGCTGTCACGGGCGCACGCCGACGCGGTGCGCGAGATCGCCCGGGGCGGCCCGGTCGTACTGGTCGGCTACTGCGCCGGCGGTGTGATCGCGCACGAGGTGGCCCGCCACCTGGCGAACACCGGAGAGCCGCCGGCCGGGCTGGTGCTGCTCGACTCCCACGTGGGTGTCCTCCAGCGCGGAGACGCCCGCGCACTCGCCCTGATGGCCGCGGGTGCCGCCCTGCCGGAGGACGTGGTCGAGGAGTTCGACGACTCGTTGCTCATCGCGGGCGGTGGCTATGCGCGCGTGCTCGAGGGCTGGAATCTCGAGCCGGCCGCCGAGGCCCCGCCCGTGCCGACGCTGCTGCTTCGCGGCCACCCGACCACAGAGATGCGGCGCGCCGACCCCGACGGCGACTGGTTGCCGCACTGGCCGCTGCCCCACGACACCGCCGACGTCCCCGGCGACCACTACTCCCTCGTCCACCAGGACGCCGACTCCACGGCCGCGGCGATCCGCGCCTGGCTGACCGGGTGACCGTGCGAGGAACAACCTCCAGGAACAGGTGGGGGATGAATGACCGAACCATTGGTCTGTTGACTTTCGGCTGAGCGAGCCAGAGGATTCCGGGGGTGACCCACACCGACCGCCCGTCTGCCCGCACCGCCCTCCCCGTCGACCTCGACGAGGCCGCCCACCGCTGTCTCGTCGCCGGTTTCGAAGGCACCACGGCCGTCCCCGACACCCTGAAGCGGCTCATCGACCGCGGTCTCGGCGGGGTCATCCTGTTCACCCGCAACGTGCGCGACGCGGAACAGGTGCGCCGGCTCACCGACACGCTGCGGGCCCTGCGCCCCGACCTGCTCGTCGCCATCGACAACGAGGGCGGCGGCATCGGCCACCTGGACGCCGTGGGCGCCCCGGAGGTCCCCGGCTCCTACGCCCTCGGCGTCGTCGACGACCCGGACCTCACCGCCCGCTGCGCCGACGCCCTCGCCGGGCACCTGGCCACGCTGGGCATCACCGCCTCCTACGCCCCCGTCGCCGACGTCCAGCGACAGGCCGACAACCCGATCGTGCGCACGCGTGCCTTCGGCGAGGAGACCGCGCTGGTGTCCCGGCACCTCGGCGCCTGGATCGCGGCCACCGAGGCGCGGGGCATCGCGTCCTGCGCCAAGCACTTCCCCGGGCACGGCGGCACGCTCACCGACAGCCACCGCGAACTCGCCGTCGACCCGCGGCCGTACGACGAACTCGACCTCGACCCCTTCCGGGCCGCGATCGCCGCGGGCGTGCCGATGCTGATGAGCGCGCATGTCGTCTTTCCGGCACTGGACGCCAACCGGCCGGCCACGCTCAGCCGGCGCATCCTCGGGGACCTGCTGCGTCGCGAGCTGGACTTCGACGGGGTGCTGGTCAGCGACGCGCTGGAGATGAAGGCGATCTCCGACCTGTACGGGGAGGCGGCGGGCGCGCGGATCGCCCTGGCCGCCGGGGCGGACCAGGTCATCGTCGCCGTGGCGGATCTCGGGGTCACCCTGGAGTGCCGGGACGCGCTGCTGGAGGCGTTGCGGGACGGGGTGCTGGGCGAGGAGCGGGTGCTGGAGGCCGCCGGGCGGGTTCAGCGGCTGGTCGAGCGGTACGCGACGCCGACCGCCGAGGTCGCCGTGTGGGACTGGGGGGCGGGGCTGGAGGCGGCTCGGCGGGCGGTGCGCGCGCAGGCGCTCCCGGTACCCGTGGCCGGCGCACACGTCGTCGACCTGTTTCCGGCGCCGCATCCCGCGCTGAACTGGGGTGGGGAGGATCTGCTGACCCAGGTGCTGGCCGTTGACCCGACGGCCACGGGGACGGCGGTGGCCGGGGAGCCGGTCGACCCCTCCGCGCTCGTCGAGGTGATTCTGGCCGAGGCCCGGAGTGCGCCGCTGGTCGTGGCCACGTGTGATGCGGGCCTGTACCCGTGGCAGGCCCGCGTGCGGGATGAGCTGCTGGTCCGCAGGCCGGGCGCGGTGCGGGTCGCCACGGGGCTGGCGGAGGACGGGGCGGTGTGTTCCTACGGGCGGGGGAAGGTCAATCTGCGGGCGGTGGCCGAAGTACTGGCCGTGGCGCGGTGATCTGCCTTCCCCTGAAGGGGCTCACCGTCACGGAAGGGCTATGAGCTCCTTGATTCCTCTCGCCGACAGGTAGGTCTCGTCCCCCGCCCGTTCCGCTCGTACCACCGCCGGGCGCACCCCCTGCTGACGCAACCGCATCCACTCCTCGAAGTACGCCCCGCCCGGACCCGACACCGAGCGCGTGTGCGGCGTGCAGTCCAGGACCAGGGCCGTGTCGCGCGGCTCGACCGACGGCGAACCCGCGCGCAGTTCGGAGACCGTCGCCGCCACCGCCTCCGCGATCGGCTTGGGCCGCCCCTCCGCGTCGAACAGCCCCAGCGTGTACTCCAGCTCCGGGAAGTCCGCCAGGGACCGGCTCACGTCGTGGGAACACCACCAGGTCACGCCCCACAGGCCCGCGCACCCCGCCGCGTTCAGGATCGTCTCGCGGGCGAAGTGCGGGGCGTCGGCGGCCGGGATGTGGGGTTCGGGGGCGCCCGTCTCCTGGATCCAGACAGGGCGGGAGGGGTCCTCGGCGTAGGCCGTGGCGAGTTCCGTGCCGTACTCGGCGAGGTGCAGGACCTGGGGGGAACGGGGGCCGTACAGGCTCGCGCAGCCACCGGAGAAGACCCAGGGGTGGACCGTGGTGACGTCGCCCTTGCGGGCCGAGGCCTCCGGGGTGAAGGGGTGGTCGTCGCCGTACCAGGCCGCGTCGTACGCGGAGTGCGTGACCAGGCCGCCGTCGGCGCCGAGGCCGTCCCGGGCGGCCGCCAGCAGCGAGTCCAGGTAGTGGTCGACCTCCGCCGGCGTCACCGGGTTGTGCTCGACGAGGTTGTTGAGCTCGTTGCCCAGCTGGAGGCCGATGAGATTCGGGCGGCCGGACAGGGCCCGGCCGAGGGTGCGGAGCAGGTCCGCCTGGGCGGCGATCGCCTCCGGGTCGGTGAAGACGTTGCGGTGGTGCCAGCTGCGGGTCCACTCCGGATAGAAGTCGAAGCTCGACAGATGGCCCTGCACGCCGTCCACCAGCACGTCGAGGCCCGCCTCGGCGGCCAGGTCGACCAGCTGCGCCAGCTGGTCCACGGCCGCGGTGCGGATCAGCGTGCGGTTGGGCTGCAGGAGCGGCCAGAGGTGGAAGACCCGGACGTGGTCGAGGCCGAGCCCGGCTATCTGGGCCAGATCCTCGCGGGTGCGGACCGGATCGAAGTCGTGCCAGGCGTGGAACCAGCCGTGGCGGGGCGTGTAGTTGACGCCGAAGCGGAGCGTGGGAATGGGATCCTCCTCGGGTCCTGCTCTTGTCCAGCTCTTGTCCTGCGCGAATGTATCAATCACCATAGTCATCGATGGGTAATGATTTGAACCACGATCCGCGCGACCGGCGCGACCTGGTCATCGGCCTCGACGCCGGCGGCACCCGCACCCGCGTGGTCCTCGCCGACGCCGACGACGGCCGTGTGCTGGGCGAGGGCGCCGGCGGACCCGGCAACGCCATGACGGTCCCGGTCCCGCAGCTCACCGACCACCTCACCGAGGCGCTCGCCCGGGTGGTGCCCGAGGAGGCCCGCGCCCGGGTGGTGGCCGTGACCGGCGGTTTCGCGGGCGCCACGGCGGCCTCCGAGGACGACCCCGGCACCGGCAGGGCCCGCACGGCCCTCACCGAGGCCCTGCGCCGCCTCGGCGTACCGGCCGTCCGCGTCGGCGTCTGCAGCGACATCGAGGCCGCCTTCGCCGCCGCCCCCGGCACCCCCTCCGAGGGCCTCGCCCTGGTCGCGGGCACGGGCGCGGTCGCCATGCGCATCACCGACCGGCACGCCACGACCACCGTGGACGGCGACGGCTGGCTCCTCGGCGACGAGGGCAGCGGCTTCTGGATCGGCCGCAGCGCGGTCCGCGCCGCCCTGCGCATGGCCGACGGCCGCGGCCGCCCGACGGTCCTCGCCGGCTGGGTCGGCCGCACCCTGAACCTGCCCGTCGACGTCCTCCCGAAGGGCGGAATCCCTTCGTACGACCGTGGCGGCGCCGTCCCGCCGAGCGATACCGGAGCCCACCCGACCGGCGTCCCCGGCTGGGAACGCGCCCGGCGTGAGGACTTCCGCCGCCATCTGCTGCCCGCCGTCATGGCCGACCCGCCGATCCGGCTGGCCCGCTTCGCCCCGCTGGTGGCCGAGGCCGCCGCCGAGAAGGACGCCGTGGCGCAGGCGATCCTCAGCGAGGCGGCGGACCACCTGCTGGAGGCCGTACGGGCGCTGGAACCGCGCCCCGGTGAGCGGATCGTCGCCACGGGCGGGCTCCTCGGTCCCGACGGGCCGCTCACCGGCCCGCTGGCAGAACGCCTCCGCGCGCACGGCCTGAGCCTGGACTGGGTGGCCGACGGCTGCGCCGGAGCGGTCGCCCTCGCACGGCTGGCGCACCTGTCATGAGCGACGCCGTCTACCGCGACCCCACCGCGCCGACCGACGCCCGCGTGCAGGACCTCCTCTCCCGGATGACCCTGCGCGAGAAGGTCGGCCAGCTCAACCAGCGGATGTACGGCTGGGACGCCTACCGCCGCACCCCCGACGGCGGCTTCGAGCTCACCGAGGCCCTGCACGCCGAGACCGACCGCTTCGAGGGACTCGGCGCCCTGTACGGCCTCCAGCGCGCCGACGCCTGGTCCGGCGTGGACCACGGGAGCGGACCGGGCGCCCAGGACGGGGCCGCTCTCGCCGAGCTGGTGCAGCGGCACGTCGTGGCCCGGAGCCGGCTCGGCATCCCGGCGCTGTTCGTCGAGGAGGTCCCGCACGGTCTCATGGCCCTCGACGGGACGGTCCTCCCGGTCAACCTGGCGGTCGGCGCCGGCTGGGACCCCGGCCTGTACGAGCGCGCCGCCGCCCACGCCGCCGCCGAACTGCGTGCCCGGGGCGGCCACGTGGCCCTCGTCTCGGCGCTGGACATCGTCCGTGACCCGCGCTGGGGCCGTACCGAGGAGTGCTTCGGCGAGGACCCGTACCTGGCCGCCCGGCTGACCGAAGCGCTCGTCAGGGGGATGCAGGGCCCGGGCACCGACTTCGCTCCCGACAAGGCCCCCGTCGTCCTCAAGCACTTCGCAGGGCAGGGAGCCACCGTCGGCGGCCGCAACTCCGCGGAGTCGGAGCTGGGTTGGCGTGAACTGCAGGAGATCCACCTCCCCGCCGCCCGGGCCGGCGTGCGCGCCGGTGCCGCCGCCGTGATGGCCGCGTACAACGAGGTCGACGGCCTGCCCTGCTCCGGCAACCGCGCCCTGCTCACCGGTCTGTTGCGCGAGGAGTGGGGCTTCGACGGGCTCGTCATGGCCGACGGACTCGCCGTCGACCGGCTGGCCCGGATCACCGGCGACAAGGTCTCCGCGGGCGCCCTCGCGCTCAACTCCGGTGTGGATCTGAGCCTTTGGGACGAGGGCTTCACCCACCTGGAGGAGGCGGTCGAACGAGGGCTGGTCAAGGAGACCGACCTCGACACGGCCGTCGCCCGCGTCCTGCGCCTCAAGTTCCGGCTGGGGCTGTTCGAGCCGCAGCCCGTGACGGCCGCTGCGCCGGCCGGTGGAGAGCAGCTCAGCAAGGAGGTGGCCCGGGCCGCCGTCACCCTCCTGCGCAACGACGGGGTGCTCCCCATCGGCGGCCACGTCTCCCGGATCGCCGTGCTCGGCCCCCAAGCCGCCACCACCGCCCACCAGTTGGGCGACTACACGGCCCCGCAGCGCCCCGGCACCGGCAGCAGCGTCCTCGACGCCCTGCGCGGGCTCGCCCCGCCCGGCCTCGACATCCGCCACGCCCCCGGCTGCTCCCTCACCGGCGACGACCGCTCCGGCATCCCGGCGGCGATCGCCCACGCCGCCGCGTCCGACCTCGCCGTGCTGGTGCTGGGCGGCAGCAGCGCCCGTACCCCGGGGACCGAGTTCGACGCCAACGGGGCCGCGCTCAAAGCGGTCTCCGAGATGACCTGCGGCGAGGGCGTCGACCTGGCCGGACTGCGGCTCGGAGCAGCCCAGTACGCACTGCTGGACGCCGTCGTGGCGACGGGCACGCCGACCGCGGTCGTGCTGGTCCAAGGGCGCCCGCACGTCGTCCCGGACACCGCGCCCGCCCTGCTGACCGCCTGGTACCCCGGCCCCTGGGGCGGCGAGGCGATCGCCGAGGTGCTGCTCGGACTCACGGAACCGGCGGGCCGCCTGCCCCTGTCCGTCCCCCGCTCGGCCGCCCAGCTCCCCGTCCACTACAACCACAAGGACACCGAGTACGGCGGATACGTCGACGAGAGCGCCGAGCCGCGGTACTCCTTCGGGCACGGGATGTCGTACACGAGTTTCGCGTACGGCGAGCCACGCCTCACGGGACGCACGGTCGAGGTGGACGTCACCAACACGGGTCGGCGGTACGGGCGTTCGGTCGTCCAGGTCTACCTGCGCCGCCTGATCACGCCCACCTGGCCGCGCACCCTCGAACTGTGCGCGTTCGAGGGTGTCGGCCTGGCCCCGGGCGAGCGCCGTACGGTGACCCTGCCGCTGGACGGCATCCACGGCACGGTCGAGATCAGGGTCGCCGCGTCCGCACGGGAGGCGCTCGGAGCCCGGGGTCAGATCTTGACGGCCCCCGACGACACGCCCTTGTAGAACCACCGCTGGGTGATCACGAACAGCACCAGCACCGGGACCACCGAGATCACCGAACCGGCCATCACCATCCGCTGGTCGTAGCCGAACGACGACGACTGGAGCCGTGAAAGGCCCAGGGTCAGCGTCATGTTGCTCTCCGAGCGCAGCACGATCAGCGGCCACAGGAAGTCGTCCCAGGCGCTGATGAACGTGTTGATGACGACCACCATGATCGCGCCCCACGCGGACGGAAGATACAGATGGCGGAAGCGCTGCCACTCGTTCGCGCCGTCCAGCATCGCCGAGTCCTCGATCTCGCGCGGGACCGCGAGGAACGCGCCGCGCATGAGGAGGACGTTGATGGCGCCGACGAACCCGGGCAGCCACACGCCGGCCAGGCTGTCGACCAGCCCCAGGTCGCGGATGCTGATGAACAGCGAGACCATGATCGACTCGAAGGGGAACATCATGGAGGCGACCAGCACCACCCAGACCGCCTTGCGGCCCTTCCAGGCGGGCTTGGAGAGCATGTAGCCGGCCGTCGTGGAGAAGACCAGCTGGCTGGTGACCGACAGGGCGACCACGGTCAGGCTGTTCCTGATGTACGACCACACCGGAACCTGGTCGAAGACCGTCCGGTAGGCGCGCAGCGTCGGGTGGTGCGGCAGCAGGGTGGCGTCCGCGCCGAAGACGTCCTCGCTCGTGCCCTTCAAGGAGGCCAGCAGCTGCCACAGCAGCGGGCCCACGGTGAGGCCGAGCACCAGGAGGAGCAGCAGATAGCGGACGACGAGCTCGCGCGGGCGGCCGTAGTCACGCCAACGCGGCATCAGGCGACGGCCCTTGGTCTCGACGGCGCTCGTCGTCATGACTCGTCCTCCTTGGTCAGACGCTGCGCCAGCAGGGTCAGCCCCAGCGTCAGCGCGAACAGGGCCACGCTGACGGCCGAGCCGTATCCCGCGTTGCCGGTGATCGGGTCCAGTCCGACGTCCCGGATGTAGAACGGCAGGGTGCGGTCGGCGCCGCCGGGGCCGCCGGTGGAGCTGCCGAGCATGTAGATCTCGGTGAAGACCCTGAGCGAGCCGATGCCGGTGAGGGTGCCGACGAGCATCATGGCCTGCCGGACTCCCGGGATCGTGATGTGCCAGAAGCGGCGCACCGCACCGGCGCCGTCCATCTGCGCGGCCTCGTGCAGTTCCTTGGGCACGTTCCCGAGTGCGGCCAGATAGAAGACCATGTACCAGCCGAGGCCCTTCCACAGGGTCAGGCCCATCGCGGACAGCAGGATCAGCCAGGAGTCCGAGAGGAACGGGATCGCCGACCTGATCAAGTGGGCTTTCTGGAGCCAGGTGTTGACCAGTCCGTCGTCCGCGAGCAGCCACTGCCAGCTCAGGCCCACGACCACGCTGGAGGCGAGCACCGGCGTGTAGAAGGCGGAGCGGAAGAAGCCGATGCCCGGGAGGTTCTTCTCCACCAGGACGGCCAGCATCAGCGGCAGCAGCACCATCAGCGGCACGACGATCACCGCGTACAGGATGCTGTTGCGGGTGGCGAGCCAGAAGTCGTCGTCCTGGAGCATCCGCGTGTAGTTGTCGAGTCCGACGAAACCCGCGGTGCCGCCGAGCGGCTTGGCGTCGGTGAACGACAGCAGGACGGTGTTCAGGAACGGGAACACCCCGAAGATGACCGCGCACGCGATCGCGGGGGCGGTCCACAGCCACGGCAGCCACCAACGGCGGTACATGGCCGCTCCGTTGGCGCCGGGAGCGGGGCCGGGCAGCGCGGCCCTGGCGAGCCGGCGGAGGCGGGACGGGGCCGGGCCCGGCGTGGGGGTCGGGAATTCCACGTCGGGCACCGGCTTCATGATCTGTGCCGTCACCGTCAGCTGCCCTGCTTCAGCAGCTCGTTCGACTTCTCCTGGGCGTCCTTCACGGCGTCCGCGGCGCTCTTCTTGCCCTGCATGGCCAGCTGCACCTGGGACACGATGGCGTTCTGCACGGCCGGGGAGAGGTTGGTCTGGTTGGTGGAGGCCGTCTTGAGCTGGTCGGCGACCAGCTTGCGGGCCTGCGAGAACGGGTCGCTGCCGGTGACGTTCTGGAAGAACGGGTCGTCCAGCGACTTGGTGGTGGTCGGGAAGATCACCACGTCCGGATCCTTGCACCAGGCCGTCTGGTTCTCGGCGTTGGTGAGGAACTCCGCGAACGACAGCGCCACCGGCGCGTGCTTGCTGGTCGCGGCGACCGAGATGTACTGCGGGGCGCCGGCGGAGGCGCGGCCGAGCGCGTCGTAGGGCTGCTGGCCGACGGCCGTCTTGTCGTAGACGGAGGGGCTGTTCTGCTTCACGAACCGCACGAAGCTCGGGTTCGTCGAACCGTAGGCCACCTTGCCCTGGCTGTAGAGCGTGGACGGGTCGTTGCTGGAGGACAGCGAGTCCTTCGGCATCGCGCCCTCCTTGTACAGCTTCGCCATCCACGCGACCCACTGGGTGGTGCGCGGGTCGTCGGCGAAGACGGCGGACTTGCCGTCGGCGGAGAGGACCTTGATGCCCATCTGGTCGAAGTCGGCGGGGATGCGCCAGATCGGGTTGGCCATCGTGGCGAAGTACTTGCCGTCGGCGGCCTTCGCGACCTTCTCGTAGTCGGCGAAAAGCCCGAAGATGCTGGTCGGAGGCTTCGCCGGGTCGACCCCCGCCTTCGCGAGGAGGTCCTTGTTGTACGTCAGCAGGACGCCACCGGTGTACCAGGGCAGCGTGGTGTGGATCGACTTGCCGGAGGCGTCGGCGAAGGTGGCGGTCTTCCAGAACGACGGGACGAAGGGCTTGACGGCGTCCGGGTCCTTGGTGCCGATGTCGAGCAGGTAGCCGGCCTTGGTGAGGGCGGTCGCCGTCGGCGCGTTGACGTTGATGACGTCGGCCATCGTGCAGGCCTGGGCGTCGGCGACGGTCCGGCTGGTGAAGGTGTTGTCACCGGGGTCGTCGATCCACTTGACCTTGGTGCCGGGGTGGGCCTTCTCGAAGTCGCTGATCACCCCGTTGAAGAAGTCCCCGAAGTCTTTCTTCAGGTTGGTGGTCTGGAAGGTGATGTCGCCCTTGACCTCGCCGGTGAGCTTGCCCGATCCGACGTTGCCCTTGTCGACCTTGCAGCCGCCGGCGGTGGCGTCACCGCTGTCGGATCCTCCGCCGGACAGTCCGCAGCCCGCGGCCGTCAGTGACAGGACGGCGATACAGGTCAGGGTGCGGGTCAGTCTCTTTGCGCGCATGTGATGCCCCTCCACGGCTGGTTCAATGAACCAACTCCGACTCCGATTGATGAAAAGGTGGACCAGAATTCATCGGAGGTCAATGGTTTCCCGTGTTGCTTTTAGGTTCCGTAGGAGATCAGTGACGGTGTTCGTGGTCCGGGTGGGACGGGTCTGCGGGGTGTTCGTGCCCGTGGGAGTACACGACAGTGCCTCTCGCCTGGTCCAGCCAACCGAAGAACGCCCGGCGCCCGGCCGCCTTGCGGAGCTCGCGCGAGATGCCCTCGCGGACCGCGTCGTAGGGCAGCAGGTCCTCCGGGGCCGCCCCGTCGAAGGGGGTGACGCCTCGCCTCAGCGCGTCCGGGGTGAGGAAGCGGTCCTGGTTGCGGGCGTAGTAGTCCTGTACGGCGGTCTCCGGGACCGTCTGTTCGGACTCCAGGGCGGCGAGGAGGGCACGGGCGGCTTGGGAGTGGGCGAGGGCTGCGGCGACGATGCTGCCGAGGTCTGCGACGTCGGATTCGGCCAGGGTGAGAGGCTTGGCCGGGGAAACTTCGGGTGGGGGTTTCAGGCCTCGGGCCGCGCATGCCCTTCGGGCGAGCTCGTCGGTGACGATCACTTGTGTGGCCCAGCGGCGTCGTTGTCTCGCGACAGAGGGGGGTTCCGTCTGTCGTCTGGCGGGTGCGGGTTCGTTGTGGCTGGTCGCGCCCCGCGGCGGAGCCGCAAATTGATACAGCCCCGCGCCCCTGAGGGGCGCACTTCCCAGGAAGGAGTTCACCCGTTCTGTCGGGATCGGGTCGCCGGCCACCAGTGCCGCGTGTTCCGTCACTCCGTCACCTCCAGTACGACGGTTTTCGTGTACGCCACCTGGCCGTTCCACGCCGCTTTCGCCATCAGCCAGTACGAACCCGGTGGGATCGACGAACCGTCCACCTCGATCACGGACTCCCGCTGCTCACCGCCCGGCACCGTGAAGCCCTGGAGGCCCGGTGTCACGCCCGGCCACGTGCCCCAGGACGACACCGCCCACAGCTGCCCGCCGACCGGGCCCAGCGTGGTGTTGCGCAGGCTCACCGGAACCTGAGCCCGCTCACCGCGACGCACGGTGACCCGGTCGGCGTTCAGCTCGCACGTCAGTCCCGGACCGGCCGGGGGGGAGCCCGGCACGTCGAGGCCGACGACGTCCTCGTAGGTCTGGCCGCCGTACGTCAGCCGGGCCGTGAGCCAGTGGCGGCCGGGCTCGGCGTCCGGTGGCGGGGTCACCGTGACCTCGGCCAGCGAGAAGCCGCCGGGGCCCAGCGCGTACGGCAGTTCGGCGGGCTCGGTCGACCAGCCGGGCGGTACGTCGAAGACGACCGTGCCGTTCGTCGAGGTGTCCGTGAGCTCCGAACCGATCCGGACCGTCGCGGTGACGGGGCCGGTCGCCGTGAGGGCGGTGGGGGAGACGTAGACGGACACCGGCATGTTGCCGCGCGGGGCCGGTCCGGAGTTGTGCAGCCAGTAGCGGGTGTGGACGGGCTGGGCCGGTTCGTGGGCGGCGATGCCGGGGTCCGTCGTCGGCTCGGGTGCCTGTGGGGGCGTGGCCAGGACGGTGGCCACCTCGAAGCCGGTGAGCCCGGCCTCCAGCGCTCCCTTGTTGTCCGGCGTCAGGGACTCGCCGGGCCTTTCCAGTACGTCCGCCCGGGCGCCCTCGGTCCAGGCGACCGGCCCGCGCACCCGGGCCCGCACCGGCCGTCCGTTGACCTCGTGCACGCGGACCACGACCCCGCGTCCCGGATCCGCCGGTGCCACACTGCCCCGGGCCAGCGGGGAGCCGAGCGGCTTGAGGGCGTCGAGGAGCACCTCGCGGGCCGGTTCCACCTCCAGGAGGGACAGCTTGCGGGGCAGGAGCGCGGACTCGCTGCCGCCGCGCACCCTGGCCGTGAGCGGATGGTTGAACTCATGGCCCCGCGCGGGCAGTTGCAGGTCCCGCCAGTCGCCCTCGCCCGCGACGACCGCGTACTCGAAGGTGTGCGACCAGCGCTGGAGCTGGAAGCCCGAGCCGTCGGGGGTCGTGCGGCGGGGCGGGTCGACCCAGATGCCGGACGGCCAGCCGGTGCAGGAGCGCATCAGGGACATGTAGAGGTCGCCCGAGGTGGTGACCACACAGCCGGGCGTGCCCCGGTTCAGGACGGCGAAGCCGCGTCCGTCCCAGGCGTCACCGGGCGGAAGTGCCTCGCCGCCGCCCGCCGCCGTGGCCGTGACGGTGAAGTCCGCCAGATCGGCGATCAGCGTGTCGACGGCCTTCGCGTCCCCCGAAGGATCGGCGCCGGCGATCACCAGCAACGGCAGCCGCTCCAGGTCGCGCAGGTCGGCGCCGGGCACCCACTCCTCGCGCAGCGAGGCCCGTGGCGCGACCCACACGGACGCCACACCCTGTGCGGCGATCTGGCGGCGCAGCTCGCGGTCGGCGGCCGGGTCCATGGCGAGCGCCTCGGCGACCAGGGAGTTGCGCGCGGGGCCGCCGACGGCGATCCGGAGGTCGGGAAGGTTGGAGTCGACTTCGAGGTCGCCGTAGCGGGGGCCACCGGCGATGGTCGAGGTCGCGGTGACGCCCGCGCGGACCAGGGCCGCCGCGAGCGGGGCGCCCAGCTCACCCGCCTCGTCCCAGTCGGCGTACACCAACTCGGCCACACCGACGGCCCGTCGGCCCAGCAGCGCGCCGGAGTCGTCCCGCAGCGCCACCCGGGCCGTGGACCCCAGGGCGAACCAGGTGTTGGCCGGGTTGTCCAGCGTCCACGGGAACCGCTCGCTGTCCACCTCCACGAATCCGAAGCCCCGCCCGATCACCGCGTCGGCGACCTCGTGCACGGGCAGCCCGCCCCGCACGTCGGAGGGCCAGCGGACCCGGATGAGGCGGTCCTCGCCGTCGTAGCCGTCGATCGTCGTGGAGACGTCGAGCCGGTCGACGCCGGTCCAGAGGGTGAGCTTCTGCGTGTATCTGAACAGCCCGAGATCGGCGCGGACGGTGATCCGGGACCCGGCCGGGGAGTGCTCGACGTCGATGTCGGCGGGCACCTCCCCGCTGCGGGCGGCCGTCGTGCCGGTCGGGGTGAGGTGCCAGGGGCCCTCGCCGAAGCGCGGGTGCCTCGGGAACTCCTCCTGGACGACGAGCTCGTTGCCGATGTCCCCGGCGGGCAGGAGTTCCCGGCCGCCCTCGGTCACGGCCCGCAGACTGCTCACGGCGCCCCCGCGCCCGGGGTCGACCGTCACCTCGTAGAACTCGTTGCGGATGGACGTGCCCTCGGCGGGGGTCCACTCGGGGAGCGAACCGGCCGCCAGGGGCAGCGCCTTGAGGCCCATGCCGGGGACCTGCGGGACGACGACCCGCAGGGTGCCGTCCTCCTCGCGTACGGCGGGCAGCGGCTGGAAGTCGTCGCCGACCGGTACCAGGCCCGGGTCGTCGACGGTCAGGACGTCCTGTCGTTCCCAGGTGACGGAGTTGAAGACCACCAGGTCCGGGCCGGTGCCCGGCTCGACCCGGTCGGCCAGCGCCTTCGTCGCGTCGGCGTGCACGGTCTCGGCCAGATCGGCCAACTCCCGCCAGCCGGTGAGGAGATCGATGTACACCTGGTCCGACTCCGAGCCGGTGATGGCGTCGTGGTGGGCGCCGTAGACCAGCTGCCGCCACGCCTTGTCGAGGGCCGCGTCCGGGTAGGGGTGGCCGGTGACGAGGGAGGCGAGCGTCGCCCAGGCCTCCGCGTCGGCGAGCAGGGTCTCGCCGTACCGCTGGGCCTGCTTGGTGTCGATGTAGGAGACGTCCTTGCCGGTGTAGACCGGGTTCATGTCCCGGGTCTGCGGCGAGGCCCTGCGGCCTTCGGCGTCCAGCTCCGCGCGCACGGCGGCGAAGAAGTCCCGCGGGATACCGGAGACGAAGCGCGGCCAGACGTAACGGGAGTTCCAGTCCCGGTGGATGTCCATCACCCAGCGGCACGGCGGCGCGTAGTCCCCGCCGACCGGGAGCAGCACGTTGCGGGTGAGGGCGACCTTCTTGAGCCCCTGGAACAGCTTGTACGCCTCCGCCTCCGCCTCGGGCAGCGTCGGCGCGTTGTCGATCCGCCAGCCGACGCCGTAGTGGTTGACCATGTACGCGGTGAGGATTCCGCGCCCCGATGGGGCGATCCAGTCGAACTCGGCCGGGAACTGCATCCGCCGCGGATCCCGCGGCTCCTCGCCGAACACGGAGAGGGTGGGGCCCCACTGGTGGAAGGGTCCGCGCGCCCAGGAGCTGGAGGTCACGCCGGCGTCTGCCATCAGCCCGGGGAACTGCGGGTCGTGCCCGAAGGCGTCCAGCTGCCAGGCGGTCTGCGGGGACGCCCCGAGGATCGCGCGCTGGTACCCGTCGCCGTACAGGGCGTTGCGTACGGTCGCCTCGGCGCCGGTGAGGTTGGTGTTCGGCTCGTTGTAGGTGCCGCCCATGATCTCGACGCGGCCGGTGCGGATCAGCTCGCGCAGGAAGCCGCGCTCCTCGGGGAAGGCGTTCCAGTACGGCTTGAGGTAGTCGACCTCGGCGAGCACGAAGGTGTACGCCGGGTCGCGCCGGGCCAGGTCGGAGTGGGCCCGGACCAGGCTCATCCCGGACTGGCCGCGCGAGTCGAAGGTGCGGGCGGGCAGGCCGGTACCGGCCGGGTCGTCGGCGACGTCCCAGGTCTCGGTGTAGGCGCCCTGGGTGTTCCACCAGACCGGGTCGTAGTGGAAGTGGCTGACCATGAACATGGTCCAGCCGGGCTCGGCGACCGTGAACTCGCCGGTGCCGTCGGCGGTTTCGTCCCCGTCGGTCGCGGTGACCGTGATCGGTCCGCCGGCGCCGGTCACGGGTATCTCGGCGCGTACGGTGCCGTCCTCGCCGACGGTGACGACGGTCTCCCCGATGCCGCCGCGTCCCCCGACCGTCACGCGGACCGAGCGGCCCGGGACGTGCTCGATCCCGGCCGCCACCACCTGGAGCGGTCGCTCGGGTGTACCGACGAACAGCTCGGTCGACTCAACAGAGGTGACACGCATGGGGCTCCTACGAGATGACTCGGGGGAGCCCCATCCTGGCATCGAGAGGATGATTCAAACAACCATCTTCGCGTGATCTCGGTGGTTCATCCATGCACGATCGGACACGGTCACCGCGTGCGGCGCGACTTCACCGCATGCTGCGGGGTGATGTGGTCGGTGAGGGCGAGGGAGGAGCTGGCCCGCTGGTAGGCGACCTGGCCGACCCGGACGTACAGGCAGTCGACGATCATCAGGACGGAGTGCCGGCCGCCGATGCTGCCGGTGCGGAAACTGGTCTCCGAGGTGGCGGAGATCAGCCGGATGTCGGCGGCCTTGGCCAGCGGGGAGCGCGCGTCGGTGGTGATGGCGATGGTGGTCGCGCCCCGCTCCTTGGCCATCTCGAAGGGTTCGAGCGTCTCGCGGGTGGCGCCCGAGTGGGAGATGCCGATGGCCACGTCGGCCGGGGTGAGCAGGGCCGCGGAGGTGGCCGCGCCGTGCACCTCGGTCCAGCCCCGCACCTGGCAGCCGATACGGAACAGTCGGGTCTCGGTCTCCTGCGCGACCGCGCCGCTGCCGCCGACGCCGTACACGTCGATACGGCGGGCCTTGGCCAGCGCCTGGGCCGCGCGCTCCAGGGCGTCGAGGTCGATGCGCTCGATGGTCTGCTGGATCGCGCGCAGATCCGCGCTGCCGACCACCTGGACCACCCGCTCCAGACTGTCGTCCGGGGAGATGTCGGGACCGATCTCGGCCGAGCCCCAGTCGGAGACCTCGCCGCGACCGCGCTCCTGGGCCAGCTCGATCAGCAGATGCTGGTAGGAGTCGAGCCCGATGGCCCGGCAGAACCGGGTCACCGTGGCCTGCGAGGTTCCGGTGCGGCGGCCCAGCTCGGCGGCGGAGCAGTGGGTGACGGCGGCCGGATCCTCCAGGATCAGCTCGCCGACCTTCCGCAGGGAACCGGCCAGCCGGGGCAGCTCGGTGCGGATCAGTGTGGTGACGTCGGTCGGAGGCATGGAAAGAAGGTATCAGCCACCCTTAGTGCCGCTGATTGAATACCAGGACCGCGATGCGGTTTATTGATTCACCGATGGGTGGTTGAATGGTGGTTCAATCCATCAGTGGGGAGTGTCGTGTGTCCGTCGAGTCAGTCAGCGCCCAGCGCTTCGCCGAAGAGAGCCTGGACGTCCTCCGTCACGTCACCGAGTCCGCCCGCGAGGACGTGCGCCGCGCCGCCGAACTGATCGCCGACTGCATCCGCGCCGACGGTGTGATCCAGGCCTTCGGTACCGGCCACTCCCAGGCCATGGTCCTGGAGGTCGCGGGCCGCGCGGGCGGGCTCGTGCCCACGAACCGGCTCCAGATGTCCGACCTGGTCCTCTACGGCGGTGACGCGCCGAGCGTGCTCGACGACCCGCTGCTGGAGCGCGAGCCGGGGGTGGCGGTCCGTCTGTACGACCTCGCCGCCCCCCAGGCCCAGGACCTCTTCGTGATCATCTCCAACTCCGGTGTCAACAACGTCATCGTGGAGATGGCCCTGCACGCGAAGTCGCGGGGACACAAGATCCTCGCGATCACCTCCCTCACGCACACGGGGGCGGTGCCCGCGGGGCACGAGAGCGGGAAGAAGCTCGTGGACCTGGCGGATGTGGTGCTGGACAACGCGGCGCCGGTCGGGGACGCGTTGGTGTCGTTGCCGGGGGGTGGGGCGGTGGGGGCGCTGTCCACGCTGACCGGGGTGATGCTGGTGCAGATGGTGGTGGCCGAGGCTTCCGGGTTGTTGCTTGCTGCGGGGGAGCGGCCGCCGGTCTATGTGTCGGCCAACGTGCCTGGTGGTTTTGAGGGCAACTTGGAGTTGGAGAAGCGGTACGCGGGGCGGGTTCGGCGTACCGCCACGTAGGGGTTTCTGGGGTATCGCGGGGAGCTGCGGGCCGGTGGGGGCTGGTCGCGCAGTTCCCCGCGCCCCTATGTGTGGTGCTCTGCCGTCACTCCACAGGTACTGGTGTCAGGGCGACCGCCAGGGGATACGCGCCCGTCGTCAGTGGTGACTCGGTGGCGTTCGTTGCCGTGTCCACGGGGATGAGAGCGTTGCCGTCCGCCGTGGTGACGTAGGCCGTGCTGCCGTTCCAGTCGAGGGTCACGTCGAAGGCGGACCTGCCGACCTTCACCGGGGTGCCCGGGGCGCCCGTCACCGTGTCCACCGGGGTGATGGTGTCGCCGTTGCTGGGGCTCACCCACAGGGTGCGGCCGTCCGGTGAGAGACCGAGGCCGTACGCCTGGCCAGTGACCAGGAGGGTCGCGTCGGGCTCGTTGGTCGCCGTGTCGATCGGAGTCACCGTCGAGCCGCCCGAGTTGGAGACGTACACCGTCTTTCCGTCAGGTGCGGCCACGACGTTGAACGGGCTCGGGCCGACCCGGATCGCCGTACCGGCCTTGCCTGTGGTGAGGTCGACGGGGCTGACCGTGTTGTCGTGGATGTTCGCCACGTACAGGGTTCTGCCGTCAGGGGTGATGGCCAGGTTCTCGGGGCCGGCGCCGACCGGGATCGGTGTGCCCGGCTTCAGGGTGCCCGTGTCGATCGACTGCACTGTGCCGTCCGTGTAGTTGGCGACCCAGAGGGTTCCGCAGTCCGGGGTGAGCGCGAGACCGGCGGGGACCTTGCCGACGGCGACGGTCGCCGTGACCTTGCCGCTCGCCACGTCGATCACACTGACCGAGTTCGAGCCCTGGCCGGCCGTGTACGCCGTACGGCCGTCCGCGCTCACCACGACCTCACCGGGGTTGGCGCCGACGGCGATGTTCGTCGTCGTGCCGGAGCTCAGGTCGATCGAACTCACCGACGCACCACTGAAGTTCGCGGTCAGAGCCCGGGGCATGCCGGTGCCGTCGGTGACCTGGACGGGGAGGGCGCGGTCGAGAACGCCGGTTCCTTCGGCCACGATCGAGTGCACGCCCTCGGTCCCGCCCGTGACGGTGACGGTGACGGTGACGGTGACCGAGGCCGGGGTGGTCGCCGTGCCCTCGGAGGGGGTGGCGGTGACGCCCTCGGGCACGTCGAGCTTCCAACGGACCGTTCCGGTCTGCGTGTCGGACAGCTTCAGGGTGACCGTGGCGGAGGCTCCGGGCTTCAGCGAGATCGCCCTGGGTGAGAAGGAGGCGTCCACGCCGGGGTCGGGGGCGTTCTCCAGCGTCGTCGTGTAGAGGAACTGGTCCATGACGCCGGGCGAGACCTGCTGAGGGACGGCGTCCAACTCCTTGCGGTCCTGCTTGAGCTGGTTCCAGTACGTCGAGACCGCCTCCGCGTCACCGGCCTTGTGGGCCAGCAGCAGTCTTACGGCCGTCTCGCCCGCGCTGCCGTAGCGTCCCAGCTTGTCGAGCCAGGCGGAGGTCTCGTCCAGGAACCCGGGGTTGTCGAGGTTCGCGCGCAGCTCGGTGGGCGTGGCCGCCATGTCGGCGAAGTAGTCCGAGAGCGCCCCCGCGGCCTGATCGAGCCCGCGGTCCTGCTCGTAGGCCGCGCGGAAGGCGGCGATCAGCTTCGTGAGGGTCGGGGACTCGGTGGAGTCCAGCTGGGACGAGTAGTTGTTCTCGGCGAAGATCCGCAGCCACTTGGCCGACCCGGGTCCGGCGAGGTCCCGGACCGAGGCGAGGAACGCCCTGCGCGGGTCGTAGGCGTTCGGGTTCCACAGATAGGCGGCCGAGGTGAACAGGGCGATCCGGCTCGCCTCGCCCTGGACCATCGGGTTGGCGGTCACGCCCGTGGCCGCGCTCGCCACGCCCGGTTCGCGGCCCGTGTAGGGGCCGAGGAGGAGGCGGCTGGTGACGTAGTCGTTGACCGGGTAGTTGTCCCAGACCAGGATCGGGTGGCCGTAGACCTCGCGTGCCTGTTTCAGCTGGTCGGTGGTGAGGGTGGGCGCGATGACGCCGACGCCGGTCCACTCCACGACCACGGACGGGTCCAGCTGCTCCCTGAGGGCCTTCTTGTACGGGGAGTCGGCGAGGTCGGAGTACTCGGTGGGGACCATCTCCAGGGGCTGAAGTCCGGTGTGTGCGGCGGAGAACCGCTTCCAGACGGTGTTCAGCAGATGGGCCTGCGCGGCCCCGGCCGCAGCGCCGCCCGTGCCGAACTCCCGCTCGTCCTCGGGGCAGTTCCACTTCGCGTAGCTGATGTCGTCCAGCGGGATCGCGAAGGAGCGGACGCCGATGGCGTACAGCGAGTCGAACTTGGCGGTGAGCGCCTTGACGTCGGCGTCGGAGGAGTAGCAGACGGACAGGCCGGGGGAGAGGGCGTAGGTGAAGCGGACGTGGTCGGCGTCCGCCCGGTCGACCAGTTCCTTCAGCTGAGCCAGCGCCGCCGCCGGGTACTCGTCACGCCAGCGTGCGCGCAGGTAGTCGTCGTCCTTGGGGGAGTAGACGTAGACGTTCTGCTTCGTACGGCCGTAGAAGTCGAGCTGGGCGAGCCGCTCAGCGTGCGTCCAGGGCGTGCCGTAGAAGCCCTCGATGACTCCGCGGAGGGCGGCGGTGGGCCAGTCGCGGACTTTCACCACGGGCAACTCACGCCTGCCGTCGAGGAGTTGGCGCAGGGTCTGGGCGGCGTAGAAGGTGCCGGTGGTGTCGACGGCGGAGAGGGCCAGCAGGGCCCGGCCGTGGCTGCGGCCGGCGGCCAGGACGTAGCCGCCGGAGGCGAGGCCGGACGGGGAGGCGGCGCCCAGGCGGGTGAGGGCCCGGGCGGTGGCGCTGTTCTCACCGGGGCCGCCGAGGTAGACGGTCAGGCCCGAGAGGGGCGGCCGGTCACCGGCGTCGACCTTCGTGACGTGGCCGGCTCCGGCCGCCCGGAGAGCCGCCTCGACGACCCTTCGGGCGGACGGATCGGTGCCGGGTCCGACGACCTCGACGACCCGGTCGGGGACGGGGAGCCGACCGGGTCCGACGGTGATCTTCTGAGGCGTCGGCCATACCTCCGGCACGGACTGCCGGGGCGCGGCCGAGGCGGGGGCCGCGGGGGCCGCGAGGCCGAGCGCCAGCAGCAGGGCGGCGGCCATACATCTGAGATTGATGAATGAATCCACCTGAGGATGCTAGAAGTGTTGAATGCATCATTCAATGGGGCGGAGGTCGCCGGGTGTTCACAGAAATTTCCGGTGCACGAGGGCCGACATGCACAGCACCCCGGGCAACAGGGGCAGCCACACCGTCAGGACGCGGTAGCCGATGAGGGTCGCCGTGCCGAGGCTCACCGGGACGCCGTAGACGGCGAGGGTGAAGACCATGGCCGCGTCGACCGGGCCGATGCCGCCGGGCGCGGGCACCGACCCGACCGCGCTGCTCGCGGCGAGGTACGCGAACGCGACCTGCGCCCAGGACAGCGTCACCCCGAGCGAGGCGCCGACCGCGTGGATCACGCTCGCCTGGAGCAGTGGCGCGGCGGCCGCGCCGCCCCACAGGGCGAGGATCCGGCTGGGCATCGTGTGCAGACGGCGGGCGTCGGTCAGGGCGGTGCGCACGAACGTGACCGCCGGGCGGCGCAGCGGGCGGACGAGGGTCAGCAGCAGGAGCGTGGCGCCGAGTCCGAGCCCCGCGGCCACCAGGGGCAGGAACAGCATGCGGCGGTCCGGGACGAGATCACCGAGCCGCAGCAGACCGGGCAGCGCGATGAGGAAGCCGATCAGGACGAGCGTCTTGGCGATCGGCCTGACCAGCGCGTACAGGGCGAGCGAGGCGGTGGCGCGGGCCAGCGGGATGCCCTGCCCCTGGAGGAAGCGCAGGGTGACGGCGTGGGCGCCGAGGCTCGCTGGCAGCACGTGGTTGGCGGCACCGGCGGCGAACTGCGAGGCCACCAGGAGCCCCGGCGGCAGCCGCTCGGGCAGCGCGCCCTGCCGTACGACGGAGGCGGAGATCCAGCCCAGGCAGGTGTACAAGAGCCCGACGAGCAGCCAGCCGGGGTCGGCCGAGGTCAGCCGCGCGGCGCCGTCGTACAGGGCACGCCAGTCCAGCACCGCCCATATGCCGATGAACACGAGGGGGAGCGCGGTGAGCAGGCGGCGGGTGAGACGGGTCAGCGAGCGGCGGGAACCGGCGGGAACGGGATTCGAGGCGCAGGCCGGGAGCGGGGCCGGGGCGGGGGCGGGGAGCGGCCCCGGGGGACCTTCGAGCGGAAGCAGGGACACGGCGCACGTCGTCCTTTCGCGTCATGCCCCGTGCGGGACACGGGGCATGACGGAGGCAAGGCGATGCAGAGGGGACGAGGGAAACGTTCCCGCTCGGTGTGACGTTCAAATGTCCGGCAGTCGAAGGAGCGCGGGCGGGTGGGCGAGGACGGGGTGGGGCGCCGGTGGGAAGCAGGTCCGCCCCGAGTCCGTAAGACCCGTGACGCACAGACGTTTCCCGCCCGTGCGAAAAATTCCGCGGAACCCTCATACGGGCGCCCCCGGCCGGCCGTCCCTCAGGTGAGGGGCATCTCTGCGCACCGTCGAAATCCAGTCAACCGCCGTTCTGGGAGAAGCCGGGAGGCAGGCTCCTCCACGCCGGGTGCCAGGCCCTTGCGAGCGGTCGTCCCAGGGCTGCCGCCTGGCCGGATCCGGCCAGGTCCGCACCGGTCCCGTCGTCCGCGGACACCGCCCGTCGATATCGTCGAACACGCATCCGTGGGGCGGGCGGTACGGCGATCGGGGAACGATGCTCCAGGTACGTCTTCTCGGTCCGGTGGAGGTGTGGGAGGGGAACCGGCGGGCCCCGCTCGGCGGGGTCAGACCCCTGGCGGTCCTGTCCGCACTCGTCGTCCACCTGGGCGAGGTGCTCTCCACGGAACGGCTCGTGGACTGTGTCTGGGACGAGCAGGCGCCCGCCACCGCCAGCGCCCTCGTCGCCACCCACGTCTCCGCGGTACGCCGCGCCCTGGCCCGCGTCGGCGAGGCGGAGGTGATCCGCACCCGCCCGCCGGGATACGTCGCCGATCTCGACGCCTCCCAGGTCGACGCCCGCCGCTTCGAGGAACTGCTCGGCTCCGGCCGGGCCGAGGCCGCCCGGGGACGCGCGGAAGAGGCCGCCGAGCTGCTGTCCGAGGCGCTGGGGCTGTGGCGGGGGCAGGACGCCCTCGAAGGGCTCAACCAGTCGTTCGCCCGGATCGAGGCGGCCCGGCTGACCGAACTGCGGCTGGTCGCCCAGGAGGAGTCCTTCGGGCTCCAGCTGGAGCTCGGCCGCGCGGACCGCACGATCGCGCCCCTGCTCGCACACGTCGCCGCCCACCCCCTCAGGGAACGGCCGCGCGGCCAGCTGATGACCGCCCTGTTCCGCACCGGACGGGTCTCCGACGCCCTGCGCACCTACCAGGAGGGCCGGGAGGTCCTGCGCGAGGAACTGGGCATCGACGCCGGCCCGGAACTGCGGGCCCTGCACAAGGCCGTCCTCACCGACGACCCCGTGCTGCTGGGCACCGGCTCCCGCCCCCGCCCCCGCGACCCCGCACCGCCGGACCCCGGCCCGCGCCCCCCTGCCGGGCAAGCCGCCGCTGCGAGGGACCGGCAGCGGACCACGGGCCCTGCCGCGGCGGCGGGCACCGGGCCGGGCGCGCCGGTCCCGAGCCCCGCCCCCTCCCACCTCCCCCCGGACATAGCCGACTTCGTCGGCCGGTCGGACCAGGTCGACTGGGCCGTCTCGCTGCTGGGCCGGGTCGACGACCCCGGCCGCACCGCCCCGCCGATCGGGGTGATCTCCGGCCGCTCCGGAACGGGCAAGACCGCGCTCGCCGTCCACGTCGGCCACCGCACCGCCGAACTCTTCCCCGACGGCCGCCTGTTCGTGGACCTGCGGGCCGCCGACACCGCCCCGCTGCAACCCGCCGACGCCCTCGCCCGGCTGCTGCGGGCCATGGGCGCCGAACCGGCGACGCTGCCGAGCTCCGTCGAGGAACTGACAGGTCTGTACCGCACGTACACGGGGCACCGCCGCATTCTGCTGATCCTCGACAACGCCGCCGGCGAGGCACATGTGCGGCCGCTGCTGCCGCCCGGTCCCGGCTCCGCGGTGCTCGTCACGAGCCGGCGCCGTCTCGTGGCCCTGGAGGGTGCGGCCCACCTCGATCTGACCGTCCCGGACGAGGAGGAGGCACTGGAACTCCTCAGACGGGTCGCCGGAGCGGACCGGGTCCGCGCGGAGCCGGAACAGACCGCCGAGATCGTCTCCCTGTGCGGCCGGCTGCCGCTCGCGGTGCGCATCGCCGGAGCCCGGCTCGCGGCCCGGCCCCACTGGGTGCCCGGCCGGCTCGCCGCCCGCCTGCGGGACGAGCGGCTGCGGCTCAACGAACTACGCGCAGGCGACCTGGAGTTGCGCACCAGCCTGGAACTCGGCTACGCCGACCTAGATCCGCAGGAGCGGCGGGCCCTGCGCCGGCTGGCCCTGCTCGACCTGCCCGACTTCGCGGCCTGGATCGCCGCGCCCCTGCTGGACATCGGCACGGAAGAGGCCGAGGAGGCCGTCGAGCGGCTGGTGGACTGCCACTTCATCGATGTGATCGGCGTGGACGGCACGGGCCGTGGCCGGTACCGCATCCACGACCTGGCCCGGGAACACGCCCGCGAGCGCTGCCTGTCGGAGGAGAGCGCCGAGGAACGGGCGGCCTCCGTGGGGCGGTTGGTGGGGTGCTGGCTGGGGCTGGCCGCGAAGGCCGCGGCGCGGGGCCCCGGCGGCACGGCACGGTACTTCCCCGAACCGGCCGCCGTACGGCCCCTGGACCCGCTCGATCCGCAGGCGGAGGAGGAGCTGCTCAGGCGGCCCAACGCCTGGTTCGCCGCCGAACAGGCCAATCTGCTGGCGGCGGTGGAGTACTGCGCCGACCACGGCATGGACCGCGCCGCCCGGGACCTCGCCGGCGCGCTGATCGCGAGCTCGGTCGCGCTGTACAACCAGTTCGACGCCTGGTCCCGCTCCCACACCGCGGCCATGGCGGCGGTGCGGCGCAGCGGAGACGGCGAGGGCGAGGCGTGGCTGCTCACCGGACTCGGGCAACTGCGCTACGAACAGGACGAGTTCGAGGAGTCCTACGCCTACTTCCGGGACGCCCTGCGGCTGTTCGAGGCCCATGACGACGTACCGCAGGGAAAGGCCCAGGCCCTCCTCGGCATGGCCACGGCCCGGCGCGAACAGGCCTGCTACGCCGAGGCGGCGGAGCTGCTCGGCGCGGCACTGGAGCATTACGGGCGGCTCGACGACCGCGGTGCACGGGCCCGGGCGCTCTACGGCCTCGGCTACGTGTACCGGGAACAGGGCGACGACCCAGCCGCCCGCGAGGCCTTCGCGCAGGCCCTGGAGCTGTACCGGGCGGAGGACGACCGGCACGGCGAGGCGCTGGTGCTGCGCGCGGTGGCCCTGTGCCACCGGGCGGAGGGGGAGTACGCGGACGCCGAGCGGCTGCTGCGGGACGTGCTGCGGGTCTTCGCCGACCTCCACGACACCTTCGGCATGATGTACACGGAGCAGTCCCTGGCCAAGGTGGAGCTGCGGCGGGGCCTCCTGGACGTGTCGCGCGAACGGCTCGGGCGGTGTCTGGAACTGGCCCGGGAGCGCCAGGACCGGTTCGGCGAGGCACTGGTGCTGCGGACACTCGGCGAGTGGCATCTGGCCGCCGGTGACGCCGGAAGCGCACGCGACCCGCTGGAGCGGGCCCTGTCGCTCTGGGAGGCGTTGCGGCTTCCGCTGTGGCGGGCGCGGACGCTGTGGGACCTGGCGCGGGTGTGGGAGACCACCGGGGAGCCGGGCGCGGCCGCGGGGGCCCGTGCCGAGGCGATGCGCGTCTTCCGGGAGTCGGGGGCGCGGGAGGCGCGCGACCGGGAGTCGGGGGAAGCACGGCAGGACCGGGAGGCGCGGGAGGACCGGGAGGCGCGCGACCGGGAGTCGGGGGAGGCGCGGGAGGACCAGCAGGACCGGGACCGGTAGCCGGGGGAGGACCGGGAGGCGCAGGACCGGCGTAGACGGGAGACGTGGGTGCCGCGAGGCCCTGCAGAACCCCTGGGCCGGCGCTTGCAGGCGATCTGCAGAGCATTTGCAGAGGACCCCGAGACGCTCTTCCCGTGACAGACATCATCACGCTCGCGGACCCCAGGGTTGCCGCGGTGACGCACGACGAGTGCGGCGAACCGCTCGTCGACCTGCGGGAGGACGGGCAGTTGCTCGTCGACTCCCGGCAGGCCGACGACGCGGGGAGCTACGCCCATCTGAGGGCCGGCGCGCTGCAGCGGCTCGTGCGGGCGCAGCGGCTGCTGCCCCCGGGGATCCGGTTGCTGGTGGTGGAGGGGTACCGGCCGCCCGACCTCCAGCGCCGGTACTTCGAGCAGTACGCGGCGACCATGCGGCAGGCGCACCCGGACGCGCTTCCCGAGCGGATCCGCGAGCTGGCGAGCGCGTACATCTCGCCGCCGGAGGTCGCCCCGCACGTCAGCGGCGGCGCGGTCGACCTGACCCTGTGCGACCACGCGGGCCGTGAACTGCCGCTCGGCACGGAGGTCAACGCCACCCCGGAGGAGAGTGCGGGCGCCTGCCGCACCGACGCCCCCGGCATCGGAGCCGAGGCACGTGAGCACCGGGCCCTGCTGGGCCATGTGCTCACCGCGACCGGGTTCGTCAACTACCCGACCGAGTGGTGGCACTGGTCGTACGGCGACCGGTACTGGGCCCTGCTGCGCCGCGTACCGGCCGCCCGCTACGGCCCCGCCGCCCCGCCCCGCCCTCCGGCCTGACCACCGCAGGGAACACCGGGGATCACTCAGGGATCACCACAGGGATGCACCACAAGGGGGAAACAGATGCACCACAGCCATGCCACCTGTCCACCACCACCGCGCGAGACCGACAACCGGATGAGCCCGGGGGACTTCGACGCGTCCTTCACGGCCGACATGCCACGCCTGCGAAAGCGGCTGCTGGCCCTGACGGGCAATCCGCACGACGCCGACGACCTGCTCCAGGAGACCTATCTGCGGCTCTCCCGGCGGGCCCGCTCCCAGAGCCTGACACGGCAGCAGCACCCGTACGCCTACACCTGCGCCGTCGCCCTCAACCTGCTGCGCGACTCCTGGCAGCACCCCTCCCGTCGCGAGCGCACCACGGACCAGCTGCCGGAAGCCGGCTGGGACGGCGGACTCGCCTCCTACGAGGCCTCGGCGACGGCGCTCGCGCTGCTCGGCATGCTCTCCGAGAAGGAGGCCGCCGCGGTGATCCTCGTGGACCTGGAGGGACTCACCCACGACACGGCCGGGGAGCGACTCGGCGCCCACCGCGGCACGGTCCAGCGCAACCGCCTGCGCGGCCTCGCCAAGATGCGCGCCGCCCTCCACCACTAGGGCCTGTCCGGCGGATCATGCCGGCGTCGCGGGGCTGGGCACGCCCGTCTGCCGCGTTGTCGTCACTCGCCGACGCTCCGCGTCGACTCCCTCCTCCGCCTTGCAGCCAGACGCACCCAGCCCCGCTCACCTGCACCGAGCAGCACCGTTTCTTGCAGCCGGCCTGATCCGCCGGACAGACCCTGGCCCGGGTGGCACACCTCCACGGGGGTGGGGTGTGCCACCCGGGTTTCCCACCGCGTCTCCCACCGGCGTCGCCGGCCTCCCGCCGACGCCACCTCGACGAAGGAAGAGTCCCTTGCAGACCATCAGCACGCGCCGTCGGACCAGCGGCGCGATCCTGGGCGCCTCGGCGCTGGCGCTCACCGCGTTCTTCTCCGCCCCGGCCCACGCCGCCCCGGCGGCCGCGGACGCCACCTGCGGTGTCCTCGCACCCGGCGCCTCGGCCACCGCGCAGGCCGCCGTCGACGCGGCCTGTTCGCAGGTCGGCGTCTGGTACAGCTGGGGCGGCGGCCACGCGGCCACACCCGGCGCCAGCTACGGCTTCTACGACGGCTCCGACCCGGACAGCCTCCACGACGGCGAGCGCAAAGGCTTCGACTGCTCGGGCCTGGTGCGGTACGCCTACTACCGGGCGACCGGCAAGGACCTGCTCAACGGCACGGCCAACGACCAGTTCAACAGCTCGCAGGCCGCCGCCCGGTTCTCCGCCGGGCAGGGCACCGCCCCGCTGCTGCCGGGCGACCTGATGTTCTGGGGCAACGGCCACATCCACCATGTCGCCATCTACCTGGGCGGCGGACAGATGGTCGAGGCCTACGAGTCCGGCACCCACATCAGGGTCACAGCCGTGCGCACCGGCGGCGACTACGCGGGCGCGATCCGCGTCAACGGCTCCGGCACCCCCGTCCCGCCGCCCGCGAACGGCGGCACGGTCTTCGAGACCTGGGGCACCGGCGTGCGTACCCACCGGTCGCCGAGCGTGGGTTCCGCCGTCGTCGACACCTTCGCCGGACCGACCCAGGTGTCCGTCCAGTGCCAGCAGCACGCGGAGACCGTGACCGCCGAGGGGTACACCAACGACGCCTGGGCCAAGCTCGACGACGGCTCATGGGTCACCAACATCTACATCAAGGGCCCGGCCTGGCTGCCCGGCATCCCGGACTGCGGCGGCAGCAGCACCCCGCCGCCGTCCGGCGGCAGCAAGGCGTTCCAGACCTGGGGCACCGGGGTGCGCACCCACAGCGAGCCGAACGTCAACGCCGGCGTGGTCGACTACTTCGCCCAGCCGACCACGGTCAACGTGGTCTGCCAGAAGCACGCCCAGGAGGTCACGGCCGACGGCTACACCAACGACGCCTGGTCGAAGCTGACCGACGGCTCGTGGCTGACCAACATCTACATCAAGGGCCCGGCCTGGCTGGACGGCGTCGCCACCTGCTGACCCCACCCCCCACCTGTTCGGGCCGGCCGTGCACGGCCGGCCCGAACAGGGCCGTCACCACCCGGTGAGCAACAGGTGGTTGAGGAGCAGCGCCAGGACGGCCTGGCCCACGAGCCATGCACGCGGGCGCGTCAGAAAGGCGCACGTGGGCAGCAGCCACACAGCGAACGGCAGCCAGATCCGCTCGGTCTCCGCCTTGCTCATCCCGGACAGGTCGGCGAGGAGAAGGGCGAGGAGAGCGCTGATCACCAGCAGACAGAGCCGGAGATCGCCACGGTCCGGCCACTGGCTCCAGGGGCGCGGGGAACTGCGCGACCAGCCCCCACCGTGCAGCAGCCGAACGACAGCCCGCCGCACCCCCGCCACCGTCGCAGGCCCCACGATCAGCACCGTGCACGCGAGGTTCGCCCACACCCAGTACCCGTACGGCCGCACCCCGCCCGCTCCCTGGTGGTACCGCGTCACCAGGAGCCGGTACCCCTCCCACCAAGCGAACCCCGACACGGTGAACAGCACCGGCACGACCACGAAACCGGCCAGGGCGAACACCAGGGGCCGGCGCGAGGAACCCAGCAGCAGCACCGCCCCCGCCACGACGACCATGAGCGTCAGGCCGTACGACAGATACACGGTCAGCCCGAACAGCAGCCCCGAACCGAAGCCGTACAGCACCGGCCGTATCCCGCGCACCGCCAGGGCGAGCAGGGCCACCGCCCACGCGGCCACCGCCGCGAAGTACCCGTCGGCCGACGTGCCCACCCAGACCGCGGCCGGGGCCAGGACCAGGAAGGGCGCGGCGCGGCGGGCGAGCGACTCGTCGGCGAGGGTCCGTACGGTGACCAGGACCGCGACCGCCGCGGTCGTGCCGACGGTGACGCACCAGGTCCCCGCCCAGCCCCCGCCGCCGAGCCCGATCCGGTCGAGCAGGACGAAGGTGAGGGTCGCTCCCGGCGGATGCCCGGCGACATGGGCGCCCCAGTTGTCCGGCGCCTCGATCAGGATGTGCCGGGTGAAGTCCCGCAGGGCGGCCGGGATGTCGTGGAAGCGACCGACGGCCGGAAGGTACTCGTTCCTGGTGGTCAACTGCCCGGCGACGCCCCGCTGCCAGCCGTCCACGAGGGCCAGGGACCACGTCCAGGCCAGCCCCGCGCCCCAGACGGCGAGCAGCAGCGGGCGCCAGGACAGACGGGCGGCGAGCGAGGGGCCGTACGCCACCAGGACGGCCGCGACGACCACCGCGGCCGGGGTGCCGGGACCGACATGCGGGCTCCAACTCGCCAGCAGAGGCGGCCAGTCGACGCGCAAGGAGCCGTTCCGGTGCTGGATCGCCCGGCCGACCAGTACGGCGGCCAGCACGAGGATCGCGGCGCACACGGCCGCGTACAGGTCACGAAGGAGGTCCCGGTTCACGCGGACGACGCTAGGCCGCACACTCACCTCCGGACGGCTGACATGCGACGACGTCAGACTTTCGTCATGGTTCGCGGACCCGTTTCCGGGGTCCCGCGGACCTACCGTCGGGGCATGGCACGGTCTCCCTTCGCCCCCTCCTTCTGGCGCAGCCCGCTGCGCGGCCCCTGGCTCACCTCGGTCCTCGGTGTCGTGCTCCTCGGCGGCATCACGCTGCTGTTCGTGACGGGGCTGCTGTCGTACGCCGCCTACAACCCGGACCTGTCGCCGGTGAACGACAAGACCCCCGACAAGGGGATCCTCGGCTTCTACCTCTTCTCCTGGCCGACCGACCCGCACTGGCTGTACAGGCTGACCCAGGGTGTCCACGTCACCCTCGGCATCACCCTGATCCCCGTCCTGCTGGCCAAGCTGTGGTCGGTGGTCCCGAAGCTGTTCACGCTGCCGCCCGCGCGCTCGCTCGCGCACGCCCTGGAGCGGCTCTCGCTGCTGCTGCTGGTCGGCGGGGCCCTGTTCGAGTTCGTGACCGGGGTGCTCAACGTCCAGCTGGACTACGTCTTCCCGGGCTCCTTCTACCCGCTGCACTTCTACGGGGCGTGGGTGTTCTTCACCGCGTTCGTCGCCCACGCCGTGCTGAAGACGCCGCTCGCGCTCCGCAACCTGCGTCAACTCCGCGAGGAGAAATCCGAGTTGGTGTCACCGAACCCTCTCGCCGAGCCGACCGTGTCGCGGCGCGGGGCGCTCTGGTTCGTCGGCGGTGCCTCGCTGCTGCTGTTCGTCACCACGGCCGGGCGGAGCTTCGACGGCGTCCTGCGCCGGACCGCCCTCCTCGCCCCGCACGGCGGCGCCGAGCCGGCATCCGGCCCTGCCGGCTTCCAGATCAACAAGACCGCCGCGTACGCGGGGATCGACCCGGCGGAGACGGGTGAGGAGGCGTGGCGGCTGGTCGTCACCGGGCGCGACGGCCGTACCGTGCGCCTCGCTCGCGCCCAGCTCCTCCAACTCCCGTTGCACAGCTCGGCGTTGCCCATCGCCTGTGTGGAGGGCTGGTCGACCTCCGACCAGTGGTGGCGCGGGGTGCGGCTGCGGGACCTCGCGGCGCTCGTCGGGTACGAGGACGATCCGCCGGACCTCTTCGTGGAGTCGCTGCAACGGCACGGCGCCTTCCGGCGGGCCGCCCTGCGCGCCAACCAGGTCGCCGACCCGCGGTCCCTGCTGGCCCTGTCCGTGAACGGCGAGGACCTGACCCCCGACCACGGCCACCCGGCCCGGATCATCGTGCCCGCGGCGCCCGGTGTGCTCAACACCAAGTGGGTGGCGCGGCTGACGTTCGGAGACCTGTGATGCGGATCCCTCTCGGCAGTCCTCTCCAACTCCTGCTGCTCGTCTGCTCGTTCGCCCTCGCCGGATATGCGGGGGTGCGGCTGCTGGCAGGGGACCTCTTCGGGGTCGCGCTGTGGTTCGTGGGGGCGGCCGTCCTGCACGACCTGGTGCTGCTGCCGCTGTACGCGGCGGCGGACCGGGCACTGGTGAGGACGGCGGGGCGGCACGTCCTGTACGTCCGGGTCCCCGCCGCCCTCTCCCTGCTGCTCCTGCTCGTGTGGTTCCCGCTGATCAGAGGACAGGTCGCGGACCGCTACGCCTCGGCGACCGGCCTGTCCCCGGACGGGTTCCTGGCCCGCTGGCTGCTGGTGACGGCCGCGCTCTTCGGCGGCTCGGCGGTCGTCCTCGTCGTACGGCGGCGCAGGGCGACGAAGGAACGGCCGCCCGCCGTCCACTGATCCACGGGCGCCCAGCCGGTGCGGTCCGCGTGCCGCAGCAGGGCGGGGGTGCCGAGCCGGGCCCACGGGAACGGGCTGCCGACGGCGCCCCGGGCGTCGGTGACATGCACCTGGACGCGCTCGTCGAGGTCCGGACCGGTGACTGTCTCGGCGATCAACAGGCCTCCTGGCGTCAGGAGTTGGGCCGTCCGGTCGAGCAGGGCCGGTGGGTCGCCGCCGATGCCGACGTTGCCGTCGATCAGCAGCGCGGTGCCCCAACGGCCCTCCCCGGGCAGGGACTCGAAGACGGACCGGCGCAGAGCCTGCCCGCCGAGCGCGACGGTCCGCGCGACCGCCGCCTCGCTCACGTCGATGCCGAGCACCCGCCGGCCACGGGCCCCGAGCGCGGCGACGAGCCGCCCCGGACCGCAGCCGACGTCCAGTACCGCACCCTCGCAGCGCCGCAACACCTCCAGGTCCGCCGCGTCCGCGGCGGCGCACCAGCGCTCCAGTTCGAGCGGGAGCAGCCATCCGTCGGAGCGACGCAGGAAGAGCGGCCCCCGGCCGGCGCGGAGAGCCCGGGCATAGGGGTCGGCGGACCAGGTGCCGTCGTCGCGGGTGCCGTCCGTCGCCTGCGGCCCGAGGACCGCGTCACTGTTTCCGGTGGTCGAGCCGGGTTCTCGGGGCGTCGGGCCGGTGTCCCGCCGCTGGTGCCCGATCCCGTCCGTCCCCGGCCGCCGGCTGTCGGCACCGCCGCGTGCGGGAGGTTCGCCCGCCTCGGGCCCGGCCCCCGTCTCGCCGTCCCGCCGCCCGGGTGCCGTGTCCGTCGTGGGCCGTGTCGCGACGCCGGCCCGCGGCCCCCTCACCGCACCACCCCCGCCAGCCGTGCCAGTCGCGCCGCGAACCGTCCGTCCGGTGCCGCCCGCGCGACCAGTTCCGCGTCGGACGCCGTGTCCACGTCCCGCAGCGGCGGCAGTTCCCGTACCCGCAGTCCGGTCAGCCGGGCGCGCTGGGCCGCACCGGTGTGGGGCGTCGACATGGGGACCCCGCGCAGCCGGGACGGGTCCGGTGCCGCCAGACCCAGCGCCCAGAAGCCGCCGTCCTCGGCGGGCCCGAAGTACGCGTCGCAGTCGGCGAAGTCCACCGTGAGCAGCTCCGGAGTCACCTGGGGCGTGTCCATGCCGATGAGCAGGGCCGGGCCGTCGCAGCCCGCGAAGGCCGCGGCCAGCCGTTCGTCGAGGCCGCCCGCGCACTGCCGTACGACCTCGAAACCGGGCGGCAGCCAGGGGCCCGGCGCGCCCTCCAGGACCAGGACGCGGCGCCGGGCCGGGGTGCGGGCCACGACGTCGAGGGTGTCCGCGAGGGACGCCTCGGCCAGCGCGGCCGCCTCCTCGGGAGTGAAAGGCGGGGTGAGCCGGGTCTTCACCCGCCCCGGCCTCGGCTCCTTGGCGATGACGAGCAGCGTGGTCACGCGCGCACCTCCGCCTCGTTCAGGACGTTGCTCATGTCCCGCACCGCCTGCCAGGTGCCCCGCCAGGTGCCCGTCACCTTCGATGCGCCGGTGCGCGGGTGGTACGGCACGTCGTGCTCGGCGATCCGCCAGCCCGCGTCGGCCGCCCGCACCACCATCTGCAGGGGATAGCCGCTGCGCCGGTCCGTCAGCCCGAGGGCGAGCAGCGGCTCGCGCCGGGCGGCGCGCAGCGGCCCCAGGTCGCGCAGCCGCAGACCGGTGCGGCGGCGCAGCAGCCGGGCGAGCGCGAGGTTGCCCGCCCGGGCGTGCGGGGGCCAGGCGCCCCGGGCCTGCGGGCGGCGCCGGCCGAGCACGAGGTCCGCCTCGCCGGCCAGCACCTCGGCCACGAAGGGCACCAGGTCCGAGGGGTCCAGCGAGGCGTCGCAGTCGCAGAAGCACACGATGTCGGCCGTGGCCGCGGTCAGCCCCGCGTGGCAGGCGGCGCCGAAACCGCGCCGCTCCTCGCGGACCACGGTCGCGCCAAGGGCGTGGGCGATGCGGGCGGAGCCGTCCGTGGAGCCGTTGTCGACGACGAGCGCGCGCCAGCCGGGCGGGATGCGTTCCAGCACCCACGGCAGGGCCCCGGCCTCGTCCAGACAGGGCAGCACGACGTCCACGGACGCCGCCGGTTCGTTCACTGAAGGGGTCGTCACGGCTTTCACCCTACGAACGCGAACCGGGCAAACCGGACTCCGGCTCCTTACGAAACAAGGACGTCGGCGACCGTCGGCGGCACATTCGGGCGCGCGGTGCGAGGCTGGCGGCATGGAGCAGCAGCAGTACGCACAGACCCGGCCCCGGGTCCTCGTCGTCGACGACGACCCCACCGTCGCCGAGGTGGTCTCCGGCTACCTGGACCGGGCCGGATACCTCGTGGACCGGGCCGCCGACGGCCCCGACGCGCTCGCCCGCGCCGCCGCGCACCGCCCGGACCTCGTCGTCCTCGACCTGATGCTGCCCGGCATGGACGGCCTGGAGGTGTGCCGCCGGATGCGGGGGCGTGGGCCCGTCCCGGTCATCATGCTCACCGCCCGCGGCGACGAGGACGACCGCATCCTGGGCCTGGAGGTCGGCGCCGACGACTACGTCACCAAGCCCTTCAGCCCGCGCGAACTGGTCCTGCGCGTCGAGTCCGTGCTGCGCCGCTCCCGGCCCGCCCAGCAGGACGGCCACCTGGGCGCCGCAGGTCTCTCGCTGGACCCGGCGGCCCGCCGCGCCCTCAAGGACGGCACCGAACTCGCCCTCACCATCCGGGAGTTCGACCTCCTCGCCTTCTTCCTGCGCCATCCAGGGCGGGTCTTCAGCCGCGAGGACCTGATGCGCGAGGTGTGGGGCTGGGACTTTGGCGACCTGTCGACCGTCACCGTCCATGTGCGCCGGCTCAGGGGCAAGGTCGAGGACGACCCGGCCAGGCCCCGCCTCATCCAGACCGTGTGGGGCGTCGGCTACCGCTTCGACGGCTCACCGACGGAGGTGTGACCCGTGCGCGACACCCTCCTCATCGCCCTCTACGCCTTCCTCGGGGCCGTCGCCGCCGGACTTCTCGGCGCATGGGTGCTGCTGCTGATCCGACGGCGCTCGCTCTCCCTGCACCTCACCGTGGTCGCCGCCGTCGGCGTCACCGCGATGCTGGCCGGCACCCTCGCGGTCGCCCAGGCCATGTTCCTGTCCGGGCACGACCTGCGGGTCGTCACGACCGTCGTCCTGATGGCCGCCGTGGTCTCCCTGGCCACCGCCCTGCTGCTCGGCCGCTGGGTCAGCGCCCGCAGCCGGGCCCTCGCACTCGCCGCCCGCTCCTTCGGCGACGGCGGCGACTTCACCTCGCCCGGCGGCCCCACGACCGCCGAACTCAACGACCTCAGCCGGGAGTTGGAGGCCACCAGCGCCAAACTCGCCGAGTCCAGGGAGCGCGAGCGCGCCCTGGAGTCCTCCCGGCGTGAACTCGTCGCCTGGATCTCCCACGACCTGCGCACCCCGCTCGCCGGCCTGCGTGCGATGTCCGAGGCCCTGGAGGACGGCGTCGCCGCCGACCCCGACCGCTACCTGAGGCAGATCCGCACCGAGGTCGAACGCCTCAACGACATGGTCGGTGACCTCTTCGAGCTCTCCCGCATCCACGCCGGGGCGCTGGCGCTGAGCCCGAGCCGGATCTCCCTGTACGACCTCGTCTCGGACGCGCTCGCGGGCGCCGACCCACTGGCCCGCGAGCACGGCGTA
This sequence comes from Streptomyces sp. NPDC005483, assembly GCF_040606035.1. NCBI lineage: Bacteria > Bacillati > Actinomycetota > Actinomycetes > Kitasatosporales > Streptomycetaceae > Streptomyces > Streptomyces sp. NPDC005483. The sequence continues at coordinate 405,670 of NZ_JBEXEA010000002.1, forward strand.
CGGCTGGTCGGCGACCGCGTGGCGGCCGTACCGGTGGAGGTGGACGGCAAGGAGATGAGCCGCGTGCTGGGCAACCTCCTCGTCAACGCCATCCGCCGCACCCCCGCCGACGGCACGGTCGCGGTGGCCGCCGAGCATCGTGCCGAGGGTGTCGTCGTGTCCGTCACGGACGGCTGCGGAGGCATCCCCGAGGAGGACCTGCCCCGTGTCTTCGACACCGGCTGGCGCGGCACGCACGCGCGAACTCCCCCTGCCGGGGCGGGACTCGGCCTCGCGATCGTCCGGGGCATCGTGGAGGCCCACGAGGGCCGGGCCACCGTACGCAACGTACCGGGCGGCTGCCGCTTCGAGGTGATACTGCCGACGGCGGCCTCCTGAACAGGCCGCCCGCGAAAAAGAGGTGATGCCGCCCGCGGCCGCTTTCTTTCACGGGCGGCACCACCGGTCCACCGCGGGCTACCCGTCCCGCATCCCGGCGCCCGCGAACTCCCGCATCCCCTCGGCGAATCCGACCTCCGCCTTCCACCCCAGCTCCGCCCGCAGCCGCGCCGAGTCCGCCGTGATGTGCCGTACGTCCCCGAGGCGGTACTCCCCGGTGACCACCGGCTCGGGACCGCCGTACGCCTCGGCCAGCGCGCGCGCCATCTCGCCCACCGTGTGCGGCTCACCGCTCCCGGTGTTGTACGAGGTGAGCGCGCCGCCCCTCGAACTCGCCTCCAGCGCCGCCACGTTGGCCGCCGCCACGTCCCGTACGTGCACGAAGTCCCGGCGCTGACCGCCGTCCTCGAAGACGCGCGGGGCCTCGCCGCGGGCGAGCGCGGAGCGGAAGAAGGAGGCGACCCCGGCATAGGGGGTGTCGCGGGGCATGCCCGGCCCGTACACGTTGTGGTAGCGCAGCGCCACCGCAGAACCGCCCGTGGCCCGCGCCCAGGACGCCGCCAGGTGCTCCTGGGCGAGCTTGGTCGTCGCGTACACGTTCCGAGGGTCGACCGGGGCGTCCTCGCCGACCAGACCGGGGGCGAGGTCCGCGCCGCACCGCGGGCACGGCGGCTCGAAGCGCCCCGCGTCCAGGTCGGCGACGGCGCGCGGGCCCGGCCGTACCGTCCCGTGCCGGGCGCAGGTGTACCGGCCCTCGCCGTACACCACCATCGACCCCGCGAGCACCAGGCGCCGGACCCCGAGTTCTGCCATCGCGGCGAGCAGGACCGCCGTACCGAGGTCGTTGTGGGAGACGTAGTCCGGGGCGTCCGCGAAGTCCACGCCCAGGCCGACCATCGCGGCCTGGTGGCACACCGCGTCCACTCCGGTCAGGGCGTGGCGGACGGCACCGGGATCCCGTACGTCGGACGCCGGGTCGGCCCGGACGTCGTACAGGAGGGGTTCGTGGCCGTGGGCCGCGAGTGCCTCGACGATCCGGGACCCGATGAAACCGGCACCGCCGGTGACCAGTACGCGCATGCCCTCACGCTAGGGCCGTGACCGGCCCGGACGACCGGAGCGCGCCCGCACGTCACGGCTTCGTAAGACTCAGCGGCAGCGACACCGTGAAGACCGTCGAGCCGGGCTCGCTGGAAAGCCCGATCGTGCCGCCGTGCGCCCGGACCAGGGAGCTCGCCACCGCGAGGCCCAGGCCGCTGCCGCCCCGGTCCCGGCTGCGGGCCTTGTCGACGCGGTAGAAGCGGTCGAAGACCCGCTCCTGGTCGGCGGCTGGGACACCGGGGCCCGCGTCCGCGATCCGCACCTGGGCGTGTCCGTCCCGGACCCGCACCCCGACCGACACCTCGGTGCCCGCCGGGGTGTGCACGGCCGCGTTGGTGAGGAGGTTGTCGAGGACCTGGCGCACGCGCTGCGGGTCGAGGCGCAGCTTCAGTGCCTGTGGGCCCTCCTCGAACGACAGCGGATGGTCCGGGTGGCTCGCGCGAAAGGCGTCGGCCGCGTGCTCCACCAGCTCCACCAGATCCACCTCGGCGGGCCGGAGCGGGGTCTCCACCTCCGCCGCGTCCAGTCGGGCGAGCAGCAGCAGGTCGTCCAGGAGGAAGCCCATCCGGGCGGCCTCGGCGCGCAGCCGGGCGAGGTGCTTGTCGCGCTCCTCGGGGGCGTTGGCGGCCGCGTACTGGAAGAGGTCCGCGTAGCCCCGTACCGACATCAGGGGCGTGCGCAGCTCGTGCGAGGCGTCCGCGACGAACCGGCGCAGCCGCTGCTCGGCCTCCGCGCGGACCGCGAGCGAGTCGTCGATGTGCTCCAGCATGGTGTTGAAAGCCGTCCGCAGCTCCTCGACCTCCGGACCGCCGCCCCGTTTGTCGGCGCGCAGCGGCAGCCGGGACGCCGTCTCGCTGAGGTCGTGCAGGGCGATGCCGTGCGCGGTGTGCGCCATGTCGCTCAGCGGCTTCAGACCGCGCCGCAGCAGCTTGCGGCCGACCACGACGAGCGCCAGCAGGGCCAGCCCGAACGCGATCACCTGGACGGTTATCAGCCGCCGCACGGTGTCGTCGATGTCCGCCAGCGGCGCGGCGCTGACCAGGACCACCCCCGGCTCGACCTCGCACGCGCGCAGCCGGTAGTCGCCGGCGCCGCCGAGGTGCGCGGTGCTCAGGATCTCGGTGTGCGCGGCGCTCTGCGCCCCGGCGAGAGCGGTGAAGTCACCGACGTCCGCCGGCAGGTCGCCGGGATCCTCGGGCTTGCGGAGCCGGGGGGTGCCGTCGGAGACGTCGTACACGGCGTAGAACCAGCTGTAGTACTTCTTGCCGGAGAGCGTGCCGTAGTCGGCGATGCTCTTGGACTGGGCGATCTGGGCCTGCGCCAGCTGCGTGTCCAGCTGGGCCGACAGATAGTCCCGCATGTACGTGGTCAGCGCGGTGCCCACGACCGCGAACACCACCAGGGCCAGCGCCCCGAGGCCCAGCGCGAGACGGGTACCGAGCCGCATCCTCCGGTACGCCGACCGCACCCGGGCGAAGAACGACCTCATTCGGCCGCCTGCCGGACCACGTACCCGAAGCCCCGCACGGTGTGGATCAGCGGCTCGCCCGTGTCGTCCAGCTTGCGGCGCAGCCGGCTGACGACCAGCTCGACGACGTTGGAGCGGCCGCCGAAGCCGTACTCCCACACGTGGTCGAGGATCTGCGCCTTGGTGAGCACGGTCGGCGACTTGCGCATCAGGTACCGGAGGACCTCGTACTCGGTCGGGGTGAGCGTGAGCAGCTTGTCGCCGCGCCGCACCTCGCGGGTGTCCTCGTCCATCGTGAGGTCCGCGACCCGGAGCACCGAGCGCTGGAAACCGGGCCCGGTGCTGCGCCGCAGCACGGTCCGCAGCCGGGCCATCAGCTCCTCCACCGCGAACGGCTTGACCAGGTAGTCGTCCCCGCCCCGGGTCAGCCCCGCCACCCGGTCGGCGACCGCGTCCCGGGCGGTGAGGAACACCACGGGCACCATCGTGCCCGAGCGCCGCAGCCGGTCCAGGACACCGAAGCCGTCGAGGTCGGGCAGCATCAGGTCGAGCACCACGATGTCCGGCCGGAACTCCACGGCGCGGCTGAGCGCCTCCTCACCGGAGTTGGCGGTGACCGCCTCCCAGCCCTCGTAGCGGGCGACCGTCGCCACGAGATCGGCGATCGGCGGGTCGTCGTCCACGACGAGGAGTCGTACTTTTTCCACCCGCTCATAGTGCTTCACAGCGGCCGGAAAGCCAGAGCGGGGTGGGGCCCGCGGGCACATCGATAAGCTCTTGAAAGTTGTACGACAGCTGATCGACAGCTCCCGCCGGAGAAGCTCGGTTGTCCACCCGGTTATCCAGAGGCCCCGACCAAGGAGCTACGACCCGTGACGACCGTCCAATCGCCCCCTGCGCCCCCCACGGCGATCAAACGCCCCAGGGTGGTGGCCCGCACCGGGCTCTACGCCGTGCTGGCCGCCAACGCGGCCGTGGTCGCCTTCTTCTTCGCCCAGGCGGGCTTCGCCTCCAACGCGCTCATCGTGCTCGGCCGCCTCACCGGCCTGTACGCCGCGCTCATCATGGCCTTCCAGCTGGTCCTGGTGGCCCGCCTGCCCTGGCTCGACCGCCGCATCGGCATGGACCGGCTGACCTCCTGGCACCGCTGGACCGGCTTCGGCATCCTGTGGACGCTCCTCGCGCACGTCGTCTTCATCTCCTTCGGCTACGCCCAGGGGACGGACGTCGGCCCCGTCGGTGAGGTCGTCGACCTCGCCGAGACCACCGAGGGCGTGCTCCGCGCGGTCGTCGCGTTCTTCCTGATCCTCACGGTCGGCGCGGTCTCGGCCCGCTACGCCCGGCGCCGCCTCGCCTACGAGACCTGGCACTTCATCCACCTGTACACGTACGTCGCCGTGGTGCTGGCCTTCACCCACCAGGTCTCCGTCGGCACCACCTTCACGTCCTCGTCCGCCGCCACCGCGTACTGGTACGGCGTCTGGGGCGTGGCCCTCGGCTCGGTCGTCCTGGGCCGCGCGGTGCTCCCGCTGTGGCGGAACTGGCGCCACCAGTTCCGGGTCACGGCCGTCGTGCCCGAGAACGACAACGTCGTCTCGATCTACATCAGCGGCAAGGACCTCGACCAACTGCCCGCCCGCGCCGGTCAGTTCTTCCTGTGGCGCTTCCTGACCGCCGACCGCTGGTGGCAGGCCAACCCCTTCTCCCTCTCCGCCGCCCCCGACGGCAGGACGCTGCGCCTGACCGCCAAGGCCGCCGGCGAGGGCAGCGCCGCCCTCCGGCACGTCAAGGTCGGCACCCGCGTCTTCGCCGAGGGCCCCTACGGCGCCTTCACCGCCCTGCACCGCACCCGGCCCGAGTCCGTGCTCATCGCCGGCGGCGTCGGCGTCACCCCCATCCGGGCCCTCCTGGAGGAGGTGCAGGGCCACGCCGTCGTCATCTACCGGGTCGGCTCCGACCGCGACGCCGTCCTCTACGACGAGCTGCGCGACCTCGCGGACGCCAAGGGTGCCGAACTCCACCTGGTCACCGGACCGCCGGTGCCCGACAAGCTGGCGGCGAGCGAGCTGGCGCGTCTGGTGCCCGACATAGCCCACCGGGACGTCTTCCTGTGCGGACCGCCCCCGATGATGAACGCGGTCCTGGGCAGCCTGCGCGAACTGGACGTGCCCAAGCCGCAGATCCACTTCGAGCGCTTCAGCCTGGCGGGATGAGGAACTGACCGTGAAACGAGCCATCCCTGTCGTCGTCCTGAGCATCGCGGGCCTGGTCCCCGTGTGGCTGTACCAGCCCTCGGCCGGCTCCTCCTCCGTCCAGGCCACCACGCCGGCGCCCTCTTCCTCTTCCTCTTCCTCGTCCTCGGGTTCCTCCGGTACGAACGTCGTGACGAGCTCGACGATCAGCACCGAGAAGGGCCCGGTCCAGCTCCAGGTCACCTTCGACGGCACGAAGATCACCGCCGTGAAGATGCTCCAGCAGCCGGACCACCCGCAGACCACCGCGGCCGTGCCGAAACTGATAGCGGAGACACTGGAGGCGCAGAGCGCGGACATCGACACCGTGTCCGGCGCGACCATCACCAGCGAGGCCTACAAGAAGTCCCTCCAGGCCACGATCGACGACAACGCGAAGACGGCGTCGGCGGCCTCGTCGTCCCCCTCCCAGTCCCCGGCTTCCTCGCAGACCGTGGACGGCACCGCGGTCGACACCGAGAAGGGCACCGTCCAGGTCCAGGTGACCTTCGAGGGCGACAAGATCAGCGCCGTGAAGATGCTCCAGCAGCCCGATCACCCGCAGACCACCGCGGCCGTACCGAAGCTGGTCGCGGAGACGCTTGAGGCCCAGAGCGCGGACATCGACACCGTGTCCGGCGCCACCATCACCAGCGGGGGCTACAAGGAGTCCCTCCAGGCCGCGATAGACGCGAAGGCATGATGGTCTGATGCACCGCGTCGAACACGTCATGGGCTTCCCGGTCTCGCTCCGGGTCGACGACGAGCACGTCCCCGACTCCGCGACGGACGCGGTCTTCGCGTGGCTGCGCGAGGTGGACGCCCGGTTCAGCCCGTTCAAGGAGGACAGCGAGGTGTCACGGTACGACCGCGGCGAGCTGTCCGCGGCCGACCTCAGCGCGGACCTGCGCGAGATCCTCGACCTGTGCGAGCACTACCGGGTCGCCACCGGGGGCGCCTTCGACGTACGCCTGCCCGGCCGCCGTCTCGACCCCTGCGCGGTGGTCAAGGGCTGGTCGGTGCAGCGGGCGGCGGAGCTGCTGACAGCGGCCGGCGCGACCCGGTTCGTCCTCAACGCCGGCGGTGACGTGGTCGCCGCGGGCGGCCCCTGGCGGGTGGGCGTACGCCACCCCGAACACGCCGACAAGCTGTGCACGGTTCTCTCGCTGGACAGCGGGGCGGTCGCGACGTCCGCGCGTTATGAGCGGGGCGACCACATCATCGACGGCCGGACCGGGCTCGCGGCGACCGGGCTGCTGAGCCTGACCGTCGTGGCGCCGACGCTCACCGAGGCCGACTCGGTCGCCACGGCGGCCTTCGCCATGGGTCCCGAGGGCGTCGACTGGGCGGCCTCCCTGGAGCGCTGCGAGGTCTTCGCGGTGGACGCGGAGCGACGGGTGCTGCGTACGCCCGACTTTCCCGCGGCCGCCTGAACGGACACCGACGAGGGCGGGCCGCCGGTTGTTCACCGGCGGCCCGCCCTCTGTGCTGCGTGGGCGTCAGCCGACGTCGGAGGCGTCCAGGCGGTACAGCCCGCTGTAGGCGCTCACCGCCGTGCCGTTCTTCTTGACCCAGGTGGAGATCTCGGAGTTCGTGGACTGGCCGCCGCCGCTGCTGATGACGATGTAGTGCAGCTCGCCGGACTTCACGAGGCTCTTGAGCTTGGCGAGGGTCATGGCATTGTCGGAGCCGGACCAGCCGCCCATGGAGATCACCGGCTCACCGGAGTCCAGGATGAGCGAGGAGGCGGTCTGGTCGGTGGCGACCGCGACCAGCCAGGTGGCGCCGTCCTGGTTCTTCTTCAGGTACGAGATCATCGCGGAGGAGACCTGGGTGTCGCCCATACCTCCGGCGGTACGACCGGACGGGGACTGGCTGGTGCTTCCCGTGCCCGTGCTTCCCGTGCCGGTCGGGGGCCGGTCCATGGACTGGTCGCCGGAGCCGGTGGAGCCGCCGCCCGGGCCGCCGCTCCCACCGGGGCGCTGGCCGCCGCTCATGCCACCCGTGCTCGGACCGGCCGTCGGGTTGGTGCCGTTGGTGCTGGACGTGGCCGCCGACACCGAGTACGCGGCGGGACCGGCGAGCAGAGCGACGACCGCGGCCAGTGCGGCGACGCCCGTCAGCCGCTGCCGCGCGGTGAACCGGCCGAGCAGCAGCCCGATCACCGCGACCGCACCCGCGGCACCGGCCACCACCTCGGCGACCGTGTACAGCGTCCCGGAGCCGGAGACCCGCTGGAACAGGACGACCGCCCACACCGTGCTGACCGCGAGGGCCGCCGGCAGCACCCAGCTCCACTTCGCCGCCGCACCCTCACGGAAGGCCTTGTAGAGCATCACGCCGCCGATACCGGCCAGGGCCGCGACGCCGGGTGCCATGGCGGTGACGTAGTACGGGTGGAAGGTGCCCTCGGCGAGCGCGAAGGTCAGGTAGTGCAGGACGAACCAGCCGCCCCACAGCAGCAGCGCCGCCCGCTTGGCGTCCGTACGGGGAGCCCGGCCGCGCAGCACCAGACCGCCGACCAGGGCGATCAGCGCGAAGGGGATCAGCCAGGAGATCTGGCCGCCCATGATGCTGTTGAACAGCCGGTACAGCCCCGCCTCGCCGCCGAAGCTCGCGCCGTTGCCCTGCGAGCCCACCGAGGAACTGGCCCCGAAGATCCGGCCGAAGCCGTTGTAGCCGATGACGAGGTCCCACACGGTGTTGTCGGTGGAGCCGCCGATGTACGGCCGGGAGGACGCCGGGATGAGGTCGACGACCACCATCCACCAGGCGCTGGAGACGACCAGAGCCACCGTGCCGACGGCGAGGTTGCGGACCCGGCGGCCGAGGGAGCCCTGCGCGGCCCACAGGTGGACGAGGAAGAAGACGGGAAGGACGACGTACGCCTGCATCATCTTGGTGTTGAACGCGAAGCCGATCGCGACCCCGGACCACACCAGCGGCATCAGCCGTCCGGTGCGCACGGCCTTCATCAGCGCGGCCGCGCCGAGCAGCATCAGGAAGACCAGGACCGGGTCGGGGTTGGTGTCCCGGGTGATGGCGACCGTGATGGGCGTCAGGGTGAGCGCGAGCGCCGCGATCGTGGCGGCGACGGCGCCGAAGTCCCGCTTGACCATGCGGTACAGCAGCGCCACCGAGCCGGTGCCGACCGCGACCATCGGCAGCGTCAACTGCCAGGTGCCGTACCCGAAGGCCCGGGCGGACAGGCCCATCACCCAGAGGGCGAACGGCGGTTTGTCGACCGTGATGAAGCTGCCGGAGTCCAGGGCGCCGAAGAAGAACGCCTTCCAGCTCTTGGTGCCGGAGTAGACGGCCGCGTCGTAGAAGGTGTTGCCGGTCAGGGACGACAGGTTCCAGGCGTACAGCACCGTGGCCAGCACCAGGACCGCCCAGAGAGCGGGGCGGGCCCAGCGTGGGTCCTCCGGGGCACCGGTGAACAGTCTGCGCAGCCGGCTGCCCGCGGCGGGCGGCGCGGCCCGGTGCCGGCCGTCCTGGGTGGTCGGCGCGGGCGGTGGGGCGAGGGTCGTCATGGCACGTACTCCAGGTCTCCGAGCGGTGGTTGTGACGACCGTCGAGCCCGGTGCTGGGCGACTCCTGTGACTTCGCTGAACGAAGGATGAGAATCAGGGAACTCACAGGATGCCCACAGCCGTTTCGCCCGTCATGCCAAGGACCGGAGGTCTGGACTCCGTTCGAATGTCTGCAACACAAGCGGTCTAGACTCTGCCGGACGGCCTGCTGGACCGGCCGAATACGGACGACTTCTGCCAGACCCGAAGGGTATTCGGCGCTTTGATACGGATAGATTCAGTCACCAAGCGGTACCCGGACGGGACGGTGGCGGTCGACCGGCTCTCCCTGGAGATCCCCGACCGCTCGATCACGGTCCTCGTCGGTCCCTCGGGCTGCGGCAAGACGACGACCCTGCGCATGATCAACCGGATGGTCGAGCCCAGCGAGGGGACCATCCTGATCGACGGCAAGGACAGCCGGCAGCAGCCGGTCAACACGCTCCGCCGGTCCATGGGGTACGTCATCCAGAACGCCGGGCTCTTCCAGCACCGCACGATCGTCGACAACATCGCCACCGTGCCCCGGATGCTGGGCTGGGGCAAGGACAAGGCGCGGGCCAGGGCCCGGGAGCTGATGGAGCGGGTCGGGCTCGACGGCTCGCTCGCCAAGCGGTACCCCTACCAGCTGTCCGGCGGACAACAGCAGCGCGTCGGTGTGGCGCGGGCGCTCGCCGCCGATCCGCCCGTGCTGCTGATGGACGAGCCCTTCTCGGCCGTCGACCCCATCGTCCGCAAGGGGCTCCAGGAAGAACTCCTGCGCATCCAGGACGAGTTGGGCAAGACCATCGTCTTCGTCACCCATGACATCGACGAGGCCGTCAAGATCGGCACGATGGTCGCCGTGCTGCGCACCGGCGGCAAACTCGCCCAGTACGCGCCGCCCGCCGAACTGCTCTCCAGCCCCGCCGACGCGTTCGTCGAGGACTTCCTCGGCACCGACCGCGGCATCAGGCGGCTCTCCTTCTTCACCTCCGCCGGACTCCGGCTGCTCACCGGCCCGGTCGTCGCCGTCGACGCCACCGCCGAGCAGATCGCCGCCCGCGGCACGGCCGACGCGCCCTACCTCCTCGTCACGGACGTGGACGGCAGGCCCCTCGGCTGGAGCGAGCCGCGGGACCTGACCGCCAAAAGCGTGGACACGGCCCGACTGCTGCCGTACGGGCGGCCGTTCGTCGCCGGCACCGACTCGCTGCGGGCCGCGCTGGACTGTGCCGTGCTCTCGCCCACCGGGTGGGCCGTCGGCGTCGACGCCGAGGGGCGGGTGGCCGGGGTGGTCTCCCAGCAGGCCATCGGCGAGGCGATCCGCGGGGCACACGCCGAGGGCCGTACGGACTCCAAGGTCAGTCCATGAACGGCTTCTTCGACATTCCGAGCGACCTCCAGCACAGCTGGCTCGGGCTGATCGGGCTGCACCTGAGGGAAGCCCTGCTGCCGGTCCTCGCCGGGCTGCTGATCGCCCTGCCGCTGTCCCAGCTGTGCGTGCGCTTCCGGTGGCTGTACCCGCCCGTGCTGTGGGTGACGACCGTGCTGTACGCGATCCCCTCGCTGGCCTTCTTCGTGGTCCTCATCGACTACACCGGCCAGACCGAACTCACGGTGATGATCCCGCTCACCGTCTACACGCTCGTCATCCTGGTCCCGGCGATCGTCGACGGCGTCCGCTCGGTGCCGCAGGAGACCCTGGCGGCCGCGACGGCGATGGGCTTCGGCCCCGTACGCCGTTACCTCCAGGTCCAGTTGCCGATCGCCGTGCCCGCCATCATCGCGGGGCTGCGGGTGGCGACCGTGTCGAGCATCTCCCTCGTCAGCGTCGGCGCGCTCATCGGCAACCAGGGGGCGCTCGGCAACCTCATCAACGACGCCAACATCTACAACCGGCCCGAACTCGCCGTGAACGCCGTGGTGACCATGGCGGTCCTCGCGATCCTCGCCGACGGGCTGCTGGTCGTCGTACGACTGCTTCTGACGCCGTGGATGCCGAGCGGCGCGCGTGCGCGGCGCGCGCAGCGGCCCGAACCGGAGGTCGCCGCCCGGTGAGCATCCTCAACTTCATCAACGCCTTCTTCAGCGACAGCGCGCACTGGCAGGGCTACGACGGCATTCCCACGAGGCTGGGGGAGCACGTCCAGTACACGCTGCAGGCGCTCGCCATCGCCGCGGCGATCGGACTGCCCGTGGGGCTCGTCACCGGGCACTACGGGCGGGGCGGCAACGCGCTGGCCTTCATCGCCGTCGCCGGGCGGGCCGTGCCCACCTTCGGTCTGCTGGTGCTGATGACCCTCTCGCTCGGGTTCGGCCTGATCAACGTGATGATTCCGCTGGTCGTGCTCGCCGTACCGCCGATCCTGGTCACCACCTACGAGGCGATGCGGTCGGTGGACCCGGCCCCGGTGGACGCGGCCCGGGGCATGGGCATGCACGAGGTGGAGGTGCTCTTCCGGGTCGAGCTCCCGGTCGCCCTTCCGCTGATCCTCGGTGGGCTGCGGTCGGCGGCCATCCAGATCGTGTCGACGGCCACGATCGCCGCGTACGTCTCTCTGGGCGGGCTCGGCCGGTACATCGTGGACGGCCTCTACCAGCGCAACTACGAGAAGGTGGTGGGCGGGGCCGCGCTGGTGGCGTTGATGGCGCTCGTCACGCTGGCGGTGTTCTGGGGGATCACCCGGCTCACGGTGTCGCGCGGGGTGCTCAGGAGCAACTAGGCGCAGGGCCGGGGGAGTTCACCCCCCGGCCCTCGTCACGCCTGGGTGCGGGCCAGCGCCTGCTCCAGTACGACCAGCAGCGCGTCCCGTACCGAACCGCGCTCCCTCGCGTCGAAGACGATCACCGGAACCCGCTCGTTGACGTCGAGGGCCCACCGGACCTCGTCCAGGGTGTGCTCGACCCTGCCGTCGAAGGCGTTGACGGCGACGGCGAACGGGATCTGCTTGTGCTCGAAATAGTCGACCGCGGCATAGCAGTCGTCGAGGCGGCGGGTGTCGACGATGACCAGACCGCCGAGCGCCCCCTCGACGATGTCGTCCCACATGAACCCGAACCGCTCCTGGCCCGGCGTGCCGAACAGGTACAGCTTCAGGGTCGGGTCGACGGTGATGCAGCCGAAGTCCATCGCGACCGTCGTCGTGGTCTTGCGCGGGGTGTGGCTGAGGTCGTCCACGCCCGCGGCGACCTCGGTGATGGCGGCCTCGGTGGTCAGCGGCTCTATCTCGGAGATGGAGCCGACGGCGGTGGTCTTGCCCACCCCGAAGCCGCCCGCGATCACCATTTTGACCGGCAGCGGCGGTCGTACGGCGGCGGAGGGCGCGGCCGAGGGCCGGGTGGCCGGTTCAGTCGGTGTCACGGAGTACCCCTCGGGAGTCGGGGATGGCGCGCAGGCCGTCGATGAGCCTGCGCAGGACGGAGGCGTCGTGGGTGACGTCGGTGTCAGGCACGTGCACCGTCAGCTGACCGGCCGTGCGCAGGTCCTCGGCGAGGATCCTGACCACGTTCAGGTGCAGCCGCAGCCGGGCCGCGATCTCCGCGATGGACTGCGGGATCCGGCACGCGGCGACGATGTCGTGCTGTTCGAAGGCGAGCCGGTCGAGCACGGCGAGTCCCTCGGCGGTGGCCACCACCTGGGTCTCGACGGGCATCGTCCGGCCGGACGGATCGGGTGCCACCCGGCCGGCGGTGACGAGGAACGGCCGTACGGCGGGCGCGGGACCGCCCGGCTCCGGGTTCGGAGGCGTGCTGCCGTCCGCCATGACTGCGCTTCCTCCTCGGTCAGCGCTTCGACGTGGCGCCGACGCTGTTCTTCAGTTCGAGTACGAGCTGGGGGCTGAGCGCGGCACCGGCGCGGTTCGCGAACAGCGTCATCTCGTACGCGATGTTGCCGAGCTTGGCCTCCTTGTCGGTGACGACGCCGAGCACGGCGCCGCTGCCGATCGCGGAGACCAGCACATGGCCGCCCTCCAGGTCGATGATGACCTTGTTGAGGCCGCCGAGGCCGTAGTTGCCGGAGGCTCCGGCGGCCAGGCTCGTGATGCCGGAGACGATCGCGGCGAGGCGCTCGGAGTCCGCGTGCTCGCGCAGCTCCGACACGGCGATGAGCAGCCCGTCCGAGGACACGGCGATGGCGTCGACGACGCCCGCCGTCTCCGTCGCGAAACGGTTCAGCAGCCAGGTGAAGTCGGCTGCGGCGGCCTGCAGGTCGGCGGGCGTGGTGCCTTCCGTAGGCGTGTCACCTGTGGACGTGCTCACTGCTCCGCTCCTTCCGGGGAGTGGTTCTGGTCGTGCGGGGGGTTGGATGCGGTCTGGCGGGTTTCCACGCCGGCCTTGTCGTCGGCGAACGCCGGTCTGGTGTGGCTGCCGGTCTCGCTGTCCCGGTGGGCGCGCTCCACGGCCGCCTCGAACTCGTCGAGCGCGTCGCGTACGGCCTCGGCGTCGGCGGGCGGGAGCGGTGCCTTCTTCGGTACGGCGTCGGCGCCGACGGTGGTCCGCAGGGTGGCACCGCGGACGCGGCGGCGCAGCGGGCGGGCGGCCTCGCCTCCCTCGCCGTCCCCGGGGTCCTCGCCGGTGCGCGCCTTCGGGATGAACGGGGGTGTGGGGGAGGAGGGTTCGCTGTCGCGGTGGGGGACCCGGCGGGGGAGGGGGGCGTGAGCGCCGTCGCCTGAAGCCGTTCCTGTGACGCCGGGCTCGGTGGCTGCGGCACTCCGGGTCGTCGGGTCCGGTGCTGCCTCCTGGCCGGACTCGGGCCGTACGGCCGTAGGACCTGTCGTGCGGACCGGATCCGGGGCCGGTGCCGGGTCCGGGCCGGTGTCCGAAGCCCAGGCCGGTGCCGGGCGCGTTGCCGGGGCGGTGGCGGTCGCCGGGACCGTACGGGAATCCGCCGCCGTACCCGACACCGCGCCGGCGGCGACCGCCATCGGGCTCATCGTCAGCAGGAGGGAGGAGGGGATGGTCACCTCGGCCGTCACACCGCCCCCCGGTGTGCGGGAGAGGACCACGCTCACCTCCCAGCGGCGCGCCAGCGTGCCGACCACGAACAGGCCGAGCACCTTCGTCGGGACGAGGTCGAGGCGTTCGCGGCGGATGAGGCGGGCGTTCTCCTCCTCCAGGCGCTCGGCACTCATGCCGAGACCGTGGTCGGAGATCACGATCAGCGCACCCTCGCGGCCGTCCTTGACGATCACCTCGACGGGGCTGCCGGCGGGTGAGAAGGACACGGCGTTCTCGACGAGTTCGGCCACCATCAGGGTGAGGTCGCCGATGATGTCCGGCTCGACCATCACCTCCGTGCCGACCTGGAGGGAGACCCGCTGGAAGCCCTCGATCTGGCCGAGCGCGGCGCGGACGACGTTGGTGAGGGCCAGCGGCCCGGAGCCGAGGCCGGTCTCGCGGATGCCGGCGAGCAGCATCAGGCTGTCGGCGTTGCGGCGCAGCCGGACCGCGATGTGGTCGATGCTGTAGAGGCGTTCCAGGAGCGCCGGGTCGGTCTCGCCGCGCTCGACCGCGTCGATCAGGGCCAGCTGCCGGGTGGTGAGGTTGCTGACCCGGCGGCCCACGTTGCCGAACATCTCGGCGACGTTGCGGCGGCTGAGCACCTGGCGTTCGAGGAGCGCGAGCGACGTGGTCTGCACCTGGTTGAACACGTCGGCGAGGTCGCCGATCTCGTCCTTCGCGGTGACCGGCATCTCCTGGAGCCGCGGCGGACCGTCGTCCTCGGTGTCGTCGTCGGCCACGCGGGCGAGCTCACGGCCCGCCACCTCGGCGACCTGCTTGGCGGCACCGGTGAGCGCCTGCACCGGGCGTACCACCGAGCGTCGTACGGCGACCGAGAAGGCGAGCCAGAGCACGAAGCCCAGCAGCGCCGATCCGAGCAGCCAGGCCGCGTTCGAGCGCGCGTCGCGGGAGGCGGTGTCGGCGCGGTCGGCGATCTGGTCGATGAGCGAGGTGGTGGTCTTCAGCCGGGTCCGGGCCTGGGCGCGGTAGTCCGGGTAGGAGTCGAGTGCCGTCTGGAAGGCGTTCTTGATCTCGGACGGGGTCTCCGCCTGGAGCGCGCCGGGGTCGATCTGGAGCTCGGCGTACTGCCGGGCGATCGTCGCCTGGGCGGTGTTGTGCTCGATGTCGCCGAGTTCCTCGGTCTGCTGCGCCGTGGCGAACCGGCCGAAGCGCTCGACCTGGTGCGTGTACTCGTCGTAGGAGCCGATCGCGCCGATCAGCTCGATGAGGGCGTTGGAGTCGCCGGTCGTCGCGGAGAACACGCCGGTCTCGAAGGAACCGTGCGCGGCGTCGGCGCGCAGCAGCGAGTCGAGCAGGTTGCCGGTGAAGGTGGCGGCGAGGGCCGGGTCGCGGTCGAGTCCGAGGCCGTCGATCAGGCCCTTGGCGGCGTCGCTGTAGGCCGGGTCGATGTTGTCGGCGGGGAGGTAGGACCGCTCGATGGTGTTGCGCAGGTCCTCGAGCCCGTCGACCTCGCGAAGGGCCTGGGCCTCCTCCTCGGGCAGCCGGTCGCCGAAGACCGCGTGGACCTTCTCGACCTGGTTGTTCACGCGGGTCTGGGCCTCGCGGTAGGCGGTCTGCGAGGGGGTGCGGCCGTCCCAGGTGGACTGGTGGCGCACGGAGAGCAGGACGGCCTGCTGGTGCTCGGCCTCCAGCTGCCCGACCAGCTTGGCCACCTGGGCGCTGTCCCGCACCAGCTGGGCCGCGTCCGACGCGTCCTGGGACTGGCCGACCTGGTCGGCGAAGAGATAGGCCAGCAGCACGGCGACCACCGCGAGGGGCACGCCCACCAGGATGTTCAGCTTGCGCCGGAACGGCCAGCGCTCGGCGAAGTCCCGCAGGCTCCGGTTGCCGCGTACACCGTCCCGGTACGGCGGCGGTGCCGACCGGGTGGACGCGTCCACCTCGTTCGTGGACACCAGCCCTCCTTCATGGGTGTCTCGGCCGACGCGCGAGAGCGCTCCTGACCGATTCTGATCGCTACGGGACGGTGCGTAGGGACACCTGGGTGGCTCCTGCACGCCTGTGTGACCGGCGCCAACTCCGGCGAGACTACAGCCTCTTCGGACAGCGCTTGTTGCCGCCCTGAGTCAAGAATCCGTTACAACCCGTACCGAGCCCCGCGTGCCGGTTTCGCGCTTCCTTCACAACCGGCCACAGGTTGACGCCAATTGTGACCAGGCCGGTCTTGACTGAGCGAGAACAGGCTGGATTGGATCAGTGCAAGGGCTTCCCTTCTCGAAAGCCCCGGCCCACCTTGCACCCCCTGAGTTCCGGAACGGGAATCGTGACTTCTACCGCCGCACACCGCAGGTCCATCAGGAAGAACCCCGGCGTGGCCGCCGTCGCGCTCGCCGCCGCCACGGTCCTGCTGGCGGGATGCGGGTCCTCCGACGACAACTCCGACCCGCTGAACGAGGACTCGGGAGCCGCCGCGAGCGGCGACACCGTCGTCGTCGGCTCGAACAACTTCGCCGAGAGCATCCTGCTCGCCGACATCTACGGCGAGGCCCTGAAGGCCAAGGGCGTCAAGGTCACCTACAAGCCCAACATCGGCAGCCGCGAGACCACCTACGGCCTGCTGAAGAACGGCTCCATCACCGTCCTGCCCGAGTACAACGGCTCGCTCCTCGCCTACCTGGACAAGGACGCGAAGCAGGAGTCGGTGGAGGCCGTGGACGCGGCGACCAAGGCCAAGCTCGACTCCAAGCTGACGCTGCTCGACTCGGCGCCGGCGGAGAACAAGGACTCGGTCACGATCAACGCGGACACCGCGAAGAAGTACAGCCTGACCACCGAGTCCACCCTCGCCGACCTCAAGGCCGTCGCCCCGAACCTGGTCATCGGCGGTTCGCCGGAGTTCCAGACCCGGCAGCAGGGTCTGCTCGGTCTCGAGTCGCAGTACGGCCTGAAGTTCAAGTCCTTCAAGGCCCTCGACGCGGGCGGCCCGCTGACCCAGGCGGCGCTGAAGAAGAACACCGTGCAGGCCGCGGACATCTTCACGACCGACCCGACCATCACCAAGGAGAAGTTCGTCGTCCTCCAGGACCCGAAGAACCTCTTCGGCTTCGCGAACGTGACCCCGCTGGTCTACAAGTCCGGTCTCGCCCAGGAGGGCGTGGCCGCGCTGAACGCGGTCTCGGCCAAGCTGGACACCAAGGCGCTGCTCGACATGGACACCCAAGTCCAGCTGGAGAACAAGGACCCGCTGGACGTGGCGAAGGCGTGGCTGAAGTCGAACGGGCTCGGCTGACGCGTCTCTCGTCGGACGGACCGAGTCGGGGGCGTGTCCCGGGAGTCTCCCCGGGACACGCCCCCGGACGCGAAGGTCACGTCCCGAGTTCCGCCCGTGCCCGGGCCGCCGCTCCCACCGCCACCGCGTCCTCGCCGAGCCGCGAGGGGACTACCCGCACCGGGTGCCCGCTGACCGGTGGTTCGGCGGCCAGGGCGCGCC
The DNA here is from genome assembly GCF_040606035.1 of Streptomyces sp. NPDC005483. Lineage (NCBI taxonomy): Bacteria > Bacillati > Actinomycetota > Actinomycetes > Kitasatosporales > Streptomycetaceae > Streptomyces > Streptomyces sp. NPDC005483. The sequence goes on from NZ_JBEXEA010000002.1 coordinate 422,854, forward strand.
GGATCGACGGTTCGAGGAGCGTCCAGGCGCGGCTGACGCCCCCGCCGATCACGACGGTGGTGACGTCCAGGAGCCCCGCCGTGACGAGGAGCGCGCGGGCGACGGCGGCCCCTGCCTCCTCGTACACGGCGAGCGCGTCCGGGTCGGCGGCCTCCGCCGTCGCGCGGGCGCTCACGGAACGTCCCGTCCGCTCGGCGTACCTGGCCGCGATCGCCCGTCCCGACGCCAGCGTCTCCAGATGACCGCGTCCGCCGCACGTGCACGGCAGGTCGCCGAACCCCGGCACGTGCCCGATCTCGCCCGCCGCGCCGTGCGGGCCGTCGTACAGCGGGCCGTCCAGCCACAGCGCCCCGCCGACCCCGGTCCCGAGCGTCATCCCGAGCACGTGCGGCTCGCCCGCGACCGCCCCCGCCGACGCCTCGCCGCGCAGGAACGCGTGGACGTCGTTGTCCAGGAACGCGGGCACCCCGAGCGCCTCCTCGAACGCGGACGTCACCGCGAACCCGGCCCAGTTCCGGAAGGAGTCGCTGGCGACCAGGATCTGCCGCGCCTCGGGCACCACCGTATCCGCCGGCCGATGTTCCCCTTCGACCGCGAGCTGCCCGAACCGGACCTGACGGCCCGACTGGTCGGTCCGCCCGACCAGGAGTTGACCGGACCGGACGAGTGAGCCCCGCTAATCGACGGCGGCGGCGATCAGCAGGTCCAGGAGGGCGATCAGCACGTCCCGGGACGACTCGCGTCGCCGTGCGTCGCACAGCACCACCGGGACGTCCCGCGGGAGGGCCAGGGACTCCCTGATGTCCTCGGCCGGGTAAGGGTGTTGCCCGTCGAAGCCGTTCACGGCGACGACGAAGGGGATGCGCCGGCGTTCGAAGAAGTCGACGGCGGCGAAGCTCGACTCCGGGCGGCGGACGTCGATGAGGACGACCGCGCCCAGGGCGCCGACGGCGAGGTCGTTCCACATGAACCAGAACCGCTGCTGGCCCGGGGTGCCGAAGAGGTAGAGCACGAGTTCGTCGCTGATGGTGATGCGGCCGAAGTCCATGGCCACGGTGGTGGCCCGCTTCTCCTCGATCCCGGCGAGGTCGTCGACGCCCAGGCCCGCGACGGTGAGGGGTTCCTCCGTGCGCAGCGGGGTGATCTCGCTGACCGAGCCGACCATGGTGGTCTTGCCGACGCCGAAGCCGCCGGCGATGAGGATCTTGACGGTGTCGGGTGCGGCGGGAGTACCGGCTGTCTCGGTGGGGAGCGTGTCAGAGCCGGCCAAGGCCTTCCCTCACTTTCTGCAACAGGTCCAGGTCCGGGGTGCGGGGCGAGACGGGACGCGGCGGGTGCGCGGTGATCAGGCCCGCCTCCAGCAGGTCGCACAGCATGATTACGACCACGCTGACCGGGAGGTCGAGCAGCGCGGCCAGCTCCGCCACGGCGACCGGGCGGGCGCACCGGCGCAGGATGCGGCTCTGCTCGGCCTGCGGGCGCGGGGCCCCTTCCGGTGGCGGGTCCACCGCGGTCACCGTCGTGATGAGGGTGAAGTCGGCACGGCTGGGCCGCGTCCGTCCGCGGGTCAGGGCGAACGGTCGCACCAGTCGGCCCGACGCGTCACTGTCGGTCACCTCACCCGCCGGTGGGGCCGATGCCGGCCCGTGGCGCCGCGCTGAGGTGCTCGCCGATCTTCTTCACCAGCATGTTCATCTGGTACGCCACGACACCGACGTCGGCGTTCGGCCCGGTGAGGACGACGAGGTGAGCGCCGGGTCCCGCGGAGGTGAGGATCAGGAAACTGTTGGCCATCTCGATGAGCGCCTGGCGCACCGGGCCGCCCCGGAAGTCCATGCTGACGCCCTTGCTCAGGCTCATCAGGCCGGACGCGGTCGCCGCCAGCCGCTCGGCGTCGTCGCGCAGGAACCCGGTGGACTTGCTGACGACCAGCCCGTCCTCCGAGAGCACGACAGCCTGCGTCACGTCGGCGACCCGCTCCACGAGTCCGGTGAGCAGCTGGTCCAGCTGGGTGTGCGTGGCGGGGGTGGGGCGTGTCATGGCGTGTCCTTCATGAGCGATCGGTGTGGGGAGTACGGGCGGCGACGGGGGCCTCCGGCGTGCGGGGCGGGCCGTGCGGGTCGGCGGTGGTGACGTCCTCGGGGCTGTCGAGCGGGCGGGTCCCGTCGGTGGTCGCTTTCTCCGGTACGGCGGTGGGGGGCGGGTCGTGCGGGGCGTGTGTTCCGGTGACGGGTGGGTCCTGTGGCTTGGCGGGGGTGGTCAGGTTTTCGGGGGTGTCGAGCGGGTCGGTCTCGTCGGTGGTCGCTTTCTCTGGTACGGCGGTGGGGGTGGGCCGCGCCGTCGGGTCCTGGGGGGTGTCGAGGAGGTCGTCCTCGTCCCGGGCGCGGAGCGTGCCGCGCTGGAATCCGGCGAGCGAGGAGGCCGCCCGGTCCGCGGTGAACTCGTCGGCGTCCTCTTCCGGGCAGGTGGCCGGGGCCTCGTCGCGCAGTTCGACGGCGAGACTGGTCTGCGGGACCCGCCGGGGGAGCGGGGTGAGGCCGTCCGGGCGGGGGGTGGGGGTGTCCCGCGCCGCGGGGAGCGGTCGGATCCCCGTCCGGCCGGACACCGCCCCGGCCGCCGACTCCGGGTCCGGCACACCGCCCGGCTCGTCCGGGGCCGGGGGTCCCGGGATGTCCGCGGGGTCCGCAGGGGCCTCGGCCGAGTCCGCCGTGAGTCCCGTACCGACCGGCGACTCCGCGTCCCGCACACCGGCAGGATCGGCCGCCGGGTTCGCGGGGTCGCCACCCCGGCCCCCCGAGCGTGAGGCGTCCGTCCAGGCCGCCGTACGTTCGCTGCCGGCCGAGGTTCCGGCCCCCGCCGGGCCGGCCACGCGCCCCGCGCCCGTCGGAGCCGAAGTCGGATCCGGCCCGTCGGCCGCCGGACCCGTGCTCACCGCTGCCGTCACCTCACGCCGGCCCTCCGGCTCGTTCTCCTCCCGTACCACGATCTCGTGCGGGATCAGGACGATCGCCGTCGTCCCGCCGTACGGCGAGGAACGCAGGGTCACCTGGATACCGTGGCGGTCGGCGAGGCGGGCGATGACGAACATGCCGAGGCGGAGATCGTCGGCGAGCGCGACCACGTCGAACTTGGGGGCCTCGGACAGGTGGGAGTTGAAGGCGGCGTACTCGTCCTCCGACATGCCGAGGCCCCGGTCCTCGACCTCGACGGCCAGACCCTTGGCGACCAGCCCGGCCCGTACCGAGACGGGGCTCGGCGCGGGGGAGTACAGCGTGGCGTTCTCGATCAGTTCGGCCAGGAGGTGGATCACGTCCGCCACCGCGGGCGGGGCCAGGCAGACCTCCTCCTCGGTGTGCACCTCCACCCGCTGGTACTCGGCGACCTCACCCACCGCGCTGCGCAGGATGTCGATCAGCGCGACCGGCTCGGTCCAGCTGCGCCGCGGCCGGCCGCCGCTGATGATGACCAGGTTCTCCTCGTACCGCCGCAACTGGCTTGCCGTGGAGTCGAGTTCGTACAGCCCCGACAGCACGTCCGGGTCCTGGTGCTCGCGCTCCAGCGTGTCCAGCCGGCTGAGCTGGAGGTTGACCAGGTTCTGGCTCTGCCGGGCGATCCCGAGGATCACCTTCTGGAACCCCCGCCGGGTGTCGGCGAGTTCGACGGCGGTCACCACGGCCGTCCGCTGTGCCGCGTTGAACGCCTTGGCCACCTGCCCCAGTTCGTCCGAGCCGTAGTCCAACTCCGGCGCCGCCCGGTCGATGTCGACCTTCTCGCCCCGCTCGAGTCGTGCCACCACGTCCGGCAGCCGTTCCTGGGCGAGGCCCAGCGTGGCCTCCCGCAGGCCCCGCAGCCGCCGGGACAGCGAACGGGTGATCCGCCAGGACATGACGAGACACACCAGCAGGGCGATCAGCCCGCCCGCACTGAGCGAGGCCGCCGTCAGCAGCTGCTCGTGCGCCTTGTCCGCGCTCCGGGTCAGCAGCCCCGAGGTCTGCTGCCGGATGAGGGCGGTGTAGCGGACGGAGACCTTCTCCATCGCGTCCGCCCACCGCTTTCCCGCGTCCGGCAGTGCCACCTTCCCCGTGCCGCCGGCCGGCCGCGCGGCGAGGACCTGGTCCTCGACCGTCGTCAGGGTCCGCCAGTCCCCGCTCGCCAGGATCCGCTGGGTCTGCGTCTTCGCCTCGCCGCTCAGCGCGGGCACGATCTGGTCCTCGACGAGCCACCGGCGCGTGTTCACCAGCTGGACGAAGTGCTCCCAGGCCCTCTCGTCGAGATGCCCGGACGGCCAGGCCAGGGTGAGCGCCACATCCTCCTGCGAGGTCAGCTCCGCCGCGTGTTCGAGGGCGACGAGCGGCCCGGCCTGCGAGGTGAGGTCACCGTCGTCGACCTGCGAGAGCTGCTGGAAGGCGTGTATCTGGTCGTCGATGATCGAGGTGTACTGGTCGAGAGCCTGCTCGGCGGTGATGTCGGTGGGGTGGTCCACCTGGTCGCGGTAGTACTCCAGGCTGCCCACCGAGCCGAGGACCGAGTACAGCTGGTCAGTGATGCGCGCGGGCGCCTGCTGGATCTTCTCGGACTGCCCCACGAGTTCGGCGACCGCCGCGTCCGTGGCCGCCCGCTTCTCGTCCAGGGCGGCCCGGGAACCGGGCACCTTGGCCAGCCAGGCGGCGGACACCGCGCGTTCCCCCTGCAGCGCGAGCGTGGTCTCGGTGCCCATCGCGCCGGTCGACCGGCTCAGCTCGGTCTGCGAGCGCAGCCGTAGGCCTTCCGCGAACAACTGCGTGGTGGTCACACCCCACATCGCGGCGAGCGTGACGCTCGGCACCAGCGCCAGCATGATGAGGGAGAGACGTATGGAGCCGAGGCGGCGCCGGGCGCCTTTCCGGTCGGGCATGGTCGTCCTTGGGCGGTCAGTGAGAGCGGGGTGGGCTGTTCCGGGGGGAGCGGTTGTCGAAAGGGGAGGTCACCGCGTGCCGGCCGCGGCGAACCTCGCGACCGCGGCGACGTTCGTCCGGGTGACGAACGCGGGTCCGGTGAGCACGGGAGCCACGCCGCCCCCGCTGACGTTGCCGTTGGTTTTGTACAGCCACAGCGAGTCCACGGCGAGGTAACCCTGCAGATACGGCTGCTGGTCCACCGCGAACTGCACGCTTCCGGCGCGGATCGCCTTGGCCAGGTCGTTGTTGAGGTCGAAGGTGGCCACCTGGGCCCTGCTCCCGGCGGCCTTCACCGAGTCCACGGCGTCCAGCGCGAACTGCGCGCCGAGCGTGACGACCTCGTCGATCCCGGGGTCCTGCCGCAGCCTGGCCGTGAGGACGGTGTCCACGGCCTCGGGGTCGGTCCCCTCCACGTACAGGTTCTCGGTCTGGCCGCCGAACGTCTTCTTCACACCGGCGCAGCGCGCCTCCAGGGCGACATTGCCCCGCTCGTGGATGACGCACAGCGCGTGCTTGACCCTCAGGCCGTTCAGCTTGTCCCCGACGGCCGCGCCGGCCACGATCTCGTCCTGGCCGAAGTACTCGAGGAGCCCCTGCGCCTTCCAGGCGTCGATACCGGAGTTGAGGCCCACCACCGGGATGTCCGCCGCCCGCGCCGCGGCCACCGGGGCCCGCATCGCGGCCGGCTTGGCCAGGGTCACCGCGATGCCGTCGACCCGGTCACTGATCGCGTCGCGCACCAGGCGGGCCTGCCCTGCCGGATCGGAGTCGTTGGCGTACGTCAACTCGACACCGTCCTTCGCGGCGGCTGCCTCGGCCCCCTTCCGCACGAGCTCCCAGAAGGCGTCCCCCTCACCGCCGTGGGTGATCAGGGCGATCTTCAGCCCCGCCGCGCCCGCCCCCTTCGCCACGCCCGTGCCGGTGTCGAGCCGGGAGTCGTCGCCGGCGCCGGAGCAGCCGGCGAGCAGCAGGAGGACGACGGAGGTGAGGGCGGCCAAGCGCAGGGATCTCAAGGAAGTCCGAGGTGGGGGAGGAGTGTTCATGGGTTGCGGCACCTCGCTGTGCGGCCTCGCAGGCGGAACGCGAAAGTGCGGCCGGAACGCGGGCGCGGCGGCCGATTGAACTTTCACTGGCCAGGAGCCAACCGCGTGTGACGGCCGGTAGTCAAGTGATCAGCCCCTTGTAGTGACTTCTCGGTTCCGCATCGTAATGATCTTCACGCGCCCCGGTGTGCGCCCACCGGGACTTCCCGGCCGCGCCGGTGGCCTCCCACAGTGTTCTTCGCGGTGACGAACGGTGTCATGACCGTCGTGGTGTTCCCGCCGCAACTGGGCTTGGGCATCGATGGGTTCAGTCGGACCTCGCCCTCGTCCGGTGGCCGCTCAGGCCGGCGGTGGCCTCGTGGGCGGCGGGGGCGTACCGCGTACGACGATGGAGGCGCCGCGGGATGTACGGGGGCTGGGTGTGCCGCTGTCCGGCCTGTGCGCGTCCGTGGCCGTCTGTCACTCGGCGGCACCGGGCGCGTATCACCTGGGCCCTGCCCCTCACGCTGACCGTCGTCGGCTGCGGCGCGGGGGCGCCCCGTCAGGGCTATGGCCGCCCGGCGATCCGCGGCCGCGCCGTCTGGGAGCGAGTGACCGGGACCGACGCCGCAGGTGACCGGCGGCGGGGCCGAGGCCCCGGCTGCGTGTTCGCCGGGATTGCGGTCAGACCATGGCGAGCCGGTCCACCAGCAGCTCCACCCTCGACTCGGTGTGCTCCCGCGGCAGCCGTCCCGACCGGGTCAGAGTCGCCACCCCGTGCAGGGACGCCCAGAACACCTCGGTGAACAGCCCCGGGTCGACACCGTCCCCGGCGACCTCGCCGAGGCACTCCAGCAGCGCGGCGAAGGCGTCCTTGAGGGGTTCCGGGGTGTCCTCCTGCGCGTACGCCAGACCGCCGTCGAGCTGGAAGATGGCGTCGTAGACCGCCGGGTTGCGTTCGGCGAAGTCGAGGTAGGCGCGGGCGAGGGCGGCGACCCGCTCGCGCGGCCCGTCCACGGCGGCGGTCGCGGTCCGCACCGTCGCGGCCAGTTCTGTGGCGCCTTGGAGGGCGACGGCACCGATGATCTCGCGCTTGCCGCGGAAATGGCTGTAGAGGACGGGCTGGCTGTATTCGATGCTCTCGGCGAGGCGGCGGGTGGTGACCGCGTCCCAGCCCTGCTGCTCAGCGAGTTCACGGGCCGTCGCCACGATGAGGCGCTCGCGCTCCGCCCGTTCCCGCTGCTTGCGTTCCTGTACCGACATGTTTCGATCCTAGCACCGCTAGACAAGGGAGCGGCAGAAGGTCTAGCGTTGCCTCATCGGCTAGCAACACTAGATTCCGGGAGGGATTCTCATGCTCAACGCACTCGAGGTCGTCACCACCGTGGTCGTCGGCCTGATGGTGGGGGTGGAGTTCTCCGTCGCCTTCGTCATGAACCGGATCCTCGACGCCCTCCCGGAGGACAGCAGCCAACTCGGCCATGCCCACGGGGGCCGGATGCTCGGCGCCGTGATGCCGGTCTGGTACATCGGTTCACTCGTCCTCGTCGGCATCTGGGCCGGCGCCGGGTGGGACCACGACGGCGCCGGCCTCGTCGTCACCGCCGGCGCGCTGCTGACCCTCAGCGTGGTCATGTCGATCCTGCTGCTCGTGCCGATCAACAACCGGAACAAGACGTGGACCCCCGACAACCGGCCCGCCGACTGGAAGCAGCAGCTCAATCGCTGGGAGCGCTTCCACTACGTCCGCGTCGCCGTCATCATCGCCGCCTTCGCCCTGCTGGTCACCGCCCTCGCCTGAGCCCAAGGAGAAGAACGATGTCCCTGAAGAAGATCAACACCGTCCTGGTCGCCGCCCTCGTCCTCTTCATCCTCTGGTTCGGCGGCGAGTTCATCCTGAGCCCGCAGACGACGGCGCCGGGCTTCGGCCTGCCGAACTGGCCGTCCGGCGACGGCGGCGGCTTCCTGATCATCAAGGGAATCCGCGACGTCACCCTGGCCCTGGTCCTGGGCGTCCTGCTGGTGACGGGCCACCGCCGGGCCCTGGGCTGGGTGCTGCTGGTGGAGTCTTTCGCCGCCTACGGCGACATGACCACAGTGCTGGCCCACCACGGCTCCGTGGCCACCGCACTCGGCGTCCACTGCCTGACCGCGACAGTGATGGTGGTCAACGGCCTGCTGATGATGCGTGAGACCCGCACAGCCGCGGCCGCTCCGGCGACGCCCGCCCCACAGCCCGCCTGACGCCATCGCTCCAGGGCGGTGAGGCCGCGGCCGTGGCGGGCGGCCGACGGTGCCGGGCAAAGACGCCCCGCCAGGTCGTCCCCGCCGCCCTGTCCCGCCGGAGGGGAGACCGGTGCCACCGGGCGCAGGACAGCGGCGGGACGGATCGCGCTGCGGCACCCGTGTCAGTGACCGAGTTGCCCGACAGAGTGCCTGCGTCGTCATGCGCGACGGCGGCACGGCGGTCGAGGAGCGCGTCGAACCGCGCAGGCCGCCCGGTGTGTGACGGGCGTGCCTGCGCGGTCCGGGCCCCTGGAGGGGAAGGTGGATGCGTGCGCCTGCTGCGGGAGCGGACCGCACGTCCGGGTTACTGGGCGGCCCTCGGTGTGCCGGCGGCTGTCACGGCCTGAGCCGTGTAGGGGTCGGTACCGGCCTGTCCCGTGTCGGTCGCCGGCCCGTCCTGCGGTACCTGCCGTGCCTGCCCGCGCCGCTCGCGGCGGCTCACCCGCGGCTCCTGGTCGGGCAGCCAGCCGAAGGTCAGGACGCTTCCGACGACACCCAGCAGGAGGCCGACCATGAAGCCACCCATGTTCGAGGTGACCCAGGTGCCCAAGGAGATCAGGACGCCGGTGATCGAGTAGAACAGGCGCTGAGCGGGGTTGAAGAGGATCAGCAACCCCAGCAGCACCATCAGGGACGGCAGGAGGTAACCCGCCAGACCCTGCATCCCGACGTGCAGGACGACCTTCAGCGAGACCTTCATCGTGAGCAGGATCCATGCCCCGCCGAGGGTGAGCCACAGCCCGCCGAAGAACGGCCGTCCATACACCCAGCGAGTGAACGCGTCCTGGTCGGCCACAGGCTGCTGTACGCGCGGAGCCTCATGCCCGCTCACGGGCTCCTGGCCCTCCATCAGCAGCCCGTGCCGCTGAAGCTGAGCTTGAGGCCGGGCAGCTTGAACACGGCCGCCGTGGTGGCGTAGTTGGTCTGGCGCAGGTTGGCGATGTGCACCGTGTCGGCCTGCTGGCTGAAGACGCCGAGGGGGCCCTTCACGCCGCCCTTGGTGAGGGTGCTGGCGTCGTTGCCGATCTCGATGTTGTTGAAGGACGCGTCACCGGTGAGATCGGTCGAGTCCAGGGTCAGGTCGGTCGCCTCGACCTTCTTGTCACCGGCGCCCGCCTTGATGAGCAGGTTGGTGCCGCCCAGGTCGACGCTCTGGCACAGCTTGGTGATCGTCGCGTTCTTGATGACGGAGGTGACGACCAGGACCTGGCCGCCGGTGTCGCCGGCGTTCGGGCTGTTGTCCGCCATGTTGTCGAGTCCGCCGAACTGCTCGAACCCGGTGCCGTCCATCTGCGTCGCGGTGACCACGAACGGCATGCCGGAGATGGCGAACTGGACTCCGAGCGCGCCCTCGGCGGTCATGATCGCGAGACCCGCGGTGATCGCGACGGCCGGCACGGCCATGATCGCGGCCCGGCGGCCCCGGACCCGCCCGCGTCTTGCGGGGCTGTCGGGGGCTTCGGGGGTGGAACCGCTTTCGGGGGTCTCGGAGGTGGTGCCGACGGACGAGGCCATGTGCTGCTCCCAGGGGCATAGTCAACGCAAGTGATGCTCACGTGCGGATGTGCGGCTTCAGTGGCTTGTTGTCCTGGCGCGGACGGTGGCTGCGGCGTACCTCTCCTTTCAACCCCCGGCGGCTGGAAGGGCTTTCCCGTACTCCGCAGTAATGCCACGGAAGTTACCGGCGGTTACGGCCGTGGGTCAAGCAAGTTGTGAGTAAAGGGTGTCGATTATGTGCCACCCGTGATCGACAACGCCTCCAGCGGTGATAAAAACCCGTCGATTGATGATCAACTCGCTTACGGCACCTTGACGTTGACGGATGATCAGGTCTACAACTCTCCCTGGCTTCCCCAGATCCGTGGCGCCGGATCCAAGCCGTCGGGCGGCATCTGCCCGCGTTCCCGGACGAGTTGTCCATCACGGGCTCTTCACCGCCCGAGTCCGACCCACCACGGCACCCGAACCGGCCGTTTCCCCCCTGGGCCGTATCGGGCTCGCCATCTCTCGCCCGGTCCGGCCGGAGCCCTCCCCCATTGGGCGTCCGGCCGGTCACCGGCCTGATGCCGTTGCCGGTCCGTCACGTACGGAGAAGGCGTGACGGGTCGGCAACGGCGGACGCCGCCGCGCGTCCGCGCCCCCCCACACCCACCCTCACCTCACGAAAGAGGCACCCCCGCATGCGTATGCGTTCTCTGCTCTCCCTCACCGCCGCTGCCGCCGCCTTCGCGCTCCCCGTGGCCGTGGCCGCCTCCGCCCCCGCCGCGGCGGACGACGTCGCGGTCCTCACCACCGGGTCGGTCGGCGGCGCCCCCGTCGCCGAGGGCACGGCCATCAGCGCGTCCCTGGCCAGTGGCACCACCGCGACCCTCTACTCCAGCTCGACCGGCACCAGCGGGATCACCTGCACGGCGTCCACCTTCAACGCCACGGTCGGCAGCAACCCCACCGCGCCGGGCACCGCCACCGAGTCCCTGACCGGGCAGACCTTCAGCGGCTGCTCCTCCAACGTGGTCGGTGTCCTCGGCGTCACCAGCATCACGGTGAACAACCTGGCGTACACCACCGATGTGTCCTCCGGCGGTTCCGTCACCGTGACCCCGGCGAGCGGTTCCGCCATCCAGACCACCGTCGTGCTGCGCACCCTGCTGGGCAGCGTCAGCTGTGTCTACCAGGCGGCGGCCGGCCTGTCCGGCACGGCCGACAACAGCGACAACAGCATCAAGTTCGCCAACCAGCAGTTCACCCGGACGTCCGGCTCCTCGCTCTGCCCCGCCAGCGGTTTCTGGACCGCGAAGTACAGCCCGGTGACCGCCGACGGCCAGCCGGTCTACGTCAACTGAACTCCGTAACCACGTAGTTCAGCGTCGGCGCAGACGAAGCGCCAGGGCGGCGCCACCGGTGAGCACCAGTACCCCGGCGGCGCCGCCCGCCAGCATGGGCGCGGAAGGACCGGAGCCGGGATCGGCGTCGGCGGCCACCGGAGTGGAGTCGGGGACGGCACCGGCCGCCGAACGCGCCACGGAAGGGGTCGGCGAGGCGACCGCGGCCGCGGTGGTCGGCGCCGGACTCCTCGCGGGCTCCTTCTTCGCGGTCTTCGACGGTGTCGGGGAAGCGGCGGCACCCGCCCCGGCACCGCTGTCCCCGGCCGCCGCCGGGAACACCACGTCCGAGCACGAGTAGTACGTGTCCGCCGTACTGCTGTTCTGCCAGATCGTGTACAGCACCTGCCGACCGGTCCGGTCCTTCGGCAGCGTCATCCCGATCCGGTACGCGCCGCCCGTCAGCGCCGGGTCCTTCACCTCGGCGAACGGCTGCTCCGGCAGGTCGGACCACTTCAGCGGCTTCGACGGGTCGTAACCGGGCTCGGTGAGGTACATGCGGAACGTGCCGGTGTGCGGGATCGTCGAGGCGTACTTCATGGTCAGCGTCGCACCGGGGGACAGGCGTGTGGCCGGCCAGTCGGAGCGGGCCAGGTCGAGCCCCTTGTAGGCGGGCAGCCCGCCGCTGCACAGCTTGCCGTCGGGGATCGTCTGCCGGTCCCGGCCGTTCACGTTGGCGACCCTCAGGTTGTCCCACGCCGTGAACGGCGAGCCGTTCGCCGACACGGCGGCCCGGCACGCGGCCGTGCCCGAGGAGTCGCCGTCGGGGGAGCAGGCGAAGACCCGGCTGACCGGATCGGTGGGAGCGCCGTGGGCCTGCGCGGGCGCCGCGGCGAACACGGTCAGCAGGAACGGGGTCAGGGCGGCGAGCGCGGCACTTGTACGACGGGCGGTTGTCCAGGGCATCCGGGCCATCCGGAACGCCTCCTCGGGCGGCGCGGGAACGAACGGGCTTCCGTGCAGTACGGGGCGCGGGCCTCCCGCGTTCACCGGCGCACGGCTCGTCCGCCTCCGAGCAGACGCGGGCAAAGCGGCCATCCCCGGTCAACCGGCCACCGTAGAGGGTGTGTTCCTGGCCTGATCAAGGGTTTCCCCTGTATCCGCATGACCTGCTCTTTGCCTATCGTTCGACCACAGCTGACCCACAGGCAACCCCGAACGGGCCACGCTTCCCCCCCCACTTCCGGCCAGCCGGCCCCCCCGCGCTCTTGGCTTCACCCCCCGCCGCTTCATCGACGAAGCGCTTCGACTGCTGCTCCGCGCTGCCCGGAGCACGGCCACGAAAGGCAAGCCCTTGCGTACCTCCCCTTCCCTCCGGCGGAAGCTGATATCCGCCGCCGCCGTCTCCGCGGCCCTGCTCTCCGTAGGTACGGCCTCCGTCGCCGCCGCCCAGGACACCCCCGCCCAGCGGGCCGCCGTCCCGGCCGCGCTCACCGAGGCCGCCCCCGGCGTCCAGGCCGAGCGCCTCATCGTCGGCTACAGGTCCGGCGCCGCCGAGGCCACGTCGAACAAGGCCGCCGAGGCCGACGCCGCCGCCAAGGACGCCGACTTCCAGCGCAGACTCGGCACCGGAGCCGCCCTCGTCGACCTGGGCGCGGACCCCAGCAAGGCCGAAGTCGCCGACGCCGTCGCCGAGTTCAAGGCCGACCCGCAGGTCGCCTACGTCGTACCGGACCGCCTCAACAAGCCGCAGGCCGACCCGAACGACACCGAGTACGCCAAGCAGTGGGACCTGTTCGAGTCCACCGCCGGCATGAACGTGCCGGGCGCCTGGGCGACCTCGACCGGCAGTGGCGTCACCGTCGCCGTCATCGACACCGGGTACGTCACCCACTCCGACCTCGCCGCGAACATCGTCGGCGGCTACGACTTCATCTCCGACACCGCGGTCTCCGTCGACGGCGACGGCCGCGACAGCAACCCCGCCGACCCCGGCGACTACTACGCGGCCAACGAGTGCGGCTCCGGCATCCCGGCCTCCAGCTCCTCGTGGCACGGCACGCACGTCGCCGGCACGATCGCCGCGGTCACGAACAACGGCAAGGGGGTCGCGGGCATCGCGTACGGCGCGAAGATCTCCCCGGTGCGCGTCCTCGGCAAGTGCGGCGGCTACGACTCCGACATCATCGACGCCATCACCTGGGCGTCCGGCGGCACCGTCTCCGGCGTGCCCGCCAACACCAACGTCGCCAAGGTCATCAACATGAGCCTCGGCGGCGACGGCGCCTGCACCTCGGCGACCCAGACCGCCATCAACAACGCCGTCGGCCGCGGTACGACCGTCGTCGTGGCCGCCGGCAACGACAACGAGAACGTCTCCGGCCACTCGCCGGGCAACTGCAACAACATCATCTCGGTCGCCGCGACCAACCGCTCCGGCGCCAAGGCCTCCTACTCCAACTACGGTTCCCTCGTGGACATCTCGGCGCCCGGCGGCCAGACCAGCACCGGCACCGCCAACGGCATCCTCTCCACGCTCAACTCCGGTGCCTCGACGCCGTCTTCGGAGTCGTACGCCTACTACCAGGGCACCAGCATGGCCACCCCGCACATCGCGGGCCTGGTCGCGCTGGTCAAGTCGGCGAACCCCGCGCTGACCCCGGCGCAGATCGAGACCGCCATCAAGAACAACGCCCGTCCGCTGCCGGGCGCCTGCTCCGGCGGTTGCGGCGCGGGCCTCGCGGACGCGGCGAAGACGGTGGCGGCCGTGAGCGGCGGCGGTACGACGACGGGGACGACCTTCTCCAGCACCACCGCCGTCGCCATCCCGGACAACGGCTCCGCGATCGAGTCCCCCATCGCCGTCAGCGGCCGTAGCGGCAACGCCCCCTCGGCCCTCCAGGTCGGCGTGGACATCACCCACACCTACCGCGGAGACCTGGTGATCGGCCTCGTCGCCCCGGACGGCACGGTGTACAGCCTGAAGGCGGCGAGTTCCTCGGACTCCGCCGACAACGTCAACACCACCTACACCGTGAACGCCTCCTCCGAGACGGCCAACGGCACCTGGAAGCTCCGCGTCCAGGACACGGCCGCGCAGGACACGGGCACGCTCAACGGCTGGAAGCTCACCTTCTGAGCGAACGTCCCCCGAACGGGTGGGCCGGCCGGTGTGGATGGGGCACTGGCCGGCCCCTCTCGTGAGCGGCCCCTGAAACGGCCACGCCCGATCACGCCTCGGCGCCCACCAGTTCACCGCTCGCGACGGACGCCAGCACCCGGGCCCCGCGGTCGGGCCGGCTGTCGAGGCCGATCAGCAGCCCCGGCACCGCGATACTCGGCAGCAGATGGGCCCACATCACGGAGATCCGGTGCCCGAGATCCTCCCGCCCGTGCAGCGCCCGAGACATCAACTGCACCCCGGCGAACGCCCCGACCAGCAGGTCCGCTGTGTCCCGCGTCTCTACGGTCGGCAGCAACTCGCCCTGTTCCCGGGCCTGTTGCAGCATCGCCGCCAGATTCTCGCTCCACTGCCGGAACGGCCCCGTGTGATCGACGCCGGGCGGTGCGCACTGGTCCACCGTCAGCCGCACACTTCCCCTCAGCAGGGAGTTGGTCCGCAGCCGCTGTCCGAAGACGAACGTCATGTCGACGATCTCCTGCACCTTGCACGGATGCGGCGGTACGGCCCCCAGCGACAGCTGCTCGTCGAGCACCGCCTGGGCCAGCGACTCCTTGGAGGAGAAGTGGAAGTACAGGGCGCCTTTGGTGACTTCGGCCCGCTCCAGCACCATCGCGATGGTGCTCGCGGCGTACCCGTGCTCGTCGAAGACGGCGCCCGCGGCCTCCACGATCGTCCTGCGTGTCCTGATGGCGCGCTCCTGTCTCGCCATAAGAACCCCTCCCATGCGCCGAGTTCGGATCTTGTCCGGTCTCGATCAGGTCACATTGAAAACAGACCGGAATCCCTCGTACTCTATCGCTCACCGGCACGGGCACCTCACCGTCCGTCATCGCTTCGGAGGAACGAGGGGGAGACATGCCAGAGTTACGGCAGTTCACGCAGGCCCGGCCCGGGTCCGGGCTCCTGACGGCGACCGTACCCCGTGAGTTCGTGCACCGCGTGGCCGTCGCGGAGATCCTCCTCACGGGCTGGACCAGGACGGACGCCGACCGGTTCACCATCACCGCGCAGTGGCCGCGCGCCCATCAGTTACACGTGTCCCCGGACCGCTCGGCGTACGAGCCGCTGTTGGTTGCAGAAACGGTCCGCCAGTGCGGTGCGCTGCTCGCTCATGCGGCGTACGAGGTCCCCCTCGGCCATCAGTTCGTCCTCCAGGAACTGCAGGTCGACACGCATCCGGAGCACCTGGCCGTGGGCACCGCCCCCGCCGAACCCGTCATCGACATCACCGTCGCGGAGCTCCGCCGCCGCGCCGGCCGCCCGGCCGCACTCCGCTACGAGGCCGTCGTACGTCTGGGCGGTGAGCGGGTCGCGACCGGCGGTATCGCTGTGACCTGGACGAACGAGTCCGTCTACCGCCGACTGCGCGGAGGGCGTACCGCGGACGTCGGCGCCCTGCGGCTGCCGCGGCCGCTGCCACCGCCACTGGCCGCCGGAACGGTGGGGCGGGCCCTGCGCGCCGACGTCCTCCTCTCGCCCGGTGCCCGCCCCGGCCGCTGGCGCCTCCGGGTCGATACCGCACATCCTGTTTTCTTCGACCACCCCCTGGACCACATCCCCGGCATGCTCCTCCTGGAGGCCGCCCGCCAGGCCGTTCAGGCACACGGAGGGGAGGAGCGCCGGGCGGCCGTGTCGTTCCGCACCGCGTTCCACCAGTACGCGGAGCTCGACCGGCCGGTCTGGATGGAAGTGAGCGAGGAGGCCGGCGCCGACGTACAAGTCGTCGCGTTGCAAGGGGAGTCGGTGGTCTTCGAGTGCCGGGTGGGTGTCGCCGCAGGGTGAGTTATCGTGTACAGGGAGTAAGAAACAAACGGCATGACCCGTTCTTTTCCGTAGGAGTGTGCAGTCGATGCCGAGGCAGTTACGCGCTGAACAGACCCGAGCGACGATCATCAGCGCCGCCGCCGATCTGTTCGACCGTCGAGGCTATGAATCGACCAGTCTCAGCGACATCGTCGCGCACGCCCAAGTCACCAAAGGCGCCCTGTACTTCCACTTCGCGGCCAAGGACGATCTCGCGCACGCGATCCTGGAGATCCAGTCGCGGGCCTCGCGGCAGCTGGCGGGGGACGTGGACGCCCGGGGGTGCACCGCGCTGGAAGCGCTGGTCCGCATCACCTTCGGGATAGCGCGCTTGTCGGTCGAGGGGCCGGTGCTCCGGGCCGGGCTCCGGCTCGCCACCGGGGGAGTCGAGGTGCGGCCGCCGCTGCGGCACCCGTTCACGGAGTGGCTGGAGCTGGCCACGGGGAAGCTGATGGGGGCGGTCAAGGAATCCGACCTCCATCCGGACACCGATGTGGACGCGATGGCCCACTCGCTCGTCTGCTTCTTCGTCGGGACGCGGGTGGTGGGGCGGCATCTGGAGCCCGTCGGGCGGCAGCCGCGGCGGCTCGCGGAGATGTGGCACGTGATGATCCGGGGGCTGGTGCCAGTGCCGAGGCGGGCGCGGTATCTGGCGCTGGTGAGTCAGCTGGAGCAGGAGGCTCGGAGCGCCGGGTGAGCCGGTTCGTGGCTACAGTCGGTGCATGTCCATCGGTGCCGCCGTCATCCTCGGCAATGAACCCGGTTCCTTTCCGTACGGCGTGCTCGCCGAGCGGCATCCCGCGATCATCGGGCAGGTGCGGGAGGCCTCTCCTTACGGTCCCCCGCAGCACCGCGCGCTCGACGCGCTGCTCGACAGCTGCACCAAGGGGGTGATCGAGCCGCTTCCGGGCGGGGCGTGGGGCGAGTGGGGCATCGACGCCCACGTGGGGCAGTCCTGGTTCGACGTGCCGTGGCTCTGGTCCGAGAGCTACTTCTACCGGCGGCTTCTCGACGCCGTGGGGTACTTCGGGGACGGGCCCTGGCGCGGCATCGACCCGTTCCGGCCCTCCAAGCTCGCCGAGCTCGACTCCCGCGAGACCGACGAAGAGCTGGCGGCGCTCGACGGGCTCGCCGGCCTGTCGGTCGAGGAGCGGGGGACGGCCCTGCTGCACGGGTCGTTGTGGGGGAACCGGGCCGACCTCGGATTCCGGCTCTCCGACGGGGACGCCGAAGGGCGGGACGCCGTGCCCGAACTGGTCGCCGACGACAGCGAGCGGTTCTGGTCGCTGCTGAGCGGCGCCGGCACCCTCTGCCTCATCGCCGACAACGCCGGGCGTGAACTCATCCCCGATCTGCTCCTCCTCGCCCACCTCCTCGAACACGGGCGAATCGAACGGGCCGTGCTGCACGTGAAGCCGTACCCCTACTACGTCTCCGACGCGACCACCGCCGACGTGGTCGACGCACTGCGCCGGCTCACCCGGGCGCCGGGCGAGGCCGCGGCGTACGGGCGCCGACTGTGGGACGCCATGGCCGACGGCCGGCTCGACGTGCGCGCGCACGCGTACTCCTGCGCTCCGCTGCCCTACGCGGACATGCCGGACGACCTTCGTACGGAGATCGGCGGGGCCGCGCTCACCGTCCTGAAGGGAGACCTCAACTACCGGCGTCTGGTGGGCGACCGGTGGTGGACGCCGACCACTCCCTTCGCCGACGTGACCGCGTACTTCCCGGGACCGGTCGCCGCCCTGCGCACCCTGAAGTCCGATGTGATCACCGGGCTCGACGGGCGTACGGAGGCCGCGCTGACCGAGGCGGAGGGGCGGCGCTGGCGGACCGGCGGGACGCATGCGCTCATCCAGGTCCGGCCCTGAGGAGCGTTATGCTGCCGAGTTGTACCGGTGGGCTGCCGTACGTCCCGCCGACGGGCAGCGAAAGAGGACGTCATTGACCCCGCGGTACCTGAGCAATCCTGGGGAGCCCGTCTACGACGTGGAGGCCAGGCGCTACCTCGACGCCACGGACGCCCGTGACGAGGCCGACCTGCACGACGTGTTCACGGACATCTACCGCACCAACCGCTGGGGCTCCGACGAGACCCGCTCCGGACCGGGCTCCGAGCTGCAGCGCATGAAGCGGGTCGTCGCCCGACTCGGCGCCCTCATCGGGGACTTGGGGGTCCGCTCGGTGCTGGACGCGCCGTGCGGCGACCTGAACTGGATGCAGCACGTGGAACTGCACGGGGCCTCCTACCTCGGCGGGGACGTCGTCGCGGAACTCGTCGCGGCCAACCGAGCCCACCACCCCGGCCCGGGGCGGGATTTCCAGCTCCTGGACTTCACCGCCCAGCCCGTGCCGCGCGTCGATCTCATCGTCTGCCGGGACGCCCTCGTGCACTTCTCCTATCAGCATGTGGTGGAGGCGCTGACCCGTTTCCGGGAGAGCGGCTCGCGCTATCTGCTCACCACGACCTTCTCCCGGACGGCCGCCAACACCGACATCGTCACGGGCTGGTGGCGGCCGATCAACCTCCGGCTGGCCCCCTTCGGACTGCCCGAACCGCTCCAGGTCATCGGCGACGACGAGTCCGACGACTTCTACGACGACAAGATCCTCGCCCTGTGGGACCTCGCGCAGATCCCGGCACGCTTCCCGGGCTACGAGCCCGCCGTCGCCGAGTCCGGGTCCCTGGGCGCCTGATCCTCGGACCGCAGGCGGGCGAGGGCCTCCTGAGCGGCCAGGGTCCGTGGATGCCGTGACCCCAGCACCTCCTCGCAGGCCTCCCGCACCTCCGTGAACTCCGCCTCAGCGGCGGCGAGTTCACCCTTGAGGCACAGCAGCCCCGCCAGGTTGTACCGTACCGACAGAGTCCCCGGGTGCCGAGGCCCCAGCGTCTCCACACAGTCCGCGAGCACCGTCCGGTACTCCGCCTCCGCCTGCTCGACATGCCCGCGCAGATGCAGGACGTGCGCGGCGCCGTGCCGTACCGAGAGGGTGAGCAGGTGCTGTTCGCCCAGTACGGTCCGACGGGCCTCGTAGACCTCCCTGAACTCCTGTTCCGCAGCGGCGAGTCGGCCCTGGTCCTTGAGCAGGTCGGCGAGGTTGTGGCGGACCGCGAGCGTGCCCGGGTGACGAGGGCCCAGGGTCTCCACGCAGTCCGCGAGGACCGTGCGGTACTCGGTCTCGGCCCGCTCGGTACGGCCCCGCAGGTGCAGGACGTGCGCGGCGCCGTGCCGTACCGAGAGGGTGAGCAGGTGCTGCTCGCCGAGAACCACCCGGCGTGCCGCGTACACCTCCCTGAACTCCGCTTCCGCCGCCTCCAGTTGACCCCGCTCCATCAGCAGGTCGGCCAGGTTGTGGCGGACCACCAGGGTGTGCGGATGCATGTCGCCGAGCAGTCTGCGCTGGACCTCGAAGACCTCCCGGAACTCGCTCTCCGCGTCGGTGGGCCAGCCCCGGTCGCGCAGCACGGTGGCCAGGCCGTGCCGGGCGGCCACGGTCTCCGGGTGGTCCTCGCCGTACGCGTCCGCGCGCAGCCCGAGCACCGCACGGAACTCGTGCTCCGCTTCCACCAGCAGGCCGCGGTCGCGCAGGACGTCCGCGAGGTCGTGGCGCACGGCGAGGGTGCTCGGGTGGCGTTCGCCCAGTACGTCCGCGCACACCTGCAGCGTCTCCCGCAGCTCCTGCTCGGCCTGCCGGAACATGCCGCGTTCGTGCAGCACCTGCGCCATCTCGTGCCGGGTGACCAGGGTGTCGGGGTGGTTCGGGCCGAGTGTCTCCCGGTAGGCGTCCAACAGCAGGCGGTACTCCTCCTCGGCCTCCGCGAGCAACCCCCGGTACCGGGCCATCCAGGCCACGCCCTTGCGGGCCGCGAGGGTCCGGGAGTCGCGCTCGCCCAGCAGAGCCCGGCGGGTGGCGTGGACCGCGCGGTACTCGGTCTCCGCCTCCACCGGCCGGCCCCGGCCGCCCAGCAGGTTCGCGAGTGCGTACCGGACGTCCGCGGTCTCGCCGGCCGAGTCTCCGAACAGGGCCCGGGTGTCCTCCAGCACCGTCCGGAGCAGCGACTCCGCCGCCGGCAGCCGGCCCCGCAGGTGCAGCAAGTGGGCTGCCGCGGACCGTACTTCGAGCGCGTCGGGGTCGCGCGGACCGCAGGCGAGCACCACCGGCTCACACGCCCCGAGCACCTCCTCCGCCCGGTCCAGCCAGCCCCGCCGGATCAGATGCCTGGCCCCGGCCGCCGCCGCGCGCAGCGCCTTCGAGACCAGCTGGTCGTCCGCCTCGTACGGGTCGCCGATCAGGGGCAGCGGGGCGTCGCAGTGCGGGAGCAGCAGCCGCCAGCGCGGCCAGTCGCGCGGGTCGTCCTCGCTGAGCTCGGCGGTGGCGCACACCACCAGGTCGGCGACGACGGCCGCGTACTCCCTCATGTGCTCGGCGAGGTCCCGCTGGAGCCGGCCAGCGTCCCGGACGAGCGGGTGCATCAGCAGGGTGCGCGTGTGGTCGTCGCCGCCGGGCGGGGTGTGCAGCTCGATCAGACCGAAGTCGGCCAGCGAGGTGAGCGCGGTGTACAGCTCCTGGGGTGTGACACCGGGCAGCAGCGACGAGTCCGCGAGCCGGTCGGGGCGCAGCAGGCCGACCAGCGGCACCGGTGCCTCGCCCAGACAGCACAGCAGCCGCATCAGCGGCCGGGCCTGGGCGATGCCCCGCCGCTCCAGGAGGTCCAGCGACAGCTCCCAGGTACCGGTCACCGGGACGGAGTAGTTGCTGCCCTGTCTCCCGGGCGGGCGCTCGTCGAGGAGTTCGGTGAAGCGCTCGTCGAGGGCCACGCGGTAGTCGGCGTACGTCCGCACGGTCGTCGTGCCCGGCCAGGCGGGGAACGCCGAGGCCGCCGCGAGATGCGAGCCCGCGATGCGCAGCGCCAGCGGCAGCCCGCCGAGGCGCCGGGTCAGCAGCCGGGCGTCCTCACGTGAACCGGCCCGCTCCCCGGCGAGGTCCCACAGCACCTCGGTGGCGTCGTCCTCCTCCAGGGCGTCGACCGAGTGCAGTGTGGCCCAGGGCCCCCAGGTCCTCGGGCTGCTGTCCCGGCTGGTGATCAGCACCAGGCCGGGCAGCTCCGCGGCGGGCCGGACCCAGCCCGTGCCCTCCGCCAACCGGCCGTAGGGCGCCAGGTGTTCGGGCTCGTCGGCGTTGTCCACCACCAGCAGCCACGGGCTCGCGGTGTCGCACAGCCGCCGCCACAGCAGGTCGGTCGCGCTCGAACGCCCAGACCAGGCACGGTCGATGAGATCCGCGGGCGTGCCGAGGGCGGCCACCACCTCGCGCATCCCGGCGCTCAGCGTGGCGGGATTCTTCGCCGTCACCCACCACACGTCGACGTTCAGCGCGGCGGCGTAGGCGGCGATCTCCAGCGCGACCGTCGTCTTCCCGCTCCCGCCCATGCCGTGCAGCACCTGCACACCCGAAGTCGGCTTGCCCACCAGCTGTTTGAGCGTGTCCAGGAGCGGCTCACGGCCACGCACCCGGCGGTCCAGCCGGCCCAGGGGAGGGGCCACGGTCAGCGCGCCGGGGGCGCGGACGGGCTCCAGCGGGACCTGGGCCTGCTGGACCTGGATGAACACCGGGCGCGCGAAACCGGAGAACTCCTGCACGAACTCGGCCAGCAGACCGGACAGATCGGGATTGTGGGCCAGCAGACCGCGCAGGGTGGTGTCCCACTCCTGCCGTTGCTCCCGCAGCATGATCTCCTGCCGGGCCGGCGGCGCCGCGTCGAGCGCCGCCCGGACCCGGTCCAGCCGCTCGACGTCCTCCCGCCGCAGGAACCTCGCCATCCGCTGCCGGGCCGCCTGCCAGGCATCCGTGGTCATCAGCCCGACCATCGTGCCCGCGGCGGCAGCGGCGGTCTGGGTGAACAACTCTGCCCCGAACATCGAGGACCCCCTGTCGGCACACACCTCGACGGCTACGTCCGAACCCCTCTCCCGCCAGGTTCTCATGTCATGTGGTGGCGAAGGGAATTGATCCCGCCGATGAGGTCCGAAACGAGACGTCCGGGCGGCTCGGCGATCCGCGGCGCGGGCAGCACACGCCGTGCCGCCCGGTGCGGGATCCGCAGCTGGAGCCGTGCGATGGGGGTCCTCCGGGGGAGGCCAACCGGGTTCCACGGAGCGTCCGGCCACGCGCGACTCCGGCGGGCCCAGCGGTCGAAAGTCCGGTCGGACAAGGTTTCGACAAGGTCGCGACAAGGTCGGCATTCCACATTCGGTGCACGCACCGCCGAGGGGGCCGGCCCGAGACGTGTTCTCCGCCGGAAGGATCACACACGGGAAAGGACCATGAATGAACGTCACAACACGCACAGTCCGCAGGACTCTGAGCGCGACCGTCGTCGCCACCACGGTGGCGGCTCTTGGCCTGCTGGCACCGAGTACGGCCGAAGCCGCCGCGAGTGACTGCCCTTCCGGCAGCCTGTGCGTCTGGGACCAGATCAACTACACGGGAAACCGCTGCACTTGGAGCAATGCCGACAGCGACTGGACCAGCGGGACCGTGAAGTGTTCATGGGCTGACGACCGCAACGTCAAGTCGGTCTACAACCACGGGACTTCTTCCTCGTACGAGGGAGTCGGCCTCTATTCCGGAGCGGGCTACTCGGGGTATCTCGGCTGCATAGGACAGGGCGTGAAGGGCCCTGGCGTCAGCGGCGGCCCCGGCCTCAAGGTGCTGTCCCACAAGTGGCTCGCCAGCTGCTGAGTCCGGACACCGGGTGGGGCCGCCGAGGGGGAGCGGCCCCACCGTCGGCAGGGTGCCCGTGGCCATCATGAGTTTCAACGTCCGGTGTCGAACGCGGCTCGAACTTGATCAGCGTTTTCGCAGTTGGGCGGACGTGTAGGCGGCCTTCGTCTGATCCTGTGCTCTGTCACAGAGTGGATCAGTTGCGAAGGCCGTAGTCGTGAGTTTGGTGCATCAGGGCGCCCTGCGGGATGCGTTCGCCCCGCGCATCGCCTACCTGTTGGATGACCTGCCGGTCGAACCCCGAGGGCGGCCGGCCGCCCAAGCACGGCGGCGAGTTCGTCTACGGCTACTCCGCAAGCTGGGCCACCGAGCAGGCCGCGACGGTCATGGACACCCGGCTCTGTGGGAAGGCGACCGCGCAGGCGTGGGATCTGCTGCACCCGCGGCTGGCCCGCCGGGCCGCATGGCTAGACCACGACAGGCCGTTGCCCATCATCGAGGGGTGCGATGCCAGGAGCCAGGCACGGGCACTTATGCCTCAGCCAGTGAGCAGGGCCTGCATCCACTGGTCTTCGCGTTGTTCGATGTATTCGGCGTCGTTGCGCCAGGCGTCGCCGTGGCCTTCAGCCCATAGCCTTGCCCAGGGCTGGGCTCCTTGGGCTGCTTGGTCGCGCAGGAAGTCGTGCATGGAACGCGTACGGCGCCCCAGTAGCGGGACCAACCGACGGCGTTCGGACTCAGCCAGACCGTAGGCGTCGGCGAAGACTCGCAGTCGGTCCGCCGCGTCCGGGCTCTGCCAGTCCGGATGCGCGGACAGCGGGATGAACCCGTGAACGGCGTATGCGACATCCCACAGGCGCGAGCCGGGACCTGCAGTGTCCCAGTCGATGAAGGCCCACCGCGCCTCGTCTGCGACCACGAGGTTCGAGGGGGCCAGGTCGTTGTGGGCGATGATGTCACTGCCCTCAGCGGGGATCAGCGTCTGCCACCGCGCGTCGGAGGGTGGCGTGAAGTCCTGCACGGCGTCGTGGAAGTCCCGGATCAACCGTGCCACGCGAGCCAGTTGTCGAGCGGGTTCCATCAGCGAGAACCGGTCGGGCCAGACCACATCTCCCGGCATGAAGGTCAGGACCTCGCGCCCCTGATCGTCAATGCCGAGTGGACGAGGCGCCGCGCCGAATCCCACCTCCTGCAGGTGGGCAAGCAGGGCATGCACAGCGGGAGTCCATGGTCCGGCCGGACGGCGAACGGTGTCTCCGACGCGAACGACACCATCACTGACGTTGCCACCGGACAAAGGCTGTTCATCATCGTGCCGCATCGAACCAGTCTGTCGGATCAGCTCATCATGATCACCCTATTAAGGCTGAGCTTGTCCTACCTTCCAAGCGTGGGTCTGAGGCGGTCATTCGTAAGATCGTCGGGCCCGGGGGTTCCGGGTATGGCTGTGAGCTTGTCGCCGTTGGATGGCTCAAATGACTTGGCCGCCCGGGGCCCCGCGACGACCCGACCGCTAATTGGGATACGCGACTCGATCGCTGTGTAGGACAACGTCGGCGAGGTCGTCTGCGGGCCTGTTGCGACGACGAGCTGGCGGAGGTGACCGTGCCCGAGATCTGGGCTGGCGTGGACATCGGCAAGGAACATCACCACTGCGTGGTGATCGACGCGCAAGGTGAGCGCCTGCTGTCGCGGCGGGTGCTGAACGATGAGTCCGCGCTCCTGGAGCTGATCGGCGACGTCCTCGCGCTTTCCGAGGACGCGTTGTGGGCGGTGGACATCAACCACGGCGGTGCCGCACTTCTCATCGGCTTGCTGCTGGGCCACGACCAGCCGATGGTCTACCTCACCGGCCTCGCTGTTCACCAGGCATCAACTGCTTACCGCGGCCAGAGCAAGACGGACGCCAAGGACGCCTTCGTCATTGCCGACCAGGCCCGCATGCGCAATGACCTCGGCGTGCTCCGGCCAGGCGACGAGATAGCCGTCGACCTCAAGATTCTGGTCCGCCGCCGCACGGACCTCGTCAACGACCGCACCCGCCAGATCAACCGGCTCCGAGAGCAACTCCTGGAGATCTGCCCGGCTTTGGAGCGGGCCCTCAGCCTGACGAACAAAGGGCCCGTCCTGCTGTTGACCGGCTACCAGACGCCGGCAGCGATCCGTCGCAGCGGCGTCAGGCGCATAGAAACCTGGCTGAAGAACCGCAAGGTCAAAGGTGCCACCACGCTCGCCCAGGCCGTCGTCGAGGCGGCCGAGGCCCAGCACACTTCGCTGCCTGGCGAGACGCTGGCCGCGTCAATGGTGGCCCGTCTTGCGAAGGGGGTGATGGCCCTCGAAGAAGAGATCGCCGAGCTGGACGCACTCATCGAGGCCCGGTTCCACGATCACCCGCACGCCAGGGTGATCCGCAGCCTGCCCGGCATGGGCGCCATGCTCGGAGCCACCTTCATCGCCGCAACCGGCGGCGACATGGAAGCCTTCGGCACTGCCGACCGTCTGGCGGCGTTCGCCGGCCTGTCACCGGTACCTCGCGACTCGGGCCGCGTGAGCGGCAACATGCGCCGACCACGCCGCTACCACCGCGGACTCCTGCGGGCCTTCTATCTCTCCTCCATGGCCAGCCTGCGCTCGTGCCCCGCGTCACGGGCGTACTACGAACGCAAGCGCGCCGAGGGGAAAGGGCATAAGCAGGCCGTGCTGTCGCTCGCCCGCCGCAGAGCCAATGTCTTGTGGGCCATGATGCGCGACGGAGCGTGCTACCAAGCTGCACCACCAGTCACGCTGGCCGCTTGACTTCCTGATTGGGAAGTCATTTAACGGTCGGCGTCGAACCGCCCCTCCTGCCGGTATGTCAGTCCCAGGCGTTGAAGAGGACTCCGCCCAACGTGGTGATGCCGTAGAAGCGGACCTCACGCCATTCACCCTGCGTGAGCACTGAGGTGTCCACGCCGGAGAGCGGTGTGGCGAGCCGTTCGCTGCTCAGGACCGTGAAGCCCACGTTGGCGAAGACGTGAGCCCACGCCGGCGGCGCGAGGAAGTCCTCTCCGTACCAGTCCCGCCGTTCGTTGGCGAAGGCTACCCAGGGGTAGTGAGCGTGGCATAGGACAACGGTCTCGCCTTCGCGTCCAACGACCGTTGCGGTGTGGAAGGTCCGGGGGTACACCCGTTCCTCCACCTCACCTACCTCGCCTCCAGCGACGCGGGCAGCGGCATACAGAGCGGCGCGGAACGCCTTCAGTTCAGTCTCGGGAAACGGGCCGTCCACCGGCCGGTAGAAACCTGTCGCCCCCCGCGGCAGCGTGAAGCCGTCGTTCCCCTCGTTGACCATGCCGCTCATTCTGCCTGGTGCGAGGCATATCAGTGCTCAGAGGTCTTGAGCTGGCAGTTCATGCTGCGCGTCGCGTTTTAGTGCCCACCTTGTGGTGGGCGGGGCGGGCATACGCCTCGCCGGCGGTGAGGACTCTGCCCACGTCGTGGCGGATGGCCGGGTGGCGGTTCTTCGAGCCTGGCGGCCTGCCTGGGCCGGGGCGGGATGCTTTCGGTGCGCTGGCCGGAGAGCCGGTCTTCGCGTGCAGGTTCCTGAACCCGCTGCGGACGCGGGCGGGTGACAGTTTGTTCGGCTCGGTCGGCTTCTCCCAGGGCTTGCGGAGGGCGGTGGTCAGGGGTTCAGCCGATCCCACGCTTGCGCGGTCGCCTTTCCGTAGAGCCGGGTGTCCGCGACCGTCGCGGCCTGCTCGGTGTCCCAGGTTGCGGAGTCGCCGTAGACGAACGTTGCGGTACCCGCGGGGGCTAGTCCGTGAATGCGCCCATCGCGCGGTCGAGCAGCACGGTCAGTGGAACTGCTCCCGCGCAGGTCACCCACCCCGTCGAAGCCACGTCGAGACAGGCGACGGCGGCTGCGACCAGGGCACTCGGCCTGGGATCCTCCGGCCAGTCGGGACTGACACCGAGTCGCCGTGCGATCTCCGGGACCATCAGCTCCTGCCAGAGCAGCTGCTTGTCGAAGTGCCGGGCGCGCAGTGACGGCGTGTCCTGGAGCATCCGCAGATAGCTGAGCGTCCGCTCGGGTGCGGTCTCGTTCGTGTGGCGAGGGATGAGCGGCGGCTGTCGCCTTGTTGGCCCAGGTGCACCACCCTCTGTTTCCTCACCTCAAGGGAGCCGCACCGCATGCGTCTGGGAGTCGCACCGCACCGTCTGTGGCCCGCTCACGAGGCCGAACTCGACGGCGTCCTCGAAACCGCCCGTACCGCCGAGGAGTTGGGCTTCGACCACCTCATCGCGAGCAGCCATCTGCTGGCGGGGGCGGTGGGCGTGACCCCGGACCCGCTGGTCCTGCTGTCCGCCGTGGCCGGGGCGACCACCCGGATCGGGTTGGTGACCAGCGTCTTGATCCTGCCCCTGTACAACCCGGTCGTCGTCGCCCACCAGGCCGCCACGCTCGACCGGCTGTCCGGCGGCCGGTTCACGCTCGGAGTCGGCACCGGCTGGGACATCGCGGAGTTCGACGCGGCCGGGGTGCCGTTCGCCCGCCGGGGCCGCCGCGCCGACGAACAGCTGGACGTCGTACGGAAGTTGTGGCGCGGAGAGGACGACGAGGTACGGCTCGGGGTGCGGCCGCGTACGCCTCAAGGGCCGCCCGTGTGGGTCGGCGGCCACAGCGACGCGGCTCTGCGCCGGGCGCTGCGGTACGGCGACGCGTGGCACGGCTCCGGACTCGACGCGGCCGGACTCGCCGAGGTGCGGGGGCGGTTGGCGGTGCTCGGGGAGGAGTCGGGTCGGGATCCGGCCACGCCGTTGGAGCTGACGGCGGGGCAGGTGCTCGTACCTCCGGGCTTCGAGGCGGCCGTACGGCTGCCCGGGCGGCGCCCGTTGGGCGGCGCGGAGGCGTCCGCCGAGCGGGTGCGCGAGGAACTCGGGCAACTGGCCGACGCCGGGCTCACCGCCTGCTCGCTGTGGCTGCCGGTCGCCACCGAGGCGCTGCCGGACGCGCTCGGCTGGGTCGCGGAGGAGATCCTCGCGCATTTCTCCAAGGCGTGACGATTCGGCTGACCTTGGTGTAGTGATCATGTCAATCGATCGGCCATCATGCCCGGATGACGTGGGGACTGGCGTTACGACCTTGGCGATCGGGAAGCGGGAAGGCGGCCGCCGCGGTGGCCGCCCTCGCACTGGTACTCACCGCCTGCGGCGGCGACGGGGACTCCTCGTCCTCGGACGGCGGGCGCACGACCGTCAGGGTGGCCGCGCTGCCCCTGAGTGACTCCGCCATGCTGTACATCGCGCAGAACCGCGGACTGTTCGAGAAGGAAGGCCTCGACGTCCGCATCCAGCAGATCCAGCAGAGCCTCCAGGCGCTGCCCGCCCTGTCCAAGGGGCAGATCGACATGGTCGCGAGCGCGAACTACGTGACCTACTTCCAGGCCCAGGACCAGGGCACCCTCGACATCCGCATCGTCGCCGAGGCGATCAGGGCGGCGCCGCGCATGATGGACGTGCTGGTGCCGAAGGACTCGGACATCAAGACCCTCGCCGACCTCGCGGGCAGAAAACTCGCCGTCAACGTCCTCAACAACGTCCAGTCACTGACCTTCAACGAGATCCTGGCGAAACAGGGCCTCGGCCGACCCGTCTACCGGCAGATCCCCTTCCCGCAGATGGGCGCCGCCCTGGACAAGGGGCAGGTCGACGCCGTGCACGCGGTCGAGCCCTACGACAGCTCCATCCAGGACGAGTCGGGGGCGCGGATCCTGGTGGACGGGTCGTCCGCGCCCGTCCGGTCGATCCCGCTCAGCGGGTACATCACGACAGAGAAGTTCGCCGGGAAGAACGCCGACGCGCTCGCCCGGTTCCAACGGGCCCTGAAGGCGGCCGTAAAGCTCGCCGACGCGGATCCGTCCCTCGTGCGTGACGTGCTGCCGTCGTACACCAAGGTCACGAAGGAGCAGGCGGCGAAGATCGACCTGCCGGTGTATCCGGCGACGATGGACGGGACGCAGATCGCTCGGCTGTCCGCGCTGATGGAGAAACAGCGGATGTTGAAGAAGCCGATCGACGTTCCGGGGTTGCTGGTGAAGTGAGCGAGGTCTGCGGGGCGAGGGCGAAGGGGCGGTTGCCGTGCACCGGCTGAGGGTGCGTCAGGAACTGTGGCTCGGGATCTTCGGTGTGCTGCTCGCGTTCGGCGTGTGCGAGGCGGTGAGCCGGGCCGGGCTGGTCCGTCGCAGCTATCTGCCGCCCGCGTCCGAAGTCCTCGCCCGTGCAGTCGAGTTGGCAGGCGACCCCGTCTTCCTCGACGGCCTCGGCGTCACCCTGCGCGCCTGGGCGCTGGGCCTCGGCCTCGCCTGCGCGATGGCCGTACCGCTCGGGCTGCTGCTCGGCAGCGTGCCGCTCGTCGACGCGGCCGCCCGGGCGATCGTGGAGCTGCTGCGGCCCCTGCCGTCCGTCGCCCTGATCCCCCTGGTCTCGCTGCTCCTCGGCTCCGGCGCCGCGACCGAGGTCGCGCTGATCACCTACGCCTCGGTGTGGCCGATCCTCTTCAACACCGTCTACGGCCTGGGCGAGACCGACCCCCTCACCAAGGACACCCTGCGCGCCTTCGGCTTCGGCCGCCTCACGGTCCTGCTGCGCGCCGAGCTCCCCGCCACCGCCCCGTTCATCGCCGCGGGCGTCCGCATCTCCGCCGCCGTCGCACTCGTCCTCGCCGTCGCCACGGAGATCCTCTCCGGCTTCGGCGAGGGCCTCGGCATCTTCATCGCCCAGGCGGGTCTGGCGACGGACGGAACGAGGGACGTCCTGGCGGGCGTGGTGTGGGCGGGGGCCCTGGGGCTCGTCATCAATACGGTGCTGGTGTGGGGAGAGCGACGGCTGTTTCCCTGGACACCGGAACACCGGGAGGCCGCCGCCGGGCGAGGGGCGACCCGATGAGCGCGACGGACGACGCCGGGGGCGAGGTGGGGGCGTGCCCGCCTTCGTCGTCGGAGGGGGAGATGCCCCGAGTGTGCTCGCCGTCGGAGTCGGAGGGGGAGGCGTCTGGGACGTGCCTGCCGTCGCCGTCGGAGGGGCAGGCGTCTCGATCCCGGCCGCCCACGTCGCGCACACACCAGTCACCTGGCCCTCAGCCACCTCCGTCGCCGAAGGTGTCCGCGTCCGGTTCCCTGCCGCCTTCGCCGTCGGCGGACCCGTCACCTGGTCCTCAGGAACCTCCTTCGCCGAAGGTGCCCGCGTCCAGTGCCCTTCCGCCTTCGCCGCCGGCGGACCAGTCACCTGGCCCTCAGCCACCTCCTTCGCCGAAAGCGCCCGCGGCCAGCCCGCACCCGCTCTCGCAGTTGACGGATCAATCCCCCCGCCCTCACCCGCCCCCATCGCCGAAGGCAACCGCGCCCCGGTTCCGTACCGTCGCCGCCCACCCCGTCCTCCTGCGCCGGCTCGTTCTCGTTCTCGCCGTCGGTGTATGGGAGGTGGGTGCCCGGGCCCGCGGCAGCGTCTACTTCCCGCCCCCGGGCCGCATCGCGCGCCAGGTCCACGACCTGTGGTTCGACGGGTCCGCCCGCCATCTCTTCCTCAGCCCGGCCGCCGTGGACGACATCCTGCCCAGCCTCGGCCGGATGGCCGCCGGGTTCGCGCTGGCGGCAGTCGCCGGGATCGTGCTCGGTGTCGCGGTGGGCCGGTCGCGGCGGGCGTACGCGCTGGCCAACCCTGTCCTGCAGTTCGCCCGGGCCGTCCCGCCCCCGGCGCTCGTCCCCGTCTTCGTCGTGATCTTCGCCTTCGGCACCCCGATGCAGATCGCCTCGATCGCCTTCAGCGCCGTCTGGCCGGTGCTGATCAACACCGCGGCGGGCGTCCGCAACACCGACCCGCTGCGCCTCGACGTCGCCGCCGTCCTGCGCCTGAACACCGCCGAACGCCTGTGGTTCCTCGTCCTGCCCTCCGCCCTGCCCCGCATCTTCGCCGGGCTGCGTCTGAGCCTCTCGCTCTCCCTCATCCTCATGGTGTTCTCGGAACTGCTGCCGGGCACCGCGAACGGCATCGGTTTCACGCTCACCGAGGCCCAGACCCGGTCCGACCTGCTCACCGTATGGGCGGCGCTGGTCCTTCTCGGCGTCCTCGGCCACCTGCTCAACACCGGCCTGCTGGCAGTCGAGAAACGGCTGATCGGCAGGGGGAGGGCCACGTAAGTGACATGAGCCCCAGCCACCTGAACCACGCGACCCGCACCCAGGAACAGGGGACCGACCGCATGCTCCAGCTCTCCGCTGTCGGCCAGCGCTACGGCGACCACCAGGTCCTGCACGACGTGACCCTCACCGTCCCCGCGGGCCAACTCCTGTGCGTCGTCGGCCCGTCCGGCTGCGGCAAGTCCACCCTGCTGCGCACCATCGCCGGTCTGCTTCCCGCCCGCGAGGGCACGATCACCGTCGACGGCGCCCCCGTCACCGGCGTCCCCGACAGCATGGCCGTCGTCTTCCAGGACTACGGCCGCTCCCTCTTCCCTTGGCTCACGGTCCGCGACAACGTCGCCCTGCCACTGCGCCGCCGCGGCCTCGCCCGCACCGAACGGCGTGCCGAGGCCGACCGCATCCTCGACCGCGTCGGTCTGTCCGGTGCCGCCCGCCGTCACCCCTGGCAGCTCTCCGGCGGTATGCAGCAGCGCGTCGCCATCGCCCGCGCCCTGGTCTGCCGTCCCACCCTCCTCCTCATGGACGAACCCTTCGGCTCCCTCGACGCCCAGACCCGCGAAGACCTGGAGGACCTGCTCCTGGAGGTCCACCGCACCGACGGCACGACCATCGTGTTCGTCACCCACGACATCGACGAAAGCGTCTACGTCGGCGACCGCGTCGTAGTCCTCTCCCCGGGACCCGGCTCCAGGATCATCCTGGACCTGCCGGTCCGGCTCCCCGGACTGCGGGAGCAGATCGCCACCCGGGGACTGCCGGAGTTCGTCGCACTGAGGGCGGAGGTCGGACGGGCGGTCCGCAACCAGGGCGTTCAGGGCACCTGAACGCCCCCCCCCACACCCTCCGGACGCCACAAGTGCCGCCGGGAACTCCCGAGTTCTGTCCGGATTCACGCGATGGTGTGATCATGTGTGCCCGGACGGATGCACGCGGAGGGCCTTGGGTAGGGCCCGGCTCATGACGCAGCAGCCCTTCGAACTCCCGCACTTCTACATGCCGTACCCCGCGCGGCTGAACCCGCACGTCGACGAGGCCCGCGCCCACTCGACCGTGTGGGCGCGCGAGATGGGCATGCTGGAGGGGTCCGGGATCTGGGAGCAGTCCGACCTCGACGCGCACGACTACGGCCTGCTCTGCGCCTACACACACCCCGACTGCGACGGCCCCGCCCTTTCGCTCATCACCGACTGGTACGTGTGGGTGTTCTTCTTCGACGACCACTTCCTGGAGACCTTCAAGCGCACCCAGGACCGCGCCGGCGGCAAGGCCTACCTCGACCGGCTGCCCCTGTTCATGCCGATGGATGTGTCGACCCCGATGCCCGAGCCGCAGAACCCGGTCGAGGCGGGCCTGGCCGACCTGTGGACGCGGACCGTGCCGTCGATGTCCGCCGACTGGCGCCGCCGCTTCGCCGTCGCCACCGAGCACCTGCTCAACGAGTCACTGTGGGAGCTGTCGAACATCAACGAGGGGCGGATCGCCAACCCCGTCGAGTACATCGAGATGCGCCGCAAGGTCGGCGGCGCCCCCTGGTCGGCCGGTCTGGTGGAGTACGCGACGGCCGAAGTGCCGGCGTCCGTCGCCGGAACGCGACCCCTGCGGGTGCTGATGGAGACCTTCTCCGACGCGGTCCACCTGCGCAACGACCTGTTCTCCTACCAGCGCGAGGTCGAGGACGAGGGCGAACTCAGCAACGGCGTCCTCGTCCTGGAGACCTTCTTCGGCTGCACCACCCAGGAGGCCGCCGACACCGTCAACGACGTCCTCACCTCCCGCCTCCACCAGTTCGAGCACACCGCCCTCACCGAGGTCCCCGCGGTCGCCCTGGAGAACGGCCTCTCCCCGGCCGAGGTGACCGCCGTCGCCCGGTACACGCAGGGCCTGCAGGACTGGCAGTCGGGCGGCCACGAATGGCACATGCGCTCAAGCCGCTATATGAACGCCCGCGCGGACACCACCTCGCCCTGGCAGGCCCTGACCGGCCCCGGCACCTCGGCCGCCGACGTCGGCGCCCTGCTCGCCGCGGCCGGCGCCGAGCGGCTGCGCGCCCACACACACGTGCCGTTCCAGAAGGTCGGCCCGTCCCTGCTGCCCGACTTCTACATGCCGTTCCAGGTCGAGCACAGCCCGCACCTGCCCGGCGCCCGCCCCCGCCTCGCCGAGTGGGCGCACCGCATGGGCATGCTCCAGGAGGGCGTCTGGGACGAGGACAAGCTCGCCGCGGCCGACCTGCCCCTGTGCTCGGCGGGCATCGACCCGGACGCGAGCCCCGAGGCGCTGGACCTGAGCTCGGACTGGCTGGCGTGGGGGACATACGGCGACGACTACTACCCCCTCGTCTACGGCGGCCGCCGGGACCTGGCCGCCGCCCGGCTCACCACACAGCGTCTGTCGGACTGCATGCCCCTGGACGGCGAACAGACCCTCGTCCCCGTCAACGCCATGGAACGCGGCCTGATCGACCTCTGGGCCCGCACCACCGCCGAGATGACCCCCGACCAGCGGCGCACTCTCAAGGACGCCGTGAACGTGATGACGGAGAGCTGGATCTGGGAGCTGGCCAACCAGATCCAGCACCGCGTCCCCGACCCGGTCGACTACCTGGAGATGCGGCGCGCCACCTTCGGCTCCGACCTCACCATGAGCATGTGCCGGATGGGCCACGGCCCCGCCGTCCCGCCGGAGGTCTACCGCAGCGGACCCGTGCGCTCCCTGGAGAACGCCGCCGTCGACTACGCGTGCCTGCTCAACGACGTCTTCTCCTACCAGAAGGAGATCGAGTACGAGGGCGAGGTCCACAACGCGATCCTTGTCGTGCAGAACTTCTTCGGCATCGACTACCCGACCGCGCTGCGAGTCGTCCACGACCTGATGACCCAGCGCATGCAGCAGTTCCAGCATGTCGCCGCGCACGAACTACCCGTCGTCTACGACGACTTCGAGCTCTCCGAGGAGGCGCGCGAGGTCATGCGGGGCTATGTGAGCGACCTCGAGCACTGGATGGCGGGCATCCTGCACTGGCACCGCACGGTCGACCGCTACAAGGCCGAGCACCTGGCCGGCCGCGCCCACAACTTCCTCCCGGACCGGCCACCGGCGATCCCCCTGGCCATCTGACCCGACGACCACGGAAGCGGTACCCGGCGGAGCGGACGCGTTCTGCGCGTCCGCTCCGCCGGGTACCGGGGTGGGCGCGCGCCTTCGCGGCTGCGGGGTACTTGCGCAGGGCGGTTGGCTCTGTGCGCCCGCGTAGGGCGGTCTGTTCTGCGCGACCGTCCGGTGGCCAGGCGGGGCGGGTGCGCTGATATGCGGCCACGGTTGGTTCTGCGGTGGTGGTCGGCTGTGCGTGGCCGCGCGCTCGTCCCTGCAGGGCGGTCCGTTCTGGGCGACCGTGCGCGATAGCCCGCCGGTGCCCGGTCCGCTCGCGGGCCCTGTCGGAGCAGTCCCAGGGCGTGATCGGTCATGTCACAGAACGTAACAGCCCCCACTGACAACGGGGGACGATCCCGCTGGCGCCCAACGAGCCCGGCTACAAAGACGTTCACCGGGTTCCGGGGAACCAGATGCTGCGCATCATGGGCAGGTTCGGCGGGGCGTGGTCATGCCCCCGAAGGCGCTCGCGCCCCGCGTCCGCGTGCTCCACAGCCGACTTCCGCTCCTGACCTCCCGTCAGTCTCACTCGTTCGTGGCTCGTCGCGCGCCCGTGCGCCGGGTAGACACCAGCCGGTGGTGATCCAGCCGGAGGCGATCCATGGAACAGACTGCGTTGCGCCCCAAGCCGATGCCCGGTCAGGAGCCCGGTGGTGGCAGGAGACCCGGGCCCGCCCGGCGCCCGCACGCCGCGCGCCGGCGTGGACGCCGGTTCACGACCCTGCTGTTCGGCCTGTTCGCCGCGGCCGTCCTGGTGCTGTCGGGGGTGGGTCTCGGGACGGTCGGCGCCACGGTGATCGGCATGAGCAGACTGGCCGAACTCCAGCGGCAGGCAGGGCCTCACCAGGGCGACCCGTCCGCCTCGGCGCATCAGGGCCACTCCGCGTCGTCCACGGCACCGACGGCCGCCCCCTCGCCCGCGCCCGCCGTCGCGACCCTCGGCCTGGAGGCCGTGGACGCCGAGAAGGCGGGCGCGCTGGTGGTCGGGGTCCACGTCCCCGGCCCGGGGTACAGCGCGGGCCTGGTGCGCGGCGACGTACTGCTCGCCTTCGGCCGGACCCGCATCGACACGGCCGACGACCTCGCGCGCGCCGTCGCAAAGACGCGAGCCGGCCGCGAGGTGGTGCTGACGGTTCGCCATCGCAGCGGCGGTTACCAGCAGCTGACGGCCGTACCGGGAGTCGTCACCTGAACCGTCGGCGCGTGCGCGTGCTCAGGTGACCACCCGGAAGTGCGTGGTGAGCCGCCCCTCGTCGTCCAGCACATGAAAGGCCAGACCGACCGGCGCGTCCCGGTCCGCGATCTGTTCGCCCTCCCAGGGCAGCCGCAGCGTCCAGGTCACCCCGGGCCCGACGACCAGGGGCCGCCCGGCGAACACGGTCGCGGCGGGCGTGTGCGCGTGACCGGTGATCAGGCCGGCGATCTGGGGCCGCCGTTCCAGCAGCGCGGCAAGCCGTCCGGGCCCGTCCAGCTGGTAGCTGTCGGGCAGCGGGTGGTGCAGTGCCACCGGCGGGTGATGGAAGGCCAGCAGCGCCGGAACACTTCCGCCCAGTTCGTCGAGCGTCGCCTCGATCCAGTCGTACGTCTCGTCGTCCAGGGCTCCCTCGTCGCTGCCGGGGATGCTGGAGTCGCACATCAGTACCGCACCGCCGCCGAAGACCCGCACGCCGTTCACCGGCCCGTCGGCCGCCGGCCGGCGCAGCAGGGCCTTGCGGTACGGGGCGCGGCTGTCGTGGTTGCCGGGGCAGGTGAGCACCGGGAACGGCGGTTCGCCCTCGTGCAGTCCCAGGATCCGTGCGGCCTCCTCGTACTCCGCCTCGGCGCCGTGATCCGCTATGTCGCCGGTCACCAGCAGGGCGTCCACCCGTCCCGGCAACTGCCACAGGCGGTCACGCACCCGCTCGGCACGCTCCATCGCCCGCGCGGTCCCGTCGAGATGCAGATCGCTGATGTGTGCGAGCACAAGCACGGCGTACCCCCTCCTCTAATGGTTTGAATTGATCCAAGCATTAGAGGAGACCTCGATCAAGTCACTCCCGTCGGCCAGGGTGGAAAACCGCTGGTCCGGATCCGGCCACCGGCGTCACGATGAGCCCATGCCGACCACGCTCCTCGCCTTCCTGGGGGCCTGCACCCTCATCGCCGCGTCCCCCGGCCCGAGCACCGTGCTGATCATCAAGCAGTCGCTGCACAGCAGACGCTCCGGCTTCCTGACCGTGCTCGGCAACGAGACCGGCGTGTTCCTCTGGGGCGTCGTCGCCGCGCTCGGCCTGACCGCACTGCTGACGGCCTCCGAGATCGCCTACGACGTGACGCGGATCGTCGGTGCCGTCGTGCTCGTCGCCCTCGGTGTCCAGGCGCTGCGGCAGGCGCGCCGCACCAAGGCGACCGCCGGCGAGGGCGGCTGGGAGAGCACCGGCAGGACCGGCTGGGCCGCCTACCGTGCGGGACTGTTCCTCAACCTCGCCAACCCCAAGGCGGCCGTCTTCGCCATGTCCTTCCTGCCGCAGTTCGTGCCCGAGGGCGCCCCGCACCTGCCCTGGGGGCACCTCCCACGCCCTTGAGGCAGTGGGGGAGACCGGGCTCGCCGCGCTCTGGGCGGTCTACGAGATCGGCTACTACGGCCTCTATGTGTGGTTCGTCGGCCGGTTGCGGGCCGTGCTGTCCCGCGCGGGAGTGCGCCGACGGCTGGAACAGGTCTCTGGGGGCGTCCTGCTGCTCCTCGGGGCCCGCATGGCCCTGGAGAGCTGACGTACCGCCCGGCGCCGCGTCCGGGCCGACCGAAAAGCGTGTCGACCGGCTCGCGCGCCCCTCGCCGTCCGGGCAGGATGCTGCCCAAAGACCATCACCCGCCCAGGGAGGCCCGGAATGACCGGCACCGCAGCACCCTTCGCCGCCGACGACTACAGGGCCCGCATGGAGCGCGCGGCACGGTCGGCCGCCGAGGCCGGGCTCGCCGGACTCCTCGTGTCCCCGGGCCCTGACCTGGTGTGGCTCACCGGCTACGCGCCCACCGCCGTCACCGAACGGCTCACCCTGCTGGTCCTCGCCCCCGGACAGGACCCCGTCCTCGTCGTGCCCGCCCTGGAGGCCCCGGACGCCGCCAAGGCCACCGGCGCGAGCGCCCTGTCCCTGCGGGACTGGACCGACGGCAAGGACCCCTACGTCGCCACCGCCGCCCTCCTGGACGCCGACGGCCGGTTCGGCATCAGCGACAACACCTGGGCCATGCACCTCCTGGGCCTGCAGAGGGCCCTGCCCGGCACGTCGTACGCCTCCCTCACCGAGGCCCTGCCGATGCTCCGCGCCGTCAAGGACGCGGCGGAGCTGGAGCTGGTGGCGGCCGCGGGAGCGGCCGCAGACGCGACGTTCGAGGAGATCCGGAAGGTTCCCTTCGGCGGCCGCAGGGAGTCGGAGGTGGCCGCCGACCTCGCCGACCTGCTGCGTCGCTTCGGCCACTCCCAGGTCGACTTCACCATCGTCGCCTCGGGGCCGAACGGCGCCAACCCGCACCACGAGGTGGGGGACCGGGTCATCGCACGCGGCGACATGGTCGTCCTCGACTTCGGCGGCCTCAAGGACGGCTACGGCTCCGACACCTCCCGCACGGTCCACGTCGGCGAACCCACCGACGAGGAGCGCCGGGTGCACGACCTCGTGCGCGCGGCGCAGGAGGCGGGCTTCCGGGCGGTGCGGCCCGGCGTGTCCTGCCAGGAGGTCGACCGGGCCGCCCGCGCGGTCATCGCCGACGCCGGGTACGGCGAGTACTTCATCCACCGCACCGGGCACGGCATCGGCGTCACCACACACGAACCGCCGTACATGATCGAGGGCGAGGAACAGCCCCTGGTCCCGGGCATGTGCTTCTCCGTGGAGCCCGGCGTCTATCTGCCGGGCCGTTTCGGGGTACGCATCGAGGACATCGTCACGGTCACCGAGGACGGCGGCCGCAGGCTCAACGACACCACCCGCGAGATGGTCATAGTCGACTGACCGAGCCCCCAGGAGCCCCTTCCACCCCTCGAGCGACTACGGCGCGACCATGACCCAGGCACCGACACCCACCGCGGACACGGTCCGCCGGCTGGTCCGTTCCCTGCTCAAGGACGGCACGCCCGACGTCGGCGGGCCCGAGGTCCGTCCCGTCGCCGAGGGCGCCGGGCACTCCACCTGGTGGGTCGGCACCCGCCATGTCCTGCGGCTCGCCGGCGACCGCGAGGCCTCCGTCCGCAGACGCCGTGAACCGCGGCTGCGCGATCTGATCCGCGCGCACGTGCCGGTCGCGGTGCCGACCAGCGTGGCGCAGGGCGAGTGGGCGCCAGGGCTGGCCTACACGCTCGACACCAAGGTGCCCGGCGGCTCGGCGGAAGAGCATGACGTGTCGGCCGTCGGCGAGGCCGACCTGGCCGGCCTGCTCACCGGGCTGCGCGAGGTGCCGGTACGGCAGGCCGAGGCGCTCGGCGTCCCACGCGTCGCCCCCCGCTCCCTGGAGGCGCTGCGCAGGGAAGCCGGCCGGGCCGCCGAACGCCTCCGCGCGGCCGACGAGTTCGACCCGGCCCGGTTCCAGCAGCTCACCTCGCCGGCCGCGGTCCAGCTCGCCGCGCAGCCCGGCAGCGCGGTCCTCGTGCACCATGCCCTGACCGGCGAACACCTCTTGGTCAGCGCCGACGGCCGGGTGCGTGGCGTCCTCGACTGGACCGACACGGTCGTCGGCGACCCGGCCGAGGACATCGCGGGCCTCGCGCAGGCCGTCGGTTCGCCCGCGGCCGTCCGCGCCGCCACGCTCGCCGGGTACGGCGCCCGTCCCTGCCTGCGCGGACTGTGGCTGGCCCGCTGCGACACCGTGATCAGCCTCGCCGCGAGCCTGGACGGGCGCGCCACCGAGCCGCTGCCCCTCCTACGTACCCGGCTGCGACGGGCCTGGGAGGCGATCCTGCTGGAACGCGTCACCGAGCTGCGGGACGAGGAGACGGACGACGCGGAGTTGTAGGCGGCTCCATCTGGACTTTTCCACCCGGACGACCCGGAGGAGCCGGACGACCCGGAGGAGCCCTGTGAGGTCACGCCTGCAGCAGCACCACGCACGACTCCCCGGGTACATGCAGCACCCCGTCCGCGCCCGGCGCCTCCACCGGCTCCCAGGCCGCCAGGACGCGGGCCTCACGGGGGCCCAGGGGGATGGCCGCGGTCGACTTCCCGAGGTTCACGGCCACCCGGACGTCCCCGCGGCGGAAGGCGAGCCAGCGCTGGTCCGCGTCGTAGGCGACCTTGGTGTCGGCGAGGTCGGGGTCGGTGAGGTCCGGCTGCTCGTGCCGCAGCGTGAGGAGCCGGCGGTACCAGGCGAGCACGCGCGCGTGCGGCTCGCGTTCGAGTTCGGACCAGTCGAGGCAGGAGCGGTCGCGGGTCGCCGGGTCCTGCGGGTCGGGCACGTCCTCCTCCGCCCAGCCGTGCTCGGCGAACTCCCGCCGCCTGCCCCGCCGCACGGCCTCCGCGAGCTCGGGATCGGTGTGGTCCGTGAAGAACTGCCAGGGCGTGCCCGCCGCCCACTCCTCACCCATGAACAGCATGGGTGTGAAGGGCGCGGTCAGCACGAGCGCTGCCGCACAGGCCACCAGGCCGGGGGAGAGCGACGCCGCCAGCCGGTCGCCCTGGGCGCGGTTGCCGACCTGGTCGTGGGTCTGGGAGTAGCCGAGCAGCCGGTGCGCCGCCGTGTGCGTACGGTCCAGCGGACGCCCGTGGCCGCGGCCGCGGAAGCTGGAGTAGGTGCCGTCGTGGAAGTAGCCGCCGGTGAGGGTCTTGGCGAGCGAGGCCAGGGGTGCGCGGGCGAAATCGGCGTAGTAGCCCTGGGACTCGCCGGTCAGCGCGGTGTGCAGAGCGTGATGGAAGTCGTCGTTCCACTGCGCGTGCAGCCCGAGACCGCCTTGCGCGCGGGCTGTGATGAGCCGCGGGTCGTTGAGGTCGGACTCGGCGATCAGGAACAGCGGCCGCCCCAGCTCGGTGGCGAGGTCGTCGACGGCTGTCGACAGCTCCTCCAGGAAGTGGCACGCGCGCGTGTCGGCGAGCGCGTGCACGGCGTCCAGGCGCAGTCCGTCGATCCGGTAGTCCCGCAGCCAGGACAACGCGCTGCCCAGCAGGTACGCGCGCACCTCGTCGGAACCGGGGGCGTCCAGGTTGACCGCGGAGCCCCAGGGCGTGTGGTGGGTGTCCGTGAAGTACGGTCCGAAGACGGGCAGGTAGTTGCCGGAGGGGCCCAGGTGGTTGTGGACCACGTCCAGGACGACCCCGAGGCCCACCTCGTGCGCCCGGTCGACGAAACGCTTCAGGGCCTCGGGACCGCCGTAGGGCTCGTGCACCGCCCACAGGGAGACGCCCTCGTAGCCCCAGCCGTGCCGCCCGGGGAAGGGGCACAGCGGCAGCAACTCGACGTGGGTGACGCCGAGTTCGACGAGATGGTCGAGCCGGGCGGCGGCCGCGTCCAGGGTGCCCTCGGGCGTGTACGTGCCCACGTGCAGCTCGTAGAGGACCGCTCCCGGCAGGGGACGGCCCGCCGACTGCGTACGCCACGTGTACCGCTCGTGATCGACGACGGCGCTGAGTCCGTCCGGGCCGTCCGGCTGACGGCGCGAGCGCGGGTCGGGCAGCACGGGGCCGTCGTCCAGCGCGAAGCCGTACCGGGTGCCGTCCCCGG
Source organism: Streptomyces sp. NPDC005483 (assembly GCF_040606035.1). Taxonomy (NCBI): domain Bacteria; kingdom Bacillati; phylum Actinomycetota; class Actinomycetes; order Kitasatosporales; family Streptomycetaceae; genus Streptomyces; species Streptomyces sp. NPDC005483. The sequence goes on from NZ_JBEXEA010000002.1 coordinate 463,652, forward strand.
CCTCCGCCTCGCCCCACCACCATCCCGAGCGCTCCGGATCGCGCTCCAACGCGTGCGTGGCGCCCTCGCAATGGAGCGTCACACGGCCGGCCTGCGGTGCCCACACCTCGAACTGCACGGACGGTTCCCCTTCGTCTGCTCACCGTGATGTAGCCCGTCCATGGTGCTTCAAACGAGATCAATCCGCTTTGTAATGCTCCTCTTTGCGGCAGGTGTCGTCGGGTGAGCGCGGGTGGCGGCCGTTGTCTCGTTTTCTGGACACCCGGGGTTCACTGCCCGACAATCACCAACGTGACGTCGTCCTTCGAGTTCAACACGTACCCCGCGCGGCTGTCCGACGTGGAGCGCGACAAGGTGCTGAAGGTGCTCCGTGACGGCGCCGCCATGGGCCGCCTGTCGCACGACACGTTCGTGCGCCGCATGGAACTGGCCCTCATCGCGCGCCGGTCCGACGAACTCGCCGCGCTCACCGCGGACCTGCCCCAGGAGAGCCGCGTCTCCCGGCTGGTGTTCGGCACCGTCGAGGCCGTCTCCGGCTTCACCGTACGGCTGCGCAGGGCCTGGCAGGCCGAGCGCCTGCCCAAGCTGCTGCTGCCCCATCCCGGCAGCGGCCACGCGCTGCGCATCGGCCGCGACCCCGCGAACGGTCTGCGGCTGACCCACGAGACGGTCTCCCGCGTCCACGCCGAACTCAGCCGGCAGGGCGGCATGTGGGTCCTGCGCGACCTCGGCTCCACCAACGGCACCACGGTCAACGGCCGGCGGGTCATCGGCGCCGCCGTGGTCCGCGAGGGCGATCAGGTCGGCTTCGGCCGGATGGCCTTCCGGCTCGCGGTGAACTGAGTCCCACCTCACCTCTGGCCTGGGCTTTACGCCCGGTCGTGGCCCAAAACCCTTTCCGCCGCGCGGTGTTGACGTACCCCACAAGTCGTGACTGACTGTGCGTACACCATGCACACCAGGTGAACCGACGGCACCACATTGTGGAGGTGTGCCCTGCCGCCCCTCCTCCGCTACCCGACGGTCGACGAGCTCGGCGCGCGGGCCGCAGCGCTCGTCGCCCGCCATCCCGCGGACGCCCGACTGCGCCGCGTCGGCACCTCCCGCGCGGGTACCCCCCTGTGGCTGCTCTCCGTCGGCCACGGCAGCCGCCAGGCCCTCGTCGTCGCCGGACCGCACGCCAACGAGCCCGTGGGCGGCGGCACCGCCCTCAGACTGGCCGAGCGCGCCCTGGCCGACCCCCGGCTCACCGCCGAGGCCGACGCCACCTGGAACCTGCTGCTCTGCCTCGACCCGGACGGCCTGCGCCGCAACGAGGGCTGGCTGCGCGGCCCGTACTCCCTCGACGGCTACTTCCGTAACTTCTTCCGGCCAGGCTTCGGCGAACAGCCGGAATGGCTGCCCGACGGCGCCGACGCCGCCGCACTGCCGGAGACCCGCACCCTCCTCGCCCTCCAGGACGAACTGCGGCCCTTCCTCCAGTGCTCCCTGCACGGAGTCGACGTAGGCGGGGGCTTCGTCGAGCTCACCCGCGACCTGCCCGGCCTCGCCCGGCGCGTCGCCCACACCGCGGCCCGGCTGCGCATCCCACGCGAGTTCGGCCCGTACGACACCCTCTACTGGCCGTGTCTCGGGCCCGCCGTCTACCGGATCCCGCCGCCCCGACGCGGCGACCTGGCCGCCGCCATCACCGAGGCCGCGGTCGAGTCGACCTGGTACCACCCGCTCCGGCACGGCACCGTGACCGCCGTCGTCGAGGCGCCCATGTGGGGCGTGGCCGCCGTCGAGGACGGCAGCACACCCGCCGACGCGGCCGCCGTGCTGCGCACCGTCAGCCACACGCTGCGCCGCGACGCGCGCCTCCTGGAGGACGTCCTGGCGCGGATCCGCCCGTATGTCTCGGCCGCCCCGGACGCGGCGCGGCTGCTCGCCCCGGTCGAGGACTATTTACTGGTCGGCCCCGGACTCGCCGACGCCTGGGACCCCGACGTCACCGACGGCGGCCGCCCCATGCCCCCGCTCAGCACCGGTCACCTGGCCGCGCTGCGCATCGCCGGACGGCGGCTCGCCCTGCGCACCGCCGGGCTCCTGCACCAGCTCGTGACCCGCGCGGGCGCCGACCCGGCCGGCGTGCTGCCGGAACTGGACCGGCTCATCGACGTCTGGTGCGCCGACTACCGCGACGGCTTCGGGGCGCGCTGGATCCCGGTCCCGCGCCAGATCGAGTACCAGTCCCGGGTGGTGCTCGCCGCCTTCGAACTCGCCGCGCGGCACGCGCCCGCGTGCTCCCGTTCGGGTGAGCCGGGGTGGGGATCCGAGGCCGCCGTGCCGATGCATCGGGAATGACGTCCACGATCACAGCGACAACGACAGCGGTACGGCGAGCGGCCCATGTGGGTCTGGCGGCTGCGGCCGCCCTGCTCCTCGCCGCCGCGGCCCCCGCGACGGCCGGGTCCTCCGCCGGGAGCGACTACCTCTACCTCATGGTGACCACGGGCGACGGCCGCTCCAGCGACACCCGCGGCAGTCTCCTGCTGTGCGACCCGCCCCAGGGGCACGGCCGTGCCGCCGAGGCCTGCGCCCAACTCGACTCCGTCGGCGGCGACATCGACGCCCTTCCGCCCGCGGGCGTCTACTGCCCGATGCTCTACGCGCCGGTCACCGCCCGGGCCCGCGGACAGTGGAACGGCCGACCGGTCGAGTACCGGCAGACCTTCTCGAACGGCTGCGTGATGGGGGCGCGGACGGGTGCGGTCTTCGCACTGGAGAGCTGACGCGCGGCCCGGGCTCGGTGACGCACACGCGCGTGGGGGCGGCCTCGGCTCAGTGGACCCCTTCGCGCGCGTGCAACGCCACCGCCACGACCGTGCGGGCCTGGTGCTCGATCTGGTGCTCCAACGGCACCCAGCGGGCCCCGAAACGATCCGCGAAGGAACCGCTCCACGCCTCCACGAGCCGTTCGAGACGCGGCGCCGCGCGGTCGTCCGTCTCCCGCAGCACCCTTAGCAGCATGGCAGCGGCCCGCAGCGGCAGCCGGCGGGAGAACGCGTCCACGCTGCCGATGTACGCCCTCGTGTCGTCGGCGGGCCGCGTGTGGACCCAGTCCGCGGCCAGCCCCGGCACCAGCGCCAGCCCCCAGGTGGCGGCCCGCAGCAGCGGCCCGCCGGCGCCCTCCAGACGCGGCAGCGCGTCCGTCAGCACCTGGTCCACGGCCTGCGACTGACGCAGCAGCCGGCCCGCCAGCCGCCGCATCGCCGCCGCCGGCGCCGGGTGCTGCGTCGGATCGTCCACCAGGTCGCTCGCCCACATCGGCACCTCGACCACCGCGGTCAGACCGCCGTAGCGGTGCGCGTGGTACCAGGTGCTGCGCCGCGCGTCGTCCGGCATGCTCGGGTACGCCGCCCCGGCGCCCGGCGCCGGCATCACATGCACCCCGGGTCCGGACGCGGGCCAGCCCGCCGCGTCCGAGGCACCGGTCTCCACCGGGATGTGCAACTCCGCCGCGGACTTGGCGAACGGCTCGGCGATACCCCGCACGTCCTTCGTCAACTGCACCCAGCTGCCACCCAGATCGGTGCCGTGCAGGGTCACCTGGACGTAGGGCCGCAGCTCGTCGATCACCCCGGTCAGGACACGTGTCTCGGGCGGCAGCCGGTCGGGTGGCAGCATCGCGGGTGCCCACTCCGGCTGCTCCGCGCCGGCCGGGCGGAAGAACCCGAGGTGGTAGTCGAAGAGACTGTGCGGCGCCGGGGTGACATGGAGGCTCGCCCCGTCGGGATCCGCGCACAGCAGGAAGTGCCAGGACGTGTCCGCCCGCAACTCGCGCTCGGCCAGCACCCGTCGGGCCACCGCCAGGGCCGCGGGGCCGCCGGCCGGTTCGTTGGAGTGGGCGCCCGCGACCACCAGAACGGCTCGCCGGGCATGGCCGATCGACAGCAGCTGCAGGGGTCTGCCCGCGCGCGAGACACCCACCTGCCTCAGCCGGCAGACGCCGGGCCGCTGTGCGGCCAACGCCCGCGCGGAGCGGACCAGTTCGGTCACCGTGGGATAGCGCAGCTCCGGCAGCAGACTCACCCCCGATAGGTCCGACCGGCCTCGCAATCCGCAGTACCCCACGGTCTGGTTGAGCTGTCAAGCACGCCAGGGGCGCCTCCAGGGGGCGTCCAGAGGCATTTACCGTCAGCCGGTAGAGCCGTAGGTGCCGACGGGGTCGCCCGTGCCCCCGCGCCCGCGGGAGCGGGCCGGGCAGCACTGCTGGTGCGGCCCGCGCCCGACCAGTGCCAAGCGGCCTGTGACCGCCTTCGCGCGTACCTGGTCAGTCCGCGGCCACCCGCTCCAGCAGCGCCACCGGTGACTCGCCCAGGAGCTCCGCCACACGCGCGTGCCCGGAGAACTCCCGCTCCGGTACCACCACGTCGCGCCAGACACCCGGCGGCAACGGCAGCACCGTCTCCTGCCAGCCACCCGCCTCCGCCAGCCGCAGCGAGAGCCGGGTCACCGCGGTGACCACCTCCCCGGACCGCGCGAACGCCAAGCAGTGCGCCGCCGAGGGCCCCTCCGCGGCCAGCGGCGTGTACGTCGCCGCGTCGCCGAAGACGTCCGGCCGGCGTCGGCGCAGCCGCAGCGCGGCGGCCGTGAGCGCGCCCTTGTCGCCGGAGTCCTGCGGCGGGAACGGCACGGGGCGCCGGTTGTCCGGATCCACCAGCGCCAGGTACTCGCCCTCCGTGCCCTGGTACACGTCGGGCACCCCGGGCATCGTCAGCTGCACCAGTGCCGCCCCCAGCTCGTTCGCCCGGATGTGTGGTGCGAGGCGGCTCCGCAACGCGGCCACCTGCTCGCCCTGCGGCCCGCACGGCCCGGCCGTGACGAACTCCGCAACCGCCTCCTCGTACGCCGGTTCCTGCTCCGTCCAGCTCGTGTACAGCCCCGCTTCGCGCACGTGCTTCAGCAGCGCCTCCCGTACCCGCTCGGGGACCGCGGGCCCGAGCCCGAACACCGTCTGCCAGGCCGCCCACGCCAGCTGCGCGTCCGGTACGCCGTCGCCGGTGCGGGTCACCTCGGCCAGCGTGTCCGCCCACCACTGCGGGCACTCGGTGAGCACGGCCAGCGCCGCCCGCACATCGGCACTGCGCTTGGTGTCGTGCGTCGACACCACGGTTCCCGTCAGCGGCCAGTCGCGCTGCACCCGCGTGCCGTAGGCGTGGAACTCCTCGGGCGAGACGGCCGGGCTCCCCGGGTTGCCGCCCACCTCGGTCGCCGACAGCAGCGGCACATACCGGTAGAACGCCGTGTCCTCCACGGACTTGGCCCGCAGCGCCGAGGACGTCTGCGCGAACCGGGTCCGGAACTCCACCTGGTCCGGCCCGTCACCGGCCCGCCCCAGCACCAGGTCCCGGACGACGTCGACCGCGCCCGCCTCCTCGGGGACGACGAACGCGAGCCGGGCCTCGGCCGCGGCCTCCTCGGTGACGACAGAGGCGGCGTCCGAGGAGCCGTAGGGCCGGTAGACCTCCATCCGCACCAGCAGTTCCTGGAGCGCGGTGCGCAGTGCCCAGGGGGCGCGGTCGCGCAGCGCGGGTTCCGGGGAGGTGGCACACACGCGTGCCGCCACCCGGGTCAGCCGGTCGGTCTCGGCGGCCAGCTCGTGCGTGATCACCTTGTACGCCGCCCGCCGTACAGTCGCGGCCCAGTCGCCGCCGCGGTCGGTCTGCGGGGCGGCGAAGCGCCGGTACTGGCCGAGGAGTTCACCGAACCCCGCCGGGTCCGTGAACAGCCCGTCGATGTGCCTGAGGGCGTCGTACCCGGTGGTCCCCGCCACGGGCCAGGCCGCCGGGAGGTGCTCTCCGTCCGCCAGGATCTTCTCCACGACCGTCCAGCGCCCGCCGGTCGCCTCGTGGAGCCGTCGCAGATAGGTGTCGGGGTCGGCGAGGCCGTCGGGGTGGTCGATCCGCAGCCCGTCGACCACTCCCTCGTGCAGCAGCTGGAGGATCTTGGCGTGGGTGGCCTCGAACACCTCGGGGTCCTCCACCCGCACCCCGATCAGCTCCGAAATGCTGAAGAAACGCCGGTAGTTGAGCTCCGTACGGGCCAGCCGCCACCACACAGGCCGGTACCACTGCGCGTCCAGGAGCTGCGGCAACGGGAGGTCCCCGGTGCCCTCGCGGAGCGGGAACACGTGGTCGTAGTAGCGCAGCACCTCGCCGTCCACCGTGAGGTTGCCGAGCTCCTCGCCGACCGGATGCCCCAGCACCGGCAGCAGCACCTGGCCGCCCTGTGCCTCCCAGTCGATGTCGAACCACCGCGCGTACGGCGACTTCGGGCCCTCCCGCAGCACCTCCCACAGGGCGCGGTTGTGGCGCGGGTCCATCGCCATGTGGTTCGGCACGATGTCCATCACCAGGCCGAGGCCGTGCTCCCGCGCGGTGCGCGACAGTGCTCGCAGCCCGTCCTCGCCGCCCAGCTCCCCGCGCACGCGCCCGTGGTCCACGACGTCATAGCCGTGGGTGGAACCGGGGACGGACTCCAGGACGGGGGACAGGTGCAGGTGCGAGACGCCCAGCGAGGCCAGATACGGCACGGCCGCCGCCGCGGCCGCGAACGGGAACTCGGGCTGCAGCTGCAGCCGGTACGTGGCCGTCGGCACCGCATAGGTGTCGGGTCGTCGCTCAGGTGTCATGCAGAGCTACGTACCCGCCCTGCGGCCTTTCGTGTCATCGCGTGCTCCATGTGCATAGGACGCGGACGTCGGGACGATACCGTTCCGTCCTGACGTCCGCGGACACGACGGCACGGTCCCGTCCCCACGCGACGATGCGCCCGGCCTCGTACCCCGGGCGCACCGACAATGCCGACAATGCCGACAATGCTAGACAGGCCGTTGCAACACCGCCATGCTGCGGTCCACCAGCGTCAGCCGGTCCCCGGCCTGCACCTTCGCCCCCGCGCCCGGAGGTACCCCGTCAGGGCGGCCGGTGTCGACCACGACCTCCCACTGCCGGCCGTGGTTGACCGGCACCACGAAGTCCAGCGCCTTGGGCGAGGCGTTGAACATCAGCAGGAACGAGTCGTCGGTGATCCGTTCCCCGCGGGGGCCGGGCTCGGAGATCGCGTTGCCGTTGAGGAAGACCGTCAGCGCCGAGGCCTGCGCCCGGTCCCAGTCCCGCTGGGCCATCTCCTTGCCCTGGGGAGTGAACCAGGCGATGTCCGACAGGTCGTCGTGGGTGCCCTCCACGGGCCGCCCGTGGAAGAAGCGGCGGCGCCGGAAGACCGGATGGTCCTTGCGCAGCCACACCATCGCGCGCGTGAAGGCCAGCAACTCGGCCCCCACCCCCGCAGCCCCGTCCCCGGCGTCCTCCGGCCATGCCACCCAGGCCAGCTCGCTGTCCTGGCAGTAGGCGTTGTTGTTGCCGCGCTGGGTGCGCGCGACCTCGTCGCCGTGGCTGATCATCGGCACGCCCTGGGACAGCATCAGCGTGGCGATGAAGTTGCGCATCTGCCGGGCGCGCAGCTCCCGCACCTCGGGGTCGTTGGTCTCGCCCTCCGCCCCGCAGTTCCAGGACCGGTTGTGGCTCTCGCCGTCGCGGTTGTCCTCGCCGTTGGCGTCGTTGTGCTTGTCGTTGTAGGAGACGAGGTCGTGCAGGGTGAACCCGTCGTGGCAGGTGACGAAGTTGATGGAGGCCAGCGGGCGCCGGCCGTCGTCCTGGTAGAGGTCGGAGGAACCGGTCAGCCGGGACGCGAACTCCGCCAGCGCGCGCGGCTCACCCCGCCACAGGTCCCGTACGGTGTCGCGGTACTTGCCGTTCCACTCGGTCCACAGCGGCGGGAAGTTGCCCACCTGGTAACCGCCCTCGCCGACGTCCCACGGCTCGGCGATCAGCTTCACCTGGGAGACCACCGGGTCCTGCTGCACCAGGTCGAAGAACGAGGACAGCCGGTCCACCTCGTGGAACTGCCTCGCCAGGGTCGCCGCGAGGTCGAAACGGAAGCCGTCGACGTGCATCTCGGTGACCCAGTACCGCAGCGAGTCCATGATCAGCTGGAGTACGTGCGGGGACCGCATGAGCAGGGAGTTCCCGGTGCCCGTGGTGTCCATGTAGTACCGCTGGTCGTCGGTCAGACGGTAGTACTGCGGGTTGTCGAGCCCCTTGAAGGACAGGGTCGGGCCCAGGTGGTTGCCCTCGGCGGTGTGGTTGTAGACGACGTCCAGGATGACCTCGATCCCGGCCTCGTGCAGCGCCCTGACCGCCGACTTGAACTCCAGGACCTGCTGGCCGCGGTCGCCCCAGGAGGCGTACGCGTTGTGCGGGGCGAAGAAGCCGATGGTGTTGTAGCCCCAGTAATTGTTCAGGCCCATGTCGACCAGACGGTGGTCGTTCACGAACTGGTGGACCGGCATCAGCTCCAGCGTGGTGACGCCGAGCTCCACCAGGTGCTCGATGATCGCCGGGTGCGCGAGTGCGGCGTAGGTGCCGCGCAGCTCCTCGGGCAGGCCCGGGTGCCGCATGGTGAGGCCCTTGACGTGTGCCTCGTAGATCACCGTCTCGTGGTACCCGATCCGCGGCCGCCGGTCGTCGCCCCAGTCGAAGTAGGGGTTGACCACGACCGACGTCATGGTGTGCGGGGCCGAGTCGAGGTCGTTGCGCTTGTCGGGCGAGTCGAAGTGGTAGCCGTACACCTCCTCGCCCCAGCGGATCGAACCGCTGATCGCGCGCGCGTACGGGTCGAGCAGCAGCTTCGACGAGTTGCAGCGCAGGCCCCGCTCGGGAGCGTAGGGGCCGTGCGCGCGGAAGCCGTAACGCTGTCCGGGCATCACGCCGGGCAGATACGCGTGCCGTACGAACGCGTCGCTCTCGCGCAGTTCCACCGCCGTTTCCGAGCCGTCGTCGTGCAGCAGACACAGCTCTACTCGGTCCGCGGCCTCCGTGAAGACCGCGAAGTTGGTACCGGCGCCGTCGTACGTGGCACCGAGTGGATACGCCTCTCCAGGCCAGACCTGCATGAAACGACTCTTTCAGCTCTCCCGCGCCGGGTGTGGCGCCTTGGCCCCGAGTGTCCCCGAAAGTGATGGAACCACCTATGACTTACGTCCCTCTTACCGATCGACCAGTGCACAGTGCGATCACAGGATCGTCCTGAGCCGAACCATTTGGGGCAGACACGTACTCCCGGAGTACCCGGGGAGTAGGGGGAAGATGTGCGCAAGATAGTGCACCGCCACCTCGGGAAGGTGGTGGCAGGTGCGGCCATCGCGGTGGCCGGGACCGCCGTGATGGTCGGGATCACCCTGCCGGGTACCGCGGGGGCGGACGACACAGGGGGCGGGAAGACAGCCTCGGGACAGTCCGCGGCGCAGGCCGGACAGGGCGCGGACGGGGCCGTCGCGCCCGGAGTCGTCGAGAAGGCGCCGGCCGCCGAGGGCGAGAAGGGCAAGGGCCGCGACCCGCTCACCGACGACGAGATCAAGCGGGTCGAGCAGCTTGCCGTGAACCCGCAGATGATGAACGCCAGTGAGGACGTCGAGGGCGATCGCGGCCCCGAGCGGCTCACCGTGGACCTCGCCGACCCCAAGGTCGGCGAACTGGACGACCCGAACGCGCCCCGGCGTGCGGACGTGACGTTCTACGACTACCGGGACGACACCCTCGTCACCAGGACCGTCGACCTCGACAGCGGCAAGGTCGTCGCGACCGGCACCCAGCACGGCGTCCAGCCGCCGCTGAGCAGCGCCGAGTACGCGGAGGCCGCGAGCCTGCTGATCGCCGACCCGCTCGGCGCGGACCTGAAGGCCGACTACAAGGACGCCACCGACAAGGACCTCACCGACGCCAACCAGCTGCTGCTCACCGGCGCCGTGTACCGGGCCGTCCCGGGCGGGCAGCCCGCCGTGCTCGACAAGTGCGGCGAGCACCGCTGTGTGCGGCTGTTCCCGAAGGTGAAGAACGGCCCCTGGATCGACGCCAGGGCCTTCGTGATCGATCTGAGCGCCCGCAAGGTCGCCAAGCTCGAGAGCTGATCCGCCCCCTCCGTCCACATTTCCCACCTGCTCCTTCCGCAAGGGAGTCATCTCTTCATGCGTGTCAACAGAATCAGCCGCGCGCGCAGGCACGCGGCCCTCGGCGTGTCCGTGGCCGCGCTGGCCGCCGGTGTCACCACCGGTGCGGGACCCGCCGCCGCCCAGCCCAAGGCCGCCGCCGCGGCGCCCGCGGAGTGCAGCAGCGCCTACAAGATCGAGCAGAAGCTCTCCAGCGGTACGACCTGGCGGATGTGCTGGCGCTACGACAGCAAGGCCGGGCTCGTCCTGGAGAACATCTCCTACCAGCCCAAGGGGGAGGCCACGCCGATCAAGGTCCTCAACAGTGCCCGGCTCGGCCAGATCCACGTCCCCTACGACGACGGCAGCGTCGAGTACGACGACCTGACGGGCTTCGGCTTCGCACAGGGCCTGATGAACCTGGACCCGGGCGAGTGCCCCGGCGGCACCATCAAGAGCGTCAAGGTCCCCGACTCCTGGGACCCGGACCGTGAGAACGTCAACGGCCTGTGCACCACGACCCGTTCCCGCGGCCACGCCTACCGCATGCAGGGCGACAGCGCGAACAAGGTCTACCAGGCCCAGGGCAAGGACCTCCTCGTCTACTCGGTCAACCAGGTCGGCTGGTACGAGTACATGACCGAGTGGCGCTTCCAGGACGACGGCACCATCACCATGAACCTCGGCGCGACCGGCAGCCTCTCCTACGAGGACTACGACGCCGGCGACGGCCGCGGCTGGCCCATCGGCAAGGGCCCCCGCGCCCAGGCCACCAGCCACAGCCACAACGCCTTCTGGCGCCTGGACTTCGCCCTCGACGGCTCCTCCAAGAACCGGGTCGAGCAGTACGACTCGACGGTCACCGCGGCGGCCCAGGGCCAGCAGACCGCGACCGTCAAGACCACCCGCACCCCGGTCACCAAGGAACTCGCGGGCGACGCCAAGAGCTACCGCTGGTGGCGCATGGTCAGCGCGGCCGGCAAGAACAAGGACTGGCACTCGCGGTCGTACGAGATCGTCCCCGGCCCGAGCACCAAGTACCCGGCCCGCAGCTTCACCAAGCACGACGTGTACTTCACCGAGTACAACCCGTGCGAGCAGTTCGCCAGCAACAACACCGGTGACTGCGGTGCCGGAGCGGGCAAGTCCGTCGACAAGTGGGTCAACGGCCAGACCCTCACCCACCCGGTGGTCTGGATGAACGTCGGCTTCCACCACATCGCCCGCGACGAGGACCAGCAGCCCATGCCGGTCCACTGGCAGGGATTCTCCATCGCCCCCAGGGACGTCACGGCCATGAACCCGCTCACTCCGGCCGAGCTCGCCGGGCAGAACGGGCACTGGGAGTTCGGTAGTTGAGATTGACCCTGTCCATCCGGCTGCACCGCCGACCGCTCCCGGAGTACCCTTCCTTGATCGTTGGCAAGGGGAGTGCTCGGGGGAGCGGAAGGCGGTGCGCGGGTGGGCTCGGGAGGGCTGGAGTTGCCCCCTGGTGACGAGGGTCACGAGGGGAACTCCTCAGACGCCCCGCCCGGCACGGTGTCCCTGGCACGGCCGATGGACGCGGGAGCGACGATTGGGCCGGAGCTGGACTGGGACGCCGACGCCTGGCGCGAGGTCCGCACGCGCGCGCAGCGGGCGGGCCGGGCCTACATCTGGCTGAACCTCGTCGAACAGCGGCTGCGGGCCGTCGTGGCCGCTGTTCTGCGTCCCATCTACGAACCCGTCCACGGCCACGACGACTGGGTGGTCGCCGCCGCCGGGCCCGCCGGACAGGAGTGGGTCCAGCGCGCGGTCGCCGTACGCGAGGTCAGCCGTCGCAAGGGCTACCTGCTCGACCCGGCCGACGACAACACTCTCAGCTTCCTCACCCTGCCGCAGCTTCGTGAGTTGATGGTGCAGCACTGGCCGTGCTTCGAGCCCTACTTCGACGAGCGCCGGGACGTCGAACTGGCCTTGGACGAGCTGGAAGTCACCCGCAACGTCGTCTCCCGCAACCGGGCTCTGTCGGAGGCCGTCCTCGGCCAGGCCGAGCGCGCCTCCGCCAAGCTCCTCGAGATACTCGGCGCCGGCGGCGACGTGCCGTCCGCCCGCAGGCTGCCCGTCGACGCGGTCGAGGACCTGGTCGGCGACCGGTACGCCGACGTGGTCGCCGTGCACCCCGACCGGGTGCGGCTGCTGCGCCAGTTCCCCGCCGAGGACATCTTCGGCGGCGCCCGCCGCCTCGACGCCGTCGGTATCGGCCTCAACCTCCTCGTGCAGAACTTCTCCGGCCGCCGTCTGGTGCGCCTGGCCGAGGCAGGCTGCCGGGTGCGGCTGCTGTTCCTCAACCCGGCCTCCAGCGCCGTCAAGCGGCGGGAGCGGGAACTCGGCATGAAGCGCGGTGAGTTGAGCCGGGCCGTCGAGATGAACATCCTGCACATGCGCCGGGTGCGGTCGAGACTGCGCGACCCGGGCGCCTTCGAGATCCAGGTCTACGACGACACCCCGCGCTTCACGGCCTACCTCGTGGACGGCGACGGTTCGGACGGCATCGCGGTCGTGCAGTCCTATCTGCGCAGGTCGCGGGGCATGGAGGCACCGGTCCTCGTGCTGCGCAACGGCAACCGGGTGGTCAAGGCGGGCGACGTGGACGACAGCGGCCTCTTCCCCACTTACCGCGAGGAGTTCGAGACGAACTGGGCGGATTCGCGACCGGTGTCCTGAACGTCCCCTCGCGCAGGGCGCCAAGCGGAACGCGCGCCTCTGATTGTCAGTGGCGCATGGGAAGGTGGAGACCACTGGGGGAAAGCACCACCAAGAAGGGGGACCGCCCATGGGCTGGCACCGAGAGCTGCTGATCGGCTTCGACCTGGAAACCACCGGCACCGATCCGCGCGAGGCGCGCATCGTCACGGGAGCCGTGATCGAGGTCAGGGACGGTCAGGCCCTGGGGCGCCGGGAGTGGCTGGCGGACCCTGGCATGGAGATCCCGGCGGACGCCGTGGCGGTGCACGGCATCAGCAACGAGCGGGCGGCCGCGGAGGGCCGCCCCGCCGACCAGGTCGCCGACGCCATCGCGGACGTCCTCGTGACCTACTGGAAGACGGGCGTCCCGGTGGTCGCCTACAACGCCGCCTTCGACCTGAGCCTGCTCTCCGCCGAACTGCGCCGGTACGGCCTGCCGTCCCTGCGCGAGCGCCTTGGCGGCCTCGACCCGGCCCCGGTCATCGACCCGTACACCATCGACCGCTCGGTGGACCGCTACCGCCGCGGCAAGCGCAACCTCGAAGCGGTCTGCACGGAGTACGGCGTCCCGCTCGACGCCGCCCACGACGCCGGGGCCGACGCCCTCGCCGCGGCCCGGCTGGCCTGCGCGATAGCCGCGCGCCACCCCAAGGTCGCGGCCCTCGGCCCGGCGGACCTGCACCGCCGTCAGATCGAGTGGTACGCGGAGTGGGCGGCGGACTTCCAGGACTTCCTGCGCCGCAAGGGCGACGCGACAGCGGTGGTCGACGGCACCTGGCCGCTGCGCGAGCCGGCGGACGAGACGGTGTGAGAGGGAGAAGGCCTCACCCCGGCAGCGAATCCGAGAGCGGAGGGCTCGCGACGGGCTCCACCCGGGGCTTCGCCACCCGCTCGTAGTCGGCCCCCGCCATGCACAGCGACCGGTCCAGCCGGGCGGCGTTGAAGTACAGCCGGGGCTGCTTCACGACATCCGGATCGGCGACGACCTCCAGTTCGGGGTCGAAGCTGAACGGCAGGACCGTCCCGGGGATCGCGCGGGCCAGCCGCTCGGCGGTCTCCGCGTCGCTGAACCCCACATAGCGCGCGGCGAACAGCGCCCGGATCGCGTCCAGGTCCACGCGCCGGTCCCCGGGGACGACCGAGAGGACATGCCGGGTGGTCCTGCGGTCCACCTTGACTCGCAGCACGATGCACTTCGCGGCCTCGGAGGCAGGATGCCCGCGCAGCGCGCACACGGCCTCGGTGGTGCCCTCGGGTTCGTGGTCGACGAGCTCGTAGTCGACGGAGGAGGTGTCGAGCAGAGAGATCAGACGGTCGTAGGTGTCGTAGGCGTCGTCGCCGGGCATCGTGGGTCCTCTTCGACGGGGGGAACTTCGGGGCGGGGACGAGAACCCGCGCGGTGGGCGCGTTCCACGGACTGCCCCCAGTAGGTGCCGGTGATCATCATGACCGCCCCGAGCCCGGTCAGTGCGGTGAAGTGGTCGCCGCCCAGGGTCACTCCGGCCGCCGCGGCCCAGATCGGCTCGGTGCCCAGCAGCAGACTGGCCCGGCTGGCCGAGGTGCGCTGCACCGCCCAGGTCTGCGCGAGAAAGGCGAACACACTGCAGAACAGGGCGAGATAGAGCAGCTGCGTCCAGGTTGCCGAGCCCGCGTGGGCCAGGGTCGGAAGGTCGCGCGCGGCCAGGGGAAGGAACAGGACCGTGCCGACGAGGGTCTGCACGGTCGTGAGGTGCAGCGGCCGTATCGCCCGGCCCGCGGTGAGGCGGCCGACGAGTGCGACATGGCCGGCCCGTACGACGGCGGCTCCGAGCATCAGCAGGTCGCCGAGGCGGGGCGCGTGGAAGCCGTTGCCCGCCATGAGGAGTCCGACGGCCAGGACGCACACACCGGCCGCGGCGTAGAACACGGGTGGCAGACCGGCCCGGTGACCGGTGCGGTCGAGGAGGGGGGTGAGGACGATGGTCAGGCTGATGATGAGCCCCGCGTTGGCGGCGCTGGTGTGGGCGACGCCGTAGGTCTCGACGACCAGGACGGCGGCCTGGGTGAGGCCCAGGGGCACCCCCGCCCGGAGCTCCTCGCGGGTCCACCGGCGCGGCCCCCGCCCGGGGCGGACGACGACTCCCAGACAGGCGAACGCGGACAGGGCGTACCGGGCGAAGAGCACCAGCAGGACAGGCAGGGCGGACGTCGCGGTCTGGGCGGAGAGATAACTCGAACCCCAGACGATCGCGACCAGCAGGAGTACCACGTCGGTACGGCGGGCGTCGGACACCCGCCCACCTTGCACCCGGCCGACTCTGAAGCCCAGGACCACTTCCTTAAACGATCTTTTAGTACTCCTACACTGTCATGGTGGACGAACGACAGCTGCGGATCCTGCGGGAACTCGGCGAACTGGGCAGCGTCACCGCGGTCGCGGAGGCGCTCCTGGTGACTCCGTCGGCGATCTCGCAGCAGCTGAGACTGCTGCAGCGTTCGGTGAAGGTGCCGCTGACCGAGCGCGACGGCAGACGGCTGGTGCTCACGGACGCCGGGCAGGCGCTGGCGGGCGCCGCCATCGAGGTGGAGACGGCGCTGGCCCGTGCGCGGCACGCGGTCGAGGAGTTCGTGGACCGGCCGGAGGGCGAGGTCTCGGTAGCGGCCTTCCACAGCGCGGGCGCCGCCTTCTTCCCCCTGCTGCTGCGGGCCCTCGCCGATCCCGGCGCCCCCGTGCCGAGGCTGGCCGACGAGGACGTCCCGCAGGAGGACTTCCCCCGCCTCACCCGCGAGTACGACATCGTCCTGGCCCACCGCCTCGACCACGCCCCTGCCTGGCCGCCGACGGTGACGGCCACCACGCTCCTGCGTGAACCACTGGACGTGGCCATGCCCGCCGACCATCCCTTGGCGGCCCGACGGCGGGTGACTCCGGCGGACGTCGCCGACGAACCCTGGATCACCGTTCACGACGGGTTCCCGGTCATGGCCACCATCGAGGCGATCGCGGCGGCAGCAGGCCACCGCCTCCGCCTGGCCCACCGCATCAACGAGTTCGCGGTCGCCGCGGAGGCGGTGGCGGCGGGGGGAGGCCTGGCGCTGATGCCCCGCTGGACGATGCGCCGGCATCCGGCGCTGGTACTGAGACCGCTGAGCGGCGTCCGGGCAAGACGCCACATCGACGCGCTCTACCGCCCGGAGCGCACGGCCAGGAGCGCGGTCCGCGTGGTACTTGCGGAACTGAGGCGCGCGGCACGAACAATCCAAGGACCAGGTGACTGACTCAGGGGCACGGGGAACTGCGCGACCAGCCGCAACAGTCCCGCACCCACCCACCACTCAGAACGGATACCACCGCACCGTCTCATCGCCGTCCCGCAGCGAGGCGACCCGCCGCTCGAACTCCGCCAACGCCTTCGGGTTCGACGGCGCATGCTGCGCGACCCACGCACAACTGGCCGTCTCCCGAGCCCCCCGCAGCACCGAACACCCCTCCCACTCCCGCACGTCCCACCCGTACGCGGCGGTGAACGAGTCGTAGGTCTCCGCAGACACCCCGTACCGGTCCCGGGACAGAGCCATGACCACCAGATCGTGCTCCCGCAGATCCGACGAGAACGTCTCCAGATCGACGAGAACCGGCCCGTCCGGCCCCACATGAACATTGCGGGGGAGTGCGTCCCCATGAATCGGCCCCGGCTCCAGATGAGGCGTCACCGCGGCCGCGGCCGCCGCGAAACCGTCCCGCCGCTCGCGCAGATACGCCGCGTCAGCGGAGTCGATGGCGTCGCCCGCAAGCCGCAGCCACCGCTCCACGCCCCCCAGCAGCTCCCGGGCGGGCAGGGCGAAGGGCGGCGAGGGCAGCGCGTGCACCACCCGCAGCAGTTCGGCCAAATCCCGCGGCTCGGCGGGCCGTGCCGCGGCGGGGAGCCGGTGCCACCACGTCACCGGATGTCCCTCGACCAACCGTGCCTTCGGCTCGGCCGCCCGTACCGCCGGCACGCCCGCCTCCGCCAGCCACACCGCGACGTCCAGTTCGCGGCGTGCCCGGTCGAGGAGCTCGGCGTCGCGCCCCACCTTGACGACCAGGTCACCGGCGGCGAACACGGCGTTCTCGCCGAGGGCGAGAAGCTGCGCCGACCCCGGCGGCAATCCCGCCGCGGCCAGTACGTCCCGCGCCCGTGCCTCGTCCATCGTCCGGCCTCCCGGTCCTGACATGTCCCGCATGCCTGTGTATGGCCACCGCGAACGGCGTCGACTTCGCGCCATCCATCGGCCAGTCTCGCATTCGTACAGGTAGGACCGTGTGCACGCTGCCTTGACGGCGCATACCCCCTTCACGACCATGACGGAGGCCCAGGCCAGGAGGGCCGGATCGTCACGAGCCGCGCGAAGGAGCCGATCACGTGACACTGGTGACCGCGACGGAGCGGTCGGCGCAGGGAGCGCCGCGTGCCGAGGGGGACCGTCGCCCTTCCGACCGCGGGGCCTGGTTCCTGGTGCTGCCCGCGCTGATCCCCATCCTGGTGCTGAGCGTGGGGCCCCTGCTGTACGGGATCTCGCTGGCCTTCACCGACGCCCAGTCGGGCCGGACCCGGGCCACCCAGTGGATCGGCGGACTCAACTTCCAGGACCTGCTGCACGACACGCTGTTCTGGGAGTCGTTCCGGATCGGCCTGGTGTGGGCGGCCGGGGTGACTGTCCCGCAGTTCCTGCTGGCCCTCGGCCTCGCCCTGCTGCTCGACCAGGACCTGAAGCTGCGCTGGCTCGCCCGCGCCCTCGCGATCATCCCCTGGGCCATGCCCGAGGTCGTCGTCGGTGTCATGTGGCGCCTCGTCTACAACCCGGACGCCGGGGTCCTCAACGAGACCCTCCGCACCCTCGGCCTCGGCGACGGCCGTGACTGGCTCAGCGGGCTGTCCACCGCCCTGCCCGCCGTGATCGTCGTCGGCGTCTGGGCCGGGATGCCCCAGACGACGGTCACCCTGCTCGCCGGTCTCCAGAACACCCCGCGCGAACTCCACGAGGCGGCCGCGATGGACGGCGCGGGCGCCTGGCGAAGATTCCGCACGGTCACCTGGCCCGCCCTCAGACCGGTCGCCCTCGCGATCACCGCGCTCAACTTCATCTGGAACTTCAACTCGTTCGCCCTGGTGTACGTGCTGACCAGCGGCGGTCCCGGCGGCCGTACCCGCCTGCCCATGCTCTTCGCCTACGAAGAGGCCTTCCGCTACGGCCAGTTCGGCTACGCGGCCGCGATGGGCTGTGTGATGGTCGTCGTCATCTCCGTCCTCCTCGCCCTCTTCCTCGTGGGCCGGCTCAAGGGAGGTGACGAGGCATGAGGACCACCACCACCGGCCGCGTCGGCCAGTACGCCGCCCTCCTCGCCTATCTCGTCTTCCTCGCCTTCCCCTTCCTCTGGCTGCTCTCCACCGCCTTCAAGTCCCCGCGAGAGCTGGGCAGTCTGCACCCCACCTGGATCCCCCGGGACCCCACCCTCGACAACTTCCGCCAGGCCTTCGACGAACAGCCCCTGCTGCGCGCCGCCGGAAACTCCCTGCTCGCCGCGTCCACCGCCGCCGTGATCGCCGTACTGATCGCGACCCCGCTCGCCTACGTCATGGCCCGCCGCCGCACCCGGCTCGCGAAGGCCGCCACGGGCTGGGTGGTGGTCAGCCAGGCATTCCCGCTCGTGCTGGTGATCATCCCGCTGTTCCTGGTGCTGAAGAACCTGCGGCTGATCAACTCCCTCGCGGGGCTGGTGATGGTGTACGTCGTGTGGGCGCTGCCGTTCGCGCTGTGGATGCTCGTCGGATACGTCCGCGCCGTGCCGACCGAGCTGGAGGAGGCGGCGGCCGTCGACGGGGCCGGGCGTCTGCGGACCCTGGTGTCGGTGACGGCGCCGCTGCTCGCGCCGGGGATCGTGGCGACGACGCTGTTCGCGTTCATCACCGCCTGGAACGAGTTCTTCTTCGCGCTGGTGCTGCTGAAGACCGCGGACAAGCAGACCCTGCCGGTCGTCCTCACCCACTTCATCGGCGCGGAGGGGGTCGCCGACCTCGGCCCGCTGGCGGCGGCGGCCTTCCTCGCCACCCTGCCCTCGCTGATCATCTTCGCGATCATCCAACGCCGTATCACGGGAGGCATGTTGGCCGGGGCGGTGAAGAGCTGATGCGCGCGCGATGGCTCGCAGGGGCCCTCCTCCTGCTCCTGGCCGGGTGCACCGGCACGAGCCCGTCCGAGGGCGGCCCTATCACCCTGCGCTTCCAGTCCCTCGCCTGGCAGGAGGAGTCCGTCAAGGCCAACCAGGAACTCGTGAAGGAGTGGAACGCCACCCACCCGGGAGTCAAGGTCGAGTATGTACAGGGAAGTTGGGACAGCGTCCACGACCAGTTGCTCACCTCCTTCGAGGGCGGCGAGGCGCCCGACATCATCCACGACGCCTCCGACGACCTCGCGGACTTCGCCTACGGCGGCTATCTCGCGGATCTCGAGGACTTGCTGCCTCAGCGGCTCAAGTCCGATGTACCGCAGCGCAGTTGGGAGACCGTGGCCTTCGGTGAGGGCGTCTACGGCGTGCCCTTCCTCCAGGAACCCCGCGTCCTCATCGCCAACGCCGAGTGGCTGAAGGAGTCCGGCGTCCGCATCCCCACCGCCGAACACCCGTGGAGCTGGCCGGAGTTCCGGCGGATCACCGCACAGCTCAGCGGCGACGGCAAGTACGGCGTGGCCTGGCCGCTCAAGGAGCCCGTCTCCGCGACCCTCAACCTGTCGCTGTCGGCGGGCGGACAGCTCTTCGACCGGGGCGCCGACGGAAAGGTCGCCATCCGCTTCGAGAAGGCCGACGAGACCGTGCCGCGCACCATCTACGACCAGGCGAACAGCGACCACAGCGCCTCGCCCACCACGCTCGGCAGCGGCGGCTCCGACACCCTGCCCGGGTTCTTCGGTGGCAGGTACGCGATGGTCCCGCTCGGGTTCTCCTACCGTCAGCAGATCGCGCAGCAGGCACCGAAGGGCTTTCGGTGGCAGGTGCTGCCCGCGCCGGCCGGCGCGGACGGGCTCACCCAGGGCGTCAGCCCGCAGACCCTGTCCGTCGCCGAGGACAGCCCGCACAAGAAGGAGGCCGCCGAGTTCATCGACTTCCTGCTCCGGCCGAAGAACATGGTCCGGCTGGCGCTGGGGGACTGGATGCTGCCCACCGGAACCCAGGCGCTGAAGGATCCCGCCCTGCACACCGCGAAGGACGGCTGGGCGACCGGAACCGCCCTCGCCTCGCACCTTCGGTCGGCCCCCGCGCAGTCCGTCCGGGGCTATCCCGAGTGGAAGGACAAGGTCGCCACTCCCGCCTTCCAGGAGTACTACAGCGGGGCGATCGGCCTCGGTGAGCTGCGGAAACGGCTGGAGGATGACGGGAACCTCGTGCTGGCCCGCTACCAGCGCTAAAAACCGGTTGTCCCTGCCGGTCGGGCCGCCCTAGCGTTCCGTGCGTGGCAGCGAACAACGCGATCCGTTTCTCCGGTCTCGGCCGGGGCTTCACGCACTCCGTAAGGATGCGGCGTGGCCCCGGAGCCCTGACCGGCCCGGGGAGCCACATCCGCCGCTGATCACACGCGGCCAGGTTCATCCCGTACGCACCTTCCTGTCTTCCGGTCAGGGCCTTCGTCTGCCCTTTTCCCGCACCCGGAAGACAAGGACCGCAGGCCATGGCCCGCCCTTCGCGCGTTTCCCGCGCCCTCTCGCAGAACTTCCTCGCCGACCGCGCGGCCGCCGCGCACTTCGCGAGGGCCGCCGTACCGCATCCGAAAGCCCCGCTGGTCCTCGAAGTCGGCGCGGGTAAAGGCGCGTTGACCGGATTCCTCGCACCGCGCTGCCGCAGGCTGCTCGCCTACGAGATCGACGAACGGCTCGTCCCGGCCCTCGACGCCCGCTTCTCCGGCGCGCCTCAGGTCGACGTGGTCGCCGGTGACTTCCTCGCGGCCCGTCCGCCCCGTACGGCCTTCTCGGTCGTGGGGAACGTGCCGTTCTCCCGTACGGCCGCGATCGTCGACTGGTGTCTGCGGGCTCCCGCGCTCACCGACGCGACGCTTCTCACGCAGCTGGAGTACGCCCGCAAGCGCACCGGTGACTACGGGAGCTGGACCCTGCTCACGGTTCTGAGCTGGCCCCGGTACGAGTGGCGTCTGATGGGGCGGGTCGGGCGGCGCAGTTTCCGGCCCGTTCCGCGCGTGGACGCGGGGATCCTCCGGATCGAGCGCCGCCGTACCCCACTGCTCGACTCCGTCGCACTGCAGGGGTGGCGGGACCTGGTGGAGCTCGGTTTCTCGGGTGTCGGCGGCTCCCTGTACGCCTCCCTGTGCCGGGCCTGCCCTGGGCGGCGGGTGGACGCGGCCTTTCACCGCGCACGGCTCGACCGCCATGTACTCGTCGGTGAGGTGGCGCCCGACCGGTGGCTGCGCCTGAGTGAGGTGCTGGCGCCATGAAGTGATGTGTGGTGTGTCGTCTGCGGTGGCGTGGGGGCTGGTCGCGCAGTTCCCCGGGCCCCTGGGGTGTGCGCTCCACGCACCCCCGATTTACGTTGCACGAGACGTCTCGTCTCGCATAACCTCCGTTCCATGACCAGTCGCTCACACATCGCCATGTTCTCCATCGCCGCTCACGGCCATGTGAACCCCAGCCTCGAGGTGATCCGCGAGCTCGTGGCGCGCGGGCACCGGGTCACGTACGCCGTGCCGCCCCTGTTCGCCGAGAAGGTCGCCGAGACCGGTTCCGAGGTGAGGCCGTGGAACTCGACCCTGCCCGGTCCCGACGACGACCCGGCGGCCTGGGGCACCGAACTGCTCGACCACGTGGAGCTCTTCCTCGCCGACGCGATGCAGGCCCTGCCGCAACTCGCGGAGGCGTACGAAGGTGACGAACCGGACCTCGTCCTGCACGACATCACCGCCTACCCGGCCCGCGTCCTCGCCCACCGCTGGGGCGTCCCCGCGATCTCCCTCTCGCCGAATCTCGTCGCCTGGCAGGGCTACGAGGAGGAGGTCGCGGAACCCCTGTGGGCCGAGCCGAAGAGCACCGAACGGGGGCAGGCCTACTACGCCCGCTTCGAGAACTGGCTGCGGGAGAACGGCATCGACCTGCACCCCGATTCCTTCCTCGGGCGACCCGACCGCTCCCTCGTCCTGATCCCCAGGGCGCTCCAGCCGAACGCCGACCGGGTCGACGAGAGCGTGTACACCTTCGTCGGCGCCTGTCAGGGGGACCGCACATCGCAGGGGGAGTGGCAGCGCCCGGCCGGGGCCGAGAAGGTGGCTCTCGTCTCCCTCGGCTCCTCCTTCACCAAGCGGCCCGACTTCTACCGGGAATGCCTCAAGGCCTTCGGTGACCTCCCCGGCTGGCACCTCGTGCTCCAGGTCGGCAAGCACGTGGACCCGGCCGAGCTGGGCGCCGTACCGCAGAACGTCGAAGTGTGCTCCTGGGTACCGCAGTTGGCGGTGCTCAGGCAGGCCGACCTGTTCGTCACGCACGCCGGCGCGGGCGGCAGCCAGGAAGGACTGGCGACCGCCACGCCGATGATCGCCGTACCGCAGGCCGTGGACCAGTTCGGCAACGCCGACATGCTCCAGGGCCTCGGGGTCGCCCGCCGGATCGACACGCAGGAGGCGACCGCGGAGGCCCTGCGAGAGGCCGCTCTCGCGCTCGTCGACGACCCCGAGGTCGCCCGCAGGCTCAAGGAGGTCCAGGCGGGGATGGCCCAGGAGGGCGGCACCCGCAGGGCCGCCGATCTCATCGAGGCGGAACTGCGCGCATGAGTGAGGGCCCGTTGGCACCCCGGTGACCAACGGACCCTCGGTACAAGGGGGTTCAGCCCCGCCTGTGCGGGTCAGACCCTCAGCGGCTCACCCTCGTCGTCCCGCGCCGCGGGCGCCGCCACGGCGTCCGCGGCCTCGTCGTGGGTGAGGTCGGGCAGCCGGTGCAGCCACTTCGGCAGATACCAGTTGCGCTCGCCGAGCAGCGCCATGACCGCCGGGAGCAGCACGCCCCGGATGATCGTCGCGTCGATGAGCACCGCGGCCGCGAGGCCCACGCCCATCTGCTTCATGGACTGCATGGACAGCGTCCCGAAGATCGCGAACACCGCGACCATGATGACGGCGGCGCTGGTGACGACACCGGCCGTGGTGACCACCCCGTGCTGGATGGCGTCCTTCGTGCTGCGGCCCCGCAGCCGCGCCTCGCGGATCCGCGAGACCACGAACACGTGGTAGTCCATCGACAGGCCGAACAGGATCACGAAGAGGAACAGCGGCAGCCAGGTGATGATGGCGCCGACGCCCTCCGCGCCCACCAGCGACGCGCCCCAGCCGTGCTGGAAGACCGCGACGAGGATGCCGTAGGCGGCGCCCACCGACAGCAGGTTGAGCACGATCGAGGTGATCGCGACCGTCAGCGAGCGGAACGACAGCAGCATCAGCACGAAGGCGAAGACCACGACGAACGCGAACACCGGGACCACAGCTCCGGCCAGCTGGTCGTTGAAGTCCTTGGAACCGGCGACCTGTCCGGTGATCGGTGCCTCCACACCGTCGACCTTGCCGAGGGTGGCCGGGCGTACCTCGTCCCGCAGCTTGTCCAGGCTCTGGCCGGCCTTGTCGAGGTCGGAGCCGCCCACCAGCGGGACGTACACGAAGGCGAGGTTCTGCGCGTCGTGCAGCTTGATCTCGACCGGGCCGCGCGAGGCGCCCGAGGAGATCGCCTTCGCCTTGAAGTCGGCCAGCGCGCCGGTGACTTCGGGGGCGTTGATGTCGGCCGCGCTGACGACCACCTCGGCCGGCTCGGAGCCGCCGGGGAAGGCGTCGTTGACCCGGTTGTACGTCTGCACGATCGGCAGCGAGTCGCCGAACTCCTGGTCCAGGGTGAGGTTCTGGGTCTTCATGCCGAGTGCGGGCGCCGCGATGGCGAGCAGCGCGCCGGCCGCGACCACGACCGAGACGACGGGCTTGGCGAGAACACCCTTGAGCACGGCCGTCCAGAACCGGCTCTCCCGGTTGCCGCCCCGGTTGCCGCCCCGCTTTCGGCGCAGCCGGCTCTCCGGGTGCAGGAAGGGGATCTTGCCCTTCTCGACCCGCCCGCCCAGCAGGGAGAGCAGCGCGGGCAGCACGGTCACGGAACCGACCATGGCGACCGCCACGACCATCAGCGAGGCCAGGCCCATCGCCTCGAACTCGGCGAGCCCGGTGAACAGCATGCCCGCCATCGCCACGCACACCGTGACACCCGAGACGATGATCGCGCGGCCACTGGTGGCGGCGGCGATCCGCAGAGCGGTCTGGGCGTCGCGCCCGGCCTGCCGCTCCTCGCGCTCACGGCGCAGATAGAACAGGCAGTAGTCGACGCCCACGGCCAGGCCCACCAGGAGCATCACCGAGTTGGCGGTGTCGCTCATCGGCATCACATGGCTGACGACACCCATCAGGCCCATCGTCGCCATGATCGCGGTGACCGCCAGGGCCACCGGCAGCAGCGCCGCCACCAGCGCGCCGAACGCGATGAGCAGGATGCCGAGGGCCACCGGCACCGCCGAGAGCTCGGCCTTCTCGAAGTCGTCGCCGAACGCGTCGTCGAACGTCTTCATCATGCTGGCGCCGCCGATCTCCTCGATCCGCAGCGACTCGTGCTCCTTCTGCACCCCCTCGACGGCCTTCAGTACCGGCTCGACCCGGTCCCCGGCGGTGTCCGCCTCGCCGCGCATGTCGAACTGCACGAGGGCGCTGCGGCCGTCCTTCGAGATGGTCTTCGTGTCGTACGGCGAGGTCACGTCGGTGACCTTGCCGGTGCCCTCGACCGCCTTCACGACCGCGGTGACGGCCGCCCTGAAGTCGGCGTCGGTCGCCTTGCCACCGGCGTCCCTGGCCTGGATCAGCACCGACTCACTGGCCGGCTCGTCGATCCCGGCGTCCTCGATGATCTTCGCAGCGGTGTGGGTCTCCCCCTTGAGCTGGTCGCTGTCCTTGACGTCGACGCGGCCTGCCGCCGAGCCGAGTCCCATCGCCAGGACGACGAACAGCACCCAGATACCGACGGCAGCCCATCGATGCCGTGCACTCCAGCCGCCGGCCCGGGCGGCCAGGCCACGCACCCTCGTGTCTCCGTTCCCCATGACGGGCTTGCCCCCTTGTGAGCGGTGACAGCCCCCTGCCGCCACCTTTCACTTCGAAGGTATGGGGCGGATAAGAGCGTCTCGTCGTGCTGCTCGGTGAGGTGCGGCGCCTGCGACTCCTCCCCTCGGATGCCGGAACCTCCCCACTGGGGAGGAGGGTGACCCTTACATCTAGCGGCGGCTCTGCGGGGCGGTGATCAGGGTCGGCCCGTTCTAAGGTGAGCCAATGACGACCACGTACGCGGCGCTGCTGCGCGGAATCAACGTCGGCGGCAGCAGGAAGGTCCCCATGGCCGACCTGCGCACGCTGATGGAAGGCCTCGGCCACGACGGAGTACGAAGCTATCTCCAGAGCGGCCAGGCCGTCTTCACCGCCGACCACGGCGACGAGGAATCGCTGGCCGCCGAGCTCACGGACGCGATCGAGAAGCGGTTCGGCTTCACGGTCGACGTGATCGTCCGCGACCACGCCTACCTCAAGGCGATCGCCGACAACTGCCCCTTCCCGGCAGCCGAGCTGGAGGGCAAGCAGCTCCATGTCACCTACTTCTCGGCCCCCGTCGACGAGGACCACTTCGCGGAGATCGACCGGTTGGCCCACCTCCCCGAGGAGTTCCGCCTCGGCGACCGCGCCCTGTACCTGTACGTCCCGGACGGCCTCGGCCGCTCCAAGCTCGCCGAGCAGCTGTCCCGGCCGAGGCTGAACAAGGGCGTGATCGCCACCAGCCGCAACTGGAACACGGTCGTCAAGCTGGTGGAGATGACCGGTGAGTGACCCGGGGACCGCCGTGGAGGCGGTCGTAGAACGGGAGTTGAGGCTCCTCGAGCCCGAGGTGCGGGCCTCGCCCGAGCTGGTGGGGGCGCTGCTGCACCCCGAGTTCCACGAGTTCGGCGCGTCCGGGCGGCACTGGGACCGGGCGTCGATCATCGCCGCCCTCGCCGGGGCCGGTGAGGAGGCGGCCGGCCCGATCGTGGCGTCCGGGATGAAGGGCGTCGAGCTCGCGCCCGGCCTGGTTCATCTCGTCTTCGACACCGAGTCCGACGGCCGGCGCGCGCACCGCAGTTCGCTGTGGCGGCTCACCCCGAGCGGGTGGCTGCTCTACTTCCACCAGGCGACTCCCTTCGCAGAATGACGTGGCTGACCGAACCGCCTTGCGACGCGTCCCCTCGGGCACGCAGGACGCGAGGCAGCTCGCTCACGTACCGCGACTCCGCTTCCGCGCGCGGCCGTTGCTCGGGGACGGCGTATCCAGGCGCCGGTGCTCGCCCCGATGGGAGGCCCCACGGACAAGGTCGACACCGCTGTGCGAGGCTCGTGCCATGCGCTACATCATCATCGGGGCAGGCGCGGTCGGCGGGGCCGTCGGCGGGCGGCTCGCGGGGGCCGGGCACGAGGTCGTCCTGGTCGCGCGGGGCGCGCACCACGCGGCGCTCAGGGACGGCGGACTGCGGCTGAGAGTGCCGGAGGGCGAGTTCACCTACCGGCTCCCGGTCGTGGACGGACCGGCCGGACTGGGCACCCTGCGCGCCGACGACGTGCTCGTCCTCGCCGTGAAGACCCAGGACACCGAGGGCGCCCTCGACGCCTGGGGCCCGGCCCCGGTCGAGGGCGGCGGCACGGCGGCCGAGCGGCTGCCGCTGCTGTGCGCGCAGAACGGCGTGGAGGGCCAGCGCATCGCCCTGCGCCGCTTCCGCCGCGTGTACGGCGTCTGCGTCTGGCTGCCCTCCACCTTCGTCGAACCCGGGGTCGTCTCCGCCGCGGGCAGTCCGCTCACCGGCATCCTGCACCTGGGCGTGTATCCGCACGGCACGGACGAGACGGCCCGGCGGATCGCCGCGGACCTGGAGAAGTCGAGGTTCGAGGCACCGGTCGTGCCGGACCTCGCCCGCTGGCAGTACGCCAAGCTGCTGTCCAACCTCGCCAACGCCGTCGAGGCGGTCGCCGGCCCCGTCGAGAGCGAGGAGGCCCTGGCCCTCGTCGACCGGGTCCGGGCCGAGGGCGTGGCCGTCCTCGACCGCGCCGGGATCGCGTACGCGAGCGTCGGAGAACAGCGCGCGCTGCGCGGCGACAAGGTCACCCTGCAGCCTCTGGCCGACGCCCCGCGCGGCGGCGGTTCCTCCTGGCAGTCCCTCACCCGCGGCACCGGCACCATCGAGGCCGACTACCTCAACGGTGAGATCACCCTCCTCGGCCGCCTCCACGGCGTAGCGACCCCGCTGAACGACCTCCTCCAGCGGCTCGCCAACACCTGCGCCCGCGAACGCAGACAGGCCGGGTCGATGCCGGTCGCAGAGCTGGTACGGCTGGCCGACGAGGCCGCCGCAGCCGTGGAGAAGTAGCGCCGCCTCACGCGCTCACGGGCAGCAGCACGCGCGCCGACGCGCTGTCGTAGCGCCGCAGCAGCACCCGCGCCACCTCCGGCGCGGGCCCCAGCACCTCGGCCAGGACGTCCGCGTCCGCCGCGCCCCGCGCGATCCGGTCGGGAAGGAACCCCGGGGCGAGGACGTACGGCGCCACGGCGACCTTCGAGCAGCCCAGGGCCCGCAGTTCCCGTACGGCGTCCTCGGTGCGGGGGAGGGCCGCGGAGGCGAACGCAGGACGCACGGCGCACCAACCGGTGTGCCGCCACTCCCGCGCGATTGCTGCGATCACTGCGATCGCCTCCGGGTCGGTGGACCCCGCCGAGGCCAGCACGACCCCGGTCGAGGACTTGTCGGCGGGCGTCAACCCCGCCTCGTACAGCCGTCGTTCGAGCGCCGACAGCAGCAACGGCGACGGGCCGAGCACCTCGGCCTGCCGGATCCGCAGCTGCGGCGGCGCGTCCCGCAGCACCGCGGGAATGTCCGCCTTCGCGTGGAACGCGCGCGTCAACAGCAGCGGCAGCGCTACGACATCACGGACGCCCTCCGCCGCCAGGGACTCCAACACCCCCTGCACGGAAGGGACGTTGAAGTCCAGGAAGCCCGTCTCTACCCGCACGTCCGGGCGCAGCGAGTGCACCCGGCGTACGAGAGCGTGCACCGTCGCGGCGTGCCGCGGGTCGCGGCTGCCGTGGGCGATGACGAGGAGAACGGGCTTCATGGGTCTCAGCTCTTCACCAGCAGTCCGCGGCTGCGCAGCACCCACCGCTCCAGCGGGCTGAAGATCAGCAGGTCGATCGCGATGCCGACGAACAGGATGAGCAGGATCGCCTCGAACACCATGGCCATGTCGCTGTTGGTGCGGCCGTTCTCCAGCAACTGGCCGAGGCCCACGCCCAGATCGGGGAACTGGGCGATGATCTCCGCGGCCATCAGCGAGCGCCAGGAGAACGCCCAGCCCTGCTTGAGGCCCGCGACATAGCCGGGCAGCGCGGCCGGCAGGGTGACGTGCCAGATGCCCTTGACTCCGGTCGCCCCCATCGTGCGGCCGGCCCGCAGGAACAACGGGGGCACCTGGTCGACACCGGACACCAGGCCGTTGGCGATGGAGGGGACCGCGCCGAGCAGGATCACCGCGTACATCATCGAGTTGTTCAGGCCCAGCCAGATCACGGCCGGCGGCACCCACGCCACCGACGGCAGCGACTGGAGGCCGGACAGGATCGGGCCGATGGCCGCGCGGATGAACTTCACCCGGGCCACGATCAGGCCCAGCGGAGTGCCGATGAGCAGGGCGAAGAAGAAGCCCAGCAGACCGCGCGAGACGCTGGTCCAGATGTAGCCGAGCAGATCGCCCGCGAGCCAGGCGTCCTTGAAGGTGGCACCCACCGCCGCCGGCGAGGGCAGCTTGGACGGGTCGTCCACGATCGGGTAGAGCAGCGCCCAGACCACCAGGACCACCGCGAGCGCGATGACCGGCGGCAGGATCTTGTTGACCAGGGTCTGCCGGAAGGTCGGACGGCCGGTGGCCTGGGTCTCCAGTGCGTCGAGGCCCGCCTCTACGCTCCCGGCGTCCTGGGCCGGTGTCGTGTCAGTGCTGGCCATGACGGCGGATCTCCCCACGCAGTTCTTCGGTGATCTCACGGGCCAGTTCGGCCACGGGCGCGTCCTCGATGCGGCGCGGCTGAGGGATGTCGACCGTCCACTCGCGCGCGATCCGGCCGGGGCGGGAGGACAGCAGGATCACGCGCTGCGCGAGCCGTACCGCCTCGCGCACGTTGTGCGTGACGAACAGGACGGAGACCCCGGTCTCCTCCCAGATCCGGGTGATCTCGTCGTGCAGCACGTCCCGCGTGATGGCGTCGAGGGCCGCGAACGGCTCGTCCATGAGCAGCAGGTTGCTCTCCTGCGCCAGCGCGCGGGCCAGGGCCACACGCTGGCGCATCCCGCCCGACAGCTCGTGCACGCGCTTGCCGTACGCGCCCTTCAGCCGGACCAGCTCGAGCAGCTCCTCGGCCTTGGCGCGCCGCTCGGGCTTGGGAACTCCCCTGAGTTTCAGGGCTAGTTCGATGTTCTTGCCCGCGGTCAGCCACGGGAAGAGGGCGTGTTCCTGGAACATCAGGGCGGGGCGGCCGTCCGTCGTGATGCCGCCCGTGCTGGGCTGGTCCAGCCCGGCGACCAGGTTGAGCAGCGTGGACTTGCCGCAGCCCGAGGCCCCCAGGAGGGTGACGAACTCGCCCGGCGCGACATCGATGCTGACGTCGTCCAGGACGAGCTGCGGTCCGCCCGGTCCCGCGAACGACTTCGAGACGTGCTCAAGGCGTGCGGCGTACTCGACTGACTCGTCGGTCTTCGCGAGCGTCGTGGTCGTGGCCATGGTCGTCACCTCCTGGGAACTCATCGGGGAACGGGGTCAGCTGGTGCCGAGACCGGCGGCGTCGACGGTCGTCTCGCCCTCGGCCTTGAGGACCTTGTTGAGGATCGTGAGGTCGTAGATCCCCTTCAGGTCGGGCTTCTCCAGCAGACCGGCCTTGACCGCGTGCTCCGCCTCGGTGTTGAGCGTGGCGGCCAGCGGGTCATTGGTGAACTGGATCGACTTCCAGGCGGGGTCGAGGACCGCGGGCTTGAGCGCCTTGCCGGAGTCGGCCTCGAGCTGCTTGTTCGCCGCCGCCTTCGCCGCGTCCGGGTTGGCGTTGATCCACTTGTTGGCTTCCACCGACGCCTTCAGGACGGCCTCGACCGCCTTCGGGTGCTCCTTGAGGAAGTCCTGGCGCACGATGATGTTCGTGATCACGAACTTCTTGTCCGGCCACAGCGACGACTCGTCGAGCAGGACCTTGCCGCCCTCCGCGACCAGCTTGGACGCGGTCGGCTCCGGAACCCAGGCACCGTCGATGGAACCGGACTTGTAGGCGTCCGGCGTGATCTTGTTGTCGGTGCGGACGACGGTGACGTCACCCTTGCCGCTCTGCGCGTCGACCTTCCAGCCCTGGTCGGCGATCCAGTTGAGGAACGCCACGTCCTGGGTGTTGCCGAGCTGCGGGGTGGCGATCTTCTTGCCCTTGACGTCCTTGAGGGACTTGATCTTGTCGGGGTTGACGACCAGCTTCACACCGCCGGACGCCGAACCACCGATGATCTTCAGGCTCTTGCCGCCGGACTTGACGTAGCCGTTGATCGACGGGGACGGGCCGATCCAGCCGATGTCGATCGACTTCGAGTTGAGGGCCTCGATCTCGGAGGGGCCGGCGTTGAAGGTCGCGTACGAGGCCTTGGTGGCCCCGAGCTCCTTCTGGAAGAAGCCCTTGTTCACCCCGACGAGCGCGGTGCCGTGGGTGAGGTTGCCGAAGTAGCCGATCTTGACGGAGTCGAGACCGTCGATCTTCTTGGCCCCGGCGGCGACCTTGGCGGTGTCGGTGTCCTTGGAGTCCGACCCGTACCCGCAGGCGGCGAGTGCCAGCAGCGGAAGAGCGGCGACCACGGCGGCGCCGCGGCGAAGGAGGGCTGAGCGGTTGACAGGCACGGGAGGTGTTCCTCTCGGAGGCCCGGCGGTCACGGTCTCTCAGGTCGTGGCCGGGAGGTCGGCAGGTCTTCGTCTCTTCCGGGACGGCGGGTGGGGGGACGGGGCGCGCAAGCGGTGCGCGTACGTCAGCGCACACATCGCGCCACTCCGCCCTGCCCGCTGCCGAGCGCGCCGCTGCCTACGCGGCCGCCCTCCTTCGCGAACGTGGAGTAGTAGTCGGTGGAGTTCATGTCAGAAGTCCCACCCGTCGTCCTCGGACTCGTCCTTGACGGGCTCCGGGGACGCGAACGACTCGCCGACCATGCCCGCGGTGAGCGTGGTGCCGTCGTTCGGGTCGATCAGGATGAACGAGCCGGTGCGCCGCGAGTCCGAGTAGGAGTCGACCGGCAGCGGCTCGGCGGTGCGGATCTTCACCCGGCCGATGTCGTTGGCGACGAGCTGTCCCGGGTGCGGGTGCAGGGACAGGTCGGCGAGCGTGAGCCGGGACGGGATGTCCTTGACGATCGCCTTGACCGTACGGGTGCCGTGCTTGAGCAGCACCCGGTGGCCGACGGTCAGCGGGGCGTCGGCGACGTGGCAGACGGTCGCCTCGATGTCCTGGGTGGTCGGCGGGGCGTCCTTGCTGGGCACCAGCAGGTCGCCGCGCGAGATGTCGATGTCGTCCTCCAAGAGGATCGTCACCGACTGCGTCGTCCAGGCCACCTTGACCGGCTCGCCCAGCAGGTCGATACCGGCGATCTTCGTGGAGCGGCCCGACGGCAGCACGGTGACCTGCTCACCGACGTGGAACGAACCGGCGGCGATCTGACCGGCGTACCCCCGGTAGTCGGGGTGCTCGGCGGTCTGCGGCCGGATCACGTACTGCACGGGGAGCCGGGCGTGGCAGTGGCTCAGGTCGTGGGTGACCGGGACCGTCTCCAGGTGCTCCAGGACGGTCGGGCCGCCGTACCAGTCCATGTTCGCGGACGGCTCCACCACGTTGTCACCGGCGAGCGCCGAGATCGGGATCGCGGTGACCTCCGGGACGCCCAGCTCGAGCGCGTACGCCGTGAACTCCTCGGCGATCGCGGCGAAGACGGACTCCTGGTACTCGACCAGGTCCATCTTGTTGACCGCGAGCACCACGTGCGGCACCCGCAGCAGCGCCGCGAGGGCGGCGTGCCGGCGGGTCTGCTCCACGACCCCGTTACGGGCGTCGATCAGGATCACCGTCAGCTCGGCCGTGGAGGCACCCGTCACCATGTTGCGGGTGTACTGCACGTGGCCGGGGGTGTCGGCGAGGATGAACCGGCGCCTGGGCGTGGCGAAGTAGCGGTAGGCCACGTCGATGGTGATGCCCTGCTCGCGCTCGGCGCGCAGGCCGTCGGTGAGCAGCGCGAGGTCGGGAGCCTCCTGGCCGCGCGAGGCCGAGACACGCTCGACGGCCTCCAGCTGGTCGACGAGGACCGACTTGGAGTCGTGCAGCAGCCGCCCGACGAGCGTCGACTTGCCGTCGTCGACGGAGCCGGCGGTCGCGAACCGCAGAAGGGTCGTCTCGGTGAGTTCCGTGGTGGTGCTCATGCTTAGAAGTACCCCTCGCGCTTGCGGTCTTCCATCGCGGCCTCGGACATCTTGTCGTCGGCGCGGGTGGCGCCGCGCTCGGTGAGCCGGGAGGCGGCGATCTCGGTGATGACCTTCTCGATGCTGTCGGCGTCGGAGTCGACGGCACCCGTGCAGGACATGTCACCGACGGTCCGGTAGCGCACGAGCCGCTTCTCGACGGTCTCGCCGTCCTTGGGCCCGCCCCACTCGCCGGCGGTCAGCCACATGCCGCTGCGCGAGAACACCTCACGCTCGTGGGCGAAGTAGATCTCCGGCAGCTCGATGCCCTCGCGGGCGATGTACTGCCAGACGTCCAGCTCGGTCCAGTTGGACAGCGGGAAGACCCGGACGTGCTCGCCGGGGGCGTGGCGGCCGTTGTACAGGTTCCACAGCTCGGGGCGCTGGCGGCGCGGGTCCCACTGGGAGAACTCGTCCCGCAGGGAGAACACGCGCTCCTTGGCGCGGGCCTTCTCCTCGTCCCGGCGGCCGCCGCCGAAGACCGCGTCGAACTTCTCCGCCTGGATCTTCTCGGTCAGCGGCAGGGTCTGGAGGGGGTTGCGGGTGCCGTCCGGACGCTCCTTGAGCACACCGCGGTCGATGTAGTCCTGTACGGAGGCCACATGGAGGCGCAGCCCGTGTGCGGCGACCACACGGTCCCGGTACTCAAGGACCTCGGGGAAGTTGTGTCCGGTGTCCACGTGCAGCAGCGAGAAGGGGACCGCCGCGGGGGCGAACGCCTTCAGCGCCAGGTGCAGCATGACGATGGAGTCCTTGCCGCCGGAGAACAGGATCACCGGCCGCTCGAACTCACCCGCCACCTCACGGAAGATGTGGACGGCCTCGGACTCGAGGGCGTCCAGGTGGGACAGGGCGTACGGAGCCTCCGTGTCCCCTTCCGCCTTGGCAACAGTCGTCGTCATGCCAGTCCCCTCTCGGTGAGCAGCGCGTGGACCGCGGCCGCGGACTCCTGGACGGTCTGGTTCTGCGACTCGATCCGCAGATCGGGCGTCTCGGGCTCCTCGTAGGGGTCGTCGACCCCGGTCAGCCCGGACAGTTCACCCGCGGCCTGCTTGGCGTACAGACCCTTCACATCGCGTACGGAGCACACCTCGACCGGAGTCGCCACATGGATCTCCAGGTACGCGGCGCCGCTCTCCTGGTGGCGCTTGCGCACGGCCTCGCGGCTGTCGGAGTACGGCGCGATGACCGGGACCAGCGCCTTGACGCCGTTGCGGGCGAGCAGTTCGGCGAGGAAGCCGATGCGCTGCACGTTGGTGTGCCGGTCCTCGCGGCTGAAGCCGAGGCCCGCGGAGATGAACTCGCGGATCTCGTCGCCGTCGAGCACCTCGACGAGGTGGCCCTCCTCGCGCAGCCGGCCGGCCAGCTCGTACGCGATGGTGGTCTTGCCGGCACTCGGCAGACCCGTGAGCCAGACGGTGGCTCCGGTCGTCACGTGCAACTCCTTGGTAGATGTCGTCATCCGTGCAGCCCGCACTCGGTCTTCCCGCGGCCCGCCCAGCGGCCGGCGCGCGCGTCCTCGCCCTCCAGGACACGGCGGGTGCAGGGGGCGCAGCCGACGGACGCGTAGCCGTCCATCAGCAGGGGGTTGGTCAGGACGCCGTGCTCCGCGACGTACGCGTCGACGTCGTCCTGGGTCCAGCGGGCGATCGGGGAGACCTTGACCTTCTGGCGCTTCTCGTCCCAGCCGACGACCGGGGTGTTGGCCCGGGTCGGGGACTCGTCGCGGCGCAGTCCGGTCGCCCACGCCAGGTAGTCCTTCAGGCCCCGCTCCAGCGGCTCGACCTTGCGCATCTTGCAGCACAGGTCGGGGTCGCGGTCGTGCAGCTTCGGGCCGAACTCCGCGTCCTGCTCGGCGACGGTCCGCGTCGGTGACAGCGTGATGACGTTGACGTCCATCACGGCCTCGACCGCGTCCCGGGTGCCGATGGTCTCCTCGAAGTGGTAGCCGGTGTCGAGGAAGACGACGTCCACGCCCTTGAGGACCCGGGAGGCGAGGTGGGCGACCACCGCGTCCTCCATCGAGGAGGTCACACAGAAGCTCTTGCCGAAGGTGTCGACGGCCCACTGGAGGATCTCCAGGGCGGAGGAGTCCTCCAGGTCGCGGTCCGCCTGCTCGGCGAGCGCCTTGAGGTCGTCGGTCGTGCGCTCTTCCTGAATCGCGGTCATATCTGTTCTCCCCCTGCGTCGGTGTGCTGAAGGCCCCGGGCGAGCAGCCCGAGGAACTTCAACTGGAATGCGCGGTTGCACGCCGCGCATTCCCACGCGCCGTGAGACTGCTCGCTCGGACGGAGGTCCTCGTCGCCGCAGTAGGGGCAGTAGAAGGGGGCGGCCCGCTCGCTCATGAGAGGGCCTCCTCGCTGGCACGCGAGGCCCAGGCGGCGAAGCGCTCGCCGTCCTCGCGCTCGGCCTGGAACCGCTTCAGGACACGCTCGACGTAGTCGGGCAGCTCCTCGGAGGTGACCTTCAGGCCGCGCACCTTGCGGCCGAAGCCGGCCTCCAGGCCGAGCGCGCCGCCCAGGTGCACCTGGTAGCCCTCGACCTGCTCGCCCCGGTCGTTGAGGACCAGCTGGCCCTTGAGACCGATGTCCGCCACCTGGATACGGGCGCAGGCGTTCGGGCAGCCGTTGAGGTTGATGGTGAGCGGCTCGTCGAAGTCCGGGATCCGGCGCTCGAGTTCGTCGATCAGCTGGGAGCCGCGCGCCTTGGTCTCGACGATGGCGAGCTTGCAGTACTCGATGCCGGTGCAGGCCATGGTGCCGCGCCGGAACGGGGAGGGCTTGGCGGTGAGGTCCAGGGCCTCCAGGGCCTCGACCAGCGGCTGGACCTGGGCCTCCTCGACATCGAGAATGATCATCTTCTGCTCGACGGTGGTCCGCACCCGGCCCGAGCCGTGCGCCTCCGCGACCTCGGCGATCTTCGTGAGGGTGGCACCGTCGACCCGGCCCACACGCGGGGCGAACCCGACGTAGAACAGGCCGTCCTTCTGCCGGTGCACGCCGACGTGGTCGCGCCAGCGGCCCGAGGGCTCGGCGGGCGCGGGACCGTCGGTCAGCTTGCGCTTCAGGTAGTCGTCCTCCAGGACCTGGCGGAACTTCTCCGGGCCCCAGTCGGCGACGAGGAACTTCAGACGGGCGCGCGTCCGCAGGCGCCGATAGCCCCAGTCGCGGAAGATGCCGACCACACCGGCCCACACCTCGGGCACCTCGTCCAGCGGCACCCAGGCGCCGAGCCGGACGCCCAGCTTCGGGTTGGTGGACAGACCGCCGCCGACCCACAGGTCGAAACCGGGGCCGTGCTCGGGGTGCTCGACGCCGACGAAGGCGATGTCGTTGATCTCGTGGACCACGTCGAGGAGCGGGGAGCCGGAGATCGCCGTCTTGAACTTGCGGGGCAGGTTGGAGAACTCCTTGCTGCCGATGTACCGCTCGTGGATCTCCTCGATGGCCCAGGAGCCGTCGATGATCTCGTCCTCGGCGATGCCGGCGACCGGCGAGCCGATGACGACACGCGGGCAGTCGCCGCACGCCTCGGTGGTGGAGAGGCCGACCGCCTCCAGGCGGTTCCAGATCTCCGGGACGTCCTCGATGCGGATCCAGTGCAGCTGGATGTTCTGCCGGTCGGTGACGTCGGCGCTGCCGCGGGCGAACTCCTCGGAGATCTCGCCGATGACGCGCAGCTGCTGGGTGGTGAGGCGTCCGCCGTCGATCCGTACCCGCAGCATGAAGTACTTGTCGTCCAGCTCCTCCGGCTCCAGGATCGCGGTCTTGCCGCCGTCGATCCCGGGCTTGCGCTGGGTGTACAGGCCCCACCAGCGCATCCGGCCGCGCAGGTCGTTGGGGTCGATCGAGTCGAAGCCGCGCTTCGAGTAGATCGTCTCAATGCGTGTCCGCACGTTGAGACCGTCGTCGTCCTTCTTGAACTGCTCGTTGCCGTTCAGCGGGGTGTGGTGCCCCGCGGCCCACTGACCCTCGCCGCGGTGACGGCTCACCTTGCGGCGGGGCGCTGCGGCAGCAGGGTTCTGCGGGGTGGCGGCCATGGTTGTTACGTCCTTCGGGACAGCGATGGGAAGGTGTCGGCGCGTAGCGCCGTCCATGAGGGGTGGCGGTCGGGCGGCGGGCGGGAGGCTCTTACCTGCGCGTACGGGCGCATGGGTGTACCTGCGCGTCGTTGCGCGGCAAGGAGAACGAGAGGATGTGCCGGGTGACGCTGCGGCTCGTCAGCGCACCGGACAGATGGCGCTGGACATGCGGCCGAGGTCGACGTGCCGCCGACTCACCAAGGCAATTCCAGTTCCAGACATGACGGAAGCGTGTCACGGCGATCTGGACACAGTCCAGCTTTATCCGCCATGTGGACACCCTTGTCTCGACAGGCGAGATAAGGGTGGCGTTGGTCACAAAGATCGCGGGCCCTCTTGTTCCCGCAGGTCAGGCCGGGTACGCCCCGGGCCAGGGGCCGGGTGCGGCCATCTCCGCCTCCTCCTCGACCTTGGTGTCGAAGAGCTGGAAGCCACGGCGCTGGTAGTTGGCCATCGCGTGCTCGCCGTCCTTGGAGCAGGTGTGCAGCCAGACCCGCTTGGTGTCCGCCAGCCCCGGCCAGCGGTCCGCGAGGTCCCAGGCGCGGGCCGTGCCGTAGGAGAGGAGGTGGCCGCCGATCCGTCTGCCGCGGAAGGCCGGGATCAGGCCGAAGTAGACGATCTCCACGACCCCGTCGTCCTGCGGTTCCAGCTCTACGTATCCGGCGGGTGTGCCCTGGTCGTACGCCACCCAGGTCTCCACGCCCGGCCGTTCCAGGTGCTCCCGCCACCGTGCGTACGTCCAGGAGAGCCGGTCGGTCCAGCGGATGTCGCCGCCCACCGAGGCGTAGAGGAAGCGGCTGAACTCGGGGGAGGGGACTTCGGCGCGACGGATGCGGACGTCGCCCTCCGGGGGCTCGGCCGGGAGGAGGTCGGTGGGGGCGGTCTGTTCCAGGGACCAGGTGGTCACGGGGATGTTCGGCATGCCGGTCAGGGAATCATCTATCCCAGAGATCTGTCGATCGAGGCCAGTGGCAGCGCGAACAGCACCCGGCCCGACTGGGACCACACGTCGCCCGTCTGTTCCCAGTACGACAACGACTCCGACTCCCCGCTCCAGCAGTTGCGGGTCTGGTCCGTGCCGCAGCGGGTGGCCTTCGCGGGGTTCGAGGAGTTCTGGCGCCAGAGGGTGCCGTGGTCGCCCTCCGTCCCGGCCGCCCGGCCCAGATACCACTGGGAGTCGTACGACAGGACGGGGCCGGAGCCGGAGGCCTTGGTGACGTAGGCCTCGGCCGCGCGCGCGTAGCCGCCGGTGCCGGTGGCCAGGAGCCCGGCCCGGCCGGGGGCGCCGCTGAAGTCGTAGCGCCACAGGCGGGCGCCCGTGTCGCCGTCCCCGGAGATCCACTCGCTCGCGACCAGGCTGTCCGGGGCGGTGCTGCGGTCCAGGGAGAGGTAGTCGGGGCGGGTGGCGCCCGCCTGGTCGGTCAGGCGGTAGGAGCCGACGGCGGGCAGGACCCACTGGGCGCCGTGCGCCGACCAGCCGCCGCGGACCCTGCCGACCGCGCTGCTGTCGACGCCGGCCCGCTGGACGCGGTTCATGTCGTAGACGTACAGCGCGTCGCCGCCGTCGCCGCTCGCGGTGACCAGCAGCTTGTTCTGGTACCAGACCATCCCGGAGACCTGGGAGACGAGGCCGCGGAAGTCGCGTCCGCCGTCGACCGGAACGGCGAGGAGGACCCAGGAGTAGGTGAGCTGGTTCAGGTCGTTGGCGTCGACGAAGGCGACCCGGGCCAGGCCCCCGCCGTCCGCCGCGGTGCCGGTGCGGCTCCACGCCGAGAGGATCACGCGGTTGGCGCCCCACAGGCCGTCGTCGTCGGCGTCGCCCGAGGTGGTGACCGCCCCGGCCCGCCAGGAGCGGGTGTCGGCGGCGTCCCAGCAGTAGGCGGCGGTGGCCGTCGGCTCCACGGGCAGCGCCGTGCGCTCACCGGCCGAGCAGTCGATCGCGTCGCGCAGGGGCCGGTCCGCGGAGTCGAGGACGGCGGAGACCCCGACCGGACGCCCCATCTCGGCGGAGAGCCGGTCGAGGGCACGCTGCGGTATCCGGGATTCCTTGAGGCGCAGGGGGGCGGTCTCGGCGGCCGAGGTCAGCGGCTTCAGTGTCCCGGGATTGGCGGCGACCGTAGCCTGCGAGGTGCTGATCATGGTGGCGGCGGCGGTCAGCGCGAGGGCGGTCCCGGCCAGGAAGGCGCGCAGCGCTTGGCCCCGCTTGCGCCTACGGTGTCTGCCACGTTGCTTCATACCGTCC
The DNA here is from genome assembly GCF_040606035.1 of Streptomyces sp. NPDC005483. Taxonomy (NCBI): domain Bacteria; kingdom Bacillati; phylum Actinomycetota; class Actinomycetes; order Kitasatosporales; family Streptomycetaceae; genus Streptomyces; species Streptomyces sp. NPDC005483. Next base: position 502,348 of record NZ_JBEXEA010000002.1, read on the forward strand.
TCCAGAGGCGGGCCAACTGCGCCTGATGATCCGTACGTTGACCGAGGAGCAGGTGGGGTGGCCCGTAGAGGGATGCTACGGCAGTAAGGCACCGCTGGGGGCGAAGACGCTGCAATTATGCGGAAGATGCACCATGAGCGAGGGTTTTCACCCGGTCTCGGTGGAAGCGCGGGCCCCCAGTACGGCCGGAGCCGTCGAGTGCGGCAGCAGGTCGGCCGGGTTGCCCGGCAGCAGCACCTCGACCTCGGCGTCCTCGCAGAAACGATACGGCCGGTGTTCCAGGAACGCCCCGAGATAGCGCCGTACCCGGGACATCTCCGCACGCACGGTCACCGTGCGGGCCGGATCGCCGAACATGTCCTGAGCCAGGCCCGCCGCGCTGCGCCCCGAGCGGTGCAGGGCCAGCAGGTAGAGCAACTCGGCGTGCCGGGGACTCAGTTCGTGACTCCAGGTGCCCGCGCCGCCCGACACCGTCACCGTCCAGCGGCGGGGCTGCGCGAGGTCCAGCACGATCCGGGTGGCGCCCTGCGGCTCCGGCTCGTCGGTGGCGCGGATCAACCAGCCGCCGGCCAGCGGTTCCAGGGCGCACAGACCGAGCGCCGGCAGCCATCGGCGGCCCGGTGAGAGCGACTTGGGCAGCGCGATCCGGTTCGGATACGGCATTCCGGTCACCGCCGCCGTCCAGCCGTCCCGGTCCACCACCAGCGCCCGGCCGGTGAGCCGGGCGAGCACCGGCGCCGCCACGGCCCGCAATTGCTCCAGCGAGGACAGATGCATCTCGCGCAGCCGGGACTCGGCGAGCTTGGCCACCGAGTCGACCCAGGAGAGCGTCGCCGGGTGCATGGTGTCCAGGGGGCCGCTCACGTCCACCACGCCGATCAGCCGGCCGTCGCGCGGGTCCTTGATGGGAGCGCCGGTGCAGGTCCAGGAGGTCTGTGAGCGCACGAAGTGCTCCGAGGCGAAGACCTGGACGGGGCGGCGCACCACCACCGGGGTACCGATGCCGTTCGTGCCGACGACGTTCTCCCGCCAGTCGGCGCCGAGTTCGAAGCCGGTGCCGTCGGCCTTGCGCAGCACGGGGGAACTGCCCTCCCGCCACAGCACACGGCCGTCGTCGTCGGCGACCACCATGATGTGGTGGGCGACGTCGGCGACCGCCAGCAGTCCCTCCCTGAGCACCGGCAGCACGTGCCTGAGCTGGGTGCCCTCCCGGCGCCGCTGCACCTCCTCGACGGGCAGCAGACCGGACCGGAAGTCGTGGTCCGGGTCGACGCCGCCGCGCAGCATCCGGCTCCAGGACTCCTCGATCACGGGGCGCGGGGCGAGGGGCGTGCGCCGGCCGGACAGGGTGGCGGAGCGGATGTCGTTCAGTACCCGGGCTGCGCGTGCCGTGTCCACGGTGGCTAGGTGGGTCACATGCGTCGGCGAGAGCGGCACTGGTCCTCCCGGTCCCGGGTCCGTTGACTGTCCGTCTCATAGTGCCGGTCGCGGCTCGGGGAGGCACACAGTCCGCCCACAGACACCAGGAAGTTGCAACCCCCTGCAACCCTGGTGGTGGGCTCCGGCTTGTTTGAAACTTGGGCGAACGCCGTCTCGCAGCGGCGTGTTTCGGCCTCCGAGGGCCGCAACGGGGGTGGTGCCGTGTCGGCGCAGCACCACCCCCGTTCTCCTGTCCGGACGGTCACTCCACGGGCCGGGCCCGGTCCACCACCGAGGCCAGGTCCAGGGTCGTGGGCAACGTGCCGAAGACCTTGCCGCCGTCGCCGCCCAGGCGGGACGCGCAGAAGGCGTCGGCCACCTCCGCGGGGGCGTGGCGCACGAGCAGGGAGCCCTGCAGGACGAGCACGAGTCGTTCCGTCAGATGCCGGGCCCGGCCCTCGACGCCCTCCAGATCGGCCAGTTCGGTGAAGACGTTCTTCGTCGCCGCGTCCAGGCGGTGGTCGGCGCCACGGGTCTCGCCGATCTCCAGGAGGTAGGCGTTCAGCGCCTGGGGCTCCCGCTGGAGGACCCTCAGGACGTCCAGGGCCTGGATGTTGCCCGCGCCCTCCCAGACGGAGTTCAGCGGTGACTCGCGGACCAGACGGGGCAGGCCCGACTCCTCCACGTAGCCGTTGCCGCCCAGGCACTCGGCGGCCTCCGCGGTCAGCGGGGTGCAGCGCTTGGTGACCCAGTACTTGGCCGCCGGCACCGCGATCCTGAGGAAGGCCCGTTCCTGCTCGTCGCCCTTGTCGTAGGCGGCCGCCAGACGCAGGGCGAGGGCGGTCGCGGCCTCGGACTCCAGGGCGAGGTCGGCGAGCACGTTGCGCATCAGCGGCTTGTCGACGAGCTTGCCGCCGAAGGCCTCGCGGTGGGTGCAGTGGTGGATCGCCTGGGCGACGGCCTGGCGCATCAGGCCCGCCGAGCCCAGGACGCTGTCGAGCCGGGTCGCCGCGACCATCTCGATGATGGTGCGGACGCCGCGCCCCTCGTCGCCGACGCGGCGGGCCCAGGTCCGGTCGAACTCGACCTCGGCGGTGGCGTTGGAGCGGTTGCCGAGCTTGTCCTTGAGGCGCTGGAGGAGAAACGTGTTGCGGGTTCCGTCCTCCAGGACGCGGGGGACGAGGAAACAGGTGAGTCCGCCCGGCGCCTGGGCGAGGACCAGGAAGCCGTCCGACATGGGGGCCGAGCAGAACCACTTGTGGCCGGTGACCTCGTAGGTCTCGCCGTCGGGCAGGGGCCGTGCGGAGGTCGTGTTCGCCCGGACGTCGCTGCCGCCCTGCTTCTCCGTCATCCCCATCCCGAACAGCGCCCCGGCCTTGAGGTGGGCGGCCCGCAGCTCGCGGTCGTAGACCATGGACGTCAGACGCGGCTCCCACTCGGCGGCGAGGTCCGGGTCGGTGCGCAGGGCGGGGACCGCCGCGTGGGTCATGGACAGCGGACAGCAGTTGCCCGCGTCGACCTGCGTCCACAGGAGGAAGGCCGCCGCTCGCCGCACATGTCCGCCGGGGCGGGTCCAGGCGGCGGTCAGGCCCGCGGACACGCCCTTGCCGAGCACCCGGTGCCAGGCCGGATGGAACTCGACCTCGTCGACACGGTGGCCGTGGCGGTCGTGGGTGCGCAGCCGGGGCGGGTTCTCGTTGGCCTGGACGCCCCACTCCTGCACCTGCGCCGAGCCGCAGGCCCGGCCGAGGGCGGCCAGCTCGCCGTGGACCTCGTCGGACAGGGCCGGGTCGAGGTGCCGCTGGACGGCCTCCTTGAGCGCGCGGTCGGCGCCGTAGACGTCGTAGCCGATCAGGGGTGGGGGCTGGTTGGTCACGGTGTGCGTGGTGCCTGCCATGCCTGCGAAAGTACCCCGGGGCGGGGGAGGGTCACCTCACGGACACGGGGGTGGGGTGGTGGGTGTGGTGTGGGGCGTCCGGCGGACAGGGGGCCGGGTGCGTGTGCCGGTCGCCTCGTGGGTGGGGGCCAGGTGGCCGCGGGGATGTGGGCCGGCGGTCGTGGTCACGGTGCTTGGTCGGTGCGGGTGCGTGCCGGCGGTCTCGGGCATGGTGGACGGGGGCCGGGTCGCCGGGGGCGGGCGGAGGGGCGTCTTGTGGAGGTGGGTGCGCGGCGTCGTGGGCGGCTGGACAGGCGCATGGGGTCGCGGTGGCTGGTCGCTGCGGGGTGCGCGCGCTGCTTCTCATCGGCGTGCTTCGTGGTCGCCGTGGGGGTGTGACCTCGCGGGCACGGTGTCTGGGCGAGTGGGCCGATGGATGGTGTCACGGGGCTGGTCGTTGCGGGCGGGCTGGCCTCGCTTCTCATCGGTGGGTGCCGCTGGTGGCTGCGGGCGTGTGCCCTCGCGGGCACGGTGTCCGGTCGAGTGGACCGATGGATGGTGTCGCGGTGGCTGGTCGTTGCGGGCGGGCGAGCCCTGCTCCTCATCGACGGGTGCCGCTGGTCGCTGCGGGCGCGTGACCTCGCGGGCACGGTGTCTGGTCCGATGCGGGCGGGTGGGTCGGCGGATGGTGGTCGCGGTGGCTGGTCGTTGCGGGCGGGCGAGCCCTGCTCCTCATCGGCGGGGGCCGCTGGTCGCTGCGGGCGTGTGACCTCGCGGGCACGGTGTCTGGTCCGAGGTGGGCGGGTGGATGGTGTCACGGGGCTGGTCGATGCGGGCGGGCGAGCCTCGCTTCTCATCGGCGGGTGCCGCTGGTGGCTGCGGGCGTGTGACCTCGCGGGCACGGTGTCTGGTCCGAGGTGGGCGGGTGGATGGTGTCGCGGTGGCTGGTCGATGCGGGCGGGCGAGCCCCGCTCCTCACGGTGTCTGGTCGCCGGGGGCCGGTGGAGCGGCGCTGCGGGGGAACGAACGCTCGCTGCCTCCGCGCTCACAGGCACGGCACCCGGTCTCGCGAGGGGCGGGGCGGGCGCCGTGGTGCGGGTGGGCGGGGGTCAGGCGAGGTGGGCCATCGCCTCCGTCGGCTGGTGGTGGACCGGGTCCGTCTCGGGGAGGCCGTGCGGCCAGCCCGCCCGGTACACCGTGTCGAGGTAGCGCTCGCCGAGGTCCGGGGCGATCGCCACCGCGGTGAGGCCGCGCCGGCCGTGGGCGGACAGCCACTGGTGGGCGCCGCTGACGACCGTGCCGGTGGAGCCGCCGAACAGGAAGCCCCGGGCGGCCAGCCGTCGGCAGACATGGAGTGTGTCCGGTTCCTCGACGAGGACCACGTCGTCGATGTACGACTTGTCGAGCAGCTGCGGCGGCACGCTCGTGCCGAGCCCCGGGATCAGCCGGACTCCGGGCGGCCCGCCGAAGGTGACCGAGCCGACGCTGTCGACGGCGACGATCCGTACCGGGCGCCGCCACTGCCAGAACCACCGGGCGCAGCCCATCAGGGTCCCGGTGGTGCCGGCCCCCACGAACAGGACGTCCAGGTCCGGGAAGCGCCGCGCGATCTCCGGCGCCGTGGTGCGGTAGTGCGCCCGCCAGTTCCCCTGGTTGCTGTACTGGTTGAGCCACACGTACCGCTCGTCCGAGGCGCACAGCGCCCGCACGTACGCGAGCCGGGCGCCCAGGTAACCGTCGTGCAGGTCGGGCTCCCGGACCACGTGCACCCGGGTGCCGAGCGACTCCATCAGCCGGATCGTCACCAGGTTGCACCGCGAGTCGGTCACGCACAGGAACCGGTAACCCCGGCTCGCCGCGATCATGCTCAGGGCCACCCCCAGGTTCCCCGACGACGACTCCACCAGGATCGACCCGGGCCGCAGGGTCCCGTCGCGCTCGGCGGCGTTCACCATCTCACGGGCAGCCTTCAGCTTGATGGACCCGGCGAAGTTGAAGCCCTCGCACTTCAGGAACAGCGGAAGCTCCAGCGCCGCCCGCAGGTCGACGTAGAGGTCTGACTCGTTGAACTCCGAAGGATCGGATATGACGGGCATGATGCCCCCCTCCTCATGCGCCACTGATCGTTCAGCCGTACCGGCGCAGCTCGTTGAAGAACCCGTCGACGACGTGCAGTTCGCCGCGCCGGGCCAGTTCGTCGTGGACGAACCGGCCGACGGCGAGGTCGAGCACCCCCAGGCCGAAGGGGGAGAACACCACCGTCCGGTCCGTCGGGACGGTCACCCGTCCGGTCAGCACGTCGTCGAGCGTGCCGTCGATGAAGTCCCTGCTCCCCGTGAGCCGTTCGGCCAGGTGCGGGGAGGTCTCGGCCTTGAGGCAGTGCTCGACGTCGTCGACGAAGTTGGCCGACGAGAGCAGGATCTCCGGGTCGAGATCACGCAGGGACACATGCAGGACCAGGGGGTGATGGCCGAACCACGACGGATCGTGGACGTGCGGCTTGCCGGCGACCGTGGCGAAGACGACCAGGTCGCTGGAGCGGATGAGGGATTCGGCCGAGTCGTGCACGGCCACCTTCCCCGGCGCCCCGGACCGCTCCAGGTAACCACGGAACCCGGCGGCGCTCTCGGCCGACAGGTCGTGCACACCCGTCTCCTCGAACTCCCAGCCCGTGGCGGTGAGATGGGTGTGGATGTACCGGGCGATCAGCCCGGTGCCGAGGAACCCGACCCGGGCCGGCCGGACGCGTCCCGCGCTGAGTTCCGCGGCCGCCAGCACCGCCGACGAGGCCGTGCGCGTGGCGCTGATGACCGAGCTCTCCAGACAGGCGAACGGATAGCCGGTCTCGGGGTCGTTGAGGATCAGCACCGCCGACGCGCGCGGCAGCCCGGACCTGATGTTCTCCGGGAAGCTGGAGACCCACTTCAGGCCGTCGACCCTCAGCGGTCCGCCCAGCGAGGCGGGCAGCGCGATGATCCGGGACGACGGGCGGTCCGGGAACCGCAGGAAGTACGACGGCGGGTTCACCGAGTCACCGGCGCCGTGCAGCCGGTACACGGCCTCGACGAGGTCCGCGATCTCCGGTTCCCTCCCGTGCAGGGTCTGCTGGACCTGTGCACCGGTGACGAGTGCGAAGGACGGGGCGTCGGCGGTGCTCATACGCCGCTCACCTCGCCGTCGGCGCGCAGCACCGGGTTGCCGAGCGCGGCCAGCACCTCGCGCGGCCCCTCGAAGGGCTCGCGGCCGTGTGCCGTACGGATGTTGTCGACGAGCAGGAGGTCGCCGTCCTGCCAGGGCTCGCGCACGGTGTGGGCGTCGTACACCTCGTTGATCGTCCGGACGACGTCCGCGTCGATCGGATCGCCGTCGCCGAAGCGGGTGTTGAAGGGCAGGCCGTCCGCGCCGTACACGTCCACCAGGTACTCGTGCACCTCCGGTTCCATGGTCCACTCGTTGAGGAACGCGATCTGGTTGAACCAGCAGGGCAGGCCGGAGGACGGGTGCCTGAGCACCGCGCCGCGCCGTTGCCGGGTGTGCAGGGAGCCGTCGCTCTGCCAGGCGAACTCGATCGCGTGCCGTCGGCAGTAGCGCTCGACGGCCTCGTGGTCGTCCGTGCCGAAGGCCTCCTCGACCGACGCGCCGATCTCCTCGTGGTACGCCCGGGTCAGCAGCCAGCCCTCCCGCTCGAAGCGGGAGACCAGGTCGCGGGGCAGGTCCCGCAGCACCGCCGACGCGTCGGCGAGCGCGGTCGCGCCCCCGGAGCCGGGCGCCTCGAGGCAGGCGAACAGGAGCAGGCCCGGGAACTCCAGGCCGTAGCTGACCTCGTGGTGCATGCACATCTGCTGGTTAGGCGGCCACTTGGTGGACGAGTACACGCCGTCCGCGTAGCGGCGCCGGGGCGCGAAGGGCTCACGGTCGGGCATCAGGCCCTCGGTCAGCCGCCGGAAGACCGCCTCGCTGGTCCCGGGGTCGGTGAGGCCCAGACCGCGCACCAGGACACCGCCGTGGTCGAGGACGAGGGCGCGCAGCGGGTCGCGGTGCGCGGCGGCCCAGCTCACCGCGTCGCCGGCGGGCTCGGCGTGCAGGAGCGGCGGGCTGCCCGGGGCCGGCTCCAGGTAGGGGAGGAGACTCGTGGATGACATCGCGGTGTTCCTTTCAGCTGTGCCGGTCGAGCAGGTCCGCCAGGTCCGCGAGGACCGGGTGGCGGACGACGTCCTGGAGGGTGATCGCCCGGTCCAGGGCGATCGCGAGGCGCACGGCGGACAGCGAGCTGCCGCCGCGGTCGAAGAAGTGGTCGAGCCGGCCGATCCGGTCGGCGGGCACGCCGAGCACCTGGGCCCAGGCATCCGCAAGCCGCCGCTCGCCGGCCGTCACGGGCCCGCCCGCCGCACCGTCCGCCGCACCGGCGTCGAGGTCCTCGGCGAGCGCGGTGAGCGTGCGGCGGTCGGTCTTGCCGTTGGCGGTCAGCGGCAGGTGCTCACGCCAGTGCACGACGGCGGGCACCATGTACGACGGCAGCGACACGGCCAGCCGTTCCCGTACGGTGTCCGCCGCCACCGGCTCGGGCCCGGCGCAGAAGGCGGCGAGCCGGCTGCCCCGTACGACCACGACGGCCCCGTCGCGCACCCCGTCCACCCGCAGCAGCGCGTTCTCGATCTCGCCGATCTCGACGCGGAACCCGCGGATCTTGACCTGGGTGTCCCGGCGGCCGAGGAACTCCAGTTTGCCGTCGGACCGCCAGCGCCCCACGTCACCGCTGCGGTACAGCCGCTCGCCGGGCCGGTGGGGGTCCTCCGTGAAGGCGGCCGCGGTGCGCTCGGGGTCGTTGACGTACCCCCGTCCGACGCACACCCCGGAGAAGACGATCTCGCCCGGCGCGCCCAGCGGCACCGGGACCAGGTCCTCGTCGACGACGTACACCCGCACATTGCGCACCGGACGCCCGAGCGGGACCCGGTCGCCGTCCGGCACCCGGTCCATGACCTCGTGGTTGGTGTCGTCCGAAGTCTCGGTCAGGCCATAGGCGTTGGCCAGCCTGATCCCGGGCGCGGTGGCGAACCAGCGCTGCACCAGCTCCCGCTTCACCGCCTCACCGGTCACCGACACACAGCGCAGGCCGGGCAGTTCGCGAGGCCGCTGCCCCAACTCGGCGAGCACCGCCTCCAGATACGACGGCACGACCTGGAGCACGTTCACCCGCCCCCGGACCACCGTGTCCACGAGCCGCGGCACGTCCAGGATCGTGTCCTGCCCGACGATCAGTGTCCGCCCGCCGACGACCGGCCCGGCGAGCAGCTGCCACAGGGAGATGTCGAAGCACTGCGGAGCGGTCTGCGCGACCACGTCGTCCTCGCCGATTCCCAGGTCCTCCACCTTGGCGAGCACATGGTTGAGGAAGCCGGCGTGCTCGCACATCGCGCCCTTGGGCTCACCGGTGGAGCCGGACGTGAAGTAGATGTACGCCAGTTGGCCTGCCGCGACCGGGATACCGAGGTCGTCGTCCGGGTGGCCCTCGGCGTACGCGGCGTCCACGAACAGCGTCTCGGCGGCCGTACCGGACAGCGATCCGGTGCTGCCGTCCTCGGTGACCACGAGCTCGCAGCCCGCCCGGAACAGCGTCTTCGCGACCCGCTCGGCCGGGAAGTGCGGCTCGACCGGCAGATACACCCCGCCCGCCTTGAGCACGCCGAGCACGGCCGCCATCCAGTCCAGGTTCCGTTCCATGACGACCGCGACGACATCCTCGGCCGTGAGACCGCGGGCCAGCAGGGCCCGGCCGACCTGGTTGGCGCGTGCGTTGAGCTCGGCGTACGTCCACCGCCGCCCGTCCTGCACGGCGGCCACGGTGTCCGGGTGCTTCTCGACCCGCTCCTCGAACAGCTCGTGCACCCGCCGGTCCGGGAGTTCACGGACCGGGCCCGCCAACTCCTCCAGCTGGAAGCGGAGTTCGTCCTCGGACAGCAGGCTGGTGCGGTCCGGGTGGGCGAGCGCCGTGAGGTGGTAGCCGGCGACACGGGCGGCCGCGTCGGAGTCCAGGGCGCCGGCGCGATAGCGCAGCCGCAGCTCACCGTCGGTGACCGCGACACGCAGCTCGTCGCCGGCGGTGCCCTCCGTCCCGCCCGAGAGAGCGGCGAGGACCCTGGTGTGGGCCGCGAGCAGCGCGGCGGGATCGGTCGGTGTGCCGTCCGGCAGCGGGACCGCGTACTCGATGACGTCCGGTATCGGACCGGACCTGCGGTGCGGAGTTGTCTGCATGACTTTCTTCCCCCAGTTCTCTTCGTTCGGACGGTTCAGGCGCCTCGCGGCGCCACCGCCGGATTCCCGCCCCAGTGCGCCCCCGCGGGCATCTCCTCGCCCTTCATCAGGAAGGCATCGGCACCGAGCACGGCGCCGTCGCCCATCGAGACGCCGTAGTGGACCAGCGCGCCCGCGCCGAGGGTGCAGCCGTCGCCGATGACGATGTGGTCGGACTTGAAGGTGCCGTCCTCCTGGGAGTGCGCCTGCACCTTGGAGTGGTGGCCGAGCGTGGTGTCGCTGCCGATCGCGACCAGCGTCCGCTCGGTGATGTAGCAGCCGTCGTCGAAGACCCGCCGGCCGATCCGCACGCCCAGCAGCCGCCAGACGAGGTTCTTGAACGGGGTGCCGTCGAACACGGCCAGATGGTGGTCGGGCACCTTCCACAGCCGCTCGTGCCACCAGAAGTACGGGTCGTAGATGGAACACAGCCGCGGCCGCAGCGGCCGGAACCGGGTGATCACGCGCTCCACCAGGGCCCAGTAGCCGGCGGTGACCGCGAGGCCGGCCATCAGGTAACCGCCGATCAGCGGTCCGCCGAGGGCGCCCCGGCCGCCGTAGAGATCGACGGCCGCGAAGCCGAGCATCGTCAGCAGGAACCAGTGCAGCCAGCGCAGGAACAGGAACAGGGCCATCGTGCGGGCGTTGGAACGGTTCTTGCCGGCCAGGCGGCGGCGCAGCTCGTCGCCCTCGCGGAAGTGGTCGAAGCGGGTGTCCCGCTCCACCGTGCGGGGGATCTCGAAGGGCGGTGAGCCCAACAGGCCCACACCTTCGCGGAGTTCGCCGTCGAGCGGGACCAGCACCTTGGTGGCGAGCAGGCAGTTGTCGCCGGTGCGGCCGCCGACGGGATAGGCGATGTGGTTGCCGAGGAAGTTGTGGCCGCCGATCGTGACCCGCGAGAGGCGGAACGAGGTGCTGGAGTACTCGGCGTTGAGGATCGACAGTCCGTCGGCGACCATCGTGCCGCTGCCGACGGTGGCCAGGTACGGCGTCTCGTGCGACACCTCGGTGCCGAAGTTCGAGCCGGTCTGCTCGACGCGCGAGAGGTCGTAGCCGATGGACCGCAGGTAGGGGACGATGTACGAACTGTCGCCGCACAGCCACTTGAAGAACCTGATGTTGGTCATGCGGGCGATCGCGCGCTGCACCGAGTAGTGGAAGCCGTACAGCGGATAGACCCGGTCCGCCCTGAGGGTCAGGTTCAGCAGCCGCGGCAACACGGTCACGGTGACGAGGCCGAGGACCACGAAACCGGCGAACAGGGCCACGGACAGCGTGAGCGCCTCGGCGTAGAACGCCGCCGACGCCAGTTCCCTCGCGTCCGGTTCGAGCAGCGGGTCCAGTGCCGGTACGAGGTCCATCACCAGGAAGGTGCCGCCGATGCCGAGCGGGACGTACACCAGCAGTGTCTGGAGCAGGGTCACGAGGGCGTAGCCGGCCCGGCGCGGGGTGGTGCAGCGGGTCGCGGGGACGCGGACGTGGTCGACGTCGGTGGGGCGGGCCGGGGAGCCGTGCCAGCTCCGGCCGGCGGGGATGGCGGTGCCGTCGTACAGGGCGGAGGAGTGGCCGAGCTGGCCGCCGTCGCCGATCGAGGTGCCGATGCCGAGGACGGTCTTCTCGCCGACGAAGACGTCCCGGCCGAGGGTGACGGGGCCGGTGCGGATCCGGCCCGCGTGGGCCCGGTAGCCGAGGAACAGGGCGTCCTTGCGGATCACCGTGCCGGCGCCCACGGTCAGCAGGTCGGTGCAGACCGGTACCGAGTGGGACAGGATCGTGACACCCGGGCCGATGCGGGCGCCGAGGGCCCGCAGGTACAGGACGTACAGCGGGTTGCCCGTGAACAGGACCATCGGGTTGGCGTGCAGCAGCGCCTTGACCAGCCAGAAGCGGACGTAGGCGAGACCCCACACCGGGAACTCCGTCTCCTTCCACCGGCCCACCAGCACCCACTTCGCCACGACGGGCAGGGTGCACAGGGCGAGGAACAGGGCCCCGCCGAAGACCAGCGAGCGCAGATACACGGAGAGCGGGCCGTTCGCGCCCGATATCCAGGAGTACCCCTCGGCGGTGGCGACACCGGCCCCGAAGCAGTACGCGGCGAAGACGAGGAACTGCAGGAGGCCGCAGAGCGCGTAGCGGGCGCTGCTGCCCGGCGGCGGGGGCGGCTCGGCCGGCCGCGCGGGGGCCGACTCGGTGGCCGGGACCTCGGCGAGGGCGGTCGCCAGAGAGCGGATCGTCGGATGACCGTAGACGTCCCTCATCGACACCTGCGGCAGATCGTCCCGCTTCCGCACCCGGGCGCAGAACTGCGCCATGACCAGGGAGTTGGCGCCCAGGTCGTCGAAGAAGTGGCTGTCGAGCGGAACTTGCTCCGTCTTCACGACCCCGGCCAGCACCTCGGCGAGGACCTGGGCGGTGCCGTCCACCGGGGCGACTGTCGTGATCTCGCCTGGATTTACCACCACTTGAGCTCCTAGATCATTATTTTTGGTCTTATGGACTATTCGGTGTGCCTGCTAAGTCGGACCGGGTCCTCCACCGGTTCCGGGGGGCGTGGTGGTGTTACGGCCTCGCGACACCGCCGGGCCGCGCCTGCGACGACCGTTTCCAGCGGGCCACGCCCGACGTGCCGCCACGAGAGGGCGAACAGGAGCGCTCCGAGGGTCATGACGGCGTACAGGAGCTCGGGGGAGCCGGAGAGCGCGCCGGTGGCGAGAAGGAGCACATGGGCGGCGTACAGGGTCAGCGGCATGCTGCCCGCCGCCGCGAGCGGCGTGAGCGCCCGCGTGAGAAGGGCACTCCTGGTCAGCAGCAGGGCACCGCCGAGGATGGCCGCCGCCGAGCCCAGGGTGAGAAGCATGTCGAAGGGCGTGGTCGTGTGCGGCGCCCGCGAGAGCAGCGCCCACCAGGTCACGCCGTCGGGGCTGTCCCACAGCGCCTCGGCGCGGGAGACGCCCGGGAACTCCGCGCGCCACAGGTGCCGCAGCCCCCCGAACCGGAACAGGACCAGGGAGGAGACCAGCCAGACCCCGGCCACGAGTGCGAGACCGCCCCCGAGGAGCCGGGGCGCGACCTTGCGTGAGGTCAGGTCCAGCCGGCCGAGGGCGAGCCCGGCGCACAGATAGGCGGTCCAGGCGAGCACCGGGTAGTCGCCGTGCACGAGCAGGTCCGACACCAGGCCGAGCGGATCGGTGACCACGTCCCGGAGGGTCGGATCGCCGTCGAAGGCGGGCCGGGGCAGTACGCCTCGCAGCGCGTGCACGGCGAACGGAGCTCCCACCGCGAGGGCCAGCGACAGACCCGCCAGGGTCCGCGGGCCGAGGCCCAGCAGCGGGATCGCGATCAGGAACAACAGGGCGTAGAACGCCAGGATCACGTCCACGTCCAGGTCCGCCGCGCGCGAGGCGAAGCCGAGGAGCAGTCCGATCAGCGCGATGACACCGGCCCGCGCCGCCACCGCGAGGGTTGCGGGCCGCCCGGTCGCCGGCCGGCGACCGCCGGTCGTGAAGGCCAGTCCGATCCCGGCCGTCACGGCGAACGTCGCCGAGGAACGGCCGCCCGCGAACATCCAGGCGGGCGTGGGCGATCCGGCCTCGTCGAACGCGCCGAACACGTGAACGGAGAACATTCCGAGCAGTGCGAGGCCCCGTGCCACATCGACCCCCACGATGCGCGGCACGGCTTGCTTCGGCGCGTACGGAGCAGGCATGAAAATTCTCCAGAGTGGGATACGGCGGAATATCGCCCGCTGTTCATCGCGCAGCGGAAAATCATGAAGAGGTACCCCCGTGGTTCCGGTGTTCCGGAAGAAAAGGAAGTGCCGTGAGGCGCGGAATGGAATAGGAGAAGGAGCGGTTCTGTATGCGCCTGGAGTGACCACGCGACGGGGACGGGGTGGTCGGCTCGAGCCTTGGTCAAGGCCCTGAGAATGCAATCCGAATTGTTTCGACGTGCTCATGAACGGGTCAAGCACGTTTCAGTCAATGGCGATTTCTTGCTGGTCGGCCGTTCATCGACGGTATGGCTCGTTTGTCTCGTCCGGTGGCGTCACCGGGGAACTATCCTGATGGATGGTGCATATGTCATCGAGTATTCCGTTTTCCAGGTCCGCGAAATCCGGCCAGCGGGTTCATGACAGAAAAGGGGTTCGATTTCCTTGACGATTTCCGCGGGATTGCCGGGAGTTTTCCGCGATATGGCGGAACCGAACACGAGCGGGCGTTCCCCGCACGGGCGTGCACCGGACCGGGACGCGGGGATGAGTGCACGCTCCCGTGGCGGATACCTTTAGGTCGTGCAGGCAGCAAGCGAATCCCCTCAAGAGCCCTCCGGCCGGCTCCACCGGGCCCGTGCCCTCTACCGGAACGTCTCGAAGCGCAGGACCGCCTGGCTGCTGCTCAAGGACACCGTCAACTCGTGCATCGAGTACCGCATCCTGGGGCTCGCCGCCGAGGCCGCGTTCTTCTCGCTGCTGTCCGTGCCGCCGCTGCTGCTCAGCCTCATCGGCCTGCTCGGCTACGTCGACGACTGGACCGGCACCGACAGCATCAGCAGCCTGGAGGCCAACCTCCTGGATGCCGCGCGCACGGTCCTGTCCGACAAGGGCGTACGGGAGATCGCGCAGCCGATCCTCGACGACGTGATGAAGGGCGGCAGGCCCGACGTCATCTCCGTCGGCTTCCTGTTCGCCCTGTGGTCCGGGTCGCGCGCGGTGAACGTCTTCATCGACACCATCACCGTCATGTACGGCCTCGACGGGGTCCGCGGCATCGTCAAGACCCGCCTCGTGGCGTTCGCGCTGTTCGTCGCGGCCTTGCTGATCGGCTCGGTGGCGCTGCCCCTGATGGTGGCGGGCCCGGACGCGGTGGTGCGGATCGTGCCCTGGTCGGAGACGGTGGTGCAGGTCCTGTACTGGCCCGTGGTGATCATCCTGTCCATCGCCTTCCTGACGACGCTGTACCACGTGTCGGTACCGGTGCGCTCACCGTGGATCGAGGACGTCCCGGGCGCGCTGGTGGCCCTGGCGATGTGGGTGCTGGGGAGCTTCCTGCTCCGGATCTACCTCCAGAGCACGATCGAGGGCGCGACGATCTACGGCTCGCTCGCCGCGGCGGTGGCGGTGCTGCTGTGGATCGGCGTCTCGGCCTTCGCGGTCCTGGTGGGCGCCGCGATGAACGCCGCGATCGACCGCGTGTGGCCGGCGGCGGCCACGGCGGCGGCCCGTGCGGCGAACGAGCGGATGCGGGAGGCGCAGGTCGCGGAGTACGTGGCCCGTGCGGCGGCGGGCCGGGACCTCGACCCCGACGATCCCGACGACGCGGACATGCCCTCGGAGTTCCCGGAGAGGTGGTCGCGCTTCCTGCCCCCGGAGGATGTGACCTCCCGCTTCCGGGCCCACGCGAAGACGACGCACCCCCCGCACAAGCCCGAGGGTTCCTGAGGGAGCGCGTCGTCGGCCGCGCGCCGGTGGGGCCGGTCGCGCCCACCGGCGGAGCCGCACGCCGGCACAGCGCCGCGGCCCTGCGCGGGCGGGCGACACCCGCTTCGACCAGCCGCAGCCCAGCGTCAAGCTTTCCAGGTCCCCGCTACCGCCGCCTCCCTCGCGAACTCCGTGAAGTCCCGCGCCTCCGCCGGTGGGGCCGGTCGCGCCCACCGGCGGAGCCGCACGCCGGCACAGCGCCGCGGCCCTGCGCGGGCGAGCGACACCCGCTTCGACCAGCCGCAGCCCAGCGTCAGGCTTTCCAGGTCCCCGCTGCCGCCGCCTCCCTGGCGAACTCCGTGAAGTCCCGCGCCTCCCTCCCGAGAACCTGCCGCACTCCGTCCGACAGATGCGCGTTACGCCCGTCCAGCAGCTGCTCGAACGCCTCGACCAACGGGCCGGCCTCCCCGTCCGGCACCCCGAACCCCACAAGCCGCTCCCTGTACTCCCGTGCCGGCACCGCCCGGTACGTCAGCTCACGCCCCGTCGCCTTCGCGATCTCCGCGACCGCGTCGCCGAAGGTGAGCAGACGGGGCCCCGACACGGTCACCGTCTCCCCGACGTACCGGTTGCCCGCCGACAGCGCGGCCACCACCACCTCCCCGATGTCCCGCACGTCCACGAACGGCTCCCGCACCTCACCCGCCGGGAACACCAGCTGCCCGCTCAGCCGCAGCTCCTCCACCAGCGGCCCCTCACTGAAGTTCTGCGCGAACCACGCGGCCCGTACGACCGTCCAGTCGGCCCCCGACGCCCGCAGCGCCTCCTCCGCGTCCCGCGCCCGGTCCTGCCCCCGCGACGACAGCAGCACCAGCCGTCGTACGCCCACCCCCACGGCCTCCCGCGCGAGGGCCCCGACCGCCTCGGCGGCCCGGGGGGCGCCGATGTCCGAGGGGTACGCGAGGTACGCCGCGTCCGCGCCCCGCAACACCCGCGCCCACGTCGACCGGTCCTGCCAGTCGAACCCCCGCGCCCGCGAGGCCGCCCGCACCGTCAGCCCCGCGGCCTCCGCGGACCGCGCCACTCGGCTGCCCGTACGACCCGAGGCACCGGTCACCACCACCGTCATGTTCCGCGCGTTCTCCGTCATGCCGTCGAGTCAACTCCCGTGCCCGGCAAGGGGCCATCGCTGAACGGCTCATTCCCATGCGCGCGCGTCTACGCTGACCGTATGGACGCTCTGGCAGGCCTGCTGGAAGGACCGCGGGCGCGTGGCGCCTTCATGATCCGTGCGTGTTTCGACCCGCCGTGGGCGGTGCGGGTGGAGGACCGGGCGCCGCTGACGGTCATGCTCATGGTCCGGGGGGAAGCCGTGATCCTGCCCGACTCGGGCGAGCGGATCCGGCTGCGCCCCGGCGACCTGGCCATCGCCCGCGGCCCCGACCCGTACACCTGCGCCGACGCCCCTGGTACGGCCCCGCAGGCGCTGATCCTGCCCGGCGCGGAGTGCCGCTACCCCGACGGACGGGCCCTGAACGGCTCCATGGACCTCGGCGTCCGCACCTGGGGCGACCGGCTCGACGGCGAGGCCGTGATCCTCATCGGGACGTACCTGATGGAGGGCGAGATCAGCAACCGGCTCCTGGACGCCCTGCCGCCGCTGCTCTCGCTGACCCCCGACGTGTGGGAGTGCCCCCTGACCCCCCTCCTCATGGAGGAGATCGTCCGCGACGAGCCGGGTCAGGAGGTCGTCCTGGACCGGATGCTGGACCTGCTGGTCATCGCGGCGCTGCGGGCCTGGTTCTCCCGGCCCGAGGCGGCGGCGCCCGCCTGGTACGCGGCGCTGGCGGACCCTGTCGTGGGCCGGGTGCTGCGGCTGATGCAGGACGATCCCGCGCATCCGTGGACGGTGGCTTCCCTGGCCGCCAAGGCGGGGGTGTCGCGGGCGGCGCTCGCCCGGCGGTTCGGTGAGCTGGTGGGGGAGCCGGTGATGGCGTATCTGACCGGGTGGAGGCTGGCGCTGGCGGCGGACCGCCTGCGGGAGGGGACGACGACGCTCGACGCGATCGCCCGGCAGGTGGGGTACGGGAGCGCGTTCGCACTGTCCAGCGCGTTCAAGAGGGGGTACGGGGTCAGTCCGCAGGAGTTCCGGCTGCGGGTCGGCGCGCCGTAGCCTGGGGGCGTGTACGCGGAACGGCCGTCCAGACTCGAAGGCGCCGTCATCTGGACCGGCGACGGCTCCGGACGCGTCCTGCCCGACGGGTGCATGGACCTGCTCTGGAACGAGGAGCGACTGCTCGTCGCCGGACCCGACACGCGTGCGTACGTCACCACAGGCGCCCGCGGTACCTGGACCGGCCTGCGCTTCTCTCCCGGTTCCGCGCCCGCCTTCCTGGGGGTGCCGGCCCATGAACTGCGCGACCGAAGGGTCGAGTTGACCGATCTCTGGCCGGTGACGGAGGTACGGCGGCTGCGGAGCCGTGTCGCCGCGGCACCCGACCCCGCCACGGCCCTCGAAGACCTCGTCCTGGAGCGCGCGGCCCCTCCCGATCCCGTCCTGCGCGCCCTCGTCACCTCTCTCGACGCGGGCCGCCCCGTCGCCGTGACCGCCGACGAACTCGGCCTCGGTGCACGCCAGTTGCACCGCCGTTCGCTCGTGGCGTTCGGGTACGGACCGAAGACCCTGGCCCGGATCCTGCGGCTGCGGCGAGCCCTCGCGCTGGCCACGGCCGGGGTGCCGTTCGCGGAGACGGCAGTGCGGAGCGGGTTCGCGGACCAGGCCCATCTCGCGCGGGACGTACGCGAGTTGACTGGCGTGCCGCTCGGGCGGCTACTCGCCGGCGGGCTGTGACATGTGCGGCTCCGCCGCGTGGGGGGCGTACAGGTCGACGCCGTTGCCGTCGGGGTCGTGCAGGGACGCGTACCGCTGGCCCCAGACGGCGTTCCACGGCTTGAGCTCACCGTGCCAGCCCTCGCCCACCAGCTCCTCGTACACCGCGTCGACCTCGGCCGGGCTGTCGCACCGCAGCGCGAGCCCGGTGCGGCTGCCGCCGGCCGGTGCCCGCCAGCCGGGGTGGAAGGAGCGGACGGTCTCCTCGGTGTCGAGCATCAGCCGTACACCGCCCGGGAGTTCGGCCTCCGCGTGCGGCTGCGACTCGGCCCCCTCGGGGAACGGGAACCCGAGCCGCCGGTAGAAGGCGACAGAGGCCGCCATGTCGGAGGCCACCAGTCCGATGGCATCGAATCGTGGAGTCATGCCGTCACCGTAGGCGGCCCTTCGGCGCCCGGTCTTGAAGGAATCGGACACGTCAGCCGAAGGCCACCGGCCCCCGCGGGGTGTCCACCGTGAAGGAGAGCCCCACCGGGCCCTCGGCGAGGACGAGTTCGGCGTCGAGGGCGGCGAGGAGGGGCCGGATCTCGTCGGGAGCCGGGGCGGTCGCGGTCAGGGAGAGCAGGGCAGTGGTGGGGAGGCCCGAGGCCGTGGGATGCGTCGAGGTGCCCCAGTCGATCAGGAAGGGGACCAGGCCGGAGGGATGCTGGGTGTCGCCGTCCGTGAGGCGCCATTCCAGCAGGACGCCGTCGGGGCGGCGACGGCTCATCGGGCGGATCTCGCCCGGGTCGTAGCCACGGGCCCGGGCTCTCGTCACCGCAGCGTCCAGGTCGGGCGGGCTGATCGCCCAGGTCACCGTGCGCGCGGCGGCGAGCGTGTCGACGTCGAAGGGGCGCCGGCCCGTCGGCTCCGGCTGCTCCGGGTCCGGGCCGATGATCTCCAGATAGGCGGTGCCGCCCAGCGACACGA
Source organism: Streptomyces sp. NPDC005483 (assembly GCF_040606035.1). Classification (NCBI taxonomy): domain Bacteria; kingdom Bacillati; phylum Actinomycetota; class Actinomycetes; order Kitasatosporales; family Streptomycetaceae; genus Streptomyces; species Streptomyces sp. NPDC005483. The sequence continues at coordinate 521,155 of NZ_JBEXEA010000002.1, forward strand.
GGTGGTTGCGGGTACCGAGACCGACATGCACACCACCCGGGGCGGGGGTGACACCGGTACGCCGGGTGAAGTCGGCGACCGTCGCCGCCAGATCGGGGGTCGCGAGGACGAGATGGTCCAGCCGTGCGGGAATCGCGTTCACCACGCCGAGGCTACGGCCCGCCGACCGCACCATGGAACACCTGTACGGCGACACGCCTTCTAGGCTCAGGACATGGCTCCCCGACTCCTCGTCCACACCCGCACCACCGCCTACCGCCACGACTCCATCCCGGCCGCCGTCGACGCCGTCCGCGCCCTCGGCGGCTTCGAGGTCGACGCGAGCGAGGACCTGGCGGACCTGGAGCGGCCCCTCGACCGGTACGCCGCCGTCGTCTTCCTCTCCACCAGCGGTGAGATCCTCACCCCGGCCGGGCGCGAGCGGCTGGCCGCTCACGTGGAGTCGGGCGGCGGGTTCGTCGGGGTGCACGCGGCCGCCTGCACCGAATACACCTGGCCCTACTACGGCGAGTTGCTGGGCGCCCGGTTCGACAAGCACCCCGCGTACCAGCCCGGCAGGGTCCGCGTCGAGGACCACGACCACCCGGCCACCCGTCACCTGCCCGCCGTATGGGAGTTCACCGACGAGTGGTACGACTTCCGGACCAACCCCCGAGGATCCGTGCGGGTGTTGGCCTGCGCCGACGAGTCCTCGTACGAAGGCGGCGGGATGGGTGCCGACCATCCGCTGGTGTGGTGCCGGGAGCAGGGCGCGGGCCGGGTCTTCTACACGGCGCTCGGGCACGCCGCCGAGGCGTACGAGGACCCCGGCTTCCGGGCCCATCTGCTCGGCGGGATCACCTGGGCGGCACGTCCGGAGCGGAGCCGGGCCTGAGCCCGTCCCACCCCGTCCCGGCAGGTCCCCGTACGGCCCGCGCTCCCGGACCACACCGCCGTACGCGGGAGGGACCGTCCCCCGCGGGTCCGGGGACGCGGGCAGCTCTCGCCGTGCGCACCTCAGCCCTGTGAGTCTTTGCTGCCAAGCGAAGCGAGCCGTTCCAGGGGGAACCACGGGGGGAACCACGGCGGTTCGGAAAGGGAGACTTCCATGAGCATGCGCAAGCGGGCCGCCGCGATGGTGACGGCCGCGTTGCTGGGCGCCGGGACGCTCGGCCTCGCCGTGGCGCCGGCTGCCGACGCGGCCTCGTACCACGGCGTCGACGGCAACGGCGTCGTCAGCGACGACTGGCAGGACGAGGAGAACCTGGGCGTCGACGACCACGCCAACGGCAACGCGACGGCCCTGTGGCAGTCCGTCCTGTACGCGGACGGCGCCAAGTGGCAGGACGAGGACGGGGACTGGCACAACTTCGCCAAGAGCCAGATCGACGGCTCGTTCGGCCCGCAGACCGAGTCCGCCACCCAGTGGTGGCAGGAGCGCTACGGACTCACCGAGAACGACGGCGTGGTCACCGACCAGAGCTGGGAGTTCGCCCAGCAGTGGCTCCACGGCCCCGTCCCGGGCGGCGGCGTCCGCTACGACGGCGACAGCCGGGACGTCGACTTCAAGCGGGTCGGCGGCAAGTACCGGGTCAAGCTCAAGGGCACCGGCCCCTGGCGGAACGCGTACTACGACCAGCTCGGCTGACCCCGGCCGGCGGGGGAGCGGGCGGCCGTACCGTCACCCGCTCCCCGACGGCCACGCCCACAGCACCCCCACCACCAGCAGCACGATGACGGCGAACGCGACCAGCGCAGCCGCACGCCACCGCCGGTACTCGAGACCGGCCGGGACCGACACCGCCACCTCCGGCGCCACCGCCGTCACCACCGTGCCGTACGGCCAGACCGGGGCGGCCAGGTCCCACAGCGCCAGCAGCCGCGCGTGGTCCGCGCCCGCCACCCGGCACAGCGCCTGCACCGCCCCCCGCGGCGGCTGCTTGGCCCCGCTGAGATACCGCTGCCAGGACGACTTGCTGTACGCGGTGCGCCGGGCCAGCTCGGCGAGGCTCAGATCCGTACGGTCCTTGAGGTGCCGCAGCTGTTCGACGAGCTGCCGCGCCTCCCTCGGAAGCGAGTCCGGCAGCGGCCGCCAGCGCGTCATGGTCGTCCCCCAAGTGCTCGCCGCCGCCCCGGCAGGGGCAGCGGCCCCCCTCCCCGCCGCATCGTTCGACGCCCGTCCGCCCCGGCCAGTTCCCCTCGCCCACGGATGACCGAAGCTGAACGAAACCGGCGGTGGGTGGCCCCTGCAGCCGGTCGACGGTTCAGCCGGGCGGCGGGGCCGTGCTCGCCCGCTCCACCAGCCGCGTCGACAGCTCGGTCCGGGTGCTCTCCGGGCGATCTCCCTCCCTCATGCGGACCAGCAGGCGCAGGGCCGTCGCCGCCATCTCCGACAGGGGCTGACGGACCGTGGTGAGCGCCGGAGTGGTCCAGCGGGCCTCGGGGAGGTCGTCGAAGCCGACGACGCTGATGTCGTCGGGGACGCGCAGGCCCCGTTCGGCCAGGGCCTCGTACACGCCGAGGGCCATGTGGTCGGAGCAGACGAAGACCGCGGTGGGCGGTTCGGGCAGATCGAGGAGTTCCAGCGTGCGGCGATGGGCCGCGCTCTCGTCGAAGCCGGCGTGGCGGACGTACTCGGGACGCTGCCGTATCCCCGCCGCCGCGAGCGCGGAACGGTAGCCCGCCACGCGCGCGCTGCTGCACATCTTGCGCTGGTGACCGGCGACGACCGCGATGCGTTCGTGGCCCAGCGCGAGCAGGTGCTCGGTCGCCGTCACCCCGCCCTGCCAGTTCGCCGCGCCCACCGAGACCACGCCCGGCGGCGGCTCCAGAACCGGGTCGATCAGGACGTACGGGATGCGGTGCTGGTCCAGCCAGCCGTACTGGGACGCCGTCAGCTCGGCCAGGTTGAACAGCACGCCGGAGGAGCCGCGTGCGGTGAGCTTGTCCATCCAGCCGCGGTCCGGGCGTCCGGCCCGGCTCCGGGTCAGTCCGGCCGAGACCACCACCTCCAGGCCCGCGTCGTGGGCGGCGGCCTCCACCCCGTGCAGCACCGCCCCCGACCAGGAGGTCTCCAGCGAGTGCACGACCAGGTCGACGAGACCCGACGACTTCGCCGCGTCGAACCTCGGTCTGCGGACATAGCCGAGCCGGTCCAGTGCCTCGGTGACCCGGCGGCGGGTCTCGGGGGCCACGTCCTCCCGGCCGTTGACCACCTTGGAGGCGGTCGGCACCGACACGCCCGCCTCCCGGGCCACGACCGCAAGCGTCGGACCGGCCGCCACGCTCGCACTCCCCGTGCGGACCATCGGGAACCACCTCTCCGGCCCGCCCGAGGGCCATGAAAGTTTCGACCAGCGCGGAAACAGCAAGCGCGAAACAGTAAGCGCTTCCTACCCTAGGTTCGCCCGCTGAAGTCGGGAAGAGGTCGGGCTCGGCCGGTCGTCGAGTCCCCCTGACTTTCGAAACCTCGAACGCTACCCGCAGCTCAGGCGGAACCCGGTGAAGTCAGCCGTGAAGGCCGCGTCGACCAGGTCCACGGCATGGATTCCGGCCATCGCGCCCGTGAACCGGAGCCTGGACCCGTGGTCGTCGGAGAGATGGGTGAAGTCCAGCTCCGGACCGATGAATTGCCGCTCGCCTTCCATGTCGAGAAACCAGAAACGGGCCACTCCCTCCACCACGGTCACCCCGAGTGTGAAGGCGCTTTCCGTGTCCACGTCGACCACGGCCACCTGCCGGGTGCTGCCCTCGTCCCGCTCGACCAGGCGGAGCACGGTCCGCCCGCCGCCCCGCCACTGCTGGCCACGCTGCTCCTCGCCCTCGGGCTCCGCCCAGGTCAGGTCCAGGGCCAGATAGGACGCGGTGTCGTACCAGAGCACCAGACCGGCGGCCTGCGTGAACGTGGTCGGCCGGGCCTCCACGGTGACCTCGGCCTCCGCCCGGTGCTCGGTGATCCGCTGGGCCAGCAGACTGTGCGCCCACCGCGACTCCGGCCCGTGCCGCCCCCGCAGCCGGATCCAGCCGGGGCGGGCGCCGGTGTCGGCCCAGGACGCATCGGGCGCGGCACGCAGGGTGCTCCAGGGCCAGGCCAACGGGGCACCGGACACGGTGAGTTGCTCCGCCGGCCCGGGCTGCGTGGATACGTCGACCTCGACCGCCGGATGCGAACCCCCGTGCCGCATCCTCGGCCAGCCCTCCGCATCCCACGTCACCGCCTGGATCGCCGTCTCCCGGCCGAGCGGGCAGCGCGGCCCGTCCGGCGTGTCCAGCGGGCGGGCGGCGAGATGACTCAACACCCAGCTGCCATCCGGTAGTTGGACCAGTTCGCCGTGCCCCGCCTTCTGCAGCGGCAGCGACGGGTCGTCCCGGGACGTCAGCAGCGGCCGGTCGTCCAGCTCGTACGGGCCGGTGATCTCCCGGCTGCGCGCGACCAGGACCCCGTGCTCGAAACCGGTGCCGCCCTCGGCGAGGACGAGGTAGTACCAGCCTTGGTGCCGAAGGAGCTTCGGCCCTTCGACGAGCCGTTCGTGCTGGAGCAGCAGGTGGGTGTCACCGACGGGCGCCAGCGTCTCCCGGTCCAGTTCGGTCAGCACGATCCCGGAGAAGCGCCGGCCGCCGGGGCGGTGGTCGTTCTGGAGGTTGAGCAGCCATAGCCGGCCCTCGTCGTCGTGGAAGAGCGCGGGGTCGAAGCCATGGCTCGCGATCCGCCGCGGTGCCGTCCACTCGCCGGACGCCGATGTCGCCGTACAGACATAGGTGTCCGTGTCGAAGTACGGAGTGCCGACCGAGCGGACGATCGAGTAGACCACCCAGAACCGCTCGCCGTCCCAGCTCAGGGAGGGTGCCCAGATGCCGCCCGAATCGGGGACGCCCGCAAGGGAGTCGCCCGGGACGGCGCCCTGGACATGGCCCGCGTACTCCCAGTGCGCGAGGTCGCGGGAGCGGTGCAGCGGGATCGTCGGGAACCACTCGAAGGAACTGGTCGCCACGTAGTACCGGTCGCCGACGCGGACCATCGACGGGTCGGGGGCGAAGCCCCGGATCACCGGGTTGTGCAGCAGGGTCACTTGAGGGCTCCGAGGGTGACTCCGGAACGCCAGTAGCGGCGCATCGCGACCATCATGATCGCCATGGGGACGATGGACAGCAGGGCGCCGGTGAGGACCAGGCTGGTGAGGTCGACGCCGGACTCCAGGCGCTTGCCGGACCAGTTGTAGAGGCCGATGTTGAGCGTCCAGTTGTTCTCGCCGCGCAGCACGGTCAGCGGCAGGAAGAAGGCGTTCCAGGTGTTGACGAAGGCCAGCAGGAACACCGTCGCGCCGCCGGTGGTCATCATCCGCAGCACGATGCTGAAGAAGATCCTCAGCTCCCCGGCACCGTCGATACGGGCCGCCTCCAGCAGCTCGAAGGGGATCGTGGCCTCGGTGTAGACCTTGGCGAGGTACACGCTGAACGGGTTGATCAGACAGGGGATCAGCATCGCCCAGGGCGTGTCGACCAGGCCGATCTCCGAGAACAGCAGGTACAGCGGCAGGGTGAGCAGCGCGATCGGGATCAGGAAGGAACCGACCACGCACGCGAACACCAGGTTGCGGCCGGGGAAGTCGAAGCGTGCGAGGCCGTAACCGGTGGCGAGCGCCAGCAGCGTGCCGCCCAGCGAGCCGACCCCGGCGTACAGGAACGAGTTGGCCGTCCAGCGCAGGAAGATGCCGTGCTCGTAGGTGAACAGCTGACGCAGGTTGTCCCACAGGTGCCAGCCGGAGAACCACAGCCCGTTGGACTGGTAGAGCCCGGTGCGGTCCTTGGTGGCCGCGACGACCAGCCACCACACAGGGAACAGGCTGTAGACGCTCGCCAGAGACAGCCCGACGAGCAGGAACCGCTGCCCGCCACGCGAACGGGCCGCCGGATCGGGCTTGGTGAGCCGCCGGACCGGCGTGCTCTTCGTGGGTTCCTCGACGAGGGTCATCAGTCGGCCTCCTTCGAGGTGAACCGGTAGAAGAGGAAGGAGGCGACGCCGAGGATCAGGGCGAGCAGCACCGAAAGGGCCGCCGCGTAGTGGTAGTTGCCGGCGTTGAACGCCTGGTTGTAGATGATCATGATCGGGGTGAAGGAGTCACTGACCGTCTGCGGGGTGACGTTCCGGAACAGCGCCGGCTCGTTGAAGATCTGGAGCATCTGGATGACGGAGAGCATCCCCGTCAGCACCAACGCCCCCCGCACGAACGGGATCTTGATGCTGAGCGCGATCCGCAGCTCCGAGGCCCCGTCGAGCCGAGCGGCCTCGAAGAGATCGCGGGGCACGCCTTGGAGCGCGGAGTAGATGATGACCATGTTGTAGCCGATGCCGTGCCAGGTCAGCAGGTTGCCGATGGACGGCCACACCATCGAGGGCGCGAAGAAGTTCCAGGAAAACCCGAAGATCTCGCCGAGCGGGGTGAGCGGGCCGACGTCCGGGCTGTAGAGGTTCAGCCACACGATGGCCGCGACCACGCCCGGGATCATGTACGGCACCAGCAGCAGGATCCGGAACCGCCCGGCCATCCTGGAGCTGAGCGCGTCAAGGAACAGCGCCAGCACCAGGCTGACCAGCAGCATGACCGGGATCTGCACACAGGCGAACAGCACGACCCGCAGCACGGACCCCATGAACGCCGAGTCGGTGAGGCCCTGTCGGTAGTTGTCCAGACCGGAGAACTCGTCGGTCGTACCCCCGAGCCCCAGCCCGGAGGACTGCGACCGGTACAGCGACTGGTAGACGGCGTACCCGATCGGCAGCAGGTACAGGAAGACGAAGCCGAGCTGGAAGGGCACCGTGAAGGCGGCACCCTTCCAACGCAGTGAGCGAATCATCAGCAGCAGCCCTCAGCCTCTAGCCCTTGACGCTGATGCCGCGGGACTTCAGGTCGGCGACCGTCCACTCCTGCATGTGCGCCAGCAGGTCGGTCACCGTCTGCTCCTTGCTGACCACCTTGGCCCAGCCGGCCTGCATCTCGGTGAACATCGCGGTCCAGTCGGGCCCGAAGGTCCAGTCGGTGGTGACGGTCTTCAGGCTGTCCTTCACGACCTGCTGGCCCGCCTGGTAGTTGGAGCCGAGCAGCTTCTCCGAGACCGCCTCGGGCACGTACGGGTCGCTGTCGGCCAGCGCCGGCATCACACCGTTGCCGGTGGTCGGACTCGCCATGATCTTCACCGCGCCGGTGTTCGTGGACATCCACAGCGCGGCCTCGGCGGCCTGCTCCTGGTTCTTGCAGCCCTTGGTCACCAGGGTCACGCTGCCGGTCAGGTTGGTGCCGGCCGGGGTCTTGGCGGCCTCACCGGTGAACGTCGGCCAGGGCGAAAGGCCCCAGTTCCCGAAGGACTTGGTGAAGTTCTGCACCATGCCGGCCATCTGCCAGGTGGAGATCTGCCGGGTGGCGGTGCCGCCGTTGTCGTAGTTGCGCTGCACGGCCGCGTAGTCGGCGAAGGACAGCTTGCTGTTGAGGTCGTTGTCGATGATCTCCTGGATCACCTTGGCGGCCTTCAGCGTGCCCGCGTCCTGGAAGTCCACCTTCCAGGAGTTGCCGTCGATGGCGTACCAGTGCGCCCCGGCCTGCATGGCGAGCACCTCCAGCGTGCTGGGGTCCTCACCGGCGGAGTTGGTGATCTTTATGCCGTGCTTCTTCAGCACCTTGCCCGCTGCGATGAACTCGTCCCAGGTCGTCGGCGCCTTGATGCCGTACTTCTTGAAGAGGTCGGTGCGGTAGATGGTGAAGTTCGGCGACGAACTGGTCGGCACGCCGTACGACTTCCCCTGCACCTGGGCGCTCGCCCACGACCCGGTGTTGAACTTGCCCTTCTCGCCCTCGACGTACTTCGTGATGTCGGCGAGCGCGCCCTGCGCGACCCAACTGGTGACGTACTCGGCGGTGTTCTGCACGAGACAGGGCGCGTTGCCCGCCTTCACCGCGTTGGTCAGCTGCTTCTGCATGGTCAGCTGGTCGGTGACCTTCGTGTACTTCAGCTGGATGTCCTTGTGCGAGGCGTTGAACGCCTTGACGACCGCGTCCTGGCCGTTGGCCCAGCCCCAGAAGGGGAGGGTGACCGGCCCGGACGACTGCGAGTCGTCGGAATCGTCCGACCCGCCGCACGCGGTGAGCAGACCTGACAACGCGAGTCCCGCAACGGCGACGCGGGCGAACCTTCTCCGGGGGCTGCTGAAGTTCATCTGACCGTGTTCCTTCGGAAAGTAGGGCGTCTCGGAGAGGAGAGAGGGGATCGGCGGCTCGGTGCCGGCCGGAAACGGCGGCCGGAAGTTCATCGGCTCGCGGTTGCGGGGGGTCGGCCCAGCAGAAGCTGTAGTAACCGGTTGCTGGGACGGTAGGCCGACGGTCCGGTGGTTAGCAAGAGGTAGACGACAATTTGTTACGCCGATTTGTCCACGAGGTTAGGTCCGGGCGCGCCCCGAAAATCCCGCACGACTTGACGTACTTCCAGCTCAGAGGCCTACCGGAGCGAAAGGCCCACAGCCGGGCTCCCCGGCGGACCGGCTCCCGGCGAGCGCGGAAACCGTTTACGAAACGATCTCTTCTTCTGTTGCTAGCGAGGTGGTGCGGGCGGCCGTACCGAGTTCCGTACGACGACATGGGTGCCCAGCACCAGATGGTCCCCGTCGGCCCCCCGGCGCCGTGGTCCACCGCCCTCACGCCGGTCCGCGACCGCACGCAGGGCGACCCGCCCCATCTCCTCGTACGGCACATGGACGGTGGTGAGCTGCGGGGTGAGCTGGGAGGCCAGCGGGATGTCGTCGTACCCGACGATCGACACGTCCTCGGGCACCCGCAGCCCGGCCGCCCGCAGCGCCTGCATGGCCCCGGCGGCGACGACATCGGTCCCGGCGAGGACGGCGGTGAACTCGAGCCCGTCCCGCAGGCCTTCCTCGACGGCCTCGTACCCGTGCTCGTAGTCGTAGGCCCCGTGCCGCACCATCCCTGGCTCGAACGGCACGCCGTACGCCTCGAAGGCGCGCCGGGCCCCGTTCAACCGCCCCTGGGCGGTGGTGAGTTCGGAGTGCCCGGGCAGCACGAGAACCCTCCGGTGCCCGGCCGAGAGCAGATGGCTGGCCATGGCGTAGGCCCCGCCCTCGTTGTCGTAGTCCACGGTGGTGGCCGGCACGTCACCTTCCAGCGGAGGCCGGCCGACGAGCACCAGATGCGACCCGGCGGCGTCCAGGGAACGGGCGAACCGGGCCATGCGCAGCTGGTACTCGTCGTAGTCGTAGGCCCCGCCGAGCAGCACCACGGCCGCGACCCCCTGCTGGCGCATGAGGTTGACGAGGGCGAGCTCACGCTCGGGGTCGTCCCCGGTGGTCCCCACGAGGGAGAGCCAGCCGCGCAGGGTGGCGGCGCCCTCCACTCCCTTGGCCACGTGGGCGAACGCGGCGCCGGTGATGTTGTTGATGAGGATGGCGACCGTGGGTGTGCCGCCCCCGGCGAGCGACCGGGCGTGCGCGTTGGTGACGTAGTCCAGATCGCGCACGACCTTCATCACCCTGCGGCGGAGGTCCTCGGAGACCGGGTAGTTCCCGGACAACACGCGCGAAACGCTGGCCACGGACACCTCGGCCCGCTCGGCCACGTCCCGGATGGTGGCCCGTCCGACGTCCCCGGACGCCTTGCGCTGACTCACCCTTGCGGCTCCTTAGTGAGAGTGGCCCGGCCACACCGGACCCAGGGTCCGGGAAACCGTATCCCCTTGTTACTACAGCACGATTCCGACGGCGTAGGCACCAACGGACGGCAAGTGCCCACCAACTCGGTCTGCACCCCGGACACCGGCCGTGAGGGAGCCGTAGGGGGCGCGTCGGTGTCGAGCGGTCATGGGGGCCCCTCCCGCTCGAACGAAGCCGAGAGTGGGGGAGCGCGGAGGCGCGAAGCGTCGAGCACGATCGGCCGCTCGACACCGACTGAGGCGCCCCCGTAGGCGACCGAACCAAGGTAGTGCGGGCACGTGAACTAGCCCCCCGGCCAGGCGAAATAACCCCCGCCCGGCGAAGTGACCCCCGCCCGGCCGCAGCTCAAGCCACCCGCCCCATGTCCGCGTGCCGCACCTCATGCTCCAACCCCACCCCCGCCGCCACCCGCTCCAGCTCCTCCACCACGATGCGCCCCAGCCGCTCCAGCTCGTTCCCGAGCGAGCCCGCGATGTGCGGTGTGAGGAACACGTTGGGCAGCCGGTACAGCGGCGATCCCGCGGGCAGGGGTTCGGGCTCGGTGACGTCGAGCACCGCCCGCAGCCGCCCGGAGACCAGCTCCTCGGTCAGCGCGTCGGGATCGACCAGCGCCCCGCGGGACGTGTTGATGAGCACGCCCCCGTCCCGGATCAGCCCGAGCCGGTCCGCGTCCAGCATCCGGTACGTCTCCGGGATGTCGGGCGCGTGCAGCGAGACGATGTCGCTGTGTCTCAACAGGTCCTCCAGCGACACGAGTTCGGCCCCGAGGGCGCCGGCCTCCGCAGGACTGACGTACGGGTCGTGCAACAGCACCGTGAAGTCGAACGGCCGCAGCAGCTCCAGCAGCCGCCGCCCCACCCGGGACGCCCCGATGACGCCGACCCGCCGTCCCACGTTCCCGGTGGCCGCGGTCTGCGCGGGTGGCGGATACGCGTGGGTGATCCGGAACCGTTCGCGGTGGTCGAACGCGTCCTTCCCCCACAGCAGGATCATCGCGAGGGTGTACTCCGCGACCGGCAGGGCGTTGCCGGTGACCGCGCTGGAGACGGCGACGCCGTGTTCCCACACGGCGTCACCGACGAGTGAGCGGACCGAACCGGCGGCGTGCAGGACGGTCCTGAGCCGGGGCGCGGCGGCGAGGACACCGGTGTCGAGGTGGGGGCAGCCCCAGCCGGTGATCAGTACGTCGGCCCTGGTCAGGGCGTCCGCCGCGCGGGGGTCGGTGAAGTCCTGGACGACGAGCGCGGGGTCGAGGTCGGCGGCCTCGCTCAGCCGGGTCATCAGGGGTGGGGGGAAGAGCAGGGGGAGGTGTACGGGATCCATCGCGAACACGGCCCTGGGTGGCTGAGGGCTGGGCATGTCACTCCTGACACACTGAGTGGAAACAGTTTCTGAAAACGTCTTCTACGGCAGATCTACCGTAGGTCTGCCATCGAGCGGTGGTCAATCACTGTGGACGCCCGGATGACAACCGGTTTCTTCGCCGGTGCGATGTCGACGAGGTTACGCAGTCTTTTCGAAAGTTCGTCGAGCCTCTTGACGCCGTTTCCGGACAGGGCCGAAGCTCTGCCCCACACGCAGCAACCGGTTGTCCAACCGCCGCGGCGTGTCCATGAACGGACAGAGCAGGAGGTGGGGCGTCGTGCGCCCACATGCCGGTGCCGCGCTGAGCCGCCGCCGTTTTCTCTCCCTTTCCGCAGGCGGTGCCGTGGCGGGGTCGGCAGCGCTGAGCGGTTGTGCGATGCGGGTGTCGAGCGCGGTCGGTGGCTCCGGCGAGACCGTCACGGTGATGGCCAAGGCCGACGACCTCTCGCCTGAACTGATCAAGCAGGCCCAGAAGGACATCGGCGTCAGGATCAACACGGTGCTGTACAGCACCAGCAAGCTGATCGCGATGATGACCAACGGCAACCCGCCCGACCTGGTGCGCGGTGTCGGTGCCGTGGACGCCCCGTACTACGCGGCCCGGGGTGTGATGGAGGACCTGGACCCGTACTTCGCGAGGAGCAGCGTTCTCCGGCCGGACGACCTGGACCCGGTCAACGACCTGTGGCGCTACGACGGCCGCACCCAGGGCAGGGGCCCGCGCTACGGCATGGCGAAGGACTTCTCCCAGGACTCGATGTTCTGGTACAACACCGGGCTGTTCGACCAGGCCGGCGTCGACTACCCGCCCGAGCTGGACCCGGTCACCTACGAGGAGTGGCTGGACAAGGCCAAACGGCTCACCCGCCGCAAGAACGGCCAGACGACCGTGTTCGGCGGCAGCTACAACGGTGTGCTCACCCCCAACCTCCTGGCGAGCCTCACCGTGGCGGCCGGCGGGAACCTGTTCAACGACGACTACTCCCGGGTCGACTTCACCACCCCCGAGGCCCGCAAGGCACTCGGCTGGTACGTCGACTACTGCCGTACCAAGGTCGGACCCAGCATCATCCAGCCGGACCCCAACACCTGGGACGGGCCCACCTTCCAGGCGAACCGGCTCGCCATGTCGAACTCTGGGTACTGGCTCGGCGGTCTGATCAACGCGGACAAGAAGCTGGCGCCGCTGTCCCGGCTCGCCCCCGCCCCGTACTTCGAGGGCGGCCGGCGGGTCAGCCCCTGCCAGGCCGGCACCGGCTTCTGGATCCCGAGCAAGTCCCACCACAAGGACGCCGCCTGGCGGGTGTTCGAGTGGTTCTTCGGCGAGGCACCGGCCAAGGCGCGCGCCTCCGGCGGCTGGGGCATCCCGACCCTGAAGTCGCTGCGACCGCTGATGCCCGCTCAGGAGGACTACCAGCGGCGGGTGCTCAAGGTGCAGGAGGCCGAGCTGAAGCACTACTCGGTGATCGCCTTCACGCCGTACGCCGGCGCGGACTCGCTGCTCGCCCTCTTCAACCAGATCGCCCCGGCCGCCATGACCGGCGGCATGTCCGTCGACACCCTCGCGGGGCGCCTGAACTCGGCCATGAACGAGCAGCTCAAACGCGGTAAGGAGCAGGTGGCATGACGGTCGATCAGACAGCCGCGGCCGCGGCCACGGACCTCGGCCGCCCGGCGCAGGCCACCGCTGGGAACCGGCCACCGAGGCACACCTCCATGGTGGCACGCAGGCACCGCGCGTTCTACATGTTCGCCTCACCGTGGATCATCGGCTTCGCGCTGCTGACCATCGCGCCGATGGCGTACGCGCTGTGGCTGAGCTTCACCACCTTCGACGGCATCTCCCCGCACTGGCACTACGTCGGGTTCGGCAACTACCGCGAGCTGTTCTCCGACGCGCAGACCTGGCAGTCGCTGGGCCGCACGGGCCTGTTCGCGATCACCTCGGTGCCGCTGTCGATCATCGCCGGGCTCGGGCTCGCCGTACTGGTGAACCGGCCGCTCAAGGCGCGCGGGCTGTTCCGCACCCTGCTGTATCTGCCGGCGGTGGTGCCCCCGGTGGGCGCGGGCATCGCGTTCAAGCAGCTCTTCGACCAGAACTCCGGTGCCGCCAATGGGGTGTTGAACCTCTTCGGGATCGACGCCCTCGGTTGGCTCGCCGACCCCTACGCCCGCTACGTACTGATCATGACGGTGCTCTGGACGGCCGGAAACATCATGATCATCTCGCTGGCGGGGCTCCAGGACATCCCCCGCGAACTCCTCGAAGCGGCCCGGATCGACGGAGCGAGCGCCTGGCGGAGCTTCCGCAGCATCACCGTCCCGCTGCTGTCGCCGGTGCTGCTCTTCCAGACCGTGACCGGGGTCATCGCCTCGGTGCAGACCATCATGCCGCTGCTGCTGGCCCCCGACCCGACCCCGGCCGGCATCACCGCGCTCCCGCAGTCCACCTACCTCTACATGATGCACGTGTTCGCGGAGTACTTCGCGTTCGGCCGCTACGGCTACGCCTCCGCGCTGCTGTGGGTGCTCTTCGTCCTGATCCTCGTCGCGACCGGAGTGATCTTCAAGGCCACGTCCGGCGTGGTGTTCTACAACGTCGACCCGGAGGCGAAGAAGTGACCGCCACCACCGCCACCCCGAAGCGCGGTCCCCAGATCCGCGTCAACCGTCTCGTCCTCTACACGGTCCTCGTCGCGATCACCGGCCTGTTCCTCGGCCCCTTCGGCTGGTTGGTCGTCTCCGGCCTCAAGACCCCGGCCGAACTGGCGGCCTCACCCGTGCACTGGCTGCCCGACCACATCCAGTGGCACAACATCGCCGACGCCTTCAACCTCATCGACTTCCTCGGCTACGCCCGCAACTCCCTGATCATCGCGCTCATCTACGCCACCCTCGTCACCCTCAGCTCCGCCTGGGTCGGCTTCGGCTTCGCCCGCCTCGAAGCCCCCGGCAAGAAGAGCCTGTTCGGCATCCTGCTCGGCTCGATGATGCTGCCCCAGATGATCACCCTGCTGCCGACCTACCTGATCTTCGCCAAGCTCGGCATGGTCGACACGTACTGGCCGTGGGTGCTGTGGGGCCTGTCCTCCGCCCCCTATCTGGTCTTCCTCTTCCGGCAGTTCTTCGCGGGCCTGCCCCGCGAGCTGGAGGAGGCGGCGATCGTCGACGGCTGCGGCTACGCGGCCATCTTCTGGCGGATCTTCCTCCCGCAGTCCTGGCCGGTCCTCTCCGCGAGCTTCGTGATCGCCTTCACCTGGACCTGGGGCGACTACATCGCCCCGCAGCTCCTGCTGTCCACGGACCGCACCACCCTCGCGGTCGCCGTCATGTCCACCTACGTCACCTCGGCCGGCACCCCGGTCACCAACCTCCAGGCCGCGGCCTCGGTGATGTACGTCGTCCCGATCCTGCTGATCTTCCTCGTCGCCCAGCGTGGTTTCGTCGCCGGCATGTCGACGACCGGCCTCAAGTAGCCGTCCCCGTACCCCTGTTCGCAAGGAGTCCCGCATGAACACGCCGTTGTCCCGCCGTACGGCCCTCCAGGCGGCCGGTGCCACCGTGCTCGCCGCCGGTCTGACCGACCTGACGGCCACGGCGGCCCGGGCCGACGACACCGCCGGCGTCACGCCGAAGCTGGTGACCTACCCCCGCCCGGCCGCGATGCCGACCAACACCAGCTTCAAGGTGCGGGTCCGCACCGCCCCCGACGGCGATTGGCAGACCCTCGACATCTGGCGGCCCCAGCTGGGCGAGATCAACCCCACCACCGGCTCCAGCAAGACCTACAGCTCCTCGCTGGCGTACTTCGACTTCCAGGGCTCCGTCGAGGTCGAGGTCACCTACCTCAAGGGCGGCACCACCAAGGTGCGGGTGAGACCGGACTCCTACGGCATCAAGCCCGAGGTGCTCGGTGACACCCTGCGCTTCACGCTCGACCAGCCGCGCAATCTCGTGGTCCAGATCAACGACGACATCTTCGACTGTCTCCACCTGTTCGCCCGCGCGGTCGAGAAGAAGAAGCCCGCGCAGGACGACCCGGACGTCCTCTACTACGGCCCCGGCGTCCACACCACCGCCGACGGCACCCTGCTCGTCCCCTCCGGCAAGACCGTGTACCTCGACGGCGGCGCCGTCCTCAAAGCGACCGTGATCTTCCGGAACGTGGAGCACGCCGGGATCGCCGGCCGGGGTGTGCTCGCCGGGACCGCGGGCGGCGGGGCCCTGGTGGAGAGTTCGCGGAACATCTCCATCGGCGCCCTCACCGTGCTCAACCCGAACGGATACGCCGTCCAGCTGGGCGAGGCCACCGGCGTCACCATCAAGGGGCTCGGCTCCTTCAGCAACAAGGGCTGGGGCGACGGCATCGACGTCTTCTGCTCCAGCAACGTCGTCATCGACGGCGTCTTCATGCGCAACTCCGACGACTGCATCGCCATCTACACCCACCGCTGGGAGTACTACGGCGACACCACGGACATCACCGTCCGCGACTCCACCCTCTGGGCGGACGTCGCCCACCCGATCAACGTCGGCACGCACGGCAACACCGACAACCCCGAGGTCCTGAAGAACCTCCGCTTCAAGAACATCGACATCCTCGACCACCGCGAACCGCAGATGAACTACCAGGGCTGCATCGCCCTCAACCCCGGCGACTCCAACCTGATCAAGAACGTCCGGATCGAGGACATCCGGATCGAGGACTTCCGCTGGGGCCAGGTCATCTACATGAAGGTCATGTACAACACGAAGTACAACACCTCGGTCGGCCGCGGCATCGAGAACGTCTACGTCAAGAACCTCAGCTACACGGGCACGAACGCCAAGCCCTCGCTCCTCCTCGGCTATGACGCCAAGCACGCCATCAAGGACGTCACCTTCGAGAACCTGGTGATCAACGGGCTGGTCGTCGCCGACTCGATGAAGAAGCCGAGCTGGTACTACACCACGGACACGATCCAGTGGTTCTCCAACGAGCACGTGACGAACCTCAAGTTCCTCACCACCGCCGAGGCCGAGGCGGCCGCCGCGTCATGAGCACCAGCCTCCCCGGAACCGATCTCGCCCCCAGCCGCCGCAGCTTCCTCGGCGGCACGGCAGCCCTGCTGCTGGTGGCGGGCGCCGGCGGACTGCTCGCCCCCGGCACCGCCCGGGCCGCCGGACGCGCCGACGGCTCCCGCGCCTTCACCCACCCCGGCCTCCTGCACACCGCCGACGACCTGGCCCGCATGAAGGCCGCGGTCGCCGCGAAGCAGTCCCCGGTTCACGACGGCTACCTGGCGTTCGCCGCCCACGCGCGCTCCCGGTCGACGTACACCATCCAGAACACCGGCCAGATCACCTCCTGGGGACGCGGCCCCACCAACTTCCAGAACCAGGCCGTCGCCGACTCGGCCGCCGCCTACCAGAACGCCCTCATGTGGGCCGTCACGGGCGACCGCGCGAACGCCGACAAAGCCCGCGACCTCCTCAACGCCTGGTCCGCCTCCCTCACCATGATCACGGGCGCCGACGGCCCGCTCGGCGCGGGACTCCAGGCCTTCAAGTTCGTCAACGCGGCCGAACTGCTGCGCCACACCGGCTACGACGGCTGGACCGACGCGGACATCGCCCGCTGCGAGCGCTCCTTCCTGGACGTCTGGTATCCGGCCGTCTCCGGCTACATGCTCTACGCCAACGGCAACTGGGACCTGACGGCCCTGCAGACCATCCTGGCCATCGGCGTGTTCTGCGAGGAGCCCACCCTCTTCGAGGACGCCCTGCGCTTCGCCGCGGCCGGCGCAGGCAACGGATCCATCGCCCACCGCATCGTCACCGACGCCGGCCAGGGCCAGGAGTCCGGCCGCGACCAGGGCCACGAGCAGCTCGCGGTCGGTCTGACCGGTGACATCGCCCAGGTCGCCTGGAACCAGGGCGTCGACCTGTGGGGCTATGACGGCAACCGCATCCTCGCCAACTTCGAGTACGCGGCCCGCTACAACCTCGGGAACGACGTCCCCTTCACCCCGGACCTCGACCGCACCGGCAAGTACATCAAGCAGACCGTCTCCGCGACCGGCCGCGGCACCCTGCCCCCGATCTACGAGATGGCCTACGCCCACTACGCCGGCGTCCGCGGCCTCGACACCCCGTACACCGAGGCGGCCGTCTTCCGGGGCACCGGCGGCGCCCGGGTCGTCGAGGGCAGCAACGACGACCTGCCGAGCTGGGGGACGTTCGCCTACGCGGGGGCCACGGCACCCGCTCCCACCGCGCCGAACGCACCGGCGGGGGTGACAGCGGTGGGGGAGCGGGCCGGGATCACGGTGAGCTGGCTGCCCTCGACGTGGGCTACGACGTACACCGTCCTGCGCGCCACGCGCCCCCAGGGGCCGTACGTGAAGATCGCCACCGGTCTCGACAAGCCGACGTACACGGACAACCGGGTACGCGCGGGGCGGACCTACCACTACACCGTCATCGCCACCAACTCCCATGGCGGCAGCGGCGATTCGGCGCCCGCCTCGGCCACCGCAGGTCTCCCCGAGCCCTGGTCGACCCAGGACATCGGGGACGTGAAGATCCCCGGTGCGGCCGTCTTCGACGGTGAGCGGTTCGTGCTGGAGGCGAGCGGCACCGCCGACACCCACCGGCTCGTCCATCTGCCCCTGCGCGGCGACGGCACGGTCACCGCGCGGATCGTATGGCCGCTGAGCTCGCAGTACTCGAAGATCGGCGTCAGTCTGCGGGACTCCCTCGACGCGGACGCGGCCCACGCCGCCATGGTCATCCAGGGGCTGCCGCTGCACACCTGGAGCGGGGTGTGGACGGTGCGGCCGTCGAAGGGGGCCGCCGTCTCCGCGACCGGCAGCACACCGGTGCCGCCCTCGCAGCAGACGGCGATCACCACGGGCGCCGCCTTCCCGATCTCCGGCATCGGCGCCCTGCCCGAGTCGGCGACCCCGCTGGAGGCCCCGTACGTCGAGGCCGCGGGCGACGGCTACCGGCTGCGGAAGCCGTACTGGGTCCGGGTGACCCGAAAGGGCCGCCGCTGCACCGGCGCCATCTCCCCGGACGGCATCCGCTGGACGGAAGTCGGCTCCACCGAGGTCGCGTTGGGCCGCACCGCGTACGCGGGCCTGCTGCTCACCTCGTGCCTCGGCGTCGACGCGGACTACGCCGAGACCGGCACCGGCGCCTTCGACAACGTCACCGTGACCTCCGCCTCGGCGGGCGAGATCTGGTCCGTGCCCCAACCCGCCCGGACAGCCGGGGACCTGACGGCGAGCGCGGGCTCCGACGCAGTCGAACTGGCCTGGACCGACCCCGATCTCTCCGCCTGCTACAAAGTCCTGCGGGCGACGGACCCCGACGGCCCCTACGCCACCCTCGCGACCGGCGTCGGCCCGGTCGGGTCCGGCACCCGGATCCGGTACGCGGACGCCACCGGCACCCCCGGGACGACGTACCACTACGCCGTCGCGAAGACCAACGCCGCCGGGCGTGGCCCTCTTTCTCAAGCATCGTCCGCGACGATGCCGACCCCCGCCGTGCCCGAACTCACCTCGGCGGGTCAGGCGTTCGCGAACAAGGGGGTCGACTTCCAGCACGTCCTGCGGGCCTCCCACGAGCCCGCGCGGTTCACCGCCACCGGCCTGCCCGACGGCCTCCGCGTCGACAGACGCACCGGCCTGATCCACGGAACGCCCCGCGAGACCGGCGAGTTCACCGTCACCACGACCGCCGGGAACGCGGCCGGCGACGGCACCGGAACCCTCACCCTCACGGTCGGAACACCCCCGCCGTCCCCGTGGACCTATGGCGACCTCGGCGACGTGGTCCTCGACGACCGTGACTTCGGGACGCTCGGCGTGGCCGCGATCCTCACCCCCGGCAGCACCGCCCACGAGGACGGGACCTTCGTGGTGCGGGGCGCGGGCGTCGACCTGACCGTCAACAACCAGGGAATGACAGGCCAGTTCGTACGCCGGCCCGTCTTCGGGGACTGTCGGATCACCGCCCGGCTGGTATCCCGCACCGGGGCCACGGCCGGCCGGGCAGGACTGCTGATGGCCAAGTCGCTGTCGCCGTTCGACCAGGCGGCCGGAGTGATCGTCACCGGCGGCAGCACCGCGCAGCTCATGCTGCGCAAGACCGTCGCCGGCGCGTCCGCCTTCTCCGGCAGCGGCACCGTCCAACTCCCCACGCTGCTACGGCTGAAGCGCACCGGAACCGTCTTCACCGCGTCCGTCTCCGGCGACGACGGCGCCACCTGGACCGACCTCGCCTCCGGCGAGATCCCCGGCTTCGGTGACGCCCCCTTCCACGTCGGCCTGGTGGCCTGCTCCCGCAGCCCGCTGGCCCTCGTCACCTCCGAGTTCGACGAGGTGAGCATCACTCCCATGTGATCCACATCTGATTCCCCCCACGGAATGGAGATGCACAGCATGAGCCGCACATCCCCCCACGATCCCTTCCGGAAAGCCGAGTTGAGCCGCCGCGGTCTGCTCAGGACCGCCGGCGGTCTCGGCGCCGCGCTCGCCCTGGGAAGCGGCGCGTTCGCCGCCACCACGGCGGACGCGGCCCCTGCGACCTGGACCCACCCCGGCATGCTGCACAACGCCGGCGACATCAACCGGGCCAAGGTCAGGGTCGCCGCGGGCACCGACCCCTGGCTCTCCGGCTGGAACAAGCTGGTCGCCAACTCCCACTCCCAGTCCACCTGGACCAACCGGGCCACGGCGACCATCATCCGCGGCGGCACCGGCGAGAACTACTCCCTGCTCTTCAACGACATCGCCGCCGCCTACCAGAACGCCCTGCGCTGGCAGGTCGGCGGCACCGAGGCCAACGCCGCGTGCGCCGCGAGGATCCTCAACGCCTGGTCGACGACACTCACCTCGGTCACCGGCAACGCCGACCGGTTCCTCGCGGCCGGCATCTACGGGTGGCAGTTCGCCAACGCCTGCGAACTCATGCGCGGCTACAGCGGCTTCGACCTCGCCGCCGCCCAGGACATGCTGGCCAAGGTCTTCTACCCGCTCAACAACAGCTTCCTGACCAACCACAACGACGCTTGCATCACCAACTACTGGGCCAACTGGGACCTGTGCAACACGGCCTCGATCCTGGCCATCGGCATCCTCAACGAGGACAGCGCCAAGTACGACCAGGCCGTCACCTACTTCAAGTCAGGCGCGGGCAACGGCTCGATCGCCCACGCGGTCCCGTACCTGTACACCGACTCCGCCGGCTACGCGCTGGGCCAGTGGCAGGAGTCCGGCCGCGACCAGGGGCACACCGTCATGGGCATGGGCCAGATGGGCGCGATCTGCGAGATGGCCTGGAACCAGGGCGACGACCTCTACTCGTACGACAGCCGCCGCTTCATGAAGGCCGCCCAGTACGTCGCGAAGTACAACCTCGGCCAGGACGTCCCCTTCACCACCTACAACTGGGGCACCGGGCAGAACTGCGCCGCCTCCTCCCAGACCGTGATCTCCGCCGCCTCCCGGGGCCAGGTCCGCCCGGTCTGGGCGATGCTCCACTTCCACTACAACCGGCGTCTGGGCCTCGACGACAAGTACATCTCGCAGATGTACTACGACCTCGTCGCCCCCGAGGGCGGAGGCGGTGACTACGGCACCACCAGCGGCGGCTTCGACCAGCTGGGCTTCGGCACCCTGATGTACGCCAAGTAACCGCCCGTACGCCAAGTAGCCGCCGCATCGCGCTCTGCACCGGAATACCGCGCCGAAATGTGGTGCTCTGTTGTTCATGGTGCAGTAGCGCGGTGAGGAGGCTGGTGGGCGTATGACAGCAGTCCAGGCAGACCCCGTGGTGGGCACGCCGTACGGGGCCGTGCGCGGCCGGTTCGAGAACGGCGTCGCGGTGTTCCGGGGCATTCCCTACGCGGCCCCGCCCTTCGGCCGCCGTCGCTTCCGGCCGCCGGAGCCGCCCGAGCCCTGGGACGGGGTGCGCGACGCGTCCGTCTTCGGGCCGACGGCGCCGAAACCGCCGTACTCCGAGGCCTTCGCGCAGTACCTCTCCGATCCGTTCCTGCCCGGCGACGACTGCCTCAACCTCAACGTGTGGACGCCCGAGCCCGGCCCCGGGGCCCGGCTCCCGGTCCTCGTGTGGCTGCACGGTGGCGCCCTGACCAGGGGGTCCTCCGCGGTCCCGGTGTACGACGGGCGTGCCTTCGCCCGGGACGGCGTCGTGTTCGTCTCGGTGAACTACCGGCTCGGCGTGGAGGGCTACGGCCTCTTCCCGGACGCCCCCGCCAACCCCGGCCTGCGCGACCAGCTCGCGGCCCTGCAATGGGTCCAGGAGTCGATCGGTGCCTTCGGCGGCGACCCGGGGCGGGTGACGTTGGCCGGGCAGTCGGCCGGGGCGATCAGTACCGGCGCCCTGCTGGCCGCCCCGCAGGCCCAGGGGCTGTTCCGGCGCGCGGTCCTCCAGAGCGGGCCGCCCGAGGCGAGCGACCGCGACAAGGTGCGGCGCATGGTGCGCCGGATGGCCGCCCGGCTGAAGGTCCCCGCCACCGCCGCGGCCTTCGCCGACGTCGACCGTGACCTGCTGCTGCGCACCCAGGCCGAGGTGGGCCGGCTCAGCAGCCCGGTCCTCGGCGGTCCCGCGTTCGGGATCGTGGTCGACGGCGACCTCGTGCCGCGCGACCCCCTGGACGCCCTCACCGAGCCGGACGCCGGCGTCGCGAGGGACGTCGACCTGATGCTGGGCTGGACCAGCGAGGAGTACCGCCTCTGGCTCGTCCCCGGCGGACTCCTGGAGCGGGTCGACCGGCTCGGTCCGGTCGCCCTCGCCGGTGCCATGGCCCGCTGCCACTGCGGCTCCGAGGTCGTGCGCGGCTACCGGGCCCTGCACCCGGACGCCGGCACCGCCGAGATCGTCGGCCAGATGGTCACCGACCACCTGCTGCGCATGCCCCTGCACCGCCTGGCCGAGGCCCGACCCGGTGGGTCGTACGTCTACGAGTTCTCCTGGCCCTCCAACCGCTCGGACCTCGGCGCGTGCCACGCCCTTGAGCTGGGCTTCGTCTTCGACACGGGAGACACGCCCGAGTCGGCCAAGCTCGCGGGCGAGGGTGCCCCGACCGAGCTCGCCGACGCCATGCACGGGGCGTGGGTGCGCTTCGCCGCCGACGGCGACCCCGGCTGGCAGGCGTGGGACGCCACCCACCCCGTGCAGATCTTCGGCAAGGGCGACCCCTACCTCGCGTCCGGCCCCCGGGACGGCGATTTCGCGGTGTGGACGGCGGACCCGACCACCAAGGAGACGGCGCCCGTGTCGGAACCGGCGGAGGGCTGGCCCGCGCGTACGGCCGAGCTGCGCTCGGTCGTACGGCGGCTGCGGCGCTCGGGGCTCGCCCGGCGGCACTGACGGCGGTCCCGCCCGGTCTCAGGCGCCGGTCGCCCCGACCGAGTCCCTGACCACCACATGGGTGCCCAGCAGGAGGTGCTCGGCGGGGTCCTCCGCCGTACGGCCGAGCGCGGTGCGT
This sequence comes from Streptomyces sp. NPDC005483, assembly GCF_040606035.1. Taxonomy (NCBI): domain Bacteria; kingdom Bacillati; phylum Actinomycetota; class Actinomycetes; order Kitasatosporales; family Streptomycetaceae; genus Streptomyces; species Streptomyces sp. NPDC005483. The sequence goes on from NZ_JBEXEA010000002.1 coordinate 543,711, forward strand.
ACGGCGAGGCGGCCCAGTTCCTCGTAGGGGACGTGGACGGTGGTGAGCGCGGGGTGCAGGTCGCGGGCGAAGGGGATGTCGTCGTAGCCGGCCAGGGAGACGTCGCCGGGGACGTCGAGGCCGGCCTCGTGGAGGGCGGTCAGGGCGCCCGCCGCGACCATGTCCGTGGCGGCGACCACGGCCGTGAAGTCCAGGCCGTCCTTCAGGGCCCCGCGCATCAGGCGGTGACCGGAGTCGCGGGTGAAGTCGCCGTTCAGGACCAGCGCGGGGTCGGGGTCCAGGCCGCGGGCGCGGTGTGCGGCGAGATACCCGCGTTCACGGCCCTGCGCGGTGGTGTGGTCCGCCCTGCCGCCGAGGAACAGGACCCGTCGGTGGCCCTGGGACAGGACGTGGGCGACGAGTGCGTAGGCGCCGCCCTCGTTGTCGTACTCGATGACCGTGACGGGCGCGCCGGGGCCGAGCGGGGGTCTGCCGCACAGCACGAGCCGTGATCCCGCCGAGGCCAGCGAGTCGGCCATACGCCGGGTGCGCTCGCGGTACTCGACGGTGTCGGCGGCGCCGCCCACCAGGATCACGGCGGCGGCCCGCTGGGCCCGCATCATCTCCACGAACTCCAGTTCGTGCTCGACGTCGCCCTCCGTGCTGCACACCAGACACAGATGGCCCAGCCGGGTCGCCTCGCGTTCCACGCCGTGTGCCATCAGGGCGAACGAGGGCCCGGTGATGTCCTCGAGGACGAAGGCCAGGGTGGGAGTACCGACGCCCGCGATCGCCTTCGCGCGCGCGTCGGCCACGTAGTCCATCTCGCGTACGGCACGCATCACGCGCGTGCGGGTGGCCGCGCTCACCGGATACACCCCGCCGAGCACCCGCGACACGGTCGACGCGGACACCCCGGCCCGCGCCGCCACGTCCCGGATCGTGCTCCGGCTCGCGTCCTCGCTCTTCCTGGTCATCCTTCGGCCTCCCCCTCCGGAACAGCGGCAACACCGATGGAAACCGGTTCCCGAGCGGAGGCTAGCAGGGGGAAGGGGGTGCGGCTAAGGGGCAGGAGCGGGGGAAATCCAGGGGGCGCACAGCCCGCCCCTCAGGGGCGCGGGGAACTGCGCGAGCAACCACAACGGACCCGCGGCCGCCAGACGCCGGAAGCCTCATGGCGAGAAGGCGCACCGCCCCGCTAACGCAGCGCCCCCGCGATACCGGAGATCGCCTCGGGCCCCACCCGGCAGCACCCCCCGATCAGTCGCGCCCCGGTCTCCCGCCAGTCGCGTACCTGCTCCGGGGCGAACGACGAGTCGCCCTCCCACGCGCGCGTGCCGGCGTTCCAGGTCTCCCCACTGTTGGGATAGACGACGACCGGCTTGCCGGTGACCCGCGCGGCGGTCTCGACCGCGCCGGTCACGTCCTCGGGGACACAGCAGTTGACGCCGACCGCGACGACCTCGTCCGCGTCGGCGGCCAGGGCGAACGCCTCCTCGAGGGGCTGGCCGGCCCGGGTGCGGTCGCCCGCGACGGAGTAGGAGAGCCAGGCCGGGACACCGAGGCCGCGGATCGCCCGCAGCAGCGCCTCGGCCTCGTCGCTGTCCGGGATCGTCTCCAGGGCGAGGACGTCGGGTCCGGCCGCCGCCAGCACCTCGAGCCGGGGCCGGTGGAACGCCTCCAGCTCGGCCACGCTCAGCCCGTACCGCCCGCGGTACTCCGATCCGTCCGCGAGCATCGCGCCGTACGGCCCGACCGAGGCCGCCACGTACAGCGGCCGCGAAACGCCCTTCGCCGCCGCCTGGCGCGTCGCCTCGCGCGCCAGCCCAACGCTCCGACCGAGCAGTTCGGCCGCCTGCTTGCGCTCGATCCCGCGCTTGGCGAACCCCTCGAAGGTGGCCTGGTAGCTGGACGTGATCGCCACGTCCGCGCCCGCCTCGTAGTACGCGAGATGCGCCTCGGTGATCGCCTCGGGCCGCTCCGCGAGCAGCCGCGCCGACCACAGCTCGTCGCTCAGGTCGTGTCCGGCGGACTCCAGCTGGTTGGACATACCGCCGTCGAGCACGACCGGGCCGGCCGCGAGGGTCTCGGCGAAGGGGCGGGCGGGGACGTCGGGGACTTCGGGGGCGTCGCTGGTCATACCCCGACGCTAACCGAAGGGGCGCCGGAGGGCCCCGGCTGTCCGGTCCGCGAACACCGGGGCGCGCACTTCCCCGCGCCGCTTCAGGGCGCTGCGTGCCGCCGGGCGTGGCGCCGCTTGCCCCGCTTTCTGAGCGTGGGAGGCACCACCAGCCCGCCGAGCAGTCCGAGCGCCAGAAGGTACGGCCACCACCCCAACCCCTGGGCCACCGTCGCCGTCGTATGCGGCGTGGTCCCCGGCGCCGACGACGACGTATCCGCGCGCACGCTGGGCGAGGCGCTCGCCGTGACCGCGGCCAGCACGACGTCGTTGCCGTCGCCGCCCCGGTAGGTGATCCGGTACGTCGTGTCGGCGAGCTTGAGTCGCGTGCCCTCCTTCAGGCCCTTGAAGGCACCCCCGGTCTTCGACGTCCCCTGGTTGTCCAGCACGGTGATCTGGCGGGCGGGAGCGGTGCCGGCGGCCGAGAAGTCGAGGGCACCGGCGAGCCGTACCGGGCCCGTCACCTTCAACGGGCCGCGTCCCAGGACCAGTTCACCCTTGGCGCTCTGCGTGTAGCCGCCGGAGACCGTGAGCCCGCCCGCGACCACCCCGTCGTTGGTGACCGCGCCCTTCACCGTGCCCCTGCCGGTCAGCGAGGACACGACCCTCAGCCCGGCCGTGCCCGCGTCCAGCCGCGAACCCGTCGCGGTGAGCCGGATCCCCTTGCTGTGGGCGAGAGTCGCTCCACCTCGCAGGGCGAGCGTGCCGTTCTGGACCGTCGTCGTCCCCGTGTACGTCACCGCGCCGCCGCTCAGTGTCGCCGTCGCCCTGCCCGCCTGCGTGAGGGAGCCGCTGCCGCTGATCCGGGGCAGAGTCAGGGGCCTGGTCGTGTTGTCGAGCACCAGTGAGCCGTTGTTCACGATCCGGTAGTGGCCGCCCCCGGTGTAGAGCCCGCCGTCGCCGCCCGGCCTGCCGCTGCCGAGGCGGAGCACGGCGCTCTTCTCGACGGTCGTGGAGCCGTCGTAGTACTGGGCGGCCGCGAAGGTGACGTCGTTGCCCCTGGTCCCCTTGATGACGATGTCACCCGCGCCGGGCGCGGACAGGGTGTCGTGGAAGCGGCCGCCGCCGATGGGGGCGCCGAGGGTCACCGGCCCGTTGTAGTCGAAGGTCAGCTGTGAACGGGAGCGCGCCGCGAGGAGGTTGATGTACACGGTCTCGGCCGTGCCCGGCATGAAGATTTTGCTGGTCGTCCCGTCGCCCCACTGGACGTTCGCGCCCTTGATGTTGGTGCCGCGCTTGTTGACGTTCCTGGCGGCCGGCGTCCAGTTCAGGGCGGGGTCGCTGAGCGAGGGATCGGTGTCGCCGCCCTGGTTCGACCAGCTGTACTGACCCGTGAGGATCACCTTGCCGCCCGGCCGGGACTGGACGTTGATGTCGCTGCCGTACTCGCGCTGGTAGAAGTCCATCCGCTGGGTGACGGTCCGGCCCACCGGCGTGTCCACGGTCCAGGTGCCCTGGTTGAGCACCTTGCGCAGGCCGGGCAGCGCGGTCGCGTACTCGGGCCGCCCGGCGTTGGCCTGCGTGCCGTTGTCGATGACCCCGGAGAACGGGCCGGACGTCAGGTCCCATGTCCCCCAGAGGAAGCGCGGCTGGGTGATCAGGCCGGAGCCGCTGACGGTGCCCAGGTTGTAGGCGCTCTTCAGGGACAGCCGCAGAGTGCCGTCGACCCGGATGTTGTCCTGGTTCAGCCGGAACGCCGGGGTGTTGTACGGGAAGTGGCCGATCAGGCCGGTCGTGCCGCCGTTGCCGTACTGCAGGGTCGCCCCGCGCTCGACCGTGATCGCGGGCGGGTCCGGGCGGGCCGTGGTGACGTACGGATGGTTGCCGCCCAGCGTCCGCACGGACTGCCGCTGCCGTGACGCGGGCAGCGTGAAGTCGCTGTCCTTGGTCAGGATCAGCGTCCCGGCGCCGCGCACGGTGAGCGTCCCCTCGCCGCGGAACACCCCGTCGTACGTCGTCGTCCCCGCGGGCACCGTGACGACCGTGTCGCCGGTGAGCGTGACGTCGCGGTCGGCGAGGACGTCGGCCGTGACATCACGGGAGCCGGCGGCCAGGGCCGGGGAAGCGGTGATCATGAGGGCGGCCGCCGCCAGGGCGCCGGCGGCCGCTGCTGTTCTGTGGAAATGGCTGCGCACATGACCGGAGACGGGCGGGGCGGAGGCCGATAACAGAAAACCGAGAACAGAAAGCGCCTTCTCTTAGTCGCGTCCGACCCGTTGACCTCCTGGTTCCCCAGCCGTACCTTTCGGCTGTTCGCAATAACAACAGATGTTCTCAATATCGAACATCGCTCTCAGGACACCCCCACCCGAGAGGCAGTCCGCATGAGCCGCGCCCCCGACGTCCCCCACCGACGACTGCTGCTGAAAGGTGCCCTGGCCGCGGGCGCCCTGGCCGCGACCCCCACCGCCGCCGAAGCCGCCCCGCACCCCAAGAAGGCCGCGCCCTTCGTGAACCCGCTCGTCCGCCACCGCGCGGACCCGTACATCCACCGTCACTCCGACGGCTACTACTACTTCACCGCCACCGCCCCCGAGTACGACCGCATCATCCTGCGCCGCTCCCGCACCATCGACGGCCTCGCGAGCGCCGACGAGTCCGTCGTCTGGACCAAGCACCCGACCGGGGTCATGGGCGCCCACATCTGGGCGCCGGAGATCCACCGCGTGGGCGGCAAGTGGTACATCTACTTCGCCTCCGCGCCCGCCGAGAGCGTGTGGGACATCCGCATCTGGGTCCTGGAGAACGCCGACCCCAATCCCTTCAAGGGCACTTGGGTGGAGAAGGGCCAGATCAGGACGGCCTGGGAGACCTTCTCCCTGGACGCCACCACCTTCAGCCACCGGGGCACCCGCTACCTCGCCTGGGCCCAGCACGAGCCCGGCCTGGACAACAACACCGGCATCTTCCTGTCGAGGATGGCGAACCCGTGGACCCTGACGGGCCCGCAGATCAGGCTCTCCACCCCGGAGTACGACTGGGAGTGCGTCGGCTACAAGGTCAACGAAGGACCCGCCGTCATCGCCCGCCACGGCCGCCTGTTCCTGTCCTACTCGGCCAGCGCCACCGACTGGCACTACTGCATGGGCCTGCTCACCGCCGACGCGGACGCCGACCTCATGGACCCGGCGAGCTGGTCCAAGTCACCGACCCCCGTCTTCACCAGCAACGACACCACCAGGCAGTACGGCCCCGGCCACAACTGCTTCACCGTCGCCGAGGACGGCCGCAGTGACGTCCTCGTCTACCACGCCCGCCAGTACAAGGAGATCGTCGGCGACCCGCTGAACGACCCCAACCGTCACACCCGCGTCCAGAAGCTCAACTGGCACGCGGACGGCACCCCGGACTTCGGCATACCGGTGGCGGACACCGCCCCGGACACGGAGGTTGCGTCATGAGACGTGCTCACGCGGTACTGCTCGCCCTGTGTCTGGCCCTGGCCGGCGCCCTGGTGACCGCCGGTCCGGCCCAGGCCGCGGCGCTGACGATCCCCAACGGCGTCCAGTTCACGGACACGTCGGGCAATCCCCTGCACGCCCACGGCGGCGGGGTCATCAAGGTCGGCTCCTACTACTACTGGTTCGGCGAGGACCGCAACGCCGACAACACGTTCCGGTACGTGGACGCCTACCGCTCCACCGACCTGAAGAACTGGGAGTTCAGGAACCACGTCCTGACCCAGTCCAGCGCCTCCGAGCTCGGCACCGCCTACATCGAGCGGCCCAAGGTCATCTACAACGCGTCCACCGGCAAGTTCGTGATGTGGATGCACAAGGAGAACGGCACCGACTACAGCGAGGCCCGCGCCGCTGTCGCCGTGTCGTCCACGGTCGACGGCACCTACACCTACCAGGGCAGCTTCCGCCCGCTCGGCGACAACATGTCCCGGGACATCACGACGTTCGTCGACACCGACGGCACCGGCTACATGGTCTCGGCGGCCAACGAGAACTACGACCTGCACATCTACAAGCTGACCGCCGACTACACCGGCATCGCGAGCCTCGTCGCCAACCCGTGGGTGGGCGGTCACCGCGAGGCCCCGGCGCTGTTCAAGCGGGGCGGCGTCTACTTCATGCTGACGTCGGGCGCGACCGGCTGGAGCGCCAATCAGCAGCAGTACGCCACCGCGACCTCCCTCGCCGGCCCGTGGACCTCGATGGCGAACGTCGGCGACTCCACGGCCTACAACTCGCAGACCGCGTACGTCCTGCCGGTGCAGGGGACCTCGGGCACCTCGTACCTCTACCTGGGCGACCGCTGGGGCAACTCCTTCGGCGGGACCGTCAACGACTCCCGTTACGTGTGGCTGCCGTTGACCTTCCCGACCTCCACCACGATGTCCATGTCCTGGTACCCGGAGATCAGTATCGACGCGGCCGCCGGGACGATCGCCGGCACGAGCGCCACGTACAACACGCTGGTCTCCCGCAACAGCGGCAAGTGCGCGGACGTCGCCAACCAGTCGCTGTGGCAGGGCGTCGCGATCAGCCAGTACACCTGCAACAGCGGCGCCAACCAGAAGTGGTGGTTCAAGAACCTCGGCACCGGCTACTACCAGCTGGTCGGCCGCGGCAGCTCGCTTTGCCTCCAGGAGAACGCCACCAGCGTCACCCAGGAGAACTGCGGCAGCGCGACCACCCAGCAGTGGTCGGTGGTCACTTCGGGCTCCTACGTGAACATCAAGGCACGCGCCACCGGTGAGTGCCTTGACGTGAACGGCGCGTCCACCGCCAACTCCGCCGCGATCATCACGTACACGTGCAGCGGGGCGACCAACCAGCAGTGGACGCGCGGGACCTGACATCCACTCAGGAGAGCAGGTCGATCGCGTCGATCGACGTGCCCGCGCTGAGATAGGCCGTCGACCCCGAACCGCTCACCACGTTGATCTTCAGCACGTTGTACTGGCCGGTGTCCGTGAGCCAGGCACTGGCCGGAACGCTGTAGGTGAACGTGTAGTTGTTGCCCCGGTAGGACCCGTTGGTCAGGGACCGGGTGCTCGGCTGCGTGGGCGGGGAGGGGATCGCCGACGTCCAGGTGTCGTTGACGACGACCTGCGGCCGCCCGTTGGCGTAGGCCGTCGTCACCCCGATCCGCAGGGTGTGCGCGGCGGCGGCCTGGGCCGCGGTCAGCTTGAAGTACACCAGCAGACCGCTGTTGACGTCCTTCCAGAGGTAGCAGGGGAAGGCGGAGGTCTCGGTGCCGCTGCCGATCACCACGTTGCCGGTCCAGGAGGAGGCACGGACGTCGGACGGATGGGCGTACGTCATCAGGTCGGCGTTCTTGAAGCCGCTCGGCGTGCCCGTCCAGTCGTTGATCCGCCAGATCGCGCCCGCGTTGCTCGGGTCGTTCGAGGACGGGATCGCGATCGAGTTCAGGGTGGTCGTCCCGCCGGCGGTCACCGTCACCGAGGTGGTGTAGACGGCGAGTTCGCTCTTGAAGACGGTCAGCGTGTACGTCCCCGGAAGGAACCCGCCGATGGAGAAGTAACCGTCCGAGGAGCGGGCCGAACCCCAGTACTGGGCCGCTGAGTTGGCGAGCCCGACCGTGTACGGGTACGCCGTGTTGCGCCCGGTGATGCCGACGCCCGCGACCTTGCCGCGGCCGCCCGAGGCGACGTAACCGGAGATGCCGAGCGAGTCCGCCCAGGAGGTGGTGAGCGTGCCCGGGAACAGCGAGGAGGAGGGCGCGCCGCCGTCCGTGAGGGCGATGACGTACGGGCCCTGGAGGCCGAAGCGCTCGTCCTCGGTCTGGTTCTGGGCGTAGTGCAGGATCTCGTACAGGCCGCCGCCGTCCGCGCTCTGGTGGCGCAGCAGGGAGCGGTAGAAGGGGCCGCCGGAGGCCTTCTCGTGGTTGGAGCGGACGATCCACAGGCCGACGCCGTTGGCGCTCCAGCCGATGTAGTTGTAATCCATCACCCGCAGCTTCGAGTAGTGCTTCGAGCGGGTCTGGCCGTCGGACTTCGCGAAGACGTCCGAGGCCTCGATGGTGGTGGGCGCGTAGGTGTAGGAGTCAGGCTCGTCGTTGAGGAACAGACCGGCCTTGACGCGCAGGATGAAGCGGGTGGAGGCGACCGAGGTGTCGGCCCGGTTGGTCCACAGGTAGACGTTGTTCTCGCCGCTGCGGGCCGCGTAGTAGTGCCGGAGCGTGCCGTAGGCGACCGAGATCAGGATGGTCGTCCCCGACTGCTTGATCGTGACGGTCGAGGTGCCGAGGCCGGACTCGATGTGCGAGTTCTTGCCGCCGTAGCCCTGGTACTCGGTGCCCTTGTAGACCAGCGAGGTCAGGTCGCCGTTGGTCTTGCTGACCTTGAAGACGAGGTTCGCGCCGGTGTCGACGACGTAGTTCGAGCCGTCGTCGGAGTAGCCGAAGCCGGCGGCGGACGCGCCCTGGGCGAGCGGCCCGGCGAGGGTGGCGGTGCCCGCGGCGGCCGCGGTGCCGAGGACGAAGGTGCGGCGTCCGACCGGGCGGTGCACGGCGGATTCGGACATGGGGGTGCCTCCTTCGAGACGTGTGGGGGTGGTGCGGGTGCTTTGGAGAGTGACAGTTGAATCGATTTCGCGAAAGGGCTTTCGCGCACTGGAGGTTGGCGGTCTTGTGAAATCTGCGCAGGGGCTAGAAAGCGCTTGCCGATGGGGGTACGGTCCAGCCGCCAGGCCTTGTCGTCCGTCTGAGGAGCCTCGAATGAGACGTTTCAACCTCGCCGTGCTGGCGGCGGTCACGCTGAGCACGGGCCTGACCGCCGTACCGGCGCAGGCGCACTCCGGCCGCCCCCTCGGCATCGGGAACTGCACCACCGCCGGCTGCCACTTCGACGTCCCGCCGGGAACGTACGACGTGAAGGTCCTCCTCGGCGGCGACACCGCGTCGAGCACCGCGATCAGCGGAGAGACCCGGCGTTCACTGCTGCCGGAGACGGCGGCCGCGGCCGGCGAACGGGTCGCCCGCAGCTTCACCGTGAACGTCCGCACCCCGGAGGGCGAGCCGACCGGCCCCGACGGCACGCCCGGCCTGGACCTCGCCCTGGGTGGTTCGGCCCCCGCGCTCGCCGACATCTTGGTCACCCCCGCCCGGCACACCCGCCAGATCTTCCTGGTCGGCGACTCCACGGTCTGCGACCAGCCCGGCGACCCCTACTCCGGCTGGGGCCAGCAACTGCCGCAGTACCTGCGCAAGGGCGTGTCCGTGGCCAACTACGCCGACTCCGGCGAGAGCACGGTGACCTATCTGGCCGAGCCGCGCCTGTGGGCCACGGTCCAGCCGCTGATCCGCCCCGGCGACCTCGTCCTCGTCCAGCTCGCCCACAACGACAAGACGACGGACGGGGCGACGTACCGGGCGAACCTGGAGACTCTGGTCGCGGGTGTGAGGGAGAAAGGCGGGAACCCTGTCCTCGTGACGCCCATCGTGCGACGCTGGTTCAACTCGGACGGCACGCTGAACAACGGGACGGCCCTGCTGGTCAACGGCCTCGGGGTGGACCATCCCGCGGTGATCCGCTCGGTGGCCGCGGACGAGGACGTCCCGCTGATCGACCTGACGGCGAAGACGAAGACGCTCGTGGAGTCCTTGGGAGTGGAGGGCTCCAAGGCCATCTACCTCTACAACGAGAAAAAGGACAACACCCACACCTCCGTACACGGCGCCACCGTGTACGCGGGCCTGGTCCGCGACGAACTGGTCGCACAGGGACTGGTGCCCGCAGGGCTGGTGCGGGTGGGATAGACGCCTGGGGCGTCCCGACCGGAACCGGGGCGCCCCAGGTCTGTGCTGCGAGCCTGCGTGTCGAAAAGTTGCGAGCCCGCATGCCGAACAGTTGCGAGCCTGCGAGCCTGCGAGTCGAAAAAGAGAGAACCGATGCAGCTGCCCCCCGAGGACCGCACCCTCAGTCCCCGCACCGGCTACACGCGCGCCCACTGGGAGGCCGCCGCCGACGCCCTGCTCGCCGCGGTCGAGCCGTACGCCACCGGGGACCGCGCCCTCTACCACCTCCCCGGCGACCGCCAGAGCTGGTCCGGCCGGCTCTCCGACGGCCTCGAGGGCTACGCCCGTACGCTCCTGCTGGCGGCCTTCCGCCAGGACGCGACCGCGCTGGAGCGCTACGCCGACGGACTCGCCGCCGGAGTCTCGGGGGTCTGGCCGCGTATCGAGGACCGCAGCCAGCCGTTGGTGGAGGCGGCGTCGATCGCCTTCGCCCTGCGGATCACCAAGCCGCTGCTCTGGGACCGGCTGGACGACGCCGTGCAGCAGCGCGCCGCGGCCTGGCTCGGCGACGCGCTCACCGCCGAGGCCTGGCCCTGCAACTGGGAGCTCTTCCCGGTCACGGTCGCCGGCTTCCTGTCCTCGCTCGGGTACGAGCCGGAGGCCTCCCGCAAGGCGGTCGACCGCGGCCTGGAGCGCATCGAGCAGTGGTACGTCGGAGAGGGCTGGTACACGGACGGCGACGGCCGCAAGTTCGACTACTACAACGGCTGGGCCATGCACCTCTACCCGGTGCTGCACGCCTGGCTGGCCGAGGACGACCGGTTGCTGGAGCTGTACGGCGGCCGTCTCTCCCGCCATCTCGAGGACTACGCCCGCCTGTTCGGCGCGGACGGCGCCCCGATGCACCAGGGCCGCTCCCTGACGTACCGCTTCGCGACCACCGTCCCGCTGTGGCTGGGCGCGCTGACGGGCCACACCCCGCTGCCCCCGGGCGAGACCCGGCGGCTGGCCTCCGGAGCCCTCAAGTACTTCCTGGACCGGGGCGCGGCGGACTCCCGGGACCTGCTCACCCTCGGCTGGCACGGCCCCGACCCGGCCGTCCTGCAAGGCTATTCGGGCCCGGCATCCCCGTACTGGGCGAGCAAGGGCTTCCTCGGCCTACTCCTCCCGGCGGACCACGAGGTGTGGACGGCGGTGGAGGAACCGGGCCCGGCTGAGCGCTCCGACGCGGTCACCTCGATCGCCGCCCCCAACTGGCTGCTCCAGTCCACCGTTTCCGACGGCGTGGTCCGCCTCCACAACCACGGCAGCGAGGACGTCCGTTACGACCCGTACTACACCCGCCTCGGGTACTCGACGGTGACGGAGCCCTCTTCGTCATACGACAACAGCGTGATCGTGGGCGGTGATCCGAGCCGTACGGAGATCGAGCCCTTGGGCGTGGGGGAGGGGTGGGCGGCCTCACGGCACGTGGCGGGCGGAGGCGCCCGGGTCTCCAGTGTCGTGCTCGCGCGGGGCGCCGTGGAGGTGCGTGCCTTCCTCGTCTCCGGGGCCGAGTCCGGGACGCCGGTGCGCGTGACCGGATGGGCCGCCGGGGACGGTGTCCGGGCCGAACTGCTCCCCGCCGTCGGCCTCGACGACGAACTCGCCGGCGTCACCGGGGAGGGGGCGGCACTCTTCGCCGCCGTGGCCCGGCTGACGGGCGAGGCGGATCCCGTGCCGTTGTGCGATGCGGTGTCCGTACAGGCCTATGAAGGGCGGGAGTTGGGGGTTCGCTGGGGTGCCGGCGAACCCGAGGTGCGGGTGTGGTTCGGTGACGCAGGGGTGGAGATCTCGCCGCCCTTGTGACGCGCCGTCTCACGGGATCAGCGGCAACGTGCCGCTGGTGGCCCGGCATTCGAGGTCGCGGTGGGCCTGGACGGGCGTCCTTGAGCGCGCTGCCGGCGTCGGCGACTCTGTGCTTCCCGAAGCCTTCCGGCCGGACGGGCCGCAGGCTTCGGGTCAGAAGAAGAACAGCGGTGCGAACACGCTCGCGTAGCCGAACGGGGCGTCCCGAGGAGCGCAGGATGCGTCCCTCGTCACCGCGGCAGGACACGATCACATAGGGTGCGATCGCTCTGGAAACGCATGCGCGAACCCGCTCCAGCCACTTCTCTTCCTCTCCCTGTGTCACCCGGCCCAGATGCCACGGCACGAAGCGGTGGCGTAAAGATCCGTTCATGGTTCATGGACGACCAGAGACAGTAACTGTCATGTCCTGATAGGAAATGCACATACTCCGGTTAAGAGGGACAACTCCTGCGCGCCTTGTGGCGCGGATGCCCCCGTCGGCCCGAGTGCCCTCTCGACCACCCTCACGGCCCCAGGTCTGGTGGTGCGTCAGTTCCTAGGAGATTTCTGCATGGCCAAGAAGGTTCACGCCGCGCCCGGACGCCCCGGGCGCGCCGCAGCCAAGAGCAGCAGACGGGCCAGGGTGATCACCGCGGCCTCCACCGCTGCCGTCGCCCTCATCGCCGTCACCGCGACCGCCTCCGGCGCGGTCGCCCAGGGGGGAACGGCCACCCCGGGCGCACCCGAGCGAATAGGGGCGGCCCCGCATGTCCCGGCGGGTGCGAAGGTGACCGGCGCGACCGCAATGGGAACCACGCTGCACCTCAGCGTGAACCTGGCCCCCCGCGACCCGCAGGCGCTGACGGACTTCGTCACCGCGGTGTCCACACCGGGGAACGCCCAGTACCACCACTACCTCGCCAAGGGGCAGTTCGCCTCGGTCTTCGGTCCCACGCGGGCCACCGTCCTCGGAGTGACACGGGCCCTGAAGGCGGCCGGTCTCGCTCCCGGCGAGGTGAGCCCGGACGGTCTGTCCATCCCGGTCACCGCCACCGCCGCCCAGGCGTCCCACGCCTTCGGCACCGGCTTCCACAACGTCCGGTTGAAGGACGGCACCACCGACTACCTCAACACCTCGGCCCCCTCGCTGCCCGCGAACGTGGCGCCCTCGGTGACCGGGATCGTCGGCCTGAGCAGCATCAACACCGTCAGCAGTCACCACTCCGCGGTGCGTCGCACCAGCAGGCACACCTCCGCCCGTACCGCCACCCCCTCGGCCGTCTCCGGGCGCAGTTCGAGCGCGGCGACCGCCGACGGGTACACCCCCGCACTCTGCGCCGACTTCACCGGCTCGGGCCTGACCGACGGCACCGACTACTACAGCCCCGGCAAGCTGGCCGGCGCCTACGGGATGGCCAGTTCGGCCACCGAGGGCGCGGGGCAGACCGTGGCCGTGTTCGAGCTGGAGAACCTCGACACGGGCAGCATCGCCGCGTACCAGTCCTGCGTCGGCACCAACACCTCGGTCTCCCACGTGTACGTCGACACGACGGCGGGTGCCGGCGCGCCGGCCACCGACGGTTCGGTCGGTGTGGAGTCGGCGCTCGACATCGAGGACCTCATCGGTCTGGTGCCCGGCGCGAGCATCATCGACTACCAGGGCCCGGACGCCGAGTCCGCGACCGACCAGAACGTGATCGACGTCTACCAGCGGATGGTCACCGACGACCAGGCGCAGGTCATCTCCACCAGCTGGGGTGAGTGCGAGGCGGTCGAGAGCAGCGCCACCGCGAACGCGGAGAACACCGTCTTCGCGGAGGCCGCCGCCCAGGGGCAGACCGTCGTCGCCGCCTCGGGCGACGACGGCTCCAGCGACTGCTACCGCGCGACCGGCTCCACGGCCAAGGCCGTCGACGACCCCGCGAGCCAGCCCTACGTCACCGGGGTCGGCGGCACCACGATGACCACCTCGGGCAGCACCAGCACCCAGACGACCTGGGGCAACGCCGACGGCGGCACCGGTGGCGGTGTCTCCTCGCGCTGGGCGCCCGTCGTCTACCAGGGCGGTGTCGCCACGACCACCAAGCGGGCCGTACCGGACGTCTCCGCTCTGGCGGACCCGGCCCATGGATACCCGGTCTACTTCCAGGACGACAGCCAGTCCTCCAGCCCCGTTCCCGGCATCGTCGGCGGCACCAGCGCCGCGGCCCCGACCTGGGCCGCCGCGATCGTCCAGGCGAACGCCGGTACAGCCTGCCAGGCCAACGGGCAGGTCGGCTTCCTCAACAACGCCCTCTACCGGGCCGCACGCAGCAGCTACCCGGCGGACTTCTGGGACGTCACCAGCGGCAACAACTCCGTCTACGCCACCGGCTACACGGCGGCGGCCGGCTACGACGAGGTGACCGGCCTGGGCTCGCCCCGAGAGGCCGGTCTGACCACGGCCCTGTGCCCGGCCCAGGGCACCGCGGCCACGGGCGCCTCCACCTTCCATCCGCTCAGCAGCCCCAAGCGCCTGCTGGACACCCGCAACGGCACCGGCTGGGGCCTCAGTTCGGTCCCGGCCACCAAGCCCCTGGTCGCGGGCGGCACCGCGCCGGTCAAGGTCGAGGGCGCCGGGGGGATCCCCAGCAGCGGCGTCACCGCCGTCGTGCTCAACCTCACGGCCACCGGCACCACCGGCGCGGGTTCGCTGATCGCCTGGGCCGACGGCACCAGCAAGCCCTCGACCAGCAACCTCAACTGGACCGGCGCGAGCCAGACCATCGCCGCGTCGGCGACCGTGAAGGTGGCCGCCGACGGCGTGGTGGACCTCTACACGAGCAGCACCACCCACCTGGTCGCCGACGTCCAGGGCTACTACACCAGCGGCACCACCGGTGCCAAGTACACGGCGCTGACCCCGGCCCGGCTGCTGGACACCCGCTCCAAGGTCGGCATCTCCACCACCAGCAAGATCACCAACGCGGTGGTCAGCCTGAAGGTCCGCGGCCATGGCGGCGTGCCGACCGGCGCCACCTCAGCGGTGCTCAACCTGACGGCCACCCAGACCGTCGGCGGGGGATACCTGGAGGCCTATGCCGAAGGCGCCACCCGCCCGACCGCGTCCAACGTCAACTGGTCGGCCACCGGGACCACCATCCCGAACCTGGTGGTTGTGCCGATCGGCAGCGACGGCAACGTCAGCATCTACGTACACGGCACCAGCCATGTGATCGCCGATGTCTCCGGCTACTTCTCCACCAGCGGCTCGGCCTTCCAGACGGTCACCCCGCTGCGCCTGCTGGACACACGCCAGACGACGGCGCTGGGCTCCGGCAAGACGCTGGCCGTGCAGATCTCGGGCCGCGACGCCATCCCGTCCACCGGCGTCAAGGCCGTCGTACTGACCGTCACCGTCACCGGCACCACCGGCAGCGGCTACCTCACCGCCTGGGCGGACGGCGGCAGCCGTCCTACCGCCTCCAACCTCAACTGGACGCAGGGCAAGACGATCGCCAACCAGGTGATCGTGCCCGTCGGGTCCGACGGCAAGGTGGACCTGTACACGAGCAGCACCACGAACGTGCTCGCGGACGTGGCGGGCTACATCAGCTGACACCGCCGCCCGACGACACGACCACGATGCCCCGCCGACCACTCCGGTCGGCGGGGCATCGTCCCGCCTCGCTCCCTCAGGGCTTGAGGCGCTCAGGGCTTGAGGCCCTCAGGGCTTGAGGCGGGCGATCCGCAGGCTCGTCGCCGTCGGGGACGCGCCCGTCAGCGGCTTCGTGTACGTCGGTGTGACCGGGACGTACGCCCAGGTCAGCGTCCCGTCCTTCTGGACGGCCACGTCACCGGTGATCCGCGCCGACACCACCTTGTCCGCGCTCTGGACCTTGCCGTTCCAGTCGACGAGACGGAAGTGCGTCCCGGTGAACGTGCCGGTGCAGGTGCCGCTCGCACACTTGGCGTTCTTCAGGGACTCCCAGGACACGAGGAGACGTTCCTTGCCGTACGGCGCCACATGCACGTCGACGTTCTCGACGGTCTTGGCGCTGGTGAGGTAGATCGCCTTGCCGGGGCCGGAGTTGCGGTTCTTCAGGAAGGCCACCGCCACCTGGTGGGTGCTGGTCCTCGGCGTGACCGTCCAGCCGCGGCCGCTGGAGTCGTCCGGGTTCTTCTTCGCGGAGGCGGCACCGCGGGACGCGAAGGCGGTCACGTAACGGCCGGTGGAGGACTTCACCAGATCGCCGGTGCGGGAGGCGAAGGTGCCCCCGCAGTACCCTGCCCAGCACTGCTCGCGCTGGACCACCGGAGCCACGTCCGGGGCGCCGATGCCGGTCGACACGAACAGGCCCGAGCGCCAGTCGTCGAAGCACAGGGAGGTGAAATCGCCGGTGGTCTCGGCGTGCAGCGCGATGCCCTCGTCGTGACTGCACCCCCAGCCCCAACCCCCGCCGAGCTTCGCGCCCTTGGCGCTGATGTACGACAACTTGTCGCCGAAGTGTCCGTCGGCGAAGCTGCCCGCGCCGTGCACGACGAAGTAGGCCCCGTACTTCTTGCCGTTCCAGGTGAGTTGGCCGTCGAGGGTGGGGGAGGTGTCGTGCGTGGCGGTGCCGGTGAGCTTCGTACGGAACGTCTGCTTGCCGTTCGTGTACCGGACGATCGCGGCCGCCGTCTCCTTCCACTTGTTGGTGTCGGCGACCCGGGTGAGCAGCGCGAAACCGTCGTTGTGCGCGACCAGCCCGCCGACCTCCTTCGCGCCCTTGACGACGGTGTCCGTGCCCGAGCGCTTCCCGGCGGACGTCAGCGGGGTGACATGGACGCCGTCCGAGGCGGGCCAGGCGACGCGCAGGGTGCCGTTCGGCGCCACGGCGGTCGCCGTCCGGGTCCACTCACGCGTGTTGTTGTAACCGGCGGACAGATAAGGGAACTTGGCGGACAGGCTCACGGCCGTGGTGGTGGGGGCGAGCGTGGGAGCGGTGGCCGCGCCGGCGGTGGCGTACCAGGCACCGGCCAGCGCGGCGGTCGCGGCGAGACCGACGATGACGGGCCTACGGGCCGCGCGGACCCGGCGGTGGCCGGCGCGAGGAGTGTCGCGAGCGGTGTCGCGCACTGTGTCGCTCGGGGTGGCGCCGTCGCGCGATGTGCGTCTTGCGAAAGTCATACCCCCAGGTCGCCGTGGGGCCCACGAAGGTTGCCGCCGGGGAGCCACACTTCGGTCACCACCGAAAGGACCCGCCCCTAGCGTGCCGCCATGACCGAACACCCGCAGCACACACCCGCGCAGGCCGTGACCCGCATGGTCGGCCATGTGCTCGCCCTGGCCGAGACCTGGACCGCCTGGGACGGCAAGCCCGCCCATGCTGACGACCGCGCCTACACCCCGAACAAGGCGATCCGCCGTGTCGCCGACCATCTGATCGACCACCTCGCCGAGTTGGAGGCGCGGCTCGCGGGCGAGACCCCGCAACCCGACCACTGGCACGCGTCCGCCACGACCACCGAGGCCGACCTCGCCCCCTTCACCCAGGAAGACCTGGACGAGGCCCGCAGCCGTCTCACCCGGCTCGCCCGCATCTGGGCCAACCGCCTCGACTCCCTCACCGAGCACGACCTCGACCACTCGCCCGGCGAGGGCTGGACCTTCCGTGAACTCGCCTTGCACCTCAAGGAATCCACGTACTACGCCGATGCGCTCGGCGACCTGTCATGACCGCGGGTCGGTCCCGAGGAACGTCCGCGTGAGCAGGTCGGCGTAGGCCACCGGGTGCTGAAGGACGCCGAGATGACCGCCGGGAAACTCGACGAAGTCGGCCTGCTGCGTCTTCGCGAGGAATTCGGCGGTGCGATACAGGAGATGCCCCCGGGAGTCGGTCCCCGCGGCGACGGTGAGGCGGACCCGAGACGGGCCCGCCTCGGGGACGTACGACGTGAAGGGTCCGATGACGTGCGCGAGGGAGAGCGCCATCGGGTTCACCAACTCCTCCTCGCGACTGAGAGGTTGGCCCGCCGGAAGCTCCCCCGCCGCCCGCTCCTCCAGTACGGCGGTCATCAGGGCGCCCGCCGCCGCGAGCCCCTTGGCCCGGTAGACCTCCGGGACTTCACGGAACGCGGCCCGCTGCCGTGCCCCGTCCGGCAACACCCCCACGCACGGCGGCTCGTGTGCGACGACGTGCCGCAGCCGCTCCGCGTGCCGGGCGAGCAGGTCGAGGGCGGCGATGGCACCGGCGCTGGTGCCGAAGACATACGCCGACTCACCCTCCAAGAGCGTCGCGTCCAGCACGCGCCGCGCTCCGTCGCTCCAGTCCTGGACCCGCTGGTCCTCGACGGGTTCGCCGAGGCGGCCGTGGGCGAGGCCGAGGGGGTCGTAGGTGACGACGGTGAAGTGCGCGGAGAGCGCGTCCGTCACCGGGCCGAGGCCCATGGGGTGGCCCGCGCCGCCGGGCATGAGCAGCAGTACGGGCCCGTGGCCGGTGATGTCGTAGTGCGGTTCAGTCATCGGTGCTCTCCTCTGTGGGCCAGTTCTCGAGTGCCACGTGCAGGGCGTCGACCGCCCTGTCCCAGGACTTCTGTACGTCACGAGGCGCGCCGAAGCCGCCCGCCGACTCCAGGGCGCAGTAACCGTGGAAGGTGGCGCGCAACAGGCGTACCGCGTCGGTGAGATCGGGTTCGGCGAGGCCGTAGGCGCGGAGCATGCCGTAGGTGATCTCGGCGGTGCGCCGGAGCGCGGGGGAGCCGGCGATCAGCGTCTGGTCGATCCGGATCTGCGTCGCCGCGTACCGTCCCGGCCGCTCCAGCGCGTACGCCCGGTAGGCGCCGGCGAAGGCGGCCAGCGCGTCCTTACCGGCCCGTCCCGCCACGGCGACGGCGATCCGGTCGATCATCTCGCCGCCGGCGAGCAGGGCGACCCGGGTGCGCAGGTCCTGAAGGTTCCTGACATGCGAGTACACGCTCGCGTCCTTCACGCCGAAGCGCTTGGCCAGGGCGGCGAGGGTCAGGTTCTCGAAGCCGATGCCGTCGGCGAGGTCGGCTGCGGCTTCGGTGAGGCGGGTGGGCGTGAGGCCTGCTCGGGGGCTCATGGGAGCAGGTTAGCTAGGGGTCCTAGGTTCTTGGCTAGTGGTTTTTGGTTCGGTGGAAGAGGGCTATGTCGTTGGTGAAGCAGAGGAGGAGGTCGTCGCCGATGGGAGTGGCGGCTGTGGCGGGGAGGGGGAGGGAGATGACTTCGGTACAGGCACCGGTTCGGAGGTCCCAGAGGCGGGCGGTGGCGTCTTCGGAGGCGGTGAGGGCGTGAGGGTGGCTGTCGAGGGTGAGGGCGCTGACTGCGATCACGGCATCCGTGTGTCCAGAGAGGACGAGTGTGGGTACGCGTCTCTCGAGGTCCCACAGTTGCGCGATTGAGCGCCGAGCAATGAGGGCGTGGGGGCGACCGTCGAGAGTGACCCCGCAGACTGCCTGCACTGCGGGGCCCTCTTCGGAGAGAATCGCCAAGCATTCCCGGCTTCGGAGATCCCAGAGGCACACAACGCCCCGGGAATCACCGCTGACGGCAAGCGGCTGTCCACCGACGTCGATGCTGAACACATCCCGAATGTGCCCTGAGCGCTCGCTGACGACATGCTGCTCGCCGCTACGGAGATTCCAGAGTCGGAGGGCGCCTTCACTGTCGCCCGAGAGGGCATGCGGGTGGCCGTCGAGCGTGAATCCATGCACGGCCTGTACCACCGGGTGAGGTGAGTCGATGGCGAAGCTGCGTATGCATTTGCCGGTTTGCAGATCCAGCAGATTCAGAAATTCGTATTCCCCCGTGAGGGCGTGAGGGCGGCCGTCGACCTCCAGGGTGCAGACCGCCCGGGGAACTGTCGTATCCCGGTGGAGTAAACGGACGCGATCGCGGGAGGCGACATCCCACAGTCGCACCGAGTCGTCGAAGCTCACTGTCACGGCGTGCGGACGGTTGCTGAGGAGGGTGCCTGCGACTTCGACCACCCAGTCCGTGTGCCAGCGGGGGGTCGTTGTGACGTAATCGCCGTCCAGACTCCACAACCGGACTGAGCCGTCCCTGGATGCCGTGAGGGCGTGTGGTCGGCCGTTGACCGTAGCAGCGCAGGCCGCCTCGATGGTGTTGGTGTGTCCAGGGAGAACCAGTACACGTGCGCCGGTTCGAAGATCCCACAACCGGATGGTCTCGTCGGAGCCGGCGCTGAGAATGTGCGGCCGACCGTTGATGGTGATCGTGTTGAGTGCGTGCACCATACCGCCGTCTTCGCCGAAAGTGCCTGCACATACACCGGTTTGCAGGTCCCATACACGAACGGTGTTGCCGTCGGCGATGAGAACATGCGGAGTGTTGTCGATGATGGCGCCATAAGCGGCCCACACCGGTCCCTCAGCTGCGGCAATGGTGCGCACACACCGGTCGTTCTCGACGTCCCACAGCTGGACTGACGAGCCAAGGGTGTGGACGAGGACGTGCGGACGACCGTGGAGGGTGATGCTGTCGATCCCGATCACCCCTTGAGACAGCTCGGTGAGTATGAGTCGGCACTCACCGGATTCGAGGTCCCATATCTGTACGATTTCGTCCTCGGTCGTTGTCAGGGCGTGGGGCCGACCACCGAGTGTGACGCCGCAGACCTCCTGAACTACGTCGCTCGGCCCGTCGATGGAGTGGGTGCGTTCTCCGGTGTGGAGATCCCACAGGTGGAGTCCTTCGGCAACGACGAGTGCATGCAGGCGGTCGTCGATCACCAGCTTGACGAAGAGTTCGGCAGGGCTTTCACCGACGCCGAACACGCGGGTGCACTCTCCGGTCTGGAGGTCCCATTGGCGAAGGGTTCCGAATTCACCACCGCTGGTGAGGGCATGGTCACTACCCTCGACCGTGAAACTGAGCACGTGGGGAACGCCGAGATCATGCACCAACGTCCTCCGATGCGCCGGATGCACCAACCCACCCGTCGCCCACGCCACCCGCCACGTACGCCCCCGAGAGATACGCTCGGCAAGCTCGGACCACCCATAACGCGCAGCGTCCACGGAAAGAATGTCCCGCCGCGCATCGATGTCGGCGGCCAACAACAAATGCGCCGACGTCCGATAAACCGCCGCGAACCTCTCCGCATACTCGCCGGTCGAAGCATCCAGCGCCCGCAACAGTGTCACCGGACTCGCGTGCACGACATACTCAGCGTCAGCCAGCAACTGGGCGAGCACACCCCCCGCCACCGCATGACTCGCCAGATGCTCCAGAACATACGGATGCGCCGACGCCCAGTCCGACACAAGTTCCCTCAGCCTGACCGCAATCCCTCGCTGATGATCGACGAACGAACTCGGCACCCGCAGATACTCGGCCATCGTCTCGTGGTACAGCCGGAACACCGACCCGCCACCACCACCCTCCTCCTCCGTGATGTACGACCCCGCGACCTCGAACAGCCACTCCAGATCGTCATTGCTGCACGGCGTCCCGGAGAGCGCCTCCGCCAGCGGAGCCCAGATCGTCGACCAGGGCAGCCCAGCCCTCTGTGCGTACGCGAGTGGCCTCAACAGCCTTACAGCCCGCTGGCGTTGCGCACCGAACCGATCCAGATAGTCGGCGAAGGCCTCCTTGGCGTCGCTCGGCAGAGAGAGCTCCCAGCCCTCCTCGCCGGTGTCGACGACTCGCTGTCGGTGCACCAGCGCACGGGCGTTCATCCGGGCCACGAGGAAGGACCTGCCCGCCTGGGAGGCGATGCCGGCGGCGACCTCGTTGGCGAGTTCTGGTGCGTGGCGGTAGGGGGAGAGGCTGTCGGGGTCGTGGGAGTCCAGCAGCAGGGCCCGCGCGTAGTCGGTGACCGCCTCGCGCGCGTGGTCGTCGGCGTCCAGGTCAAGGACCTCCACCGCATGCCCCAGCGCCGGGATCAGATCGCGACGCGTGCCCACGATCAGCCGTACGGCGGGCATCGCGGACAACGGCTGGAGCAACTCCCTTGCGATACGGCGCCCTTCGGACTGGTCTCCCGCCGTTCCCGCCTCGTCCAGCGAGTCGATCACGATGACGATCCGGTCCCTGCGGTCGCCCAACGCTCTGAGAAGCTGGTCCCGTTCGGCGTCCGGCAATGCAACCGCCGCCCCCAGATCCCGCACCAGATCCGCGCTGCTCGACCGGCGCGCCCACAGCCGTACGGCCTCCAGCCCCGGCTCGGGCAGCCACGGGGCGTCGGGATGCGTACTCCTGGCCGGGTGCCGCGGATCGGTCAGGTCGAGGAAGCGACCCAGGACCGCCGACTTGCCCGACCCCGGGTCACCGGTGACCACCCGCGCCTTACGGTCGTGCGGCCACCGCAGCCAGTCGGCCAGTGAACCGAGCACGGACGTACGACCGGTGAAGTAGTCGCCCCGTTCACCCGCGTGTTCCAACCCCTTCCCCCGAGGTCCGTAGTGCCCCTCGTGGCGCCGACGCAGCTTCGCCAACGCGCCCAGATCCAGGCCGTTCTGATCCTCCGTCGGGATGTACAGAGGGTTGTCGAAGAACGGATCCCGGCCGGAACTGTCGATGACGGAGTGGTTCGCCTCCTGTCGTGCGGAGTCCAGAAGTTCGTTGATGTGGTCTGTCACCTCACGGACGCTCAGGTAGCGCGGCGAAGGCCCCGTCCGGGGCTTGGTCAGTGCCAGCGTCAACGCGTCGACGAACTTGTTCTCCTTCGCCGTCTCCTTGCCCCGCGCCGCCGCGATCATCGCCCGCTGCGCACTCCCGCGCCGCGTGTGGGTGAGCTGGGTCGCCAGGGTCGCGACACTCTCCGTACCGGCACTCGCGAAGCACGTGTCGAGGACGACCAGCAGATGCCCGACCGTGCTGCGCACCATCGGCTTCGCCAACTCGTCAGCGCGTACGGCCGTCGACCAGCGTCCCGGGCGGTGGTCCGAGCACAGCAGGTAGTGCTCCGCGCCCTCCTTCACCCCGTGTCCGGCGAAGTACAGCACCACCGTGTCCTCGGGGCCCAACTCGGCCTCGTACACCCACTCGTCGAGCTCGTCGACCAGCTTGTTGCGGGACGGATTCGCGGAGACGCCCGCCAACACCCGCTCGTACCCCATCGGCACGAGCAGGTCGGCCACGCGGGACGCGTCGACCGTGGCCCCCGGCAAGGCCGTGATGCCTGAGTCCTGGTACGTGCTCACCCCGACCGAGACGAGAAAACGCCGACCCGTCGCCCCCATGTACGTCACTCCAGCCCTTCGGCGACCGCCCGTCCCGTCTTGTGGGCGAGTAGATAGCGGGTCAGACTGTGCGGTGCCGACCCGTTGTCCAGGGAATCATCCACCACATCCCCGAATCGCGGGGCGAGTTGATGGACCAAGGCGACCAGATCACCGGGGTCCGTGAGGTTCGTCCAGCGCCGGATGCCGCCGGGCCACACGCCCTTGCCCTCCACCGGTGGCGGGCTCAGACGGTTGAAGATGAGCGACAGACCCAGCGGGGAGCCGACCGTGACGAAGTCCGTCACCGGCCACTCCGGGTGCTCGCACAGAGCCTCGTACGCCACGACCGAGCCCAGCGAATGCGCCACGACCACCCGCGTGTCCGGCCCGATCTCCTCCGCCACCCGCGCCCGCGCCGCCTGCCAGACCGGCGGTTCGTTCATATAGCGCCGCACCTGCCTGAGGGCGAACACCATCATGCGGTCCGAGTACGTCCCGAAGAACCGCGACCCCGACAGCGCGTCCAGCGCGGCGCGTACGCGGTTGGTGAGGAGGGCGGCCCGGGTGCCTTCCTCGTCCGGTGGCGGAACGTGGTCGGAGTCCTGCTCCGCCCCCGCCTGCCACCAGGCCTCCAGCAACTCCGTCTCGAAGCCGGGCTCGACGTCGTACTCGTCCCACGGCGGCACGTCCGACGAGCGTGTGCCTTCCTCGAAGAACACATCGCCGTAGAACGCGCACGCCACGTCGTCCGCGTCCAGCCGCAGCCCCGAGCCGAGCCGCACGCCGTCCCGCAGCGCCGGTCCGACGTCCTTGACCATCAAGGCCGGCCCCGACCACTGGTGCCCGATGCCGTGTACTACGACGACACGCGCCACGATCGCCGTCAGCCTCGCGCAGCGAAGTCCAGGAACTCCGTCCACGTGGTGGGGGAGAGGGCGAGCTGCGGCCCCTGGTTGTTCTTGGAGTCGCGGACGTGGATGGTGGTGGGGCGGTGGGCGACTTCGACGCAGTCGCCGGAGCTGTCGCCGCTGTAACTGCTCTTGAACCAGGACAGTTCAGTTGTGCTCATCATGCTCCTCGCATCCGCTCCAGCAGGCTCCGGGAGTCCTCCGGGGTCAGGGCCTGTGAGCGAAGTTTTGCATAGCGCATGTGGAGCATGCTGATCGTTTGCGGCTTGACGATGAACTGGCTGCTCTCCTGGCCCTCCAGGTAGGCGAACCACTCGTTCTCCGGTGTCTCCAACAGCTGGATCGGACCGTTCAGCCCAGGGTGGTAACCGCGCGAGCTCGGCATCACCTGGAACTCCACGTTGCGGGGCGCGGTGGCCTCCAACAGGTGCTCGATCTGCCCGCGTCGGGCTTCCTCCCCACCCGTCGGCCGCAGGAGCACATGCTCCTCGACGATGAAGCTGAACGACGTGTTCGGCCGTTCGCCCAGCAGTGACTGGCGCTCCAACCTGGCCGTGACCTGAGCCTCGATCTCCGAGTCCGTCAGCACCGGCACCCGTTCGCTGAACAACGTCCGCGCATATCCCTCCGTCTGCAACAGCCCCGGAACCAACCGGTTCTCGAACGTGTACAGGCTGATCGCGATCTCCTCCAGCTCCGCCCACTGCCGGAACCACGAGGCCAGCCCCTTCTCCCGGGTCGCGTGCTTGTACACCCCCTTCAGCACCCCGAACGCGTCCAAAACCTCCTCCGCCCGGTCCACGTACTTGCGTTGGGGGAAGCGGCGGCCCTGCTCGATGGACCCGACGGTCGACGGCTGGTAGCCGACCATGGGTGCGTACTCCTCCTGTGTGTACCCCGCCCGTTTACGGAAGGCCTTGTGTGCCTCGCCGAACGCCTTCAAGCTGTCGGACGGTTCGGGCTCGGTGGGGTTCTCGATGCTCATGGCGCTGTCGCTCATGCGAGAAATGGTCACGGACCGTGACGTGTGCTGTCGACTCCGTAACTCGTACAACCCGAAGCGTACGGGTTTTGTGCCTGGCCGACTGCCGTACCGCCCGGGACGGTTGGGGCATGCACGCAGACGCCGAAGTCCAACCCGCTGCCACCGTAAGCACGTTCACCCAGCTCTTCGCCTGCACACCGCCCGGTGCCAGGCGGGCCCGCCGCCTGGTCGCCGGCCGGATGGATCTCTGGGGCTACCCGCACGGCGCCGAGGCGAACGAGGATGTGGCTCTGGTCGTCGCCGAGTTGGCCGCGAACGCCGTACGGCACGGCCGGGTGCGTGGGCGTGGGTTCCGGGTACGGCTGGTGTGGCGCGAGGACCGGGTGCGGGTGGAGGTCATGGACGCGCGCGGGGAGCGCCTGCCGGTGCCCGCGCGCGAGCCCGACGAGGGTGGGCGTGGGCTGCTGGTGGACGCGCTGTCGGAGGAGTGGGGCGTGGAGCTCCGACCGGACGGGGTGTACAAGACGGTCTGGGCGGAGGTCCGGGTGGGAGCCGCTCCCGGGTGATCCATGCACCCCGGGGCCCCGGAAACCGAGGCCCCGGACAGGGCCGTCAGGCCGTCGCGAACGCCGTCCGCAGGGTGCTGATCGCCTGGGCGATGGCGGCCTCCGCGGCATGCGTCTCCCGCAGCGCGTTCAGCATCACGAAGTCGTGGATGATGCCCTGGAAGCGGACCGCGGTGACCGGGACGCCGGCCTCGCGCAGCTTGTTCGCGTACGCCTCGCCCTCGTCCCGCAGCACGTCGGCCTCGGCGGTGATCACCAGGGCCGGGGGCAGGTCGCGCAGCTGGTCGACGGAGGCGCGCAGGGGGCTCGCGGTGATCTCGGCGCGCTGCTTCTCGTCGGTCGTGTACTGGTCCCAGAACCACTGCATGGCGTCCCGGCGCAGGAAGTACCCCTCGGCGAACTGCCGGTAGGAGCCGGTGTCGAAGCTCGCGTCGGTGACCGGGTAGAAGAGGACCTGCTGGACGAGCGGGACGTCGCCGCGCTCCTTGGCCATCAGGGTCAGCGCGGCAGCCATGTTGCCGCCCACGGAGTCCCCGGCCGCGGCGATGCGGGTGGCGTCCAGGCCCTTGGCCGCGCCCTGCTCCACGACCCACTTCGCCACCGCGTAGTTCTGCTCGACGGCGACCGGGTAGCGGGCCTCGGGCGAGAGGTCGTACTCGGGGAAGACGACCGCGGCACCGGCGCCGACGGCCAGTTCGCGGACCAGTCGGTCGTGGGTGTGGGCGTTGCCGAAGACCCAGCCCGCGCCGTGGATGTAGATCACCACGGGGAGGGGGCCGGTGGCGCCGGCCGGGCGGACGATCCGCGCCCGGACACTGCCCGTGGGGCCGCCCGTGACGGTCAGCCACTCCTCGTCCACTGCGCGCTTGGCGATGTCGCCGGACTGCACCTCGTCGACGGTCTTACGGCCGTCGACGGGCCCCAGGTCGAAGAGGTACGGCGGGTTCGCGGTGGCCTCGGCGAAGGCCTGGGCGGCGGGCTCCAGAACGGGGCCGGGTGCGTTGTCGGTCATGGCGATCTCCTCGGATTCGGGACGTGTCGAGAACTGTAGCGCACTATTTAGTCGTGCACAACTGATTAGTGCTCGATAGAATCGAGAGGACTCGAACGGTAGGGTGGAGAGTCCCGGAAGGGGAGTGGTTTCGTGAGTACAACTGCAGACGGGCGGCCCGAGGCGTCCCTGCTCCTGGACGACCAGCTCTGCTTCGCCCTCTACGCGGCGTCGAGAGCCGTCACCGCGCGCTACCGCCCCCTCCTGGACGAGCTCGGGCTGACCTATCCCCAGTACCTGGTCATGCTGGCCCTCTGGGAACAGGACTCGGTCTCCGTGCGCGACCTGGGCATGGCCCTCCAGCTGGAGTCCAGCACCCTGTCGCCGCTGCTCAAGCGGCTGGAGGCGGCCGGGCTGCTGCGCCGTGAACGCCGTCCGGACGACGAGCGGTCGGTTGCCGTCCGCCTGACGGACGCGGGCGCCCAGCTCCGGGATCGAGCCCACTCGGTGCCGCTCGCGATCGGGGACGCCATGGGGCTCACACCCGAACAGGACGCGCTGACCAAGCAGTTGCTCCGCATGATCACGGAAAACGTGGTGGCGGGCTGAGGGTGCCGGTCCGGCGGAAGAGTGCCAGGTCGTTGGCGCAGCAGATGAGGAGCTGATCGCCTACGGCGGCGGCAGCCGTGGCTCGAAGGGGGAGGTGCAGGACCTCCGTGCACTCGCCGGTCCGGAGGTCCCACAGCCGGGCGGTGGCGTCCCTGGAGGTGGTCAGGGCGTGCGGGCGGCCGTCGATGGTGAGTGCGCTGATCTGTGTGACGTTCCGGGTGTGTCCGAGCAGGAGGTGGGTGCGCTCGCCGGTCCGCAGGTCCCATCCGTACACCTGGGTGTCCCTGCTGGTGAGGGCGTACGGGTGACCGCCCAGGTGGAGGGTGATGGCGTACACCACGTGTGTGTCCGTGCTCTGCCCCGCGAGGGTTTTCACACGGCGGCCGGTCCGTAGGTCCCAGAGGTGCAGTGCGCCCTTGTGGTCGGCGCTGAGAGCGTGCGGCACGCCGTCGATGCCGATGCCGGACACCGCCCGGACCGACCCCTGGTCCCCTTCGAGGGACAGTGTGGGGTCACCCGTCCGGAGATCCCTCAGCTCCAGGGTGCCTGTGTTGGTGCCGACGATCGCGTGCGGGTGGCCGTCGATGGTGACTCCGTGCACCGCGGTCACCGTACGTGCGTAGGGTGCGCCCGCGCCTTTCTCGTACAGCGTGAGTGTGCAGGTACCCGTCTGAAGATCCCACAGGCGCGCCCTTCCCATCTCGCCGGTCAGTGCGTGTGGACGGTCGTCGATGCTGAGGGCGCAGACGGCCTGAAGCTTGTCGGCGGTGCTGGTGAGCACCCGGACGCTCTCGCCCGACCAGATGTCCCACAGGCGGGCGGAGCCGTCGAGACTCACCGTGAGGGCATGAGGACGATTGCTGAGGACGGCCGTCGCCACCCCGACCACCCAGTCCGTGTGCCCGTCGTGAGCCGCCGTGGTCTGACTGATGTCGAGACTCCACAGGCGGATGGACCTGTCGTAGGACGAACTGAGGGCGTGGGGGCGGCCGTTGACAGTGACGGCACGGACGGTGTCGACGGTGTTGGTGTGCCCCGTCAGGACATGGGTGCACGCACCGGTGCGCAGGTCCCACGCACGGATCGTCTCGTCGCCGCCGGTGAGTGCGTGCATGCGGCCGTTGACGGTGACGCTGTCGATCGTGTTCACCCGGTTGCTGTGTCCGGTGAGAGTGTGCACGCGGTCGCCCGTGCGGAGGTCCCACAGCCGCACGGTGCCTGCGGCGTCGCCGGCGAGGACGTGCGGGCGGTCGTCGATGACGACGCTGTGCAGCGAGGTCATCGCGCTCTTGCGCTCGGTGAACAGCCGTGTGCACGCCCCGGTGCGGAGGTCCCACAGCCGCACGGACGTGTCGGTGCTCGCCGTGAGGGCGTGAGGTCGGCCGTCGAGGGTGATGCCCTCGATCGTGGTCACGGTGTCGGTGTGACCGGTGAGAGTGAGCGTCGGTCCACCGGAGGTGAGGTCCCACAGCAGGACGGTCGCGGTGTTCTTGCCGATCAGCAGTACGTGGGGCCGGCCGTCGACGGTGATGCCTCTGGCCGTACCCACCTGTACGTCGGGTCGGCCGGGGTATCGGGTGAGGGTGCCGTCGAGGAGGTCCCGCAGGACGAACCCGTCGAGTGCCAGGGTGAGGGAGTGAGCACGGCCCTTTACGGACACCTCGCACAGGAGCCCGGTGTCCGGTTCGTCGGACACGAAGGTACGGACGCACTCGCCGGTTTCGAGGTCCCACTGCTGCAGGGTGCCCAAAGCGGTGCCGTCGGTGAGCGCGTAGGCCTTGCCGTCGACCGTGAAGGAGATGAAATGCGGCAGACCTCGCCCCGGTTCCAACGTCCTGCGATGCGACGGATGGACCAGCCCGCCCGTCGCCCACGCCACCCGCCAGGTTCGCCCGCGCGCGAGTCGCTCGGCCAGTTCCTGCCACTGGTAACGCGCCGCGTCGACGGAGAGGATGTCGCGCCGCGCCTCCGCCGTGGCGGTGGGCAGCAGGTGCGCCGAAGTCCGATAGACCGCGGCGAACTTGTCGGCGTACTGTCCCACCGGAGCGTCCAACGCCCTGAGCAGGGTGGCCGGTTCCGCGTGGACGACATACTCCGTGTCGGTCAGCAGACGGTCGAGGACACCTCCCGCGAGCGCATGACTTGCCAGGTGGGTGAGGACGTACGGATGCGCGGACGCCCAGTCCCGCTCCCCGGTGACGGGGTCGCGGGGTGCCAGCTCGCACAGACTGAGGGCGATGGTGCGCTGGTGGTCGACGGACGACGCCGGTACGCGCAGGTACTCGGCCATGGTCTCGTGGTACAGGCGGAACACCGACCCGCCCGCGCTCTCCGTCTCCGTGATGTAGGAACCGGCGACCTCGAACAACCACTCCAAGTCGTCATTGCCGCACGGCTTCCCGGAGAGTGCCTCTGCCAGCGGCGCCCAGACCGTGGACCAGGGCAGCCCCGCGCCCTGCGCGTAGGCGAGCGGCCGCAACAGCCGTACCACGCGCTGACGTTGGGGTCCGAAGCGTTCGAGATAGTCCGCGAACGCCTGCTCGGCGTCGCTGGGGAGCGACAGTTCCCATCCTGTTTGGCCGGTGTCCACGACCATCTGCCGATGGACGAGGGCGCGCGCGTTCATGCGGGCGACGAGGAAGGACCGGCCCGCGCGGGAGGCGATGCCCGCGGCGACTTCGTTGGCCAGGCCCGGTGCCCGTCGGTAGGGGGAGAGGCTGTCGGGGTCGTGGGAGTCCAGGAGCAGCGCCCGGGCGTAGTCCGTGACGGCCTCGCGGGCGTGGTCGTCCGCGTCGAGGTCCAGGACCTCGACGGCCTGGCCGAGAGACGGGATCAGATCGCGTCGGGTTCCCACCACGAGCCGTACCGCGGGCAACGCTGACAGCGGCTGGAGCAACTCCCGTGCGATACGCCGTCCTTCGGACTGGTCGCCCGCCGTCCCCGCCTCGTCGAGCGAGTCGATCACGACGACGACACGGTCCGAACGCTCACCCAAGGTCTTCAGGAGCTGGGTCAGGTCCGCTTCCGGCAACGAGATCGCCGCCCCCAGATCCCGGACCAGGTCCGCCGTGGTGGACCGACGTGCCCACAGGCGTACAGCGTTCAGCCCCGGCGGAGGCAGCCAGGCGGCCTCGGGATCCATGGCCCGCGCCAGGTGCTGCGGGTCGGTCAGGTCGAGGAACCGGCCGAGCACCGCGGACTTGCCGGAGCCCGGATCGCCGGTGACGACCCGCGCCTTGCGGTCGTGCGGGCCACGTAACCAGCCGGCCAGTGAACCGAGGGCAGCGGTACGGCCGGTGAAGTAGTCGCCCCGCTCGCCGGAGTGCTCAAGCCCCTTGCCGCGCGGCCCGTAGTGGCCCTCGTGCCGCTTCTGGAGCTGCGCCAGCACGGCGAGATCCAGGCCGTTCCGATCCACCGCCGGGATGTAGCGGACGTTGTCGAAGAAAGGGTCCTGACCGGTGCTGTCGATGACGGAGTGGCTCGCGTGCTGACGTTCGGCGTCGAGCAGCTCATTGATGCGTTCGGTCACTTCGCGGACGCTCAAATAGCGCTGGGACGGCCCTGCCTGGGGCTTGGCGAGCACCTGCTCCAACGCGTCGACGAACCTGTTCTCCTTCGCCGTCTCCTTGCCGCGGGCGGCCGCGATCATCGCGCGCTGGGCGCCGGCCCGGTGTGTGTGCGTGAGCTGGGCCGCCAGCGCCGCGACGCTCTCCGTACCCGTGCTCGCGTAACAAGTGTCCAGGACGACCAGAAGGTGTCCGGCCCGGCTGCGCAACAGGGGCCGCATCAGGGCATGGGTGCTCACCGCCGTCGACCAGAGGCCCGGACGATGGTCGGAGCACAGCAGATAGTGTTCCCGTTCGTCCTTCTGACCGTGGCCCGCGAAGTAGACGACCACTGTGTCCTCGGGGCCCAACTCCGCGTCGTGGGCCCACTCGTCCAGGCCTTCGACCAGGGCGCCGTGGGACGGGTTCGCCGAGTGGTTCACCAACACACGTGTGTATCCCATGGGTTCGAGCAGCCTCGCCACCCGTTCCGCATCCACCGTCGCGCCCGGCAGGGCCGTGATGGCGGAGTCCCCGTACGTGCTCACCCCGATGGAGACGAGAAAGCGTCGCCCGGCCCCCGTGTCCGTCATGTCAACCCTCCGTCGGTGGACCGAGTCGACTGAGAACGAGTGCGTGTCCGCGGCGCTGGTCAGGAGGCCTTCCGTACCGGGGCCCCTGGGTACTCGTCCCGTCCGGCGGATCGACCCTGGCTTCCAGGTGATGTTGTGGGTGAAGTCTCGCATAGCGATGGCGAAGGGGCGGCGGTACTCCAGGGGGTGGGGTGGTAATTCGCTTGGGAGTCGCGACCGGTGGTCCTAAGGTGGCCGGGGCACCGGGGAGGGGCATGGCGAAAGAGGCTTGGCGGTACGACCGGACCGACAGCTCCCTTTCCCCGCAGGCCAGTTCGCGCCCCCTGTGTTGGCAACGCGACTTCGCCGTCTTCTGGGCCGCGCAGACCCTCTCCGTCCTCGGTGACTCCTTCGCCCTGATCGCCCTGCCCCTGCTGGTACTCGAGACCACCGGCTCCCTTGCCCGGATGGGACTGCTGACGGCGGTCGGTGGTGCCGCCTCGGTCGTCGCCGCCGTGTTCGCGGGCGTGGTGGTGGACAGGGTCGACCGGCGTCGGCTGCTCATCGGCTGCGACCTCGTACGCATGGTGCTGTACGGGGTGATCCCGCTGGTGTGGCTGGCGGGGCCGCATGTCTGGCTGTTGTACGTCGTCCTCCCGCTGTGTGAGGCGGTCGGCATGCTGTTCGCCGTCGGGTACGTCACCGTCGTACGGAGTCTCGTCGGAACCGGTCGACTCACGGAGGCCAACGGCCGGTTGAACGCGACGGCTGCGGCAGCCGGGGTACTGGGACCGGTGTGCGCGGGAGTGGTGGCGGCCTGGACCGGGCCCGCCACCGCGGTCGGCGTGGACGCGGCGAGCTTCGGGGTGTCGGCGCTGTGCACGCTCTTCGTGCGGTTCCGCGCCCGCCCCGCCGAGGCGCCCGAACGCACCGGCCTGTGGCGGGACCTGCGCACCGGAGTGGACTTCCTGCGCGGACATCCCGTGCTGCGCTCGCTCACCGTGCTGCTGTTCGTCTTCAGCTTCCTCACTCTCGGCCTCAACGACCTGGTCATCTACCACCTCAAGCACGACCTGGGCCACGACGACGGCACGGTCGGCGCCGTCATGGCCGTCGGCGCGCTCGGCACCATCGCCGGGGCGCTGCTGGTGGCCCGGGTACGCCGACGGCTCGGTTTCGGCGCGGTCTGGACCGGCTCGGTCGCGTTGTGCGGGCTCGCGTTCGCCGGGATCGGCTGGGCCCGTTACGTGCCGGTCGTCGCGGCGCTGAGCGCGGTCTTCCTCGCGTGCGGCGGCATGGCGGGCACCTGCTCGATGTCCCTGCGCCAGGAGGTGACACCGGAACCCCTCCTGGGTCGCGTCACCTCCGCCTTCTGGACCCTCCACTACTCAGCCGCCCCGATCGGCGCGGCCGTCCTGACCTGGGCGGCGGCCCACCAGGGCACGGCTCCGGTGGGTCTGATGGCGGGCGCCGCGTGCGTACTCGTCGCGGGCGCCGCCCTGTTCACCCCGATCCGGCGTTCCTGACCCGACGACCGCTCAGCAGGCCCCACCTGTCACGGCCATGGGACTCACCCGTTCACCCCGGAATAGTGCCGAAGACTCCACCGCCACAGCACCCGCGACCCCAGGTACGCCACCACGCCCAGCAGGGGTGACACCGCCGCCAGCCAGTACGGGACGCCCGTGTCGTGGCCGTGGCCGGTCAGGACCGCCGCCGGGAAGTACGCGACGAAGGCGAGGGGGAGGCCGTAGGTGAGGAGGCCGCCGACCGCCTTCGGGAGGACGTTGAGGGGGTAGCTGCCGAAGGTGCCGAGGAGTTCCTCCAGCCAGCGGCTCCAGTAGTCCGCGGCCGGGAAACGCAGGCCCGCGCAGGTGATCGCGGTGAACAGGGCCGCCTCCAGGAGCATGCCGCCGATCACGGCCGCGATCAGGTAGGAGACGCGGCCCGGTGTCCAGTCCAGCCGGCTGCGGCTGAGTGCGCCGACCATCAGGCCGACCGCGACCGTCAGGTCGCCGATCGCGTTGGTGGGGAAGTACTCCAGCTGGAGCTGGCGGTACACCGGCATCGGGCGCGTCAGGTAGATGTCGATCCTGCCCTCCTGGATCTGCCGGCCCGAGCCGTGCACCCGGCCCAGCAACAGGACGAACAGTCCGTGGGCGAGCATCCTCGTCGCCGGGATCAGCAGGACCTCCGAACTGTCCCAGCCGCCCATCCCGGTGAACCGGGTCAGCAGCACGGTGGCGAACACGATCACCGACACCTGCCAGATCGCACCGATCGCGATCATCAGCAGGAACTCCGTGCGGTACTCGAGCTGCGCACGGAAGTTGAGACGCGTGACGCGCCACGCGATCCGCATGCCGTTCACTGGCCTCAGCCTCCTTGGGAGATGACACGACGGGCGGCCCGCCGCCACAGGAAACGGGTGAACACGGCGAGCGCCACGACCCAGAACGCCTGGATCGCCAGCTGTCCCCAGGCGTCCGACAGCGGGATGCGGCCGATGTACAAGGACAGCGGCACGCTCAACGTGGCCTGGAACGGGAGGAATTGGCTCAGCGTGATGAACCAGTCAGGGAAGAACCACAGCGGCGCGTACACCCCTGACAGCAGGTTCTGCGCGAAGAGCAGGATCAGCATCGCCGCGGTGTTGCGTACCGTCCAGAAACACAGCTGGTCCAGCGTCAGCATCACGAAGTACAGGACGCACTGGCCGAGCAGCAGGCTCAGCGCGAACACCCCGGCCACGGCTGCCGACCTGGGCGGATCCACCACCCCTGCCGCCAGACAGACCAGATAGCCGCCGAGCGCCCACGCGAAGCCGTACAGCTGCTCGCCGAGGGCGCGCAGGGCGTGGTAGCGCTGGGGCGGCAGCGGGCGCAGATACCAGTAGACGATCGTGCCGAAGTGCATGTGCTGGAGCACGGTGTCCCGGCCCGCGTACTGGTCCAACTCCCGCAGGCGGGAGGCGAGTACGGCCAGCACGGCGTACGTGACGGCCTGGCCCTCCGCGAGGCCCGCGGTGGTGCCGGTGTGGGAGTACAGGCCGTGCCACAGGGAGGCCACCAGGACCACCTGGACGGCCAGCCGGACCAGGACGGCCGTCATCCTGGGCGGTGCGTGCAGCTCGCCGAGCGGGGTGACCCGGGCGGCGCGCCAGGCGTGCAGGACGGCCATGTCAGACCGCCCCGGTCGCGGGCTCGGCGTGGACGTAGGCCGCCCGCATCACGTCTTCGAGGTCGGCCTCGTCTATGGCGACGCCCGTCACCTCGTACCGCTCGATGACCGCCTTCAGGGCCTGGTGCACGGTCGGGGCGTCCGGTCCGTCGGGGCTCTCGGGGCCGAACACGACCTGCGGGCCCTCCTTGCGCAGCACCGCGATCCCCGGCAGCGGGACGACGTCCGTGTGCGCGTCGGCCAGGGTGGCGCGGACCTGCCAGGTGGAGCCGAACTTGCGGCGGATCTCGTCGAGCGAACCGTCGAGGACGAGCCGGCCGTGGTTGATCAGGACGACCCGCTCGGCGAGCCGCTCGACCTCGGTCATGTCGTGGGTGGTCAGCAGGACCGTACGGCCGCGCTCCTCGACCTGGTGGCGCAGGAACTCCCGCACCTGCTCCTTGACCACCACGTCCATGCCGATGGTCGGCTCGTCGAGGAAGACGACCGGCGGGTCGTGCAGCAGCGCGGCGGCCAGATCGCAGCGCACGCGTTGGCCGAGGGAGAGATGGCGGACCCGGGTGTCCCAGAACGTGGACAGTTCCAGGATGTCGTCGAACTCCTTGAGGCGCGCGGCGTGTTCGGCCTTCGGCACCTCGTAGATGTCCCGGAGGATCGAGAACGACTCGCGCACCGGCAGGTCCCACCACAGCTGGGTGCGCTGCCCGAACACCGCGCCGATGTTACGGGCGTTGCGTTCGCGATCCTCGTACGGCACCACGCCCGCCACCCGGGCCTCGCCGGAGGTGGGCGTGAGGATGCCGGTGAGCATCTTGATGGTGGTGGACTTGCCGGCGCCGTTCGGGCCGAGCAGGGCGAGGAGTTCGCCGGGCGCCACGTCGAAGGTGATGTCCGAGACGGCGTGCTTGGCGACCCGCTCCGGGTTGACCAGGGAGCGCAGAGTGCCGGCGAGGCCGGGGCGGCGGACGGTGGTGTGGAAGGTGCGCGAGAGACCGCGGACCTCGATGCTTCCTCTCACGGTGTGAACTCCCTTGCGCGAAACGGGTTGCGGCCGGTCGGCTGAGAAGCCGACCGGCCGCGGGCACACCATGACCGTCGCAGAATCCCGATCACACTGGCAATGGATTAATCCACCTGTGAATTGGACTAATCGATCACTGGGAGGTCACCGGGAGAGCACCGAGAAGACGAACGAGAACTCCGCCGGCTCGGCTCGCAGGTGGTACTGCGGCAGCGGACCCGGACCGCAGGACTGCGAGCCCACACCGTGGTGGCCGTGGTCGAGGTTGACCCACACCGTGTCACCGGCCCGCAGATCCGTCAGATGCGAAGCCGCGTCCAGCTGCTCGGTCGTCCAGCGCCGCGCGGTGAAGGAGAACTCCGGGTCGCCCTCGATCCGCAGCCCGCCGAGCTCCACCCAGCGGACGTCGGCGCGGGCGCCGTTCTCCTGCGGGCGCAGATACGGCGTCTGCAGCTCGTCCACGGTCGCGTTCCAGCGCCCGACCATGGAGGCCTTCCGGGTGTCCGGGTAAGCCTCGCCGGGGCCGCCGCCGAACCACCTGACCTGGTCGGCCTCGGACAGTCCGAGCCGGATGCCGAGCCGCGGCAGCGGCTGCGTCCACTCACCGTCGGGGCTGACGGACACCGTCAGGCCAAGCCGCGAGCCGTCCGAGGTCCAGCGGTAGACCACACCCAGGCCCACCTCGCGGGCCGCGGGCGCCACTCGGGTGCGGACCGTCAGCGCGTCCTCGCCGACCTCCACCGAGGACAGGCGGTGCCGCATCCGGTGCAGGCCCAGCGTGCGCCACAGCGCGCTGTACTGGATGCCGGAGTTCCACTCCGTGCCCTCGTCGTTGTCGGTCGTCGCCCGCCAGACGTCCAGCCGCGGGCTCTCGACGGCGACCCCGCCGATCGCCTTGAGTGCGCCGGTACGGCCGTCGAAGGACGCCGGGCCCAGGGTGATCAGCTTCTCGTCGCGCGCCGGCCGGCCGGTGGCCGCGACGGAGGGCCGTACCGGCGAAGACGCCGGGAGCTGGCCCCACGCGACGACATGACCCTTCGGCGCCCAGGCCGTGTCGGACGCCAGCAGCGCCCGTACCGTCCACTGCGCCTCCGCGCTCTCGTGCGCGGGCGGCTCCGGCAGCTTCAGGTCCGCCGACTCACTCGGGGCCAGCGCTGGCACCGCGAGCGTGCCCGCCTCGACCGTCTCGCCGTCCACCTGGTACGACCACTGGAAGTCCAGCTGGGACAGGTCCGCGAAGTCGTACTTGTTGGTGACGCGTACGGTGCCCTCGGCGCCCTCGATGCGGACCGGCTCGATGACCTTCTTGTACTCGATCAGGCCGGGGGAGGGCGTGCGGTCCGGGAAGATCAGGCCGTCGCAGACGAAGTTGCCGTCGTGCAGCTCCTCGCCGAAGTCGCCGCCGTAGGCGTAACCGAGCTCGGCGTGCTGGACGCCGTGGTCGATCCACTCCCAGATGAAGCCGCCCTGGAGACGGTCGTACTTCTCGAAGAGCTCCTGGTAGTCCGAGAGACCGCCGGGGCCGTTGCCCATGGCGTGGCCGTACTCGCACTGGATGAACGGCAGCTCGCGGCGCCCCAGCGTGCCGCCGTCCAGCCGCTTGCCGATCTGCTCGACCTCGCCGTGGAAGGCGTACATGCGCGAGTACACGTCGGTGTCCCGGCAGTTCCAGTCGCCCTCGTAGTGCACCAGGCGCGAGGAGTCCCGGCCGTGGATCCACTCGGCCATGGCGGTGAGACCGCGGCCGGTGCCGGCCTCGTTGCCCAGCGACCAGAAGACGATCGAGGGGTGGTTCTTGTCCCGCTCGACCATACGGGCCGCGCGGTCCAGGAGGGCCGGGGTCCAGCGGTCGTCGTCGACGGGGTTGTCCCGCCAGTCCTGCTCGGTGAAGCCGTGGGTCTCCAGGTCGCACTCGTCGATGACCCACAGGCCGTACTCGTCGCACAGGTCCAGGAAGGCCGGGTGCGGCGGGTAGTGCGAGGTGCGCACGGCGTTGATGTTGTGCCGCTTCATCAGCAGCACGTCCTCGCGCATGGTCTCCAGGTCGAGGGTGCGGCCCTTTTCCGGGTGCCACTCGTGCCGGTTGACGCCCTTGAACAGGACGGCCTTCCCGTTGACCTTGATCAGACCGTCTTCGAGGACGACCGTACGGAAGCCGACGCGCAGCGGTACCCGCTCGCCCTCGGTGACCAGCTCGCCGTCGTAGAGCCGGGGGCTCTCGGCGCTCCACGGGGCCACCAGGGCCGTCGCGGACTCACCGGTCGCGACATCGATGTCGAGGGCGGGCACCAGTACCCGCCCGTCGACGTCGGAGTCGACACGCAGGGTGCCCTCGCCCGTGAGGTGGTCGTAGGAGGCGTGCACGAAGAAGTCCAGGACACCGCCCGCCGGGCGGTGCAGCAGGGTCACCTCACGGAAGATGCCCGGCAGCCACCACTGGTCCTGGTCCTCCAGGTAGGAGCCGGCCGACCACTGGTGCACGCGGACCGCGAGGACGTTGCCCTTCGGCTTCAGCAGGTGGCCCACGGCGAACTCGTGCGCGAGCCGGGAGCCCTTGAACTCGCCGATGTCCGTGCCGTTGAGCCACACACGGGCGCAGGACTCGACACCGTCGAAGCGGATGACGGCGCCGCCGTCCGAGGGCCAGTCCTCCGGGAGGTCGAAGACGCGCAGGTGGTCGCCGGTCGGGTTCTCGGTGGGGACGTGCGGCGGGTCCACCGGGAAGGGATAGAGGTGGTTGGTGTAGATCGGCAGCCCGAAGGCTCCGTCGCCCTGGAGGACCCAGTGCCCGGGGACCGTGACCTCGGCCCAGCCGGCGGCGTCGTATCCCTCCTCGGCGAAGGAGTCGTCCTCGGCGTCGGCGGTCGCCGACAGCCGGAAGCGCCAGGCGCCGTCGAGGGGCAGGGCCTTCGCGTCCGAGGACGCGTACCAGGCGCGGGGCGGGAGGGCCCCGCTGCCCGGTGATACGTCCTCGACGTAGTCGAAAGCGCATGGGGGTCCCCCCGCTCGAGCGCAGTCGAGAGTGGGGGAGGTGCGGAAAGACATCGGTCTCCAGGTCCTGAGAGAGAGGTGTCAGCCCTTGATGCCGGTCTGCGCGATTCCCTGGACCAGCCAGCGCTGGAGGAAGAGGAACACGAACACCAGGGGCAGGATCGAAATGGCCGTGGCCATGAAGATCAGGTGGAAGTTGACGGTCTGGTTGGTCATGAAGGAGGACAGCGCGACCTGGACGGTCCAGGAGCTCGGGTCCTGGCCGATGACCAACGGCCACAGGAAGGAGTTCCAGGCGCTGATGAAGGTGATCGTGGCGATCGCCGCGAAGAAGTTCAGCGAGTTGGGCACCACGATCCGCCAGTATGCGCCCCAGTAACCGAGCCCGTCCACGCGTGCCGCCTCCTCCAGCTCCTTCGGGAACCCGAGGAAGTACTGGCGGAAGAGGAAGCAGGTGAAACCGCTGAAGAGACCCGGGATGATCATGCCGCGGTATGTGTCGACCCAGCCGAGGGAGGAGACCAGCACGAAGCTGGGCACGAAGGTGACGGCCGTGGGGACCATCAGGGTCGCCAGGACCAGGTAGAAGACCTTGTTGGCGTGCTTGTAGGGGATGCGGGCGAGGCCGTATCCGGCCATGGAGCAGACCAGTAGGGTGCCGAGCGTGCTCAGGACGGCGATCACCAGGGAGTTCCACAGGGACTTGCCGAACTCGACGGTCGGGTCGTCGAAGAGCTCGGTGATGTTGCCCCACTGGAAGGAGGGCAACAGCTTCCAGTTCTCGCCCGTGATCTCCAGATCGGTGGAGAGCGAGTTGCGCAGGATCAGATAGAAGGGGACCAGGAAGAGGAGGGCGGCGACACTGACGGCGATGTACAGACCGGTGTTGCCGAGGACGCCCCCGCGCTTCTTGCGATTCTTGCCGGCGACTGGTGTGGTGACGGTCACTTGTCCTCCCCTCCTCCGAAGCCCATGATCTTGCCCTGAGCCAGCGTGACGATACAGATGAGCAGTGACAGGATGACCGCGCCCGCGCTGCCGGCGCCGTAGTCCTGGCTTGTTCCGAGAGCCGCTTTGTACAGCACCATGAGGGGTGTCTGGGCCCAGGTAGCCTTCTGCCCGATGATGTTGAAGAACTCGTCGAAGGCCTGGTAGGCGGCGATGAGCAGGAGCAGGATCACGGCGGTCGAGGTGGCCCGCAGCTGGGGCAGCGTGATGTGCCGGAAGGTCTGCCAGCCCGGCTTGGCACCGTCGATGGCGGCGGCCTCGTACAGCTCCGGCGGGATGTTCTGCAGCGCCGCCAGGAAGAGGATCATGTAGAAGCCGGCCTGGATCCACAGCCGCAGGGTCACGATGACCAGCCAGTACCAGGGCGGCGACGGGTTGGACACCCAGGCGACGTTATCGGCGCCGAACCAGCTCAGGACGGTGTTGGCCAGCCCGAAGCGGACGCCGCTGAAGATGGACATCTTCCAGATCAGGGCGGCGGCGACGTAGGAGACGGCGGTCGGCAGGAAGAACACCGACCGGAAGAACGCCCGCATGAACCGCAGCCGGTGCACCAGCATCGCGAGCCCCAGGGACAGCGCCCAGGTGGTCGGCACGATGAACGCGGCGAACACCGTGAACGTCAACAGGGAGCCGGGGAAGCCGCTGTTGGTGAGGATCTGCTTGTAGTTGTCGAAGCCGATGAAATGACTCGGCGTGACGGTGTAGCGGGCGTCGAAGAAGCTGAGCCAGACCGACCAGACGATCGGCACGAAGACGAAGATCGTCAGGCCGATGAGGAACGGGCCGGTGAACAGCCAGAAGTTGAACGTCGGGTTGCCCCCGAGGGCCCGCCTCGGCCGGGCCGGGGAGGCCTTGGCCGGAGCGGGCTGGGCGACCCCGGGTGTGGTGGTGGTCGACATGTCGTGGTTTTCCCTGAGGCCTAACCGAACAGCTTCTTGAGTTCGACGTTGACCTTCTTGTCGCAGGTGTCGAGCGCGGCCTCGGGGCTGCCGTTCTTACGGACGGAGGACGCGATCACGTCGGCGAAAGCGGTCTGCATCGTCTGGTCGTAGGCGATGTTGTCGAAGTGGCCGTAGTCGGTGAAGAGCTTGACGCCCTCGGCGGCCAGGCCGGACTTGAGCTTGGTGGCGCCGTTGGCTATCGAGGTGCGCGGCGGGATGTGGAAGCCGTACGAGGTGGCCCAGTCCTCCTGGTACTTCTTCTGGTCGATCCACAGCCACTTGACGTACTCCTTGGCCGCGTCGACGTTCTTGCTCTTGGCGTTGACGAAGATCGACCAGCCGCCGTTGTACACGGACTGCTTGCCGGCGCTGCCGATCTTCGGGAACGGGAAGATGCCGATGTCGTCGCCGAGCGCCTTCTCCATCGCGGGCATCGCCCACATGCCGCACCACTGGATGGCGGTCAGGCCCTGGTTCAGCGCGGACGGGTCCCACCAGTCGGCCGGGGCGTCGAGGAGCAGGTCGCCGCTGGTGAACAGTCCGCGCAGCTGCTTGAGGCCGCCGGCGACGCCGTCCGTGTGGTAAGCGATCTCGTTCTTCTCGTTGATGGTGTCGGCGCCGGCGGACCAGATGATGGGGTTCTGGATCGCGCTGAGGTCGTTGCCGAGGAAGAGGCCCTTGACCTTGCTGGTGGTGAGCTTGGCTGCGGCCTCGATCAGCTCGTCGAGGGTGGTCGGGACGTCGATCTTGGCCTTTTCCAGCATCGACTTGCGGTAGAAGAAGAACTGCGGGTCGTCGATCATCCGGATCCCGTAGATCTTCCCGTCGACCGTGTGGGACTTGATGTCGTTCGGGTTGAAGTCGTCCTTGACCGGGTCGATGAGGTCGGTCAGGTCCGCCA
Source organism: Streptomyces sp. NPDC005483 (assembly GCF_040606035.1). NCBI lineage: Bacteria > Bacillati > Actinomycetota > Actinomycetes > Kitasatosporales > Streptomycetaceae > Streptomyces > Streptomyces sp. NPDC005483. The sequence goes on from NZ_JBEXEA010000002.1 coordinate 584,799, forward strand.
CCTGACCGCTCTTGACCAGCTGAAGCTGCGGGTGGAACTCGAAGACGTCGGGCGCCTTGCCGCTGAGCAGGGCCGCGAAGAGCGCGGACTCGAAGTTGTTGCCCGTGATCCAGTTGGTGCTCACGTTGGCCTTGTCATAGGCCGCCGCGTACCGCTTGATGGCCTGCTCCGTGCCGGCCTCGCCGTAGGCGTGGAAGTACTGGGTGAGCTGCGGGCCCGAACCCCCGCTCCCGCCCCGGCCGGTGTTGCCGCCGCACGCGGCCAGTCCGCCGGCGGCGGCCAGACCCATCGCGGCCTTCATGACGTTACGACGGTTCCAGTTGGTGCTGCTCATTGCCGACATGCTGACGTCCTTGTCTCGAATACGGCTGCGGCTCTGTGCCTTGGCTCTGCGGCTCAGTGCCAGGTGGCTCAAATGGACCTGCGGTGCGGGACGTTAACCTTCGGCTAAGGCTTCGGCAAGGGGTTGGACGAAGTCTGCTCGAAGCGTTGTGCAACGTTCGGGATACCGGACACCTCGGGGTCGCGGGCCGCCGCACCAGCGGCCCGCAACCCCCTTGCGGAGGTGAGGTGTTACTGCTTGGACCAGGCCTGGTTGGTCCCGCCGTTGCAGGACCACAGGCCGACCTTGCTGCCGTCGGCCGTCGCCTGTCCGCCGACGTCCAGGCAGGTGCCCGACGCCTCGCCGACGACTTGGCCGTTGGAGTTCAGCAGCCATTGCTGACTGCCGTCACGGGTCGCCACGGGGCTCGTCGTGAGCCCCGAACTCCCCGCGGTCAGATAGCCGTTCACGCCCTTCAGGCGGCCCTTCGCGTCGTACGACCACACCTGCTCGGCTCCGCCGGTGCAGGTGCTGATCACCGCCCCGGAGGCGTCCGCGGTCAGGCACTTGCCGGACTGCTTGCCCGCCAGCGCGCCCGTGACCGCGGAAGAGCCGCGGCCCTTCTGGTCGAGGACGTACGTCGTGATGGACCGGGCAGGCAGGGTCGCCGAGGCTGTGCCGCCCTTGACGGTCGGTTTGGTGACGTTCGCCCAGCTCTCGGTCGCCGAGGTTCGCACGGCCTTGCTCGCGCGCACCGGCGTCTTGCTGTTGAAGTGCAACCGCAGGGCGGTGTCGGTGGTGTTGTGGTTGTTGACCACGGCGACCCACTTGCCGTGGTCGTCGTACGTCGACACCTCGACGCCGTCCGGGACGCCGGTCACGTTGTGGGCGACCGAGCCCGGCCGGACGAACTTGCTGTACTGGCCGAGCGCGTAGTAGCGCTTGGTGTAGTACAGCGTCTGGTTGCCGTTGGTGGCGTAGTTCGGGTCGTAGTAGATCAGGCCGTCGTTCCAGCCCTCGGAGTTCTTCGCGAGGGGGTCGGAGCCGATCATCTCCGACAGGGCGACCCACCACTGGAACGCCGAGTCGTGCGCGGTCGCGAAGTCCTTGTAGATGATCCTCGAGAGGTTCAGGCCGCCGTCGATCGTGGGGTCGTACTCCTGCGCCCAGCCCGTGCCGCCGTTGCCGAAGCAGCAGATCTCCGTGGACCAGGACTGCTTGCCGACCGACCGGGACGTCTCGTAGACCTTCGCCCGCTGGTCGTCGCCCGGGTTGTTGTAGGTGTGGTGGGCGAGCTTGTCGACGTACTGGGCGGTGCCCGGCTGCGAGATCCACTGCGGGACCTCGGTGTTGAAGCCGACCGTGCTGCTGGACTCGTCCGCGATGATGCCGGTCCGCCGGCCGCGGGCCTGCTGCTCGGCGCCCAACGCCCGCACGATGTCGTCGCGTTGGTCGACCGGTACCAGCATGCCCTCCTGGCCGCAGTCGGCGAAGCTGTTGGTCGGCTCGTTGAAGGGGCTGATGTAGTCGAACCGCACGCCCTGCTTGGCGAAGTGGTCGGTCACGTCCGCGACGTACTCGGCGTAGTCCCGCGTGTTCTCCGACTTCAGGTAGCCGCCGCAGCTCTTGGCGTTGGTCTTCCACTGCGCCGGCGCGCTGTTGACGAAGGCGATCAGGTCCTTGACGCCGTACTTGGCGGCCGCGTACAGGAACGTACGGCCCGCCTTGTCCTTGCTCCAGTCGTACGACCCGTCGTCCTTCAGGAAGTCCTCGGGGGCGCGCGGCGCGTAGGTCACGCCGGTGCCGCCACCGCCGATGTTGTAGCGGTAACTGCTCAGCGCCAGGCCGTCCTGGGAGAAGAGCAGCTGGGAGACTTTGACCTGGACCTTCGGGTCGAAGTTCTTCAGGTCGTTGACCCACCAGGCGCCTGAGGCACCGATGTTGTCGATGGTCTGGGCGGCGTGCGGGGAGACTTCGGCCACCGTGGGGGTGGAGGCCGACGCGGGCGGAGCGGATATCAGCGGTCCCGCGACAGCGAACGCGGCTGCGGCTGTCAGCAGGGTCGATCTCGTGCGGTGGGGGTTGCCAGCTGCTCTCCGGGGAGCGCGCACGTGGTTTACCTCGATCCTGTGAGGGTCGGCTTCTGGGCTTGCGGTGTGCTGGGCCGTTCGGGCTACGGTGATCGTGCGATCTAGGACGCCGGGTACGGCGCCAGCGTGCGGGGCCCCCGTCTCCACCGGAGCGATGGTTCGGGGCCTCCCCGTCGCCTCTGGCCGTACCCAACTGGCCAGGTCGTGAGGGAACTGGCCAGTTGGGATCGGACCACGGACAGGATCCGTGTCGCTGCCCCGGGGTCGAGTACGCCGGGGACCTGGGGGTACCTCCCACGCCTTTAAGGCAGTGGGGGAGCGCCCAAGACCGTTCGGGGCGTGCGGCAGAGCGGGCCATTCCTGCTCCGCCAAGAGGAACGGTGAGACACGTGCATCCCTTCCGTCGTCATGAAGGTGGTGCGGTACTGCTCCTAGCGGGAGTTGTGCGTCTTGGCTCTTGCCGGGGTGGGGCGCTTTGCCGCAGACCTCTGCCCGACCGACTGGAGCGCCCCTTCGAGCGCGAACGTCGCCGCGCCCAGGCATGCCGGGTCCGTCGGGATGGGGGAGAGGACGATCTCGGTGGCGGCCATGGGCCGGGGCAGCGCGTGCCGGGCGACGGCCTCGCGCACCTCCTCGGCCAGGGGCTCGCCGAGGGCGGCCGCGACCCAGCTGCTGAGCACGACCACCTCGGGGTTGAACAGGTTGACCAGGTGCGCGATGGAGGCGCCCAGATAGCGGGCGGTGTGCCGGACGACCTTGACCGCCACCGGGTCCTCGGTGCGCATGCCCCGGGCCAGCGCGGCGATCGTCGCCGTCTGGTCGCCCGGGTGCAGCAGCTCGCTGTCGGGGCTCAGCTCCCGCAGGTTCAGCATGATCCCGGGCGCGCCCACGTACGTCTCCACACAGCCGTGGTTGCCGCAGCGGCACAGGCGTCCGTCCAGGACGATCGTGTTGTGGCCCCACTCGCCCGCACTGTTGGAGACACCGCGGTGCAGCGCGCCGCCCAGCACGAGCCCGGCGCCCACGCCGGTACCGAGGGTGACCACCACGGCGTTCCCGCGCCCGCGCGCCGCTCCGAACCACAGCTCGGCCACGGCGACGGCACGCAGCGGATTGTCCAGGTAGAGCGGGTAGGCGATGTACTCGGAGAGCAGGTCGAGCAGCGGCACGTCGTGCCAGTCCCAGTTGGGGGCGTACTCCGAGATGCCGGTGGCGCGGTCCACCTGCCCCGGCACGCTCACACCGACGCCCAGCACCCGGGCGCCCTCGATCCCGGCCTGCGTGACCACCGAGCCGACGGCGGCGGCGACATGGCCGACCACCTGCTCGGGAAGACTCTCACCGGGGCGGACGTCCTCCTCGGCGCGGGCCAGGACGTTCAGCGCGAGGTCGAACAGCTCGACGTGGACGTAGGTCTCCGCGATGTCCACGCCGATCAACGCGCCCCCCGACGCGTTGACGGCCACGAGTCCCCTCGGGCGCCCGCCGGCCGACTCCTCGAACCCGACCTCCGTGATCATCCGGAGGTCGAGCAGCTCGCCCACGAGCGTGGCGACGGTGGCCAGGCTCAGCCCGGTGGCCGCGGCCAGCTCCTGCCGGGAGGTGGGCGACTCGGCGATGATCTGGCGCAACACCTCGTAGCGGTTCGCGGTGCGGATGTCACGTGATGTGCGCTTCATCGGGGCCGGCCCCCATCCCTTCGCTCATGCCGGGACGACAGTGGCACCGGCGCGGCGCAAGGCTATGGGCTGCGAGGGACTTTGTACAAGGGGTTAGGAAAGGGGCTTTATAAAGTCAGTCGGCGAGTACGGCCCGGACGAAGGCGTTGGCGAATTTTGCCTCGGGGTCCAGCTCACGCGCCAGCTTCCGGAACTCGCCGAGCCGCGGGTAGCGCTCGCGCAGCACCTCCGTGGGCGTGGTGAACACCTTGCCCCAGTGCGGCCGCGCGTCGAAGGGCTCCAGTGCCTCCTCCAGTCGGCGCACCACCGGAAGGACGGCCGCGGTGTCCTCGATCCAGGTGAAGTGCAGGGCCACGGTGTCCCGGCCGTAGGAGGGGCTCAGCCACTGCTCGTCGGCCGCCACGGTCCGCACCTCGCAGATCTGGAGCACGCCGGAGACCGTGTCCCGGATGCCGTCCACCGCGTGCAGCGCCTCGACGGCGTACTCGCGCGGCAGCAGGTACTCCGACTGGAGTTCCGCTCCGCTGCTCGGCGTGAACTCGGCCCGGAAGTGCGGCAGTCGGTCGTGCCAGGGCCCCGGCACCCCGAACTGCTCGGTGCAGTTGACCGCGGGCATCCCGGGCACCGGGTGCATCTTCTCGGTGGCGGGCGCGGCCCACGGGAAGTCGGCGAGCGGCTGGTCCGTCCGCCGCTTCACCCAGACCTGCCGGAAGCCCGGCGCACCCCAGTCGGTGAACAGGCTGACGCTGTACGCCGTCGACATGACCGTCTCGAAGGCCGCCGAGTCCAGCCCGGCGAGGGGGAGTTCGGTGAAGACGTACTGCTCCACGTCGAAGGACGGCACGAGGTCCAGGGTGAGCGCGGTGACGACACCGAGCGCGCCCAGCGAGGTGACCGCGCCGCCGAAGCGCGGGTCGTCGCGGCCGACGGTCAGCACGGAGCCGTCCGCCGTGACCAGCTCCACCTCGCGTACGGCCGAGGAGAGCGGACCGTTGCCGACGCCCGAGCCGTGGGTGCCGGTCGCGACCGAGCCGGCCACCGAGATGTGCGGCAGCGAGGCCATGTTGGGCAGCGCGAGGCCGTGGGCGTACACCGTGCGGGCCAGTTCGGCGTACCGGACGCCGCCCGAGACCCGTACCGTACGGGCCGCGCTGTCCACGTCGATCACCGGCGGCAGGTCGGCGATCGACAGCAGGACGCCCTCGGGGCCCGGCTCGGCGATCTCGTTGAAGGAGTGCCCGCTGCCCAGCACCCGCACTCGCGCGCTGTCCGCGACCAGGGCGGCGACCCCGTCGAGCGAGTGGGGGCGGTGCAGTTCCCTGGCGGAGTAGGTGATGTTCCCCGCCCAGTTGGTGATCGTCTCCGACATGTCCGTCGTTCCTCCCGGAAGTGTGTATGCGTTGACCCTCTCATTTGTCGGGCCCTACCGTAGAGAGCGGTTTCTACAACCTTTCCGTAGGTCTGGAGGATCACCACCTTGCCCGAGCGACCCCAGGCGCTGTTCGCCATGACCGCCGAGAACGTGCCGCTCGTCTTCCCGCCCGAGGTGCTGGCGCGGCTGCGGGAGTACGTGGACATCGATCCCGCGCTGGTGGCCGATGATTTCACCGACCCCGCTCTCGCCGACGTCCTGGCCCGCACCGAGATCCTTGTGACCGGCTGGGGCTGCCCCCGCCTCGACGCGGCGGTCCTCGACGCGGCCCCGAAGCTGCGGGCCGTCCTGCACTCGGCCGGCTCGGTCAAGGGCTTCGCCACCGCCGAGATCTGGCGGCGCGGGATCGCCGTCTCCTCGGCGGCCGAGGCGAACGCGCTGCCCGTCGCCGAGTACACGCTCGCCATGATCCTCCTCGTCGGCAAGGACGTCTTCGCGCGCCGCGAGCGGATGCGTGCCGAGCGGGCCTTTCCCGGCTGGGGGGTCGTGCCCGGCATCGGCAACCACGGGCGGCGGGTCGGGGTGATCGGGGCGTCACGGATCGGGCGGAAGGTGATCGAGCTGCTGCGCCCGTTCGACCTCGCGGTGAGCCTGACCGACCCGTACGTCGACGGGGCGGGGGCCGCGGAGCTGGGCGTGCCTCTGCTGCCGCTGGACGATCTCCTGCGCACGTCCGAGATCGTCACCGTGCACGCCCCGGAGACCCCTGAGACCCGGCACCTCATCGGCCGCCGCGAGCTGGCCCTGATGCCGGACCGGGCGGTACTGATCAACACCGCGCGCGGGAGCCTGGTCGACACGGACGCCCTCGTGGACGAGCTGCGTACCGGCCGCCTCTCCGCCGTCCTCGACGTGACCGACCCGGAGCCGCTGCCCGCCGACTCGCCTCTCCACGAACTGCCGGGCGCCTTCGTCACCCCGCACCTGGCGGGATCGCAGGGCAACGAACTGGCGCGGCTGGGCCTGGCGGTGGCGGAGGAGGCGGAGCGGGTCGTCTCCGGGGCCGGGCTCGCGTGTCCGGTGCACTACGCCGAGCTGACGCGAACGGCCTGAGCTACGGATTTCGTTGTTCTTGGACTACGTCAAGGACCAGCCTGGCAGGGGCCTGGTCTCGGAACCGCTGAATCAGTAGCGTCCTGGTCATGCTTCCTGATCAGCTTCCCGAGACCGGCCTCACCCGTCACCGGCGCCTGCGCGACCAGGGGAGCCTGGACCGTGCCGACCTGGAGGCGATCCTCGACGCCGGTTTCGTCTGTCATCTGGGAGTGGTCGTCGAGGGGCGGCCGCTGGTCGTGCCCACGGTGTACGGGCGGGACGAGCGGCAGCTCTATCTGCACGGCTCGGTGGCCAGCCGCAGTCTCGCGGGCGGCACGCCGGTCTGCGTCACGGTCACGCACGTCGACGGGCTGGTCCTCGCGCGGTCCGTCTTCGAACACGGCGTCAACTACCGCAGCGCCATGATCCACGGCGAGCTCCGCAAGGTGACCGACCCGGAGGAGAAGCTGGCGGGCCTGCGCCGGCTGACCGAACACGCCACGCCCGGACAGTGGTCGTACGCCCGCCGGCCGAGCCGGAAGGAACTCGCGGCCACCACCCTGCTCGCCCTCCGCCTCGACGAGGCCTCCGTCAAGATCCGCACGGGCGCGCCCGACGACGGGGACGGACCCGACGCCGAGCTGGGGCTGTGGGCGGGTGTGCTTCCGCTCACCTCGGCGTGGGGCGCACCGGTTCCCGACCCGGCGCTGCCCCGCGAAACACCCGTACCGGCTCATATCGCGCGCCGTGAGGGGACCCGGCACGGGTGATGTCGGCGCGAGGGCATACCGTGAGGAGTCGGTCGTACGTCTGAGCCGGGAGGAGACACGGGATGGGCAGCCGTACCGCGCTGGTCGAGGATCTGATGGAGCGGTTTCCGCAGGTGCCGCGGGAAGCCGTCTTCAAGGAGGACCTGCTGCGAGGTGGCGTGGCCTTCGACCCGTCCGCCCTCAGCGACAACGAGTCCGGTGAGGTGAAGCCGAAGTCGTACTTCATCTTCTCCTTCGACCACGGGACACTGCCGGAGCTGGGCGAGGCCGCGCTGCGCCGGCCGCCGGAGGAGATCATCCTCACCGGCGGGCCGTACGACCTGAGGCGGACCGTGGTGTCGGTGCGGGTGAACCCCGCCTCGCCGTACCGCGTGGCGGCCGATGACTCCGGCATGCTCGGGCTCTACCTCGACGGCAAGCGGATCGCCGACGTGGGTGTGCCGCCGATGCCGGAGTACTACCGGCACAAGCTCTCCAGTGGGAAGTCCGTCATGGAGGTCGCCCCGACCATCCAGTGGGGCTACCTGATCTATCTGACCGTCTTCCGGGTGTGCCAGTACTTCGGCGCCAAGGAGGAGTGCCAGTACTGCGACATCAACCACAACTGGCGCCAGCACAAGGCGGCCGGGCGGCCCTACACCGGGGTCAAGGACGTCGACGAGGTCCTCGAAGCCCTGGAGATCATCGACCGGTACGACACCGGGAAGGTGTCCACCGCCTACACGCTCACCGGCGGAGCGATCACGTCGAAGCTCCAGGGCCGTGACGAGGCCGACTTCTACGGTCTCTACGCCAAGGCCATCGAGGAGCACTTCCCGGGCCGGTGGATCGGCAAGGTCGTCGCGCAGGCGCTGCCGAAGGACGACGTGCAGCGGTTCAAGGACTACGGCGTGCAGATCTACCACCCCAACTACGAGGTGTGGGACGAGTACCTGTTCAAGATGTACTGCCCGGGCAAGGAGCGGTACGTCGGCCGGGACGTGTGGCACAAGCGGATCCTGGACTCCGCGGAGGTGTTCGGGCCGCGCAACGTCATCCCCAACTTCGTCGCGGGCGTGGAGATGGCGGAGCCCTTCGGCTTCAAGACGGTCGACGAGGCGATCGCGTCCACGACGGAGGGCCTGCGGTTCTTCATGTCGCACGGCATCACGCCCCGCTTCACCACCTGGTGCCCCGAGCCGACGACCCCGCTCGGCAAGGCCAACCCGCAGGGCGCGCCGCTGGAGTACCACATCCGGCTGCTCCAGGCCTACCGCCAGACCATGGACGACTTCGGTCTCTCCTCGCCCCCCGGGTACGGCCCGCCCGGACCCGGCCGTGCCGTCTTCTCGGTGAGCTCCTTCATGGACAGCCTTCCGGCGACGCCGGAGCCGGTTGAGGTCTGACGCTTCGCGGCGCACCTGCGGAGACCGCAGGTGCGCCCTCACGGCACAGGCATCCCGCCCGGCCTCCTCCCGACCGGCACTGTTTTCTCGTTATGGCTGGTTCCTGTGTGGCGGGATTGATACGTTCCCGCTTCCGGTCCGTACAAGGAGAAAGTGACTCCGCGCGGCAGTGTGCCGTGGGGGAGTGGACCGAACCCTCGGTAACCGATTTGAATAGCCTGCTTGTCAGTTGTGTGGGAGGCGTGAAAGGCTCCTGTCCTGCCGCGAGGTTCCCCCCAACTCCTTTGCCAGTATGGCGAGTTGACCTCGCTTTGGATGCAGGAGTCCCATGCCCGACCTGCCGATCCCCCAGGACGCCGCCGAGGCCGCGCTGTTCTCGGAGTGCTGGGATGCCGTGCTGTCGTACGCCGATCTGTGCACGGCCGGCTCCACCGCCGCCACCGAACTGGCCACGGAGGCGTTCTCCCTCGGCATGCGCGAGGCCCGGGAAGCGGAGGCCGCCGTCCGCGGCGCCGGCCGCCGTCCGGCCCGGCTGCCCCGGATACCCCTGCTGCTCACGGCCGTTCGCACCACCGCGGCCGACTGGGAGACGCAGGGCCTCGGCCACCGCCTCGACCCCGATCTGCGGCTGTGGCTCAACTCCGACAAGGCCGCCCGCTACACCGGCCCCCCGCTGCAGCGCCCCATCGCCCTGCGCGGACTGCGCGATCTGCAGGCGGCGGACGCCGAACTGCTGTGGCTGGCCGAGGTGGAGGCGCTGCCGCTGCCCACGGTGGCCCGCCGGCTCGGCCTCGACCCCGCCACCGTCGGCGACGAACTCGCCCAGGTACGGGGCCTGTTCCGGGACCGCAGCCACCGCAACCACCTCGACATGCCGATGGACGCGCAGTGCCGAAGCTACGCACGGCTGCTGGACGCCGTCACCCGCTCCACGTCCGGTGAGACCCCGGACGACCTCTCCCACCACCTCGCGCGATGCCGGCAGTGCGCGGAGGCCGCCGCCTGCCTTCGACTGCACGGCGGAGGGCTGCCCGCGGCCCTCGCGGGCGGGGTGATCGGCTGGGGCGGTCTCGCCTATCTGGAGCGGCGCCGCCGGGCCGCGGAGGTGCGCCTCGGCGCCGGGCGCCCCCCTGCCCTGGAGAGCGGGCCCCCGAACCCCGGCGCGCACAAGGCGAAGGCCGTGCGCAACGGGCTGCTCGTCGCCGCCGTCCTGGTCTCCCTGCTCGCCCTCGCCGTCTCGATGATGCCGGGCGACGACATGAAGAACGGCGCCGCCAAGCCCGGCGTCTCCACCGACGGCGAGCCGGTGGCCAACCCCACCTCCTCCTTCCCCACCGTCACTGCGCGGGCCCCCGGCTCGGCGGGGACCTCCAGGACGCCCACGGGGAACCCGTCCGAGTCCACGGGCGCGAAGAACCCCGACCCGGAACCCCAGGGCACCTCCTCCGCGGGCGCCGAGGAACCGGAGCCCAGCGAGAGCGCCACGCCCAGCTGCCGGGTCGAGTACTCCCTCGTCAACCAGTGGCCCGACGGCTTCCAGGCCGACGTCACCGTCACCACGGCCGAGGCCCTCAGCGACTGGCGGGTCACCTGGTCCTTCAAGGACGGCCAGAAGGTGACGCAGATGTGGGACGCGGACTTCACCCAGAGCGGCGCGAAGGTCACCGCGACCGCCGCCGACTACAACAAGTCGGTCCCCGCGAAGGGTTCGCTCTCCCTCGGCTTCCTCGCCTCCTGGCAGAGCAAGAACGCCCCAGCGTACGACTTCTCCCTCAACGGGCAGGAGTGCGCCAAGTCCTGACGCCCACCGCCGGGCGGGCGCAGTCCAACGATGTCCAGCCGTACCCACCCAGGGGCGCGGGGAGCTGCGCGACCCGCCCCCACCGGCCTGCACCCGCCGAACTGCCCTGCCCCTACGACGCCGCCCACAACCCCCGCACATGACCGATGTGCCGAGTCATCACCTCCCGCACCGCCTCCTCGTCGCGGGCGACCAGCGCGTCGAGGAGTTCGAGATGCTCCTCGGCGGAGGTCAGCAGGCGGCCCGACTTCACGAGAGGGGTGAGGCCGTACAGGCGTGACCGCTTGCGGAGGTCGCCGACCACCTCCACCAGGTGGGCGTTGCCCGCGAGGGCGAGCAGGCCGAGGTGGAAGCGGGTGTCGGCCTCGACGTACGCGATGAGGTCACCCGACACCGCCGCCTGGACGATCTCCCGGGCGGCCGGGCGCAGCGCCTCCAGGGACACCGGGTCGGCGGTGGAGGCCAGCTCCACGATCGTGGGGACCTCGATGAGCGAGCGGATGTGGGTGTACTCGTCGAGCTGCTTGTCGGAGACCGCGGTGACCCGGAACCCCTTGTTGGGCACGGTGTCGACCAGGCCCTCCTTGACGAGGTCGAGCATGGCCTCACGCACGGGGGTCGCCGAGACGCCGAAGCGGGCGGCTAGCGCGGGCGCCGAGTACACCTGGCCCGGTAGCAGCTCGCCCGCGATCAGCGCGGCCCGCAGGGCGTCGGCGACCCGTTCCCGGTAGCTGCTCTTCTTCCCGCCGAGGACGGGCAGAGCGGGGGTGCTGAGTCGCTGGGCGGCCATGAGGGGCATCTCCTAGTGGTGCAATGTCACGCGGCACCCGGCATTATCCTCGACGCGCTCGGCGCTCAGAGGACGAATCCCGCCGGGAACGGGTCGGTCGGGTCGAGCAGATACTGGGCCGTGCCGGTGATCCACGCCCGCCCGGTGAAGCTGGGCAGCACGGCGGGGCGGCCCGCGACCTCGGTGGTGCCGAGGAGCCGGCCGGTGAACCGCGTCCCGATGAAGGACTCGTTCACGAACTCGGTGTCCAGCGGGAGTTCACCGCGCGCGTGCAACTGGGCCATGCGCGCACTGGTGCCGGTGCCGCAGGGGGAGCGGTCGAACCAGCCGGGGTGGATGGCCATCGCGTGCCGGGAGTGCCGGGCCGTCGCACCGGGCGCGATCAGATGGACGTGATGGCAGCCGCGGATGGACGGGTCCTCCGGGTGGACGGGCTCCTCCTCGGCGTTGATCGCCGCCATGAGGGACAGCCCCGCCTTCAGGATGTCGTCCTTACGGGCCCGGTCGAACGGCAGCCCGAACTCCTCCAGCGGCAGGATGGCGTAGAAGTTGCCGCCGTACGCCAGGTCGTACGTCACCGTCCGCCCGTCGGCCAGCGCGATCTCGCGGTCCAGGGCGACGGAGAAGGACGGCACGTTCCGCAGCGTGACGTTCTTCGCCCTGCCGTCCTCCACCGCGACCTCCGCCACGACCAGACCCGCGGGGGTGTCGAGCCGGATCGTGGTGACCGGCTCGACGACCTCGACCATCCCGGTCTCCACCAGTACGGTCGCGACCCCGATCGTGCCGTGCCCGCACATCGGCAGATAGCCCGAGACCTCGATGTAGACGACACCCCAGTCGCAGTCGGGGCGGGTCGGCGGCTGGAGGATCGCGCCGCTCATCGCCGAGTGCCCGCGCGGTTCGTTCATCAGGAGTTGCTTGATGTCGTCGCGGTGCTCGCGGAAGTACAGCCGCCGCTCGTTCATGGTCGCGCCGGGGATCGTGCCGATCCCGCCGGTGATCACGCGGGTGGGCATGCCCTCGGTGTGCGAGTCGACGGCGTGCAGGACGAGTTTGCTGCGCATGACGCTCCTGATGATCGGGGGGCGAATCGAGGCTCAGGCGAGTCCGGCCGCGACCGCCTTCTCGGTGGCGGCCCGCACGACGGCCTCCTGCTCGGGCAGCAGCGGGACGCGCGGCGGACGGCAACTCCCGCCGTGGCGGCCCACGATGTCCATGGACAACTTGATCGCCTGCACGAACTCGACCTTGGAGTCCCAGCGCAGCAACGGATGCAGCTGCTCGTACAGCGTCTTCGCGGTGGCGAGGTCGCCGCTCACGGCCGCCCGGTACAGCTCGACGCTCGAACGGGGCAGCGCGTTCGGGTAACCGGCCACCCAGCCCTTCGCGCCCGCGAGCGCCAGCTCCAGCAGGACGTCGTCGGCGCCGATCAACAGGTCGAGGTCCGGGGAGAGTTCGGCCAGCTGGTAGGCGCGGCGGACGTCACCGGAGAACTCCTTCACCGCGCGGATGAACCCCTCGGCGTGCAGCTCGGCCAGCAGCTCCGGCACCAGGTCGACCTTGGTGTCGATGGGGTTGTTGTACGCCACTACCGGCAGGCCCGCCTTCGCGACCTCGGCGTAGTGCGCGAGCACCGAACGCTCGTCGGCGCGGTAGGCGTTGGGCGGCAGCAGCATCACGGACGCGCAGCCCGCGTCGCGCGCCTGCTCGGCCCAGCGGCGGGACTCCGCCGAGCCGTACGCGGCGACACCCGGCATCACCCGCTCACCGCCGATCGCGGCCACGGCCGTCTCCACCACCCTGGCCCGCTCCTCGGGTGTGAGGACCTGGTACTCGCCGAGGGAGCCGTTCGGTACGACACCGTCGCAGCCGTTCTCGACCAGCCAGGCGCAGTGCTCCGCGTACTTGTCGTAGTTCACGGACAGGTCGTCGTTCAGCGGGAGGGCGGTGGCGACGAGAACACCGCGCCAGGGGCGGAGGTCATTGGTGGTCATATGGATCCCTTCAATGAAGTGTGACATTGCACTAAGTCGGCTGTTCCGCGGACTCTCCGGCTCGCGCCAGCACCCCCAGCGGCACCGGCCGCGCGAAGGGCCTGCTCCCCGGCGTCTGCGCGCACCCGGCGACTCCGGCCACCCCGGGCTCGCACACCCGGCCCTGGCACCAGCCCATCCCGGCCCGCGTCAGCAGCTTCACGGTCCGCAGATCACCGGCCCCCAGCTCACGCACCGCCTCCCGCACGGCACCGGCCGACACCTCCTCGCAGCGGCACACCACCGTGTCGTCGGTGACCTGCTCGGCCCAGTGCGCGGGCGGCGCGTACACGGAGTCGAGGGCGACGAAGAACGCCCGCAGTTGCTCTCGGGTACGCGCGGCGGCCGCCCACTCACCCGGATCCGGTGCCCGCCCCGCCAGCCGTGCCGCCATCGACCGCCCGGCGATGTGCCCCTCGGCGAGCGACAGGGCGGATCCGCCGATGCCGGTGGTCTCGCCCGCCGCCCACACGCCCGGTACGTCGGTGCGCTGCTCGTCGTCGACGTACACGTTCGTCCCGTCGACCCGGCAGCCCAGGGCGTCGGCGAGGTCGGTGTGCGGCAGCATGCCGTGGCCCACGGCAAGGGTGTCGCAGACGAGGCGCCGCGGGGTGTCCGGGCGTACCCGTCCGGCCCGGTCGAGGGCGGCGACCGTCACGGCCTCCAGCCGCTCGGCGCCGTGCGCCGCCACGACGGTGTGGTGGAGCAGCGTACGCACCCGGTGCCGGAGCAACCGGCCCGCGTACCTGGCGCCTTCGGCCACCTTGTCCCGCCGGCCCGCCAGCGCCCGGGACCGCCGTACGAACGCCGTCGGATCGGCCGAGTCCACCAGCGCGGCGACCGTCGCACCCGCCGCGGCGAGTCCGGCGGCGACGGGCAGCAGCAGGGGGCCGGTCCCGGCGACGACAACGGTACGGCCGGGCAGGACGAGCCCGCCCTTGAGCATGGCCTGCGCCCCGCCCGCGGTGACGACGCCGGGCAGGGTCCAGCCGGGGAAGGGCAGCACCTTCTCGTAGCCGCCGGTGGCGAGGAGGACGGCGTCGGCGTGCACCTCGGCCGGTTCCTCCTGCTCGGGGCCGATGAGGGCGTGCACGGTGAACCCCGCGGTGCCCCGGCGCTCGACGAACCAGACGTGATGGTCCGTCACATGCCGCACCGCTCCCGCCCGTACGTACGTGCGCAGTCCGTCCCGCAGCCGCTCCCAGGTCCGCCACTGATGGTGCAGTACCTGCGGGCGACGGGCCCCGAGCCCCGGCGCGGGCTGCCGGTAGAACTGCCCGCCCGCCTCCGCCGCCGAGTCGATCAGCGTGACGTGGAGACCGCGGGCGGCCGCCGCGAGGGTGGCCGCGAGACCGGCAGGGCCCGCACCGATGACCGCCAGAACCGGTTCACTCATGGTGGCCCGTCCCCTCCTGGGTGCGGATGGCGTCGCCCGGCCGCAGGGGCTCCAGGCAAGCCCGTCGGTTCGGGCGGTCGTTGACGGTCACCAGGCAGTCGAAGCAGACGCCGATGCCGCAGAAGATCCCACGCGGGCGGCCCGCGCCCCGGGTGGTGCGCCAGGAGGTGATCCCCGCAGTCCACAACGCGGCGGCGACGGTCTGGCCCGGCAGCGCCTCGATCTCCCGCCCGTCGAGGGTGACGGTGAAGGCGGGACCGGGCTCGGCGCGCACCAGCTCCAGCGGATTCACGAGGCCTCCCGGGAGTCGGAGGAGGGTGCGGGGAAACGGTCGGGCCGGAAGAGGGCGAGATCCAGGTCGGGAGCCTGCCCGGTCAGCACCTGGGCGATCAACTGCCCTGTCCCGGTGGACAGTCCGATGCCCGCGCCCTCGTGCCCGCACGCGTGGAACAGGCCGGGCACCCGCGGGTCGGGGCCGATCGCGGGCAGGTGATCGGGCAGGTACGGCCGGAAGCCGAGGTACGTCCGCATCGCGCGCACCCCCTCCAGGAACGGGAACAGCCGAGTCGCGCCCGCCGCCAGCGCCCGCAGCGCGGGCAGCGACAACGCGCGGTCGAAGCCCACCCGTTCACGGGTCGCGCCGATCAGGACGGGCCCCGCCGCCGTCCCCTCCACCACCGGCGAGGTCTGCAGGGCCGCCGAGTCGCTGGCCACGTCGGCCACGTAGTCGGCGGCGTACACCTTGTGGCGGACCAGGCGGGGGAGCGGTTCGGTGACGAGGACGAAGCCGCGCCGGGGGAGCACGGGGAGGTCCACGCCCGCCAGCGCGGCCAGCTCACCGCCCCAGGTCCCGGCGGCGTTGACGACATGCGGCGCGTGGATCTCGCCCCGGTCGGTCCGCACCCCTCGTACGGCACCGCCGGTACCGCGCAGCACCCCGGTCACCGTCGCGCCCATGAACAGACGGGCACCCGAGGCCCGTACGAGATGGGCGGCGGCCAGCGTCGGCATGACCTGCGCGTCCTGGGGATACAGCACCCCGCCCGCGAGCCTGGGCGCCAAGTGGGGCTCCAGCTCTCGCAGTCGGCCCGCGTCCACCCGCAACGCCTCGACGCCTGCGGCCCGTTGTCCGGTCGCGAACCCCTCCAGGGCTTCGAGGCCCTCCGAGGTGGCGGCGACGACCACGCCGCCCTTGAGTTCGTACTCGATCGCGTCGCCGACCTCCTCCGCCAGGGCCGCCCACAACCGGCCGGACAGCAGGGCGAGTTCGAGCTCGGGGCCCGGCCCCTTGTCGGAGACCAGGAGATTGCCCTCACCGGCGCCGGTCGTGCCGCCGGCCACCGGGCCGCGGTCGACGACGATGACGTCGAGGCCCGCCCGGGCGGCGTACAAGGCGCAGGCCGCGCCCACCATCCCGGCTCCGACGACCACGACATCGCAGGTCAGACGCTTGCTCACGCCAGTACTATGTCACATGTCGCTAAAGGCGGGAAGGTGTGCGGGCGGTCGGCGCTCCTCCTCACCGGCCCGTCAGCTGGCCTCGCTCGGGTCCGCCGCCGGGGTCCGGCCCGCGTGGACCTCCTCCAGACGTGCCGTGCCCAGCTTCGCCGTCTGCTCGGTGGTGTCGCCGTCGGCTCCGTCGAGGCCGCCGTTGGTGAAGGTGATCGCGTCGGTGCCGACCCGCAGGGCCGCGACGTCGAGGGTGAGGGTGGCGGGCGTGCCGCCCGAGTTGCCCTTGACCGTGACCTGCAGTCCCTGACGGGCGTCGCCCACCTTGGGCAGGGACGTCTCGGTCACCTGGACCGTGCGCCGGGCACCGGAGCCGTCCGTCATCGTGAACTGGTCGCACTTGACCGGCAGGCTCTTCAGCCAGGCGAAGGACGTGTTCAGCCCGGCCTTGTCATAGGCGGCCACCTGGTACAGCAGCCGGGACGCGCCCTCCTCGAAGCCGGTGAGCGCGGACGCCCCGGCCGGCTTGCCCAGAAGGTCGTCGCCGTACAGCCGGTCCAGGAGCTTCTGGCAGTCGGCCGCGTCCGCCTTGCCGGTGAGGAAGTCGGCGACGTCGACCTTGCCGACCAGCAGGCTGTCGCGCCAGGTGGCCGCGTTCTTGACCTGGTTCCAGTCGCCCTCCAGATCCGCCTCGGTCACCAGCGCGGCCCGCGCCCCGGCCGGGGTGAGCGCGGCCGGGGACTCCTGTGCGAGGGGCGAGGAGGAGATCTCCGCGGTGTCCGCGCGGTCCGACCCGCTGTCGTCACCGGCCGAACACGCGGCGGTCGTCAACAGGACCCCGGCGGCCAGGGCCGGGGCGAGGGCGCGGAGGGGGCGGGGCGGACGGTGGGTCATCACGAGCTCTCCTGGAGGTGGGGGTCGCTCTCCATGCCACAACCCCTCCTCCCGGACGACCAGCGCACCGGGCTGTTCGAGTGAGGAGGCGCCCACTCAGGGGCCGGAAAACCGGTGGCGCCCCGACGCCGGCGCCTCTAAGGTGAGAGCGCTTCGCACGGCGGCTCCCGGCTGCCGTGCCCCACGAGCGAGGGAATGAGGGAGGTGTCGACCGATGGCTGTCTTTGCGATGAGCGCTGCCCGCATCCAGATCATCAAGTCCACCTCCGTGGCCGCCGGCTGACACCCAATCCTTGCGCCGGGGCCACCCTGTGAAGGGTCTCCCTTGACTTCCACCTCAGTTTTCTCCGCTCTCGCTCCCTACGGCTGGGACGAGGCATGGGCGGACGAGTTCGCCCCCTACGAGCCCGAGGGGCTC
Organism: Streptomyces sp. NPDC005483; assembly: GCF_040606035.1. Lineage (NCBI taxonomy): Bacteria > Bacillati > Actinomycetota > Actinomycetes > Kitasatosporales > Streptomycetaceae > Streptomyces > Streptomyces sp. NPDC005483. The sequence continues at coordinate 602,296 of NZ_JBEXEA010000002.1, forward strand.
CTGCCCGGACGCGTGGTCCGGGTCGACCGCGGGCAGTGCGACATCGTCACCGCCGACGGGATGCTGCGGGCCGACACCGCCTTCGTCACCCCGCACGACCCGATGCGGGTCCTGTGCACCGGCGACTGGGCCGTCGTCGAACCCGCGGGCAACCCGCGTTACGTACGGACGTATCTGCCGCGCCGTACCGCCTTCGTGCGCTCCACCTCCTCCAAGCGGTCCGAGGGACAGATCCTCGCGGCCAACGTCGACCACGCGATCGTCGCCGTGTCGCTGGCCGTCGAACTCGACCTCGGCCGCATCGAACGGTTCCTGGCCCTGGCCTGGGAGTCCGGCGCCCAGCCGGTCGTCGTGCTCACCAAGGCCGACCTCGTGCCGGACGCGGTGACGCTCTCGCATCTCGTGCAGGACGTGGAGACGACGGCACCGGGGATCCCGGTGCTGACCGTCAGCGCGCTGGACGGGGAGGGGCTCGACGTGCTCGTCGCGGTCGTCTCCGGCGGTACGACCGTGCTGCTCGGACAGTCCGGTGCGGGCAAGTCGACGCTGGCGAACGCGCTCGTCGGCGAGGACGTCATGACCGTGCAGGCCGCGCGGGACGCCGACGGGAAGGGACGCCACACGACCACCACCCGCAACCTTCTCGCCCTGCCCGGCGGGGGTGTGCTGATCGACACGCCCGGCCTCAGGGGCGTCGGCCTGTGGGACGCCGAGACCGGTGTCGGGCAGGTCTTCTCCGAGATCGAGGAGCTGGCCCGGCGGTGCCGCTTCCACGACTGCGCGCACGAGAGCGAACCGGGGTGCGCGGTGCTGGCCGCGATCGACTCCGGTGAGCTGCCCGAGCGGCGGCTGGAGAGCTACCGGAAGCTGATCCGGGAGAACCAGCGGATCGTGGCGAAGACCGACGCGAGGCTCCGTTCGGAGATCAGGAAGGAGTGGAAGAAGCGGGGGGCGCAGGGCAAGGCGGCGATGGAGGCGAAGAGGGGGCGCTGGGCGTAGCCGTTCGGGTGCGGCTGGGTGGGGGCCGGTCGCGCGGTTCCCCGCGCCCCTGAGTGGGTGCAGTCCGTGTCTGGCTTGGCTGCACCCACTCTTTTTGGGGGCGCGGGACAGCGTCGAATCTGCGGCTACCGCCGCGCGGGCGCGACCAGCCACGACGGCCCCGCGCCCGTCCACGGACCTGTCGCTCCGTCCCCGTACCGCCATGTCCGATATCCGCCAGCGGCATTCCCGCGCACAGCGGAGACTGGAGGGCGTGATGGACGAGGACACCAGGTACGAAGCGGTCCGCAGCCGGGACGCCCGGTTCGACGGGGAGTTCTTCTTCGCCGTCGAGACGACCGGGATCTACTGCCGCCCCAGCTGTCCCGCGGTGACCCCGAAACGCCACAACGTCCGCTACTACGCGACGGCCGCCGCCGCGCAGGGCTCCGGGTTCCGGGCCTGCCGGCGGTGCCGTCCGGACGCGGTGCCCGGCTCCGCGGACTGGAACGTCCGGGCCGACGTCGTGGGCCGGGCGATGCGCCTGATCGGCGACGGTGTCGTCGACCGGGAAGGCGTCGCCGGGCTCGCCGGTCGCCTCGGCTACAGCGCCCGCCAGGTCCAGCGCCAGCTCACCGCCGAGCTCGGCGCCGGCCCCGTCGCCCTGGCCCGCGCCCAGCGCGCCCACACCGCGCGCGTCCTGCTCCAGACCACCGGCCTGCCGGTCACGGAGATCGCCTTCGCGTCGGGCTTCGCCAGCGTGCGGCAGTTCAACGACACGGTCCGTGAGATCTACGCCGCCACCCCCAGCGCCCTGCGGGCCGCCGCCCGGACCACCCGTCGCACGGCCACCCCCACGGCCGGCATTCCGCTACGACTGGCCCACCGCGGCCCCTACCGGTCCGGCGCCGTCTTCGACCTGCTGGAGAGCGAGGCCGTGCCCGGCGTCGAGGAGGTGAGCGGGGCACCCGGGCGGCGCACCTACCGCCGTACCCTCCGGCTCCCGCACGGCACCGGCATCGTCGCCGTCCACGAACGCACCGGCACGACCAGGACCACCTCCGGCGCACACCCCGGCGGCTGGCTCGACGCCCACCTGCACCTCACCGACCCCCGCGACCTGACCACCGCCGTCGGACGGCTGCGGCGGCTCTTCGACCTCGACGCCGATCCCTACGCCGTCGACGAGCGGCTCGGCGCCGACACCCGGCTCGCCGCCCTGGTCGCCGCCCGCCCCGGACTCCGGTCGCCCGGCGCCACCGACCCCGAGGAGTCCGCCGTACGGGCACTGGTGGGCCGTACGGAAGCCGAACGGCTCGTCCAGCGGTACGGCAAGACGCTGGACGCGCCCTGCGGCAGCCTCACCCATCTCTTCCCCGGGCCCGCGGCCCTCTCCGAGGCGTCCGGCCCGCTGGGCACGCTCGCCACCGCCCTCGCCGACGGCGCCGTACGACTCGATCCGGGCGCCGACCGCGACGAGGCGCAGCACGCACTCCTCGCGCTGCCCGGCCTGGACGCCCGTACCGTCGCCGTCATCCGCACCCGCGCCCTGGGCGACCCCGACGTCGCCCCACCGGGCCTCGTCACCCCCGACACCTGGCGCCCCTGGCGCTCGTACGCCTGGCAACACCTGCGCGCAGCAGGAGAGTTGGAGTAATCATGGCCACCCGCTGGACCTACCTCGACAGCCCCGTCGGCACCCTGCTCCTGACCGCCGACGCAACCGGCGCGCTGACCTCGCTGTCCGTCCCCGGGCAGAAGAAGGGCCGTACCGTCCAGGAGAGCTGGGTCCACGACCCCGCCCCCTTCCGGGACGCCGAGGAGCAGCTCGCCGCCTACTTCGCCGGTGAACTCAATGAGTTCCAACTGGAGTTGCGCCCCGAGGGCACCGAGTTCCGGACCCGCGTCTGGGACGCCCTCGACGACGTTCCGTACGGCGCGACGGTGACGTACGGCGAGATCGCCGCCCGTGTCGGGGCCGCCCGGGTCGCGGTCCGGGCCGTGGGCGGCGCGATCGGCGCGAACCCCCTGCTGATCCTCCGCCCGTGCCACCGGGTGATCGGCGCGAACGGCCTGCTCACCGGGTACGCGGGCGGCCTGGAGCGCAAGACGGCCCTGCTCACCCTCGAAGGGGCCCTCTAGGACTCCTCGAGCCCCCAGCTGTGGATCCGCCGCGGATGGATGCGGATCAGCTCCTCGCTGAAGTGCGGGCCCAACTCGTGCGGGCCGGTGAGGAGTTCCGCCTCCCCGCGGATGTCGATGCCACGCACCGTCCACGGCTTCAGGCTGACGATGTCGTCGACGACCAGCGCGACCTTCGGGTTCTTCTGGAGGTTGCGCCACTTCTTGGTGCGGCCCATCGCATAGCCGCCGATCAGGATGGTGCCGTCTTCCTGCGGGAAGAAGCCGACCGGGTTCGCCTGCGGCTGCCCGTGCGGGTCGACGGTGGCGAGCCGCCCCAGCCGCTGGGACCTCAGGTACGCGCGCTCGGCCTCGCTGAATTCGGTCATGGCAGCCACCCAAACACGCGCGAGCGGCCCGCACATCGGAATCTCGCCCCAGACCTGTGCGGGACCTTGGTCCTACGTCATCCCCACAGCACCGCCCCCAGCCACGCGCCCATGATCAGCAGACAGGTGAACAGTTCCGCCAGCACGCTGGAGCCGCCCGAGCGCATCGCCGTGCGCAGGGCGGCCCGCGCCTCCCCGTGGCGGCCGAGGCGGAGGCGCTCCGAGACGTAGATGCCGCCCATGAACCCGGGGATCGCGCCGAGCACGGGGATCAGGAAGAACCCGAGGAACGCGCCCACCCCCGCGTACACCCCCATGCGTGGGGTGGCACCGCTCGCCCGCAGCCGGCGCGGCGGCAGCGACCAGCGCACGACCTGGGAGAGGAACAGGGCGACCGTGGCCCCCACGAGCACACCCCACGCGACCGGCTGCGGGTCCTTCAGCGCCCACCACAGGACCGCGGCCCACACGAGCCACGACCCCGGCACGCCGGGCACCAGCACCCCGACCAGGCCGAACAGCATGACCAGGCCGATCAGCAGGAGGTCCCACACTCCCATGCCTCCAGGGTGCCCCCGGGCGGCCGGCGACGCAGGTCAGTCGTCCTGGGGCCGCCGGCGTGGCCGGCCTGCACGGAGGTGGCGGCACGAGTTCGACCGTTCACTCGACACGCCGTTCGACGCGCGTGGTGGCACTTGATTTTCCGGATGCCCCGTTTTCATACGGCCCGCACGGTGGACAATTGGGGGCATGAGCCAGCAGGGGGGAAGGCCCACCGGTCACGAGGACGACTGGTGGAGGCAGCTGTACGACTCCGCCGACGACACGGGGCCCACCCGGGCCCCGGACACCCTGGACGACCGCTTCGCCTCGGCGGCGGGGGCGGTGGACGAGCAGAGTCATCGGCCCGGTACCGGGGTCCCCGCGCCGCGTACAGGTGTCTCCGATGCGACGGCTCCCGCAACAGGTGGACGCCGGGCTTCGTGGGAACCGCCCCCTGACGCACCCTCGTCCTTCCCACCCGGCCCGAAGCCACCCGGCTTCGTCGAGCGCGCCCCCGAGGACCGGCCACCCCGGCCACCCGGTGGGCCTGCGTCCGCGGAGACGCCTCCGGCCCCGGCCGTTCCGGCCTCACGTAGGCCGACCGAGCCCCCGAGGCCCCCGACCACAGCACCCCCACACCCCGCCACCCCACCTCGCCCCGCGGCCCCACCCCCGCCACCGCGGGATGCCGAACGGGCGGTCGCGCCCGGCGCCGGTGATCCGGGAGGGCCGGTGGCGTGGGACGGCGCCGATGCGAGTCCGGCGCGGGGCGACGCCGGCCGGCCCGTCCCACCCGGCCGTGACGACTCCCGCGGGCCGGGCACGGCCGGTGCCGGTTCCGGCGAGGCCGGCTCCGGGGAAGGCCCCGTCTCCGCTGCCACAGCCTCCGTTGGCCGCGCCGAGGACGTGCCGCCTCCCGGCCGCCCCGAGAGTCCTCGGGGGCCGTCGGAGCGAGGTGGACCCGGTACCCAGCCCGGCGGCGCTGACTGGTGGGCTGCTCCAGGCGACCCGGACCCCGCCCCCGGCCCCGCCCAGCAGACCCCCGCAGTCGCACCGCCACCCCGCACCGGCCCCGGCTCCACCCAGCCCAACCCCACACCCGAGCCCCCCGGACACGGCCCGGCCGACGACCCCCGCCACGGCGGCCCCGCGGAAGCCCCCACCCCGCCCCGGCCCGTCTCCGCCCCGCAGGCACCCCGTACCGCCACCCGCGTGGACCTCCCCGCCGTCGGTCACGTCGGCTCCGGTCCGCCCACCTACGACGCCGAACCCACCGCCCTCCCACCCGCCGACCCCGACGAACTCGACGACCTGGTGGCGGACACCGTGCTGGACGGGGCCAGGTACGGGGCCTGCACGCTGCGGGCGGTGTCGGTGCGCGGGGACTCGGCCAGGTTCCGGGGCGAGCCCCGGCGGGACTCCCTGCTCACCGCCCGGTTCGGCACCGGCGACCAGGCGTTGATCCTCGTCGCCATGGCCACCGGCGCCCGCGCCACGCCCGGTGCCCACCGCGCCGCCGCCGAGGCATGCCACTGGATCGGGCGGGCCGTGGGGCGCAGTCATGCCCGGCTCGCGCAGGACATCAGCGCCGCCCGCCGAGGTGACCTCAAGTCCGGGCTGCACCGTCTCACCGACCGCAGTCTCGGCAAGCTCCGCGCCAGCGCCGTGGAACAGGGCATCGACCCGGAGGAGTACGCCGCCACCCTGCGCTGTCTGCTCCTGCCCGCCGACCCGGACTGCCGTGTCCGGGTGTTCTTCGGCGTCGGCGCGGGCGGCCTCTTCCGCCTCCGCGACGGCGAGTGGCACGACATCGAACCCCGGATCACCGACGTCACCGGCGAACCGGTCGTCGGCTTCGGCTCGCTGCCCTCCGAGACCCCCGACGGCGACCGCCTCACCATGGACCTCGGCATCCCCACACCCCCGAGCCCCTACGAACCCGCCCCTGGGCCGCCCCGCGAGGCCTTCCGCTTCCGCGCCTCCGTCGCCCGCCCGGGTGACACCCTCCTGATGTGCACCAGCGGCCTCGCCGACCCCCTGCGCGGCGAGCCCGAACTGTGCGACCACCTCACGGGGAGGTGGTCAGGACCCCCGCCGGGTCTCGCCGCGTTCCTCGCCGACTCCCAAGTCAGGGTCAAGGGATATGCCGACGACCGTACAGCCGCCGCTGTTTGGGAGGCGTGATCGCGGCCATTGTGGATTGATGGACCCAAGGAGACCGAAGGGGTGCATGGATCCATGGCCAAGCAGAACGTCGCCGAACAGTTCGTGGACATCCTCGTCAAGGCCGGGGTGAAACGCCTCTACGGCGTCGTCGGCGACAGCCTCAACCCGGTCGTGGACGCGGTCCGCCGCAACGCCGCCATCGACTGGGTGCACGTCCGGCACGAGGAGACCGCCGCCTTCGCCGCGGGCGCCGAGGCACAGATCACCGGGAAACTGGCCGCGTGTGCCGGCTCCTGCGGGCCCGGCAACCTGCACCTCATCAACGGCCTCTACGACGCCCACCGCTCCATGGCGCCGGTCCTCGCGCTCGCCTCGCACATCCCCTCCAGCGAGATCGGCCTCGGCTTCTTCCAGGAGACCCACCCCGACCGCCTCTTCCAGGAGTGCAGCCACTACAGCGAGCTGATCTCCAGCCCGAAGCAGATGCCGAGGCTGCTGCAGACCGCCATCCAGAACGCCGTCGGCCGCTCCGGCGTCAGCGTCGTCTCGCTCCCCGGCGACATCGCCGACCAGCCCGCCCCCGAGAAGTCCGCCGAGACCGCCCTCGTCACCTCCCGGCCCAGCGTCCGCCCCGGTGACGCCGAGATCGACAAGCTCGTCGAGATGATCGACGCCGCCGACAGGATCACCCTGTTCTGCGGCAGCGGCACGGCGGGCGCGCACGCCGAGGTCATGGAGTTCGCGGAGAAGGTCAAGTCACCGGTGGGGCACGCCCTCAGGGGCAAGGAGTGGATCCAGTACGACAACCCCTTCGACGTCGGCATGAGCGGTCTGCTCGGCTACGGCGCCGCCTACGAGGCCACCCACGAGTGCGACCTGCTGATCCTGCTCGGCACCGACTTCCCGTACAACGCCTTCCTCCCCGACGACGTCCAGATCGCCCAAGTGGACGTGCGCCCCGAGCACTTGGGCCGCCGCTCCAAGCTCGACCTCGCCGTCTGGGGCGATGTGAAGGAGACCCTGCGGTGTCTGACGCCCCGGGTGCAGGAGAAGACCAACCGGCGCTTCCTCGACAAGATGCTCAAGAAGCACGCCGACGCGCTCGAAGGGGTCGTCAAGGCGTACACCCGCAAGGTCGAGAAGCACGTCCCGATCCACCCCGAGTACGTGGCCTCCGTACTGGACGAACTCGCCGACGACGATGCCGTGTTCACCGTCGACACCGGCATGTGCAACGTGTGGGCCGCCCGGTACATCTCGCCCAACGGCCGTCGCCGCGTGATCGGTTCGTTCTCGCACGGGTCGATGGCGAACGCGCTGCCGATGGCGATCGGGGCGCAGTTCACCGACCGGAAGCGACAGGTCGTGTCGATGTCCGGGGACGGCGGATTCTCCATGCTGATGGGCGACTTCCTGACCCTGGTGCAGTACGACCTACCCGTGAAGGTCGTCCTCTTCAACAACTCCTCGCTCGGCATGGTCGAGTTGGAGATGCTGGTCGCCGGGCTGCCCTCCTACGGCACCACCAACAAGAACCCCGACTTCGCGGCCGTGGCCCGTGCCTGCGGTGCCCACGGGGTGCGGGTCGAGAACCCCAAGGACCTCACCGGGGCCCTGAAGTCGGCGTTCAAGCACAAGGGGCCCGCCCTCGTCGACATCGTCACCGACCCCAACGCCCTCTCCATCCCGCCGAAGATCAGCGCCGAGATGGTCACCGGGTTCGCCCTGTCCGCCTCGAAGATCGTCCTCGACGGCGGCGTCGGCCGCATGCTCCAGATGGCCCGCTCCAACCTCCGCAACGTGCCCAGGCCCTGACAAGCCCCGTGAATGCGAGACTGGCCGTATGCCGGACATCGCCTTCACGCACGTCGCGCCCGTCGTGCCGGTCCGGAACCTCGCCGCGGCCCTGGAGCGATACCGCCGGCTGGGTTTCGCCGCGCGTGCCTACGACGGTCCGCAGCGGTACGGCTTCGTCGCGCGGGGGTCGGTCTCGATCCACCTCACTGAGTGGTCCGAGCACGACCCGCTGCGCACCGGAGCCGTCGTCTACCTCTACGTGAGCGACGCCGACGCCGTCCACGCCGAGTGGGCGGCGTCCGGCGTCGAGGGCCGCTTCGCCGAGCCGGCCGACACGCCTTACGGGCTGCGGGAGTTCACCTACGTGGACGCCGACGGCACGGCCCACCGGGTGGGGTCCCCCGTCGCCTCCTAGCCGTAGTAGTCCACCCAGGCCCGCTCGCCCGCGGCGTTCGTGCCGTACCACAGACGCGTCAGGCCCTTGATGCTGGTCGTGCGGAACGGGCGGCCGTGGTCGTCGATGCGGACCGTGCCCGTGCGGCCCTGCGAGGACCAGTCCAGTTCGAGGTACCAGTTGCAGTCGTACGTCTCCGTCGTCGCGGTGACCAGCAGCACCTCCGGGTCCGAGGCGGAGACCCGGTAGGGGAACTGCACCGCGGGGACGGTCTGTCCGGTGTCGTTGCCGGCGACCGCGTGGGCGACGGGGCGGTCGATGTCCAGGTTCACGTCGAAGCCGCGCGGGGTGATCCCGCCGCCGCAGCCCTGGTCCATGGCGTATGCGGTGCCGGGTGCCGGGGATCCGCGGCCGGTGATGCGGACGCGGAGCGCCTCCAGGACGACGGCCGTGGACGACCGTCCCTGCACGGAGATCTGCACCTTCGTCTGCCGCCCGTGGATCGCGCCCTGCGTCGCCGCCCAGATCCCGGCGTCCTGCACGAGCGGGGGCGGGGGGACCTCGGAGGGCGGCTTGTCGATGACGTAGTCGTGGCCGCAGCTTCCCTCCCAGATCTGGGAGTTCGCGCTCCAGGTCAGGGGAGTGCCGACGGAGGTCCCCTGCTGTCCGGCCCCCGCGCTCTCTGCCTTCGAGGTGCCGCGGCCGTGGGACGCCGAGGCGGAGGGCCGTGTTCCGGTGGCCTCGGCCGAGGGGGAGGCGGACGTGTCGGAGGAACTCGGGGACGGCGATCCGGAACGGCCGGGCAGGCCCGGCGCGGTCGTCCGGGACGAGGGGTCGGGAGCCTGGGCCACCTTGTCCGAGGCGGGACGGCCGGACGGCAGCGCCGACAGGCTGCCCAGGGTGGCGAGAGCGACCACGACGGCGGCCGCGGTGACGAGGAAACGCCGGCGGCGGTACCAGGGGCGGGGTGAGGGAGCGGACGCCGTCACGTGCAGGGTGCCCGACTCACCCCCACTCCCACTGTCGTCCGGCCCCTCGTCCTCGCTCTCCGGCACGACGAGAGCCTCCGACGGCTCCGTCGGCTCCGACGACTTCGCCGGTTCCACAGTCCGCGGCCGCTGTCTCGCCGCCACCGCCGCGAGCCACAGCCGGTGCAGCTCCATCCGCTCCTCGGCCGACCCCCCGCACAGCGCGGCGAACCGCTCCACCGGTGCGAAGTCGACCGGTACGGCGTCGCCCGCGCAGTACCGGTGCAGGGTCGAGGTGTTCATGGCCAGCCGCCGGGCCAGCGAGCCGTAGCTGCGGTCCGTGCGTTCCTTCAGCCGCCGCAGCAGGGCCGCGAACTCCTGGACATCGTCCTGTGGTTCCGGTGCCGACAACGATTCCCCCTTGATCCCGCATCCCAGGCACTCCCTATACCTGCACGTCAGACGGCCTGGGATGGTTCCATGCCGACGGATCCCCTGTCCCATGTTGCATCCGCATGGTGTGACCGCTGATGCTCTTGGTGTCACACCGACCGGGCCGGACCGACCATCCGGCGTCGTGGTGGCATCCCACACTCATGCACGTATCTCACGGGGGACTCTCATGCCCAAGCGCAGTCGAGCAGGCGCGCTCACCGTACTCTCTCTCACCGGCCTCGCGCTCGGCGTCACACTTGCCGTGCAGGCCGGGGCCGCGCCGGCCGCGCCCAGGTTCCTCTCCGCCGGCGACCTCCCGCCGCACCCCTCGTCCGCCTGGACGGCGGGCAAGGTGACCGACGGCGTACCGGACGAACTGCTGCTCTGCCTGAAGGACGCGCTGCCGGGCTACGACTCCCGGTACCGCGACTTCCGCACGGACCTGGACACCAGCGCCCGCCAGCTGACGATCGAGGTCGGCACCAAGGCCAAGGCCGCGGCCCTCGCCGCCGACATGAACAAGGAGATCCGCACCTGCGCGGACCGACTCGAACAGGGCGACCCGGACCTCGAGGCGACGTACAAGGACTACGGCAAGGTCGCGGTCGAGGAGGGCGCACGGGTGCACGGCCTGCACACGGAGTACTCGTTCGGGGCCACCGACATCCGCCTGCTGTCCGTCGGCCGGGACGACCGCACCGTCACCGTCGTGGAGTGGTCCCAGATGGGCGACTTCTCCGACGCCCCGGTGAAGGCGTTCAAGAAGACGACCGCCACCGCGGTGAACAAGCTCCACTGAGCAGCGGGGCCGCCCTCTCGCACGGGGGTCGGGCGGGCGGCCCCGCACGGACCGACAGACCGTCACCAGCAGCAGGAACCGAAGGAAAACGGGGAACACAGATGAACACGACCAAGGCGACCCGCCGTACCACCCTGGCCCTCGGCCTCGCCCTGGCCCTCGGCCTCGGTGTCACCGCCCAGGCCTCCGCCGGAGCACCGCGCAGCGTCAGCGGCAAGCCCTCCGACAACATCACGCGCATCGCCGACTTCTACGGCGCCTATATCGACGCGGTGAGCGACGAGGGCAGCGGCGCCCTCCAGGACGCGCTCCGCGCGCACTACCTCACGCCCGCCTTCCAGAAGGAACTGAACGCCTGGGAGGAGAAGGAGCACGCCGACGGCGTCCTGCGCGCCCAGAACGTGCCCCTCGCCTGGAAGGTCACCGACAACGGCACCACCACGCACACGGAGGCCGTCGTCACCCTCACCTGGAGTGCCGGCCAGACCAGCACCCTCGTCGTCGACATGACCCGCGGCAGCCACAAGATCCTCCACATCGGCACCAAGGGACTCGGCACCAAGGGACTCGGGCGCAAGTAGCAGCGGATTCAGGCCAGTTTCCCAACTGCCCCAGCTCTTCGCCGGGTACGGCGAGGACGGCAGCACGGACTCGGCAGATCGGCGCACGCCGGGCGGTCCCGGTGTCCCGGAGCCACATGGGCCAGGAGCCCTACGGCACCGCGGGACCGGAGGCCGCCGAGGGAAGGGACGCGCCGGCTCACCCCCGCTCACCGGGCCCCGATCGTCGGGCGCCGGTGGCGGGGGTGCACGACGTTCCAGGGACGCGCGGTCGGTCGTACGGCAGGCCCTTCACCTGGAGGCCGGGCCGGGTACGTGTGCAGCGGGGAAGCGGCGCCCGCCTGGCAGCCCCGGTCCGCCGACTCCTCCCGCTTCTCGGAACCACCCCGCCCATCAGGTACTTTCCCGGCCCTTCCCGTCCGCGAAGGGCTTGGCGCCGGCCGCGACGTCCGGGGGACCGGCACCGGCTCGCAGGGCGCATGCCGGCCGGAGGGGGCCAGCGGCACCGGCACCGCGTGGCGGACGGCCCGTGCGGACCGCCGTAGGACGCCGTTCCGCGTCGCAACCGCTCCGGCGCGCACGGCGGTTCGAGGCGCGCGGCCCGGTATGCGTCCGCCCTTCGGCGTGACCGTGGTCGCCACCGCAAACGTGGCCGAACACCCGGTCGTTGACGATTCGACATGACTGCCGCGCGAACTACAGGGGCATGGATCCCCGTGAACGTGTTCGAGCAGGAGGGAAACCGACATCGGCACGCAGGCGGGGGTCATGAAGAGGCAGGCACGAGGAGGCGGTCCCACGGCAGGCGGGGCCTTCTCGGCACAGACAGTGGAGGGAAAGGCAGACGGCGCCCGGGAGCAGGCGCGGCCGCCTCAGTTCCGGCGCAGACTGGAGCGGGCGGACCTGGGCGCCGTACCGGAGACACGCAAGGCCCTGCGCGAGCTGTTACGGCACTGGGGGAGGCCCGGACGATCCGAGATAGCCGAACTGCTCACCAGTGAACTCGTCACCAACGCACTCGTGCACACCGACCACGACGCGGTCGTCACGGCCACGGTCGGACCGCGAGCCCTGAGGGTGGAGGTGCGGGACTTCGTCGCCCGCATACCCCGGGTGCGCGTACCGGACCCCGAGCTCGGTACGAGCGGTAGGGGCCTGGCCCTGGTGCAGTCCCTCGCGGACGCCTGGGGCGTACGGGCACACGGCGTGGGCAAGGCCGTCTGGTTCGAACTCGACGCCGGAGCAGCGTGAACCACGGGAAGGGGGCGTGACCGCGTCGGTCACGCCCCCTTCCCATGGTGCTCCGGCCGTTCGGCCGCGCCCTTCAGGCCTCGGCCTCAGCCGAACTGCTGCTCAAGGTCCTTGAGTTTGCGCTCCAGCGAGTCGAGACGCGGCAGGGCCATTGTGTCGTCCTCCGCGGTGAGATCGACGGAGTGCGACTCGGAGCCGCCGCGAACCGGCTGGAGAGAGGGACGCTGGCGTACGGGCAGCGGATCCGGGCTGGATATCGCAGGCTCCGCGGAAGCTCGCTCCAGGGCGGCGGCGGCCTGCGGCTGCTCCAACTGGCGCCCGCCGCCCCGGCCGACGAAACCGCGGTGACCGCGGCTGATCGCCTTGAGCTGTGCCCGCTCCACGCGCTCCTTGTCGCGGCGGCGGAGACGGGCCGCCTCCTTCTGGCGTTGGTCCTCGCGGACCTCGTCGACCGCCTCGTCGAGGCTGCGCACGTTCTCCAGCAGCATCAGCGACCAGGCCTTGTACGTCTCACGCGGCGCCCTCAGCCAGCGGACGATACGGATCTGGGGCAGCGGACGCGGCACCAGACCCTGCTCGCGCAGCGCGGCCCGGCGGGTCTGCTTCAGCGCGCGGTCGAACAGTACGGCCGCCGAGAGGGACATGCCGGAGAAGAACTGGGGCGCGCCGTCGTGGCCGAAACCCCTGGGCGCGTGCACCCAGTTGAACCAGGCCGCTGCGCCCGCGAACGTCCACACCAGTATCCGGGAGCCGAGCGCCGCGTCACCGTGGCTGGCCTCGCGCACCGCGAGGACGGAGCAGAACATGGCCGCACCGTCCAGGCCGAACGGAACCAGGTACTCCCAGCCGTTGGAGAGGCCGAGGTTCTCCTGGCCGAAGCCCACCAGACCGTGGAAGGAGAGAGCCGCGGCGACCGCCGCACAGCAGAACAGAAGGACATAGGAGGCGGTGCCGTATATGGCTTCCTTGCGCCTGCGGCGCTCCTCGCTGCGCTCCCACGAGTCGTCTTTCGCGTGCTCCCCGCCGGACCGCTTGCTCCGCGCGAGCACCGCCACCGCCGCCAGCAGGCCCAGGAGCAGTACGGCGCCCGGAAGCAACCAGTTAAGCGATATGTCGGTCAGTCTCATCTGGGGTCCCTTGCATTGGGATAGGGCGTAACGCCCGCCATAGTGGCCCAATCCCAACGACCCTCAGGCGTTTTCGGGGCAAGAGGCCGCCAAGGAAGTGCAAGGGGTTGCCCAGGGCGGCGTTCTGCTCGAACTGCCGCGTGAGGGGCGGGAGTTGAGTTCGAATAAGACTACCCGTACGGGTGGTTCCACGGAAAGTTCCTGCGCCGAGTGAGGAAGATGTGAATTACCTGTAACCGAACGGGCGTCCCAGTCGGCGTTGATCTTACGGGACGCGGGAGCGGGCTCTGCGGTGGGGGTCCCCTGAAGGGGCCTCAACTCGCCGCGGCCGCCGTGAGCTTGGCGATCCGGTCCGTGTCACAGGTGCGCGGACAGGTCACGCAGGTGTCGTCCGGATCCAGTGTGTAGTACATGCAGCAGCTCACCCGGTCCCGGGTGGACAGGGGTCCGCCGTCCGGGCCGGCGAGCACCCGGAAGGCCGCGGAGCCGGCGTACGGCTTCGTCGTCCCGGGCAGCAGGAGGTCCAGGGCGTGCTCCGCCCGGCGCTTCTCGTGCTCGCCGAAGAGCTCGGCGACGTACCAGATCCCCTCCACGATCTCGTCGGTCACCATGCCCCACAGGGCCCTGCCGCGGCGGCGCATGCGCGGGCCGAAGGCGGCGAGGAGCGGCTCCATGTGCTCGGCGATCGCGTCCCTCAACTCGGCGCGCAGGGACTCCTCGTCGGGGACCGTGTACGCGCCGGGGAGCGCTGCCGCCGGGTCGTCCGGGAGGCAGGCGAAGGCGCCCGGGTGGACCGCGAGGGCCATCGGGCCCCGGGTGCGGTCGTAGGAGACGTGTGTCACCGGGTAGCGGGGGACCCTGCGGTGCAGGAACCACGGTGCCGTGAAGAGGAGGCAGGCGGGCCAGGCGTAGCGGTGCAGGCCGAAGCCGGCGATCACGTCCGGGCGGCCGTTCTTGGCGTTGTCCCTGAGGACCTGCTCGTCGTCCCAGGCGAGGAAGGCGTCCAGGGCGGCCGCGTTCTCGGCGAGGGCCGCGGCGGTGACCCAGCCGTCGGTGGCCGGGAGCGGGGTGCCCTCGGGCAGTTCCGTGACCGTCAGGACGGGGAGAACCTCGGTCATGCGCGCGTAGGCGGCTGTGACGGCCGAGCGAGGGGCGGGCAGCGGTGTGGGCATGCGGGACCACCGAATCGCAGACGTCTGGAGGTAAGCCTTACCTTACCAATGCTTCGGGATTTGAACTGGAGCGTTCTGCGCCTAAGGTGCTTGACGGGTGAGTAACAACCTGCCGTTAATGACCCCAAGTACTGACACGTCCGGAGGAGGGGCCCGTGAAGCAGGGTGCGCAGGGCTCCGCCGGGACGGGGAGCGCGGCGCGGGACGGGGACCGGGCCGTGGCGGAGGCCCGGGTGCCGCCGCAGACACGGGCGTCCGGTGTGGCCCGTTCCCCGGTCGAGACGGGTTCCGGGGTCCGGGGTGAGCACACGCACAGTGAGGTGCCGATTCCCCGGCCTGTCGTGCAGCGGTCCTCGGTGCGGGGGCAGATCCTCGACGCTCTGCGTACGGCGCTGGTCGCGGGGGAGTTGCGGCCCGGTGAGGTGTACTCGGCGCCGGCGCTGGGGGAACGGTTCGGGGTGTCGGCGACGCCCGTGCGGGAGGCCATGCAGCAGCTCGCGCTCGAGGGGGCCGTCGAGGTCGTTCCCAACCGGGGGTTCCGGGTGGTCGAACGGGGGGCTCGTGAGCTGGCGGAGCTGGCCGAGGTGCGGGCGCTGATCGAGGTGCCGGTGGTGTTGCGGCTGGCGCGGAGTGTGCCGGTGGAGCGCTGGGCGGAGTTGCGGCCGGTGGCGGAGGCGACGGTGCGGGCCGCGTCGTCGGGGTGCCCGGCGACGTATGCGGAGGCCGATCGGACGTTTCACCGCGCGGTGCTGCTGCTGTCGGGGAACGAGCAACTGGTGCAGATCTCGGAGGACCTGCACCGGCGTTCGCAGTGGCCGCTGGTGGGCGCGTCGGCTTCGCGGGGGCGGGCGGACCTGATCGCGGACGCGGCGGAGCACACGGCGCTGCTGGACGCGTTGATCGCGCGGGATCTGGATGGGGTGCGGCGGTTGGTGGGCGGGCATTTCGCCGGTGGGGCCTGAGGGGGTGCATCAGGCTGGGGCTTGGTGGTGGCTCTCGCGCAGTTCCCCGCGCCCCTGAATGCCTGCGGCGGCCTGTTGCGGTTCGGGGCATCGCGGCGCAGGGCGACCGCAACCCCCTTGGGGCGCGGGGAACTGCGCGACCAGCCCCAACCGGCCCGCAGTCGCCCGACAACCCCACCCGGCACTCCCCTGGGCGCCCCGCTCAAGCCCGGCGCAGCCTCACGCCGTAGCCGCTGGCGGAGTCAACTGCCGGGCCAGCCAGGTGGGTACGCCGCCCAGCAACCGGTACAACCGCCGCGCCTCCTCGCGCAGTCGGGATGCCTCCGGCTCCACCTCCGCGTCCGCCAGTGAGGCGAGCGCCGGTGCCGTGCCGACCAGGTACCCCAACTCCTCCCGGATCCGCAGTGATTCGGCGAAGCCGTGCCGCGCCTCGGCCAACTCCCCCTCCCGCAGGGCAAGTCCGGCGAGGTGGCGCCAGGTGAAGGACAGGAGCAGGGGGTCGGACTGGGCCGTGGCACCCGCGTGGGCGCGGCGGTAGGCCGCTCGGGCCGACTGGGGTGAGTGGGCCAGGTTCTCCGCGAGCAGACCCCGGCGGAAGTCCAGCAGGGCCCTGCCCTCCGCCCCCGGAGGGATCAGCGCCGCCGCACGGCCCAGCGCCGCCCGCGCCTCGTCCGCACGGTCCCGGACCCCGTGGAGCGTCGAGGCGTACGCAAGTTGCCCTCGTTCACAAGCGGCCGCCCCCCGTTCGTCGTCGCTGTGGGCCAGCGCCTCGGCGGTGCGCAGCGCGTCCTCCGCCTCCGGCCAGCCCTGCTCCGTGTACAGGCAGCGTTCCACCAGCAGTGCCGCTCTCTGCAGGGCCGCCTCTGCGGTGACCGGCTGGAGCAGGGCGGCCGCGTCGGCCCAGCAGGCCCGTGAGCGCAGCCGCCATACCGCGGTCTGGAGTGGATCGTCACCGGCGGTCGTTCCGTTACCAGACATGGCGGTATACGCCACGTTGCCCTCCCCGAGCGCGCCGTCGAGCTTTGAGTGGTGGCGGCATCTCAACACGAAACGACGGGCCCGGCCAAGGGGGTGGGTGAAGGAATTCACAAAGTCGTGGGAGTCCGGAGGCTCCGAGGTTTCAGCTCATCCGCAGTGCCAGGAAGAAATCCAGCTTGTCCTCGAGGCGCGAGAGGTCACGGCTCGTCAACTGCTCGATCCGCCCGACGCGGTAGCGCAGCGTGTTGACGTGCAGGTGGAGGCGGGCCGCGCAGCGGGTCCAGGAGCCGTCGCAGTCGAGGAACGCCTCCAGGGTCGGGATCAACTCGGCCCGGTGACGGCGGTCGTAGTCCCGGAGCGGGTCGAGGAGGCGGGCCGTGAAGGCCCGGCGGACGTCGTCCGGGACGAAGGGCAGCAGCAGGACGTGCGAGGCCAGCTCCTGGTGACCTGCCGCGCAGACTCTGCCGGCGCGGGCCGCCGCCACCCTGCGGGCGTGCCGGGCCTCCTCCAGGGCGCCTCGCAGGCCCTCCGCGGAGTGGACCGACGCGCTGACACCCAGGGTGACCCTGCCGTCGTCGTCCAGCCCTGCCGACAGCGGGTCCCGGACGGATTCGAGCAGCGCGTCCGCCAGGATGCCCGACTCCGAGCCGTCGTGTTCGGTCGAGACCGCGGGCAGGGGGACCAGCGCGATCGCCTCGTCGCCGGTGTGGGCCACCGCTATGCGGTCGGAGGGTTCGGGGCCCGTGGCCGACGGGTCCACCAGGATCTCCTCCAGCAGGGACTGCGCCATCGGGCCGCCCTCCAGTTCCCCGTCCTGCCATTCGACCCTCGCCACCACGACCTGCCAGTGCGGGGCCGCTCCCAGTCCGGGGAGGAGGACCGGGGCGGCGACCCGCAGACGGGCGGCGATCTCGGCCGGTGCCGCTCCGGTCTGGACCAGCTCCAGGACCTCCTGGGCCAGGCGGCGGCGGACCGTGCGGGCCGCGTCCCTGCGATCCCGCTCGACCGCGATCAGCTGGGTGACGCCCTGGAGGAGGTCCAGGCGCTCCTCCGGCCAGTCGCCGGCGTCCGCCTCCACCGCCAGCAGCCAGTCGGACAGGACCGTCTCGCGTACGTCCCTCGATGCTTGCGCGGAGCGGCCTGAGCCGCGGACCGGGAAGAGGGAGTACGACGCCGAGCCGAGCGTGACCCGGTGCGGGCCTCGGCGGCCCGTGCGGGCCGCTGCCAGGTGGTGCGCCGCGAGCTTCGCGCAGGTGTCCGCGGGCAGGCCGGGGCCCGCCACCTTCGGGCCCGCGATCAGGCGGCCGGTGGGGGACAGGACCCAGGCGCGCAGGTCCAGGTCGGAGCCCAGGAGGTCCAGGACCACGTCCGGGCCGCCGCCCGCCGGGCCCGAGGTCATCATGCGGCGGTGCCGGTCCACCACGGCCGCCAGGTCGCCCGCGCGCTCGCCCGAGACCTGCCGTACGACATGTTCGGTGATCGTCGCGAAGGCCACCGACTCGTGTACCGCGAACAGCGGGAGGCGGTGCCGGGCGCAGGCGACGACCAGGTCCTCCGGGACATCGCCCAGCTCCGCCTCACCCGCCGCCAGCGCCGCCACCTGGGCCTGCACCAGGAGTCGTACGAAAGGCTCCGAGTCGGCGGCGTCCCGGCGCCAGGCGAGGCCCGTCAGGACCAGTTCCCCGCCCGAGAGGTAGCGGCTGGGGTCGCGCAGGTCCGTGGTCATCACACCGCGTACGGTGCGGTCCAGTTCGTCCTCGCCGCCGAGCAACCGCAGGCCCAGCGCGTCGGTGTCCAGCAGTGCGCGCAGCCGCATTCTCGTCGCCGCCGTTCTTTGTCTCGAAATCTACGATGGGGAAGGGGTCCGGTGGAGTGGGGAGCGGCCGCTGCCGCCTCCGGGGCTGTGTCCCAGGTCACGTGGGCTGTGTCGAACGTTTCCTCGGGAAAACAGAGAGGTTACTGAGCACCTCCGTTCATACGAATCTACAAGATGAGGGCCCCGACCAGCCAACTCCTTCATGGTTTCCGTGACTGACCCCGTTGGAGTACGCCGCTGTGTACTGACTCCACTCCGCGTGAACAGCACATGAATGAGCCGGGCCCGCCGCACACGATCTGGCTCGATCCGTACGACCCCCAAGACGAAGAAGAGAGCCGGTCATGGACTTCCTTCGCCCCGCCAGCTGGGAGGAGGCGCTCGCCGCCAAGGCCGAGCACCCCACCGCTGTGCCCATCGCGGGCGGCACCGACGTGATGGTCGAGATCAACTTCGACCATCGGCGGCCCGAGTACCTGCTCGACCTGAACCGCGTCACCGACCTCACCGAGTGGGAGGTCGGCGAGGACACCGTGCGGCTCGGCGCCTCCGTGCCGTACACGCAGATCATGGAGAACCTGCGCGGCGAGCTCCCGGGCCTGGCCCTCGCCTCGCACACCGTGGCCTCCCCGCAGATCCGCAACCGCGGCGGCGTCGGCGGCAACCTCGGCACCGCCTCCCCGGCCGGTGACGCCCACCCCGCACTCCTCGCGGCCGGCGCCGAGGTCGAGGTCGAGTCGGTGCGCGGATCGCGTCTCATCCCGATCGACGCGTTCTACACCGGCGTGAAGCGCAACGCGCTGGCTCCCGACGAGCTCATCCGCGCCGTGCACATCAAGAAGGCCGACGGGCCCCAGCAGTACTCCAAGGTCGGCACCCGCAACGCCATGGTCATCGCCGTGTGCGCCTTCGGACTCGCGCTGCACCCCGCGACGCGGACCGTGCGGACCGGGATCGGGTCCGCCGCTCCCACCCCCGTCCGGGCCAAGGCCGCCGAGGAGTTCCTGAACGCCGCGCTGGAAGAAGGCGGCTTCTGGGACAACGGCAGGATCATCACCCCGTCGGTCGCCAAGCAGTTCGCGGACCTGTGCGCCGCCTCCTGCAACCCGATCGACGACGTCCGGGGCACCGCGAGCTATCGCCGCCACGCGGTCGGCATCATGGCCCGCCGCACGCTGACCTGGACCTGGGAGTCGTACCGCGGCACCGCCGCCACCACGGAGGGAGCTGCGTAATGCGCGTCAACTTCACTGTCAACGGCCGTCCGCAGGAAGCCGACGACGTGTGGGAGGGCGAGTCCCTGCTGTACGTGCTGCGGGAGCGGCTCGGACTGCCCGGTTCCAAGAACGCCTGCGAGCAGGGTGAGTGCGGTTCCTGCACGGTCCGCCTCGACGGCGTCCCGGTGTGTTCGTGTCTGGTCGCCGCCGGGCAGGTCGAGGGGCGCGAGGTCGTCACCGTCGAGGGGCTCGCGGACTACGCCAAGCAGCGCTCCTGCGGGCAGCACGCCCCCGAGGGGCAGGACTCCCAGACCGGCGAGGGCACCGAACTCTCCCCGATCCAGCAGGCGTTCATCGACGCCGGTGCCGTCCAGTGCGGCTTCTGCACGCCGGGGCTGCTGGTCGCCGCCGACGAGATGCTGGAGCACAACCCCAACCCCAGCGACGCGGACATCCGTGAGGCGCTGTCGGGCAACCTGTGCCGCTGCACCGGCTACGAGAAGATCATGGACGCGGTCCGCCTCGCGGCCGCCCGGCAGGGAGAGGCGGTCTGAGATGTCCACTCCCAACGGCACTCCCACCAAGATCACCCAGGGTTCGCAGACCAAGGGCGGCATCGGCGAGTCCACGCTCCGCCCGGACGGCACCCTCAAGGTCACCGGCGAGTTCGCGTACTCGTCCGACATGTGGCACGAGGACATGCTCTGGGGGCAGATCCTGCGCTCGACCGTCGCGCACGCCGAGATCGTGTCCATCGACACCAGCGAGGCCCTCGCCCTGCCGGGCGTGTACGCCGTGATGACGTACGACGACCTGCCGACCGAGGTGAAGAACTACGGTCTGGAGATCCAGGACACCCCCGTCCTCGCCCACGGCAAGGTCCGTCACCACGGCGAGCCGGTCGCCATCGTCGCCGCCGACCACCCGGAGACGGCCCGTCGCGCCGCCGCCAAGATCAAGGTCGAGTACCGCGAGCTGCCCGTCATCACCGACGAGGCCTCCGCCACCGCCCCCGACGCGATCCTCGTCCACGAGGGCCGCGACGACCACCACGTCGGGCACGTCCCGCACCCGAACATCGTCCACCGTCAGCCGATCGTCCGCGGTGACTTCGAAGAGGCCGCGCGGCAGGCCGACTTCGTCGTCAGGGGCGAGTACACCTTCGGCATGCAGGACCAGGCCTTCCTCGGCCCCGAGTCGGGTCTCGCCGTGCCGGACGAGGACGGTGGCGTCCACCTCTACGTCGCCACCCAGTGGCTCCACTCCGACCTTCGGCAGATCGCTCCGGTCCTCGGCCTGCCCGAGCGCAAGGTGCGCATGACGCTCTCCGGCGTCGGCGGTGCCTTCGGCGGTCGCGAGGACCTGTCGATGCAGATCCACGCCTGTCTGCTGGCGCTGCGCACCGGCAAGCCCGTCAAGATCGTCTACAACCGTTTCGAGTCCTTCTTCGGGCACGTCCACCGCCACCCGGCCAAGCTCTCCTACGAGCACGGGGCCACGCGGGAAGGCAAGTTGACCCACGTCAGGTGCCGGATCGTCCTCGACGGCGGCGCCTACGCCTCCGCCTCCCCGGCGGTCGTCGGCAACGCCGCCTCGCTCGGCATCGGGCCGTACGTCGTCGACGACGTCGAGATCGAGGCCATCGCCCTCTACACCAACAACCCGCCCTGCGGCGCGATGCGCGGCTTCGGCGCGGTCCAGGCGTGCTTCGCCTACGAGGCCCAGATGGACAAGCTCGCCGACGCGGTGGGCATGGACCGGGTCGAGTTCCGGCAGCTGAACGCCATGGAGCAGGGCACGATCATGCCGACGGGCCAGCCCGTCGACTCCCCTGCCCCCGTCGCCGAACTGCTGCGCCGCGTCAAGGCGATGCCGCTCCCTCCGGAGCAGCAGTGGCTCTCGGCCGGCGAGGCGGCCGACGTACGGCAGCTGCCGGGCGGTCTGTCCAACACCACCCACGGCGAAGGCGTCGTCCGCGGTGTCGGCTACGCGGTCGGCATCAAGAACGTCGGGTTCTCCGAGGGCTTCGACGACTACTCGACCGCCCGCGTTCGCATGGAGGTCGTCGGCGGGGAGCCCGTCGCCACCGTGCACACGGCCATGGCGGAGGTCGGCCAGGGCGGGGTCACCGTCCACGCGCAGATCGCCCGCACCGAGCTCGGCGTCACGCAGGTCACCATCCACCCCGCGGACACCCAGGTGGGTTCGGCGGGTTCGACCTCGGCCTCCCGCCAGACGTACGTCACCGGCGGCGCCGTCAAGAACTCCTGCGAGCTCGTCCGGGAGAAGGTCCTGGAGCTCGGGCGCCGCAAGTTCGGTTCGTACCACCCCGCCTGGGCCACCGCCGAGCTGCTCCTGGAGGGCGGCAAGGTCGTCACCGACGCCGGCGAGGTCCTCGCGGACCTGGCCGACGTGCTGGAGGACGAGTCCGTGGAGGTCGAGGCGGAGTGGCGGCACCGGCCGACCGAGGCCTTCGACCTGCGCACCGGACAGGGCTTCGGACACGTCCAGTACTCGTTCGCCGCCCACCGCGCGGTCGTCGAGGTCGACACCGAGCTCGGTCTGGTCAAGGTGATCGAGCTGGCCTGCGCGCAGGACGTCGGCAAGGCGCTGAACCCCCTGTCCGTCGTCGGCCAGATCCAGGGCGGTACGACCCAGGGCCTGGGCATCGCGGTGATGGAGGAGATCATCGTCGACCCGAAGACGGCGAAGGTCAGGAACCCCTCCTTCACGGACTACCTGATCCCCACGATCCTCGACACGCCGACCATCCCCGTCGACGTGCTCGAACTCGCCGACGACCACGCGCCGTACGGGCTGCGTGGCATCGGGGAGGCACCCACCCTGTCCTCGACCCCGGCCGTCCTCGCGGCGATCCGCAACGCGACGGGGCTGGAGCTCAACAGGACGCCGGTACGCCCGGAACACCTCACGGGTACGTAACCCTCCGGGGGTTGAACCGGTGAGTTTTTCCTGGGGGACTTCGTCCCCCAGGCCCCCCATGTCCGCCCTGGGCCGTCCCCCGGGTCGTGCACATCCCAAATCCCGTGTCCGTAAAGGCGGTTGCACGGGTGTCCCTGTGAACCTTGGGAGACGGCACCATGACCCAGCAGTCCCTGCAACCCAAGACCACCGCCGACGACGCGGGAGAAGGCACCCGCGTCCCGGCCGGCAGGTCCTGGCTCGACCGGTACTTCCACATATCCCTGCGAGGATCCACGGTCGCGCGTGAACTGCGCGGCGGCGTCACCACCTTCATGGCGATGGCGTACATCCTTCTGCTCAACCCCCTGATCCTGTCCGGCAAGGACGCGGCGGGGGACACGCTCGGACAGAAGGCCCTCATCACCGCGACCGCGTTCGCGGCCGCCCTCACCACGCTGCTGATGGGCTTCTTCGGCAAGGTGCCCCTCGCGCTCGCCGCCGGCCTCTCGGTCTCCGGCGTCCTGTCCTCGCAGGTCGTCCCCGTGATGACCTGGCCGCAGGCCATGGGCATGTGCGTGATGTACGGCGTGGTCATCATGCTGCTGGTCGTCACCGGCCTGCGCGAGATGATCATGAACGCGATCCCGCTGGCCCTCAAGCACGCGATCACCATGGGGATCGGCCTGTTCGTCGCCCTGATCGGCTTCTACAAGGCCGGCTTCGTCCACCAGGGCAGGTCGACCCCGGTCACGCTCGGCCCGACGGGTGAACTCGCGGGCTGGCCCGTGCTGTTGTTCGCCGTCACCCTCCTCGCGATCTTCATGCTCCAGGCGCGGGGAGTGCCCGGCGCGATCCTCATCGGCATCCTCGGCGGGACCGTACTCGCCGTCGTCCTCAACGCGGCCGGTGCCGTCGCGCCGAAGCAGTGGGCGAGCGGCGCCCCCGAACTGCACGGCAGCGCGGTCTCCATGCCGGACTTCTCCATCTTCGGGAAGGTCGAGTTCGGTGGCTGGGGCGAGGTCGGCGCGATGACGGTCGGCATGATCGTGTTCACGCTGGTGCTCGCCGGGTTCTTCGACGCGATGGCCACCATCATCGGCGTCGGCACCGAGGCGAAGCTCGCCGACGCGCAGGGCCGGATGCCGGGCCTGTCCAAGGCCCTGTTCATCGACGGCGCGGGCGGTGCGATCGGCGGGGTGGCGGGTGCCTCCGGGCAGACCGTCTTCGTCGAGTCGGCCACGGGGGTCGGCGAAGGCGCCCGTACCGGCCTGTCCTCCGTCGTCACCGGCCTGTTCTTCGCCGCCTGTCTGTTCTTCACCCCGCTCACGGCGATCGTGCCGGGCGAGGTCGCGGCCGCCGCCCTCGTGGTGATCGGCGCCATGATGATGATGAACGCCCGCCACGTCGACTGGGCCGACCGCGCCACCGCGATCCCGGTCTTCCTGACCGTCGTGATCATGCCGTTCACCTACTCGATCACCGCGGGCGTCGCCGCGGGCGTCATCTCGTACGTGGCGATCAAGGTCGCCCAGGGCAGGGCGCGGGAGATCGGCGCCTTCATGTGGGGACTGACGGCGATCTTCCTGGTGTACTACGCCCTCAACCCGATCGAGAGCTGGATGGGCGTGCACTAGCCGCCCGAACACACCCGTACGCAACCGCTGACAAGGAGACCGAGACATGCTGGACATCGCCGACGAGCTGCACCGGTGGGTCGAGCAGGGACGCGACTTCGCCGTGGCCACCGTGGTGGCCGTCGGCGGCAGCGCGCCCCGCCTGCCCGGCGCCGCCCTCGCGGTGGACGCCGACGGCACGGCGATCGGCTCGGTCTCCGGCGGCTGTGTGGAGGGCGCGGTCTATGAGCTGTGCCAACAGGCCCTGGAGGACGGGGAGTCGGTCCTCGAGCGTTTCGGCTACAGCGACGAGGACGCCTTCGCCGTCGGCCTGACCTGTGGCGGCGTCATCGACATCCTCGTCACCCCGGTCCGGGCGGCCGACGCCGTCCGCACGGTGATCACGGCCGCGCTCGAAGCCGCCGCGAAGGGACAGCCGGCGGCGCTGGCGCGAATCGTCTCCGGGCCGCGGGAACTCGTCGGCCGCGCGCTCGTCGTACGCCCCGAGGACCTCGCCGGGTACGGCGGTTTCGGCGCCCATCCCGAGCTGGACCGCACGATCGCCGCCGAGGCCGGCGCCTTCCTGGACGCGGGGCGCACCGGCACCCTGGAGATCGGTGAACAGGGCTCGCGCTGCGGCGCCCCGCTCACCGTGCTCGTCGAGTCCTCGGTGCCACCGCCCCGGATGATCGTCTTCGGCGCGATCGACTTCGCGTCGGCGCTGGTGCGGGTCGGGAAGTTCCTCGGCTACCGGGTCACCGTGTGCGACGCGCGCCCCGTCTTCGCGACCGAGGCGCGCTTCCCGGAGGCCGACGATGTGGTCGTCGAGTGGCCGCACCGGTACCTGGAACGCACGGAGGTCGACGCCCGGACCGTCCTGTGCGTCCTCACCCACGACGCCAAGTTCGACATTCCCCTGCTGCGCCTGGCCCTCAGGCTCCCGGTCGCCTACGTGGGCGCCATGGGCTCCCGCCGCACCCACCTCGACCGCAACGAGCGTCTGCGTGAAGTCGGCGTGACCGAGCTGGAGTTGGCACGGCTGCGGTCACCCATCGGCCTGGACCTCGGCGCCCGTACGCCCGAGGAGACGGCCCTGTCCATCGCCGCGGAGATCGTGGCGGCCCGGCGCGGCGGCAGTGGGGTCTCCCTCACCGGCGCGCACACGCCGATCCATCACGACGTGACATCGGAACCGGTCCGCCGGATCGGTTCGGTGGCCTGAGCGGACACCTGGGGCTGGTCCGGCCACGCGAAGGCGTACCGCGCGTCGCCGCCCCGGCTCAGCCGGACGAAGCGGAGCAGTTCACGCACGATGCCCGCGCCACCGTGGGCCCAGCCGGTGCGGGGTTCGAGGTCGCTCGGGGTGGCCCGGTGCTCGACGTTGGACCAGCGGGCACCGTCGGTGTCCCGGACCGCGCGGGCGGCGAGGTCCGCGACGAGGACCCGCGCGAAGCCGTACGCCTCCTGCTCTGCGGCTCCTTCGGCGATCCGGTCGCAGGCCAGGGCGAGGACGCCCGCTGTGCCGCAGCAACGGCCGTGGTTGTCCCAGAACCCGGGCCGCAGACGCTGCGGGAGCCCGGAGCGGGTGACGGTGTGCCAGCAGCGGTCGGCGAGCGCGGCCCACGCCGGGTCGCCCTGGGTGTCGCGCAGCAGCCGGAAGATCTGGGCGTCACCGGCGGGGCCGTGGCACCAGCCGTAGCTGAACGGCTCGATCAGGTCCGGCAGGTACTGCGGGGTGGAGTGCGGGACCAGGAAGCCGTCCGGGCCGCCCTCGTCGCGGGCCACGACGTCCGCGACCCCCGCCAGCGCCAGGTCGGCCAGGTCGGCGCGGCCGGTCGCGTGGCCGATCCGGGCCAGCGCGTAGGCGATGCCCAGCGCGCCGTGGGACATGTGGTGCAGGCGGGAGTCCGTGCCCGGGCGGTGCGGCCAGGTGACACCCCACGGGGTCCTCTCCGCGGCCCGCAGATAGGGCTCCACCGCGAGGACGGCGAACTCCGGGTCGCCGACCGCCAGGGCGGCCAGGCCGATCCCGCCGTTGCCGCCCATCAGCTCGAACAGCTCGCCCCAGCGCTCCCCGTCGAAGCGCGAGCGCACGAGAGCCATCGCGCGGTCGGCCGCCGTACCGCAGGCGGTGTCGCCGAGTTCGTCGCACAGGGTGTGCAGGACCAGGGCGATGCCCGACCGGCCGAAGTACAGAGAGTCGTCCTCGTACCCGTCGACGGCGGCGGCCAGACCGCGGCCCGCGCGGAGTGCCAGATCGGCGTAGGAGTCGTCGCCCAGATGCCGCCACGCCTCCAGAAGCGCGGAGACGATCCCTGCCGTGCCGCTGTAGAGGGTCGGGTCGGTCTTCTCCTGAGAGGGCGCGCTCGGCCAGGCGAGACCGCCGTCCGCGGTCTCCCGCGCGTCGGACACCAGCCGGCGCAGCCCGTCCACCGCGAGCTCCTCGACCTCGTCCACCTGTACTGTCGTACCGTCAACTGCCTTCATGGCGCCCACTGTTGCATGCCGCTCAGGCCCACCGCAGCAGCCGGTTCAGCGCCCGCCCGAACACCGACCGGGCCGCCATGCCCAGCAAGGGTTCGGGCAGCAGGGGAACCCGCAGTTGCTCCCGCCAGACCACGCGCGCCCGGCCTCCCGGGCCCGGATGCACCTCAAGTTCGGCCCAGCCCCGCACGATTCGCCCGCGCTTCTCCAGCCGGCACAGGCCGGACACACCCTCCGCCGGCGGGCGCCAGACCGTGACCTCCATGGTGTCGTCGAAGCCGAGCGGGCCGATCCCCGAACGGGCGACGACCAGCGTGCCCTCGGCCGTCGGCCCCGGCGGCACGACGGTGACGCGCGTCAGGGGGACGACCTCGCCGTGGCGAGGCCACTCCGTGAGGCGGCGCCAGGCCTCGTCCTGGGAGAGCGGGGCCGTACGTTCGAGGAGGAAGGTGACCACGAGCTGATCTTAGGGAATCCGTCCTGCTCAGCGGGGATTCCCTGGGGGTCTCACATACTTGGCGCAGCAGCGTATGGGTGGGAAAGCCGCATGGACCGACCGCACGCGGTTACTCGCGGAGGGGAAGAAGTGCACGCGAGAGCCGGGAGGTGGCTCATGACGCACGTGCGTACGGTGCTGTTCGACCGTGCCGGCATCCTCGCCGAAGACACCCCGGACCCCGACCGGGTGCGCCCGGCGCCCGGGGCCCGTGAGGCGCTCGGCCTGCTGCGCCGGCGCGGCGTCCGCACCGGGTTCGTCGCCCTGCGACCGGGCATCGGGCACGGGCAGGTCAGCGACGCCGACGTACGGGCCGTCAACCAGCGCGTCGACGAACTCCTCGGCCCTTTCGACATCTGGGGAGTGTGCCCCCATGGGCCCGACGACGGCTGCCACTGCCGTCCACCCGAACCGGGCCTGATCCTCTGGGCCGCGGGCCGGGTGTGCACCGCGCCGGCCGACTGCGCGGTCGTCGGCACCGCCGCGGACGCCGAGGCCGCGGCCCGGGTGGGCGCCCACGGGATCCTCGTACCGGACGAACGGACCGGGCCTGAGGAGACGGCACGGGCCGATCATGTGGCGCCGGACGTCCTGACCGCCGTACGCGCGCTGCTCACCGGGCCACCGCAGGGGCGGGTCCTGGTCGACGAGCGGCCGATCGAGGCGGCCTTCGAGAACGGCGAGGCGTGAGGCTCAGGGTTCGGTCCAACGGCACAGCAGCCGGAACACGGCGAACAGGGCCGGTGGCCAGACGGCCGCGAAGGCCCAGATCACCCCGGGCCGCGAGGTGACGATGCCCGTCACCATGAGCGCGATCGCGACGGTCAGCAGCAGACCCACCGTCAGGACGCGTGGCCGGTAGTGCGTTACCCGGGACAGGTCCGGCCGCCGGCGCAGCCGTCCTGTGCGCATCCGGCGGTCCAGCCGGCGGTCGCGGCGCAGGGCGCGTTCCATCTCGTCGAGAACGCGCTGTTCGTGATCGGGGAGTCGCCCTGTCGTCACTGTCGCTCCTCGTGGATCCGCAGAGTTCTTCTACAGGTGCCCGGAGAAGGACCCGCGAATCGTCCGCCGTTCGGCGTGCAAGGTGGCGTCCCCATGGGAAACGGCCGCGGTGCCCGCGCCGGCCGGCACGGGCACCGCGGCGACACGCGGGTATGTCAGTTCTCGCCGAGGAGCTTCTTCATCTCGCCGATCTCGGCGTTCTGCGCGGTGATGATGTCACCGGCCATGGCCGTCGCCGCCGGGTCTGCGCCCTTGGCCTTCTCGGTGGTGGCCATCTCGACGGCGCCCTCGTGGTGCTCGACCATCATGGTCAGGAACATGGAGTCGAAGTCCTTGCCGGACATCTTCTTCAGCTTCTCCATGTCGGCGCCGTCCATCATCCCGGCCATGCCGGAGTGTGCCGAGTGGTCCATGCCGGGCATCGCCTCGGGGACCTTCTCGTCCCAGGTCTTCAGCCAGCCGGTCATGGTCTCGATCTCCGGGCCCTGTGCCTTCTCGATCCGGGCGGCGAGGTCCTTGACCTCGGTGGAGGAGGCCCGGCCGTCGGCCAGTCGCGCCATCTCCACGGCCTGCTGGTGATGCGGGATCATGCCCTGCGCGAAGGAGACGTCCTGGGTGTTGTGGGCGCCGGCCGAGGTCTCGGCGGACACCGAGGGTGACGAGGCTGCCGATCCGCTGTCGTCGCTGTCGCCGCCACAGGCGGTGAGGGTGAGGGCGGCGCTCACGGCGACCGCCGCGAGACAGGCACGGCGGATCAGGGTACGGGTGGTGCGCATGCTGGAACTCCAGTGCTGTGAAAGGTGATCTGGACGTGGCGGAGCACGCCGTGTCTAGATCCGCAGGAGCTGGAGTTCCGCGAGGGAGGGCGGTGCGCGGGCGCCTTCCTGGGCCGCGGTCGTCTGAGCGCACAGGGGAGTTGTGCCCAGGGCGCCTCCCGACGGGTCGGGAACGAGCGCGGGCAACGCGGGCCCGCCGCTCACCGCCCCCGACGCACAGGTCGCGTCGGCGTGGTGGAGATGGCCCGAGCCACAGCCGTCGTGACAGACCGTGTCGACGGCGGTGGCGGCAGCCGTCGCCATGTGCGCGGACCTGCCCTCGTGCCCGCCGATGCCGCCACCGGGCGCCAGGGCGTGCATGCCCAGCACCCCGACGAGCAGCCCGAGCACGAGCAGCGCCCGCCACAGGGGCGGACGCGCGGTGGGCTGCTCGGAGCTGGTCATCGGGCTCATCCTAGAGGGGGCTGTGCCACGGCTGTGCATCCACGCCGTCCGCCCTACGTACGGGCGAGCACCGCCCGCCGTTCAGAGGGGCATCGGGACCAGGCCGTAAAAGGAGTCGGCCCCGCGCGTCCTGCGGCGTACGTTCTCGGGGAGCCCGTCGAGGGGCGGCGGGCCGGGAAGGACCGAGTGGACACCGACAGCCGAGCCAAGGCACAGCGCTTCGCCGATCTGCACCGGGAGGGCTGCTTCCTGCTCCCCAACGCGTGGGACGTGGGCAGCGCCCGGATCCTGGAGGCGGCCGGGTTCCCCGCCGTAGCGACCACGAGCGCGGGCGTCGCGTTCTCCCTCGGACGGCCCGACCACGACTTCTTCGCCGAACAGCCGCCCGAGGACCGCGTCGACCGCGCGACCATGCTGCGCCGGGTCGGTGAGATCGCGGGCGGGATCGCCGTGCCGCTGAGCGCGGACCTGGAGGACGGGTACGGCGAGTCGCCCGAGACCGTCGCCGGCACCGTCGCGAAGGCTCTCGCCGTCGGAGCGGCGGGCGGCAACATCGAGGACTTCACCGGCGACCGCACCCGTCCCCTCCACGACGAGAAGCTCTCCGCCGACCGTGTCCGCGCCGCCCGCGAGACGTTGACGGCCGACGGCGAGCCCTTCGTCCTGGTGGGCCGCACGGACGCGCTCCTGGTCGGCGGCACGCTCGACGAGGCCGTACGGAGGGCCAACGCCTACCTGGAGGCCGGCGCCGACTGCGCGTTCGTCCCCGGCGCCGCCGACGCCGGGACCATCGGCACGCTGGTCCGCGAGATCGACGGCCCGCTCAACGTGGTCATGGGCCTGACCGGCACCGCGCTCTCCCTCGACGACCTTCGCGCACTCGGCGTCCGGCGGGTGACGGTCGGCGGCAGCATCGCCCGTGCGATGTACCGCCGTCTGCTCGACGCAGCACGGGAGTTGGCCGACCTGGGCACCTTCTCCTACGCCGCCGACCAGCTCTCCCAGACGGAGCTCAACGACCTGTTCCGGCAGAACGGGAAGCAGGGCTAGCGGCAGGGCTGGAGGGCGGCACCACACAGCTCGGCGCCTCGGGGGCGTCCTCCGCGTGCCGGGTCAGCGCGCAGACCGTCCGCAGGCCGACCTTCCAACCGCCGTCCTGGAGTACGGCCGTCCCCGGACCGCCGGTGTCCAGCCGACGCCCCTCGCGGGTGAGGTCGTAGGCCACCTCGGCGTGCACGTCCGAGGTGTACGACACGGAGGTCACCTCGGCACGCAGCTTGCTGCCGCTCGGGTCGCGGAAGAGGTTGTCGATCATCAGGGCGTTCTCGTCGCCGTCCTCGACGACATCACTGCGCTGGTCCAGGGAGGACTTCGGGTCGAAGAGCACCGTCCACGCCTCCCGGATGTCCTGCTCCGCCTGCTCAGGATCCGAGGGCGCGGTCGCAGTCGGTGAGGGGGAGACGGTCGGCGAGGGGGAGCCCCCGGCCGTGGTCGCGCCCGGCGATCCGGCGGCGGAGGACCGGGCCGTCCGGGACGCCCCGGCGTCACCGCCGCCGTCGTGGTCGTCGCAGGCTCCGGTGAGGACGAGGGCGGTGACGGCCAGGGCCACCGCCCAGGTCCCGTGCCGTGCAGGGGAGTTCGCGCAGGTCATGGCACTCCATCTCCGGGTACGCCGTGTGGCTGGCCTACCCGGAGGCAGGGGATTCATCCGGGGCCCGCGGGAAAACCCCCGGACCGGGTGCGCCTACTCCTCGGCGCCGCCCCGCCGCCGTACCGCGAGGACCACCGCGGCCACCGCCACGAGGATGCCCACGCCGATGCCGGTCCAGGCACCCGCGGACAGCCCGCCCTCGTCGTCCTTCTCGGTGTCGGCGGCCCGCGGGGAGGCCGCGGGCGTCGTTTCCACGGCTGTCGGGGCCGGGCTCTCGGAGACGCTCGGGGAGGGGCTGAGCGGCTTCGCGCCCGGTGCCGCCGCCTTCAGCTTCAGTGTCGGCGCCGGGTTCTCCCCGTTCTCGTCCAGCTCGATCCAGCGGTCGACGTGCCCGTCGCCGTAGGTCTGGAGGGTCTTGAAGGGCACCTCCTCCGCGTCGGGCAACTGCCGTACGACGACGGAGTACTCGGCGCTCTCGCCGGTCTTCAGTTCCGTGCCCTTGACGGTGTAGCCGTCGTCGGTCGCGCTGAACCTCCAGCCCTCGGGGCCCTTGCCGTACGTCACGTCGGCCGGGGCGATGCCCTCGGGCAGGACCACTCGGACCTCCTTGATCCCGGAGCTGTCGGACTCGGCCTCGGCGTGGAAGGAGACGGTGACGTGCTCGGCGAGGGCCTGCGCCTTGTCGGCCTCGACCTCGGTGTGGGCGGCGGCCGGAACGGCGGTGAGGAGTACGGCGGTCGCGGCTCCGGCGGCCGCGACGGACAGCCGGGACAGGGCGATACGAGACAGGGCGATACGAGACAGGGCGATACGAGACAGGGCGATACGGGACGAGGCGATACGGGTCGGGACGATACGGGACAGAGGGGTGCGGGTCATGGGGATACGGGACATGGAGCTCTCCAGGCAGGGTGGCACGGCGGGGCGGCCGTCCGGCGTGGGCCGGACCGGCGTCCCGGGGGGTCGTCAGTGGGCGAGAACTGCGCTCGCCGCCGGAGGACCCCGCCGTACCACCGCGTGCGCCAGCAACGGCTGTGCGGTGAGCGGCCGGTCGTCGTACGCCGGCACGACGACCGCCGCGGCCGTCGGTGCGGGTGACATGGGCCGGGTGAACAGCAGCCGCGCGGCGGCCAGTCGGTCCCGTACCGCGTCGAGTGCTGCCGTCACCCCGCGGGCCACCGTCCAGCAGGCCGCGTCCGCGCGGTGCAGCAGTACGGCGACGAGCGCGGCGACCAGCGAGTGGGCCGCCGTCATGGCGAGGGAGCCATGGAGCCGCTGGTGCCACGCCGCGTGGGTGTCGGGCAGGTGTCCGCCGGGGTGATGCGGGGCCGCGGTGAGCGTCAGCCACAGATGCAGCCCGGACTGTCCCGCGACACTGCACGCGACGACCGTCGCCAGGCTTCTGGGCCGCTGCACACCGATGAGACCCACCGCGAAGAGCACTGCCGCCGCGGCGGCACCGTGTCTCCAGGGCACCGGGCCCTCGGCGAGCAGATGGTGCGCGCTGACCCCGAGGACCGTGCCGACGACGGCGAACACCGCTGCCCGTAGTACGGGCAGCGGCGCGCGGGTCGTCGTGGCCGGCGGGTGCATGATCCGCTCATCATGGATCATCGCGGGGCCGGTCGGCAGGGAAACCGTGGACGGCGTACGGACGCCGGGTGCCTCAGTGGGTGCCGGGCCCCGGCTCGGTCTCCCCGGCGGTCCCGGGCCGCAGGACCTCTCCCTGGATGACCTGGGGTTCCGGGCGGCCCTCCTTCGCCGCGCGGGCCTCCGCCTTGAGGATGCGTGCCGACCTGCCCGCCGTGCGGGTCAGCTCCGGGCCCTTCTTGACGGCGATGACCGCGATGACGACGAGCAGGATGATCGCGAGTTCGCTCAGTCCGAACATGGAGAAGGCCTCCGTCAGGGTGACACCGAAGTCGGACGCTGTGCCCGCCGGACCGGCAGCGTACCCCGCACCCCGACGGCCCGGGCTCTCCTTCTCCTTTGCTCATCCTTTACTCTTGAGTGGCACGTCCCCGACCGACGAGAAGGAGCCACAGTCCCGCGATGGGTGAGCCTCCCAGTACCAGCCGCGCCGTCCGCCGCCCGAGCAGGGGAGCGGGGGTGACCCGGTGACCGAGATCCTGCTGCTCGTGCTGGCCCTGCTTCTCACGCTGGCCTGTGCCGTCTTCGTCGCGGCCGAGTTCTCCTTGACCACCGTCGAGCGCGGAGACCTGGAGCGCGCCGCCGAGGCCGGTGAGCGGGGTGCCGACGGCGCGCTGAAGGCCGTACGCCGGCTGACCTTCCAGCTCTCCGGCGCCCAGCTCGGCATCACGGTCACCTCGCTGGTGATCGGCATGCTCGCCGAGCCCTCCCTCGCGGCGCTCCTCAAGGGCCCGCTCGAGGCCGCCGGCCTGGGTGGGGCCGCCGCTCCGGTGGCGACCGCGCTGGGTGTGGCCCTGTCCACCGTGGTGCTGATGGTGGTCGGTGAGCTGGTGCCGAAGAACTGGGCGATCTCCCGCCCGCTGGCCGTCGCCAAGGTCGTCGCCGGGCCCCAGAGCGCCTTCACCGCCGTCTGCGGCCCGTTCATCCGCCATCTCAACGACACCGCGAACCGTTTCGTACGCCGCTTCGGCCTGGAGCCCGCCGAGGAGCTGGCCTTTGCCCGCAGCCCCGAGGAGCTCGTCGCGCTCGCCGAGCACTCCGCCGCCGAGGGCGCCCTGGAGGCCGACTCCGCCGAACTGTTCGTCCGCACCCTGCACCTCGGCGAGCTGACCGCCGAGAACGTCATGACACCGCGCGTCGACGTCAAGGCCCTCGAAGCCCACGCCACGGCCGCGGACGCCGCGAACCTCACCCACGCCACCGGCCTGTCCCGCTTCCCGGTCTACCGCGACAGCCTGGACGAGGTCATCGGCACCGTGCACATCCGCGACGTGCTCGCCCTGGAACCGGCGAAGCGGGCCGCCACCCCCGTCACCGACCTGGCCACCGCGCCCCTGCTGGTCCCGGACAGCCTCACCGCCGACCGGCTCCTGCAGCGGCTGCGGGCCACCCGCACCATGGCCGTCGTCATCGACGAGTACGGCGGCACGGCGGGGGTGGCGACCGTCGAGGACATCGTCGAGGAGGTCGTCGGCGAGGTCCGCGACGAGCACGACCCCGTAGAGACACCTGATCTGCGGTCCGCCGGTGACGGGGCGTGGGAGGCCGAGGGGTCCGTTCGCGTCGACCGGCTCGGCGAGATGGGGCTCACGGCGCCCGAGGGGCCGTACGAGACCCTGGCAGGACTGGTCGCCACGCTCCTCGCGCGCATCCCCGCCAAGGGCGACGGCGTCGAGGTGGAGGGCGGCTGGCGCATCGAGGTACTGGAGGTCGGCCATCACCGGGCCGACCGCGTCCGGATCACCGCCCCGGCCCTGGTCCGGACGGGGGAGGAGGCCCGATGACCACCGTCCAGCTGCTCGTCGGAGCGCTGACCCTGCTGACCAACGCCTTCTTCGTGGGCGGCGAGTTCGCCCTGATCTCCGTGCGCCGCAGTCAGATCGAGCCACGTGCGCGTGCGGGCCACAAGCGGGCCCGGATGACCCTGTGGGGTCTCGAACACCTCTCCGCGATGATGGCCACCGCCCAGCTCGGCATCACCGTCTCCTCGCTGGTGCTCGGCGCGGTCGCCGAACCGGCCGTCGCGCACCTGCTGGAGCCCGGCTTCGAGGCGGCCCGCGTCCCGGACGGCCTGGTCCACCCGATCGCGTTCGTGATCGCCCTGTCGCTGGCCACCTATCTGCACATGCTGATCGGCGAGATGGTGCCGAAGAACATCGCGCTCGCGGCCCCCGTGCCGACCGCGCTGCTGCTCGGACCCCCACTGGGCGCCCTCACACGGGCGTTGAAGCCCTTCGTGTTCGGCGTCAACGCCTTCGCCAACGCCCTGCTGAAGCTGCTGCGCGTCGAACCCAGGGACGAGGTCGAGTCGGTGTTCACCGATGACCAGCTCGCCCGCATGGTCGTCGACGCGAGTGAGGCCGGGCTGCTCTCGCCCGCCGACGGCGAACGGCTGCGGGACGCGCTGGAGCTCGGCACCCGGCCGGTCGGCGAGATCCTGGTCCCGGTGCCGAAGATGCGGACCGTCGACGCCTCGGTCACCCCGGCCCGCCTGGAGCGGGTCGCCGCCGAGGCGGGCTACTCCCGCTTCCCGGTCACCGGCCCGGACGGCACCCTGCTGGGCTATCTGCACATCAAGGACACCCTCGGTGTCACCGACCGCGACCGCCCCTTCCCGCGCACCACCCTGCACCCGGTCACCCGGGTCCGCATCGACACCCCGCTGGACGACACCCTCACCGCGCTGCGCGCCGACGGGAGTCATCTGGCGGCGGTGACGGGGGAGGCGGGGGCCGTCCTCGGCTTCGTGACCATGGAGGACGTCCTCACCGAGCTGGTCGGGCCGACACCGGCCGCCGCGTGACCGCCGGGCGGCCACGCCGCCCGGCCGGCGGATCCGGGGAACGCCGCATGCGACCCGGCCGTTCACACACCGCGCATCGCACACCGCACCGCTACTGAAGGAGCAAGCCCGTGTCCGCCACCCCGACGGACTCCCGCCCGACGCGATCGGCCCGCCGTTGAGTACCACGAGTGCCCTGCTGGGCCTGCTGGCCGTGTTCCTGCTGACCGCCGGCACCGGCTATTGCACAACCGGGAGCAACTCACCCATCTCGTCGAGGAGTCGGAGCGTCTCGGACTGATCAGCGGAGCCGACTCGGAACTGCTCACCCGGTCGCTCACCGAGCCCGAGACCCCGGTCGGCGAGCTCCGCGTCCCGGCCGCGAAGATCACTCGGTGCCCGGCACCGCCGGACTCGACGTCGTCCTGCGCACGGCCGCCGACCACGACCGCACCCGCATGCTGGTCCGCGAGGGCGACCTCGTGCTCGGCTCGCTCCATGCCCGCGACGCCCTGGTCGCCCGTGCGCGGGGCCGTACGGTCACCGCCCGTACCCTCGCCCGCCCCGTCCCGGAGCTGACGGAGGACATACCAAGGTCGCCGACGCGATCGACCTCCTGCGCCGCAACCGGGCCTCCCTGGCGGTCGTACGCGACGGGGCCGGCACCCTCACGGGCCTGGTGACGCTCGACGACCTGCTGGCGCGGTACCTGCAACGGGCACATGAGTAAGGACAAGGAGGTCATCGCCTCCCTGCCCTCTTCAACGTATAGCTCACGGGGGGCCTTGCGACAAGGCCCCGGTGGTGCCGCACAATCTCCGTCCGAGGCCGGAACCTGCGGAAACAGGTGATTCGCGGAGTGCGCGGCGCTCGCTCTTGAAGGGGGATCCGGTGTACGACGTGATCATCGCGGGTGGCGGGCCGACCGGTCTGATGCTGGCCGCCGAGTTGCGGCTGCACGGTGTGCGGGTGGTCGTACTGGAGAAGGATGCCGAGCCGACCGAGGTCGTCCGCTCGCTCGGCCTGCACGCACGCAGCATCGAGGTGCTGGACCAGCGCGGAATGCTGGAGCGGTTCCTCGCGCACGGACGGCAGTTCACGGCAGGTGGGTACTTCGTCGGCATCGACAAGCCCTGGCCGGACGGGCTGGACAGCGCGCACGCCTACGTCCTCGCCATCCCGCAGACCGTCACCGACCGTCTGCTGGCCGAGCGTGCCGTCGAGCTCGGCGCCGAGGTCCGGCGCGGATGTGAGCTGGTCGGGCTGAGCCAGTACGTCGACGTCGATGGGGCCGGGGCCGGGGTGAGCGTAGAACTCGCCGACGGCACACGGCTGCGCGCGCGTTATCTCGTCGGCTGCGACGGCGGCCGCAGCACCGTGCGCAAGCTGCTCGGGATCGGCTTTCCCGGCGCACCCGCCAAGACCGAGACGCTGCTCGGCGCGATGGAGGTGGGCGTGGCTGCGGAGACGGTCACCGCCGTGGTGACCGAGGTCCGCCGGACCCAGAGGCTGTTCGGTCTCGGGCCCGTCGGGGACGGGCTGTACCGGGTCGTGGTGCCCGCCGAGGGGGTGAGCGGGGACCGCTCGGTCGCGCCGACCCTCGACGAGTTCAAGCGACAGCTCCGGGCGGTCGCCGGCACCGACTTCGGCGTGCACTCGCCGCGGTGGCTCTCCCGCTTCGGCGACGCCACCCGGCAGGCCGAGCGCTACCGGGTCGG
This sequence comes from Streptomyces sp. NPDC005483, assembly GCF_040606035.1. Lineage (NCBI taxonomy): Bacteria > Bacillati > Actinomycetota > Actinomycetes > Kitasatosporales > Streptomycetaceae > Streptomyces > Streptomyces sp. NPDC005483. The sequence continues at coordinate 639,510 of NZ_JBEXEA010000002.1, forward strand.
CCGGGTGCTGCTCGCCGGGGACGCGGCCCACGTCCACCCGCCGGTGGGCGGACAGGGCCTCAACCTCGGTCTCCAGGACGCGTTCAACCTGGGCTGGAAACTGGCCGCGGAGGTCGCCGGGTGGGCGCCCGAAGACCTGCTGGACAGCTACCACGCCGAACGGCATCCGGTCGCCGCCGACGTCCTGAACAACACCCGCGCGCAGATGGAGCTGCTGTCCACCGAGCCCGGACCGCAGGCGGTGCGTCGGCTGCTGTCCCAGCTGATGGACTTCGACGAGGTGAACCGGTACCTGATCGAGAAGATCACCGCGATCGGCGTCCGCTACGACTTCGGCGAGGGCCACGAGCTGCTCGGCCGACGCCTGCGGGACCTGAAGCTGCGGCACGGCCGCCTCTACGAGCTGACGCGCGCCGGCCGAGGACTGCTCCTCGACCGGACCGGGCGCCTCTCGGTCGGGGGCTGGGCGGACCGGGTCGACCATGTCGTGGACACCGGCGAGGAACTGGCCACCCCCGCCGTACTTCTGCGGCCGGACGGCCACGTGGCGTGGGTGGGCGAGGACCAGGGCGACCTGCTGGACCGGCTGCCCAGGTGGTTCGGTTCGGCCGTCTCTGCGGGCTGACATGAGTCGGCCGCGGAGTGCTGGTCGGCCGGCCGGGGCGGCTGTCGGTCGGGGGCTGGGCGGACCGGGTCGACCATGTCGTGGACACCGGCGAGGAACTGGCCACCCCCGCCGTACTTCTGCGGCCGGACGGCCACGTGGCGTGGGTGGGCGAGGACCAGGGCGACCTGCTGGACCGGCTGCCCAGGTGGTTCGGGGCGACCGCCTGAGCTAGCTGTCCGCACGAGGGCGGGCGCCCGCGGTGGGTGCCGGCTCTCGTCGCCGGCCTCGTCCTGCTGGACTTCGTCCGAGGGCGACCTCAGACGGTCGCGGGCAGGATGTGGTCGCCGTCTTGTCCGTGCTCAGGCACAGCGAGCAGACCACCGCGTCGTGCGTGGCGCAGGCGGCCAGGTCGGGGCGCACCGAGGCGGCTGGGTGTCATGGCCGCGACGTTTCTGACCTCACCGCTGCTGATCGACGCCACGGGGTGGTGGAACAGGAGCAGGAGTGCGACCTGGTGCGACGCGGGCCTGGTTCCGTACGCCGTGCGGGTCAGGCGGGGGTGTGCCGCCGGCTGTCGGGGAGCGAGAGCGGGCTGCGGTCGGCCTCATCCTGGACCAGCAGGGAGAGCAGTGACGCCACCGTCAGGCCGGCCTCGGCGGGGTGGCGCAGGACCTTGCCCGGGTCGATGCGGTAGGTGTTGGTGCGCCCCTCCCGCACGTGCGAGAGGTAGCCGTCCTGCTCCAGGTCGGAAATGATCTTCTGCACGGCGCGCTCGGTGAGCCGGCAGTGCGCGGCGATGTCGCGGATCCGGGTGCTGGGGTTGTCGGCGATGGCGGCCAGCACCCGCGCATGGTTGGTGACGAACGTCCATCCGGTGTGAGACTCGGGCACTCCATCCATGGCAGCAGTCTACCGACCTATCATTCACGCATCCAAAAACCTGAACTTCATTTCATGTATTGATTGACGTATGTTGGCGGTGAAGGGGAATCTGAGGGAAGAGGCAGCCGAGCACATGAGGGAGAGGGCCATGCCGAAACCTGCGCACTCGGCGCAGCCCCTCACCACACTGGACGCGCGCCCGCCCTGTCTGGCCACGATCAAGGCTGTGGTGGCCGGGGAAAGGGCGGTCGTCACCTGTCGCGGGGAGTTCGACATCGGAGCTCAGCGGCTCCAGGCCGAGCTCTACGCCGCTCTCGACCGCTCGGCCACCGGGGTGGACCTGGATCTCGGCGAGGTCACGTTCTGCGACTGCGCCGGCCTCAACGTCCTGCTCGGCCTGCGCCGGGTGGCCCTCGACCAGGGCAAGACGGTCACCGTCAGGGCCTCCAGTCCGACCGTCGCACGCCTGCTCGACCTGACCGGGGGCCGGGAGCTGTTCGTGACCGAGAGTTCTGGAAACCCCGCCGGTTCGGACACCCCGGCCGCCGAACCCGTCCCCGTCGAGGAGGAGCCGCTCCAGGCCGTGGACGTCGACCAGGAACTGCGCCTGGAGGTCGACCAGCTGCGCCGGGCGATGCGGACCCGGCCGGCCATCGACGTGGCCCGCGGGATCGTCATGGCCTCCTTCGGGCTGAGCGCGGAGGACGCCTGGACGGTGCTCGTCACCGCCTCCCAGAACACCAACACCAAACTGCACCACCTCGCACAGGACCTGATGGGCGCCATCCACGGAACTCCGGTGCCGGAGCAGGTGCAACAGCAGATGGCGTCGGCGGTCGCCAAGGTGCGGGAGGCGGGGCCGGACTAGCAGGGCCGGTCTTCACCGGGTGCGCGAACTCCGTCACGGGCTGGGTGGGCCGCGGTGGTCGTGGTCTTGGCGGGTTGTGTGGACGCCGGCGGCCGGGGTCTACGCGGCCCGGGCTCCGGCGGCCTCGATTTTCACCGGCAAGGTGAACTCAGCTGCCTTGCCGGACCTCGACGAGACCACGGCCAAGGCGGGCTACGAAGTCCACGTACCGGTGACGGGCCCGGGAATCTTCGGCCATCCCCCGTCTCGACGCGCACCTGCGCGGTCAGTCGCCCGCCGTGCCGCCGAACGCCTCGAGGATCCGCTCGGCGGCCAGCGTGGCCGTCAACCGGCCGTCCCTGACCTGCTGTTCGAGCTCCGGGGCGAGGGACTGGACGGCCGGGCTGGCGTGCAGCCGGCCGAGGAGCTCGTCCCGGACCATCGCCCACGCCCAACCGACCTGCTGGTCCCGCCGCTTGGCGGTGAGCCGTCCCGTGGAGTCGAGAAGCGTCCGGTGTTGTTCCAGGCGCTCCCAGACCACGTCGAGCCCGGTCGCCTCGCGGGCGCTGCAACTGAGCACCGGTGGAGTCCAGAAGGCATCCTTGCCGTGCATGAGCCGCAGGGCACCCGCCAGTTCACGCGCGGCCGCGCGGGCATCGCGCTCGTGCGGGCCGTCCGCCTTGTTGACCGCGATCACGTCGGCCAGTTCCAGGACACCCTTCTTGATGCCCTGCAGTTGGTCACCCGCGCGGGCCAGGCTCAGCAGCAGGAAGGAGTCGACCATGTCCGCGACCGCGGTCTCCGACTGCCCGACGCCCACCGTCTCGACCAGGATCACGTCGTAGCCGGCGGCCTCCATCACGACCATCGACTCCCGGGTCGCCTTGGCCACCCCGCCCAGGGTGCCCGCACTGGGGGAGGGCCGTACGAAGGCGGCCGGGTCGACGGCCAGGCGCTCCATGCGGGTCTTGTCGCCGAGGATCGAACCCCCGGTACGGGTGGAGGACGGGTCCACCGCGAGTACCGCCACCCGGTGCCCCAGCGAGGTCAGCATCGTGCCGAACGCGTCGATGAACGTCGACTTGCCCACGCCCGGCACCCCGCTGACCCCGATCCGCCGCGCCCGGCCGCTGTGCGGGAGCAGCTCGGTGAGCAACTCCTGGGCCAGCGACCGGTGTCGGGGATGGGTGGACTCGACGAGGGTGATGGCGCGGGCCACGATCGCCCGCTTGCCGTCGAGGACACCCTTCACATACGCGTCGAGATCGATCACTGCCCGTGCCCGAGGTCGGCCGACAGACGCTCCACCAGGTCGAAGGCCGCGTCCGGGATCACCGTCCCCGGCGGGAACACGGCCGCGGCGCCCATCTCCAGGAGCGTCGGCACGTCCTGCGGAGGGATCACCCCGCCCACCACGATCATGATGTCCTCCCGGCCCTCCTCGGCCAGCGCCTCCTTCAGCGCCGGTACGAGGGTGAGGTGACCGGCCGCCAGGGACGAGACGCCGACGATGTGCACGTCCGCCTCGACGGCCTGGCGGGCCACCTCACCCGGGGTCTGGAACAGCGGACCGACGTCGACGTCGAAGCCGAGGTCGGCGAAGGCGGTGGCGATCACCTTCTGGCCGCGGTCGTGGCCGTCCTGGCCCATCTTGGCGACCAGGATGCGCGGCCGGCGGCCCTCGGCCTCCTCGAAGGCGTCCACCAGCGCGCGGGTGCGGTCCACGTTCTCCGACTCCCCTGCCTCGTTGCGGTACACGCCGGAGATCGTACGGATCTGGCTCGCGTGCCGGCCGTAGACCTTCTCCAGGGCGTCGGAGATCTCACCGACGGTGGCCTTCGCGCGGGCCGCGTGCACGGCCAGCTCCAGCAGGTTGCCCTCGCCGTCGGCGGCCCGGGTCAGCGCGTCGAGGGCGTCCCGGCACGCGGTCTCGTCCCGCTCCGCCCGCAGCCGCCGCAGCTTCTCGATCTGCTGGGTCCGCACGGAGGAGTTGTCGACCTTGAGGACCTCGATCGCCTCGTCCGTCTCGACCCGGTACTTGTTGACGCCGATGACCGGCTGGCGGCCGGAGTCGATACGGGCCTGGGTGCGGGCCGCGGCCTCCTCGATGCGCAGCTTGGGGATGCCGGCGTCGATCGCCTTGGCCATGCCGCCCGCCGCCTCCACCTCCTGGATGTGCTGCCAGGCCCTGCGGGCGAGGTCGTACGTCAGCTTCTCCACGTACGCGCTGCCGCCCCACGGGTCGATGACCCGGGTCGTGCCCGACTCCTGCTGGATCAGCAGCTGGGTGTTGCGGGCGATGCGCGCGGAGAAGTCGGTGGGCAACGCCAGTGCCTCGTCGAGGGCGTTGGTGTGCAGCGACTGGGTGTGGCCCTGGGTCGCCGCCATCGCCTCGACACACGTGCGCGTGACGTTGTTGAACACGTCCTGCGCGGTCAGCGACCAGCCCGAGGTCTGTGAATGGGTGCGCAGGGAAAGGGACTTGGCGTTCTGCGGGTCGAACTGCCTCACGAGCTTCGCCCACAGCAGCCGCGCCGCCCGCAGCTTGGCGATCTCCATGAAGAAGTTCATGCCGATCGCCCAGAAGAAGGACAGCCGGGGCGCGAACGCGTCCACGTCCAGGCCCACTTCACGGCCCGCCCGGATGTACTCGACGCCGTCCGCGAGCGTGTACGCCAGCTCCAGGTCGGCCGTCGCACCCGCCTCCTGGATGTGGTATCCGGAGATGGAGATCGAGTTGTAGCGGGGCATCCGCTGCGAGGTGAAGGCGAAGATGTCGGAGATGATCCGCATCGACGGCTTCGGCGGATAGATGTAGGTGTTGCGGACCATGAACTCCTTGAGGATGTCGTTCTGGATGGTCCCGGCCAGCTTCTCGGGCGGCACACCCTGTTCCTCCGCCGCCACGATGTACAGCGCCAGCACCGGCAGCACGGCGCCGTTCATCGTCATCGACACGGACATCTTGTCCAGCGGGATGCCGTCGAACAGCTGCCGCATGTCGTAGATCGAGTCGATCGCCACGCCCGCCATGCCGACGTCACCGGTCACCCGGGGGTGGTCGCTGTCGTAGCCGCGGTGCGTGGGCAGGTCGAAGGCGACCGACAGGCCCTTCTGGCCGGCCGCGAGGTTGCGCCGGTAGAAGGCGTTGGACTCCTCGGCGGTGGAGAAACCCGCGTACTGGCGGATCGTCCAGGGCTGGTTGACGTACATCGTCGGGTACGGCCCGCGCAGATACGGGGCCACCCCCGGGTACGTCTCCAGGAAGTCCAGGCCCTCCAGGTCGGCGCCGGTGTAGAGCGGCTTGACCTCGATGCCCTCCGGTGTCTCCCACACCGGGTCGGCCCCCTGGGTGGCGTTCTTCACCGCCGTACGCCACTCGTCGGCGCCGCCTGCGGAGGCCGGGGTCCCCAGCTCGATGCCGGTGAAGTCGGGGACGGAAGGGCCGGCGGGGGCGGTCATCAGGACACTCCCATGCGGTCGAGGGTGGCGGTGAGCACGGCGACGGCGTCGCAGCCGGCGAAGACGTAGGAGTCCACGCCGGCGTACTCGCCGGGCCGTCCGGCGAGGAACACGTGCCGTGCGCCTGCCGACTTGAGGGCCTGTACGACGTCGTTGGCCCGCTCCTCGTACAGGGCGTCGCTGGAGCACAGGCAGACCTCGGTGGCGCCGCTCTCCTCGAAGGTGCCCTCGGTGACCGGCTCGATCCCGCCGGCCTGGAAGAGGTTGGCGGCGAACGTCAGGCGCGCGGTGTGGGCGGCGGCGGGGCCGAGCGCGGCCAGGAAGACCCGGGGCCGGGCCCCGGTCGCCGCGAGGTGGGCGTCGGAGCGGGCGCGCAGCTCCTCGTACGCCTCGTCGCGTCGCACACGCGGCAGACCGCCCGTCCGGGGCTCGGGGGCGGGTGCGCGCTGCACTGGCTTCTCGCCGAGGTGCGGGAACTCGCTGACGCCGGTGATGGGTTCGCGCCGGGTGGCGAGCTTCTTGGAGCGCTGCGCCCATGTCGTCGCCAGGTCGGTGCGGAGCCGGCCGGAGCGCAGGACGGCCGCCTGGCCGCCGTCGCGTTCGATCGTCCGGAAGAACCGCCAGGCGGCCTCGGCGAGTTCGTCGGTCAGCCGCTCCACGTACCAGGAGCCGCCCGCCGGGTCGATCACCCGGGACAGGTGCGACTCCTCGACCAGGATCGTGGAGGTGTTGCGCGCGACGCGGCGCGCGAACGCGTCGGGCAGCCCGAGAGCGTGGTCGAACGGCAGCACGGTGACGGCCTCCGCGCCGCCCACCCCGGCGGCCAGGGTGGCGATCGTCGCGCGCAGCATGTTCACCCAGGGGTCGCGGCGGCTCATCATCACCGGCGACACCACGGCGTGTTGCACCTGCGCACCGGCACCGGGCGCCCCGCACACCTCGGCGACCCGCGCCCACAGCCGGCGCGCGGCCCGCAGCTTGGCGATCGTCAGGAACTGGTCGGCGGTCGCCGCGTACCGGAACTCCAGCTGCGCGCAGGCCTGTTCGACGCCCAGCCCGGCCTCGGTCAGCTCCCGAAGATAGGCGACACCGGTGGCGATCGAGGCGCCCAGCTCCTGCGCGGCCGAACCGCCGGCCTCGTGGTACGGCAGCGCGTCCACGGTCAGCGCGCGCAGCCCCGGGTACTCCTGGGCGCACCGCAGCGCGAGCGGGACGAACGGCGCGAAGTCCAACTCCTCACCCGTACGGGCCTCGTGGCCCAGGGGGTCGGCGCCGAGGTTGCCGCGCGCGGCCTCGCGGGCGATGCCGCGTTCGTCGTAGAGACGCAGCAACTCCTGTGCGGCCGGGACGACTTGGCTGCCCGCGTCGAGGACGACCGGTGCGAGGTCGAGGTAGACGCCGTCGAGGACCCCGGCGAGCGAGGCGACCGGGATGCCGCCCTCGCCCGCGACGAGCCACAGCGAGGTGACGCCGTTCTCCAGGTCCGTGAGCACCGCGGTGTTGTCGGCGACCGCGTGCCGCTGCCGTACGTCCCAGCCGCCGGTGGTGTTCCCCTCGGCGCGGGCGCCACGCACGAACGGAGCGAAGCCGGGGAATCCGGGATCGGGTGCGGCATCGTGCGCTGTGTACAGGGGGCGGGTGCGCAGCCCGTCCTCGAGCGCGGTGGACAGGGCGTCCTCCGCTGCCGCGCCGGAGACTTCCTTGCCCGACTTGCGCAGGACACCCGCCACCAGGCTGTGCCACTGATCAAGGTTCGCGTCAGGGAACTCGGCGGCCAGCGAGAGCCCGTCGTCAGGCAGGACCGTCATGCTCGGATGCTAGGCCAGATGACCAAAGGAGCAGCAGAGGGCACGGCTGTGACCTTGCCCGCAACGACACTGTGACGCCCGTCTCCCCTGTACAAATAGGGCGTATGAACGCCGAAGCGCAGACCTACATCGACGCGATCGCCCCCGAGCACCGCCCGCTGTTCGACCGGGTGCACCGGCTGATCCTGGGGGCGTACCCCGAGGCGGACGTCGTGCTGGCCTACGGGATGCCGACGTACCGGGTCGGCGACCGCAGGCTGCACGTGGGCGTGTGGCGACACGGCGTCTCGCTCTACGGCTGGGACCAGGACGCCGGCGCGGACCTCCTCTCCCGGCACCCGGAGCTCCTCAGCGGCAAGGGCACCATCCGGCTGCGGTCCCAGGAGGCGGCGGACGTCACCGACGAGGAGCTGGGCGCTCTCGTCCGTGCCTCGCTGGGACCGGACGCGCCCTAGGCAGTGTCTTCAAAAGATCTTGCGTGGTGGATCATGGGCGGGTGATACGTCGCCATGAACTGTCGGACGCTGAGTGGGAGTTCGTGCGGC